>CAJOIP010000017.1 GCA_905234785.1 uncultured Eggerthellaceae bacterium
TCGATATTCGGCTGTCAAAGTGCGTTAATCGGGTAAACCTACTCAGCTTCGAAAAACTTCGGATTATCCCTTGACTTCATATAGCTGGTCTCCTTCATGAATAATCAATTACCTCGGAGGAAATTGATTATCGAAATGTCCTTTCGCAAACGGCGCGCAAGTCGCGCGTAGCCTGCAAGCAATCGTCAGCTGCGAAAATCGCCGACACGACCGCTGCGCCATCGGCACCGCAGCCCGCAATAGTCGGAATGGTCTGCGCGTTCAAGCCTCCAATTCCCACCACGGGAATGTCGACCGCTTCGCAGATAGCGAGCAGTTCCTCGCGCGTGACGTCGACTGCATCGGGTTTCGTCGCCGTGGGAATGAGGGCGCCTACGCCCAGGTAGTCCGCCCCGTCGGCCTGTGCCTTCAAGGCCTGCTCGACCGTCTGCGCCGATACGCCCACTATCTTGTCAGGCCCGAGCTGCGCCCTGGCCTGCGCGCACGCCATGTCATCCTGGCCCACATGCACGCCATCGGCGCCGACTTCTATGGCAATATCGACTTCGTCGTCTATGACGAACGGCACGTCCGCTTGCTTGCAGATGGCGGCAAGCTCTTTTCCCAATGCGACGATTTCGTCGCGCGGCGCATCCTTTTCCCGCAGCTGCACGAACGTCGCCCCGCCTTCGATAGCCTGCCGTACGCAATCGGCCAGGTCGCGCCCGTTCAACCATGCGCGGTCTGTCACCGCATACAGCAGCATGGCATCTTTCAAGTTGCGCATCAGCAGCTCCTTGCCTGGAACGATGACTCCCGTCCCGTCCTCCCGTTACACCTCTTCGATACGGGCGACGGCTTCGAGCGCCTCGCCGTTCATGTTGTACAGCGCGTCGATCAGGTACGTGCGGAACGACGCGTTGCCGTCGACCGGCTGCATGCGCGTGGCGGCGACTTCGCCCGCAATGCCCATGCCCGCGATGGCTGCGACGACGCCCTCGAGCAGCGCATCGCGATTGGCAACGGCATAGGCCGCCGTCACGCAGGTGAGCATGCAGCCTGCGCCGGTTATCTTGCCCATGGTGGGCGAGCCGTTGCTGATGGCGAAGGCGCGCTCGGAGTCGGCCACGATGTCGATGGCGCCCGTGATGGCAATGACGGCGCCGGTCTTCGCTGCGAGCGCCTTCGCGAACGCGGCGCTTTCCGCAAGGTTGTCGCGTGTGACCGCATCGTCGGGGTTCACGTCGACCCCGCGCGTGGCGGCTGCGGCACCCGCCAGGGCCTTCATCTCGGACATGTTCCCGCGGATGACGCTGATGTCGTATGCGTCGAGCAGCATGCCGGCCGTTTCGGTGCGCAGCTTCGAAGCACCGGCACCCACCGGGTCGAGCACGATGGGATGACCGAGCTCGGTCGCCTTCGCGGCTGCGTCCTTCATGCCTTCGATCGTATGCGCGTTCAGCGTGCCGATGTTGAGGACCAAGCCACCGCAGATGGTCTGGATATCGGGCACGTCGAGCGGCTCGTCGCTCATGATGGGGCTTCCCCCGCAGGCCAAAAGCGCATTTGCACAATCGTTGACCGTCACGTAGTTCGTGATGCAATGCACGAGCGGCGTGGTGCTGCGGACGTTCTTCAAAGCGTTGGAAAGGGGCAACTGTGCCATGATCTTCTCCCTTCGTTGGCATTACCCACATCAGGTTCTTCGGGTCGAGGCGATTCGCGCCTCCTCTCAGCCTGCCGATACCGCAAGCTCCCCAGTTGTGATTATAACGCCCCTCATGTTATTCCGGGCGAATGCGAGGAATCTCCGCGAAGCAGCCTATATGAGCGCTTATCCGAACACGGGCAAAGCCCGAGATCCTTCGACTCCGCGCCTTTGGCGCTTCGCTCAGGATGACAAGGATGTGGCTCTTTCACCCGCCAAGAGAGGGGGTCTCGGGGCAGACTGCGCCAGGTCGTGGCAGGGCCACCTCTCCGCCTGCCACGGGACCCCCTCTCGTGGCAGGTTTGCAGGTTAGTGGGTGGGATGGAAGATGAGGAGGGTGCCGTTGGCTACGGAGATGCTTGCGGGCTGGCCGATGAGCTCGTTGGAAAGGCCGAGGGTGGTGCGGTTCGTGAGCGTTGCGCCTTCAAGCGGGTATTCTAGGCCGCGCTCGGTTACGCCGCGCGATTCGTCAACCGCCGAGAATACCGAGACCGTTCCGCGGTCGCAAACGGGAAGGCTGTACTCGCCCGGACCCACGAGGATCTTCACGGCCGCATCGGTGCCTACAAGCAGAAGATCAAGGCCAGCCTCGGCGAAGCGCGCGCACATCTGCAGGTTCGCCACCGAATGGTCGAGGCGTCCGCCCAAAGCGCCGTACACGACAGCGCTTTCAAACCTGCGTTCCAGCACGTAGTCGAGTACGAGCTCTAAATCGGACTTGTCCTTGTGAACGGGATGCACGATGACGTCTTCGCCGTCGGGAACGTACCCGAGCGAATCGAAGTCGCCGATGGTCAAGTCCGGCACCACGCCAAGCTCGCGCAGGTGCGCGAACCCGCCGTCCACCGCGATAACGCAATCGAACTGGCCATTCGCCTCGCGGCTTTCGAAATCCGCAGCATTGAAGTCGCTCGCGGCGACAAGCGCGCATGTCTTAAGGTCGTGTTCCATATCGTTTGCTACAATAACATACTCGAGTGGGCCAGATGGCCGCGTGCTTAGGCGCGAGGAAAGTCCGGGCTCCACAGGGCAGGATGCCAGCTAACAGCTGGGCGGGGCGACCCGACGGAAAGTACCACAGAAAAGAAAACTCCCCCGCTTGTCGGGAGAAAAGCTGAAACGGTGCGGTAAGAGCGCACCAGCGCGTCGGCAACGGCGCGGCTTGGCAAACCCCATCCGGAGCAAGCGCAAATAGGGATGCTATGCGGTGGCCCGCCGCGCATCCGGGTTGCGTGCTAGAGACGCACGGCGACGTGCGCCGCAGATAAATGGCCATCCATCGACAGAACCCGGCTTACCGGCCCACTCACCCCCCTATTCATGAGAATGCAGCAAGCCCGCTTGCGCGGGCTTTTTTTGAACCCGCCTTCGGCGGCGGGCGCGATGAATCGCGCCCCTACGGTTTTGCCGCAACGCGCACCGGATACGCACGTCCCACGAACTCGCCCCTACGGGCTTTGCCGCAACGCATAACGAATACGTACGTCCCCGAGTTTGTCCCTGCGGGTTATGCTGCAACGCGCACCGAATATGTTCGTCTCACAAGTTCGTCCCGTAGGGGCGCACTCCGTGCACCCGCCGCCGAAGGCGGCATTATTTCGACACCCGCCGCAAGGCGGGTTTGCACTTTCATAAGGCGCAGCAAGGGAAGAGCGTAGCCCTTGGCGGTGGGAAGGGGGTCGAGGGCGATTCCGCAGCCGGATACTGTATCAACCTATACTAACCATGCGAGCGAGGACAAGCCCGAGACCCCCCTTCCCACCGCCAGGGGCGGACAGGGAGCCAGACCGCATGAGCGGTTAGCCCGCGCCAAGCAGCTCACCCCCTTCCCACCGCCAAGGGCGGACAGGAGGACGGACCGCATAAAACAGGAGGAGCCGCGGGTGCGCGGCTCCTCAAGGTGTCTTAAGCGATGCGAAAGACGCTTACTGCTTGGTGCTTTCCTGACCCGTCTCCAAGAAGTGAATCTTGGCTTCGTGCCATTCAAGGTGAATGCGCTCGGTGGAAAGCCAAGCCTTGCCGGCCGCAATGCGGTCTTCGTCGGTCTCGGCTGCCAGCTGAGCCTCTTTGGCTGCGATCTCGGCGCTGATTTCCTCGACGCGCTTCTTCGAGCTCTCCAGATCTAGTTCCTCGATTGCGCGACCAAAGCGGGCGAGCACGGCCAGATGATCGTGGAGCATCTGGGTGCAGCCGCGGTGGATGAGGAATTCCCTCTTCTCGTTGCCATCGGGGTCGAGGTGCAACACGAGTTTGCCGCCCTGATGATTGGTCGCAACGAGGCTCTCATGGCCTTTCAACACGCCGTAGTGACCCGCATAACCGGGCACGTCGGCATAGTACACGTCGCCTTCGAACAAGACGCGTGTCGGAGTCGCGACTACGCAACGATAACTTTCAGCCATTGCTATTCTCCCTGCAATTCTTCGTAAGCAGCGTACACGTCTTCAATCGAGCCCTTCATGCGGAAGCACTGCTCGGGAATCTCGTCGCATTCACCATCGAGAATGGCGGCAAAGGAGCGGATCGTGTCCTCGAGCTTCACGTACTTGCCAGGCAGACCGGTAAACTGCTCGGCGACGTGGAAGCACTGGCCGAAGAACTGCTGCGCCTTGCGCGCGCGGTTGACGACGAGGCGCTGGTCCTCGGAAAGCTCGTCCATACCCAGAATGGCGATGATGTCCTGGAGGTCCTTGTAGTTCTGCAGGAGCTCCTGGATGCCGACGGCCACGCGGTAGTGCTCCTCGCCGACGACCTCGGGATCGAGGGCGCGGGAAGAAGACTCCAGCGGATCGACTGCCGGGTAAATGCCGAGCTCGGCGATGGAGCGCGACAGAACCGTACGGGCATCGAGGTGGGTGAACGTGGTGGCAGGCGCGGGGTCGGTAAGGTCGTCGGCGGGCACGTAAACGGCCTGCACCGACGTGATGGAACCCGTGCTGGTCGACGTGATGCGCTCCTGCATGTCGCCCATCTCGGTGGCCAGCGTGGGCTGGTAACCGACGGCGGAGGGCATACGGCCGAGAAGTGCCGATACCTCGGAACCCGCCTGGGTGAAGCGGAACACGTTGTCGATGAACAGAAGCACGTCCTGGCCCTGATCGCGGAAGTACTCGGCTTCGGTCAGGCCGGCCAGGCCGACGCGCAGACGCGCTCCGGGAGGCTCGTTCATCTGGCCGTACACCAGGCAGGTCTTCTCGATAACGCCAGACTCGCTCATTTCCAGGAACAGGTCGGTACCCTCGCGGGTGCGCTCGCCTACGCCCGTGAACACCGACGTGCCGCCGTGCTCCTGGGCCAGGTTGTTGATGAGCTCCTGGATGATAACCGTCTTGCCGACGCCTTGCCGCCGCGGACGAACGGCTCGATGAGGTCGATGGCCTTGATGCCGGTCTCGAAGATCTCGGTCGTGGTGGTGAGCTCTTCGAACTCGGGGGCCGGGCGGTGAATCGGCATGAAGCCGGCCAGGTCCTCGGGGATGGGCTTCTCGTCAACGGGCTGGCCGATGACGTTCCAAATACGGCCCAGGGTGTTGGGGCCGACGGGCATCATGATGGGATGGCCCGTGTCCTGGACTTCCAGACCGCGGACCAGGCCGTCGGTGGAGTCCATCGAAACGGAGCGGACGAGGTTGCCAGGCAGTTCGGTTTCGACTTCCAACACCAGGTGGATGTCGCCGGCGGTCGTCTTGGCGTCGATCGTCAGGGCATTGTAGATTGCGGGGATCTGATCCGGCGCAAACTCAACGTCGACGACGGGGCCGACGATACGCACGATGCGTCCGACGCCGCCCTTGCTGGCCTCGAGCTCCTCTCTTGTGAATAGGGTTTGCTGACTCATTTATTCCTCCAAAGCCGCTGCGCCGCCGACGATTTCCGAAATCTCGGTCGTGATGGCGCCTTGACGTTCACGGTTGTAAATTCTGGTAAGCGTGGCGATCATCTCGGTTGCGTTGTCCGTAGCCGATTTCATCGCGGTGCGGCGCGCGCCCTGCTCGGCTGCCGCCGAGTCGTTCAGCGCGAAGTACACGTCGGTGCGCAGGTACGCCTGCTCGAGGTAGATCAGGCAGTGCCTGGTATCGGGCTCGAACTCGATATCGCCCTCGTGCCTGTCGTCGATGTGCTCGCGGAAGTCGAAGTAGATGTCCTTCTGGAACCTATCGAGCTCCATCTGCTCGGCAAAGCTCTTGTGCGGGATGGGAAGCACCGTCTTGGCGACGAGGCGCTGCTCGCCCGCGTTCACCATATGGTTGAACACGACGATGACCTCGTCGATGTCGCCGGCGATGTAACCCTTGCGGATGTACTCGGCGATTTCGGATGCCTCCTCGTACGTCGGGTCTGCCGACTTGTCGCGCACTTCGATGACAGGTTGGATCTTGCGGTACTCGAAGTAGCCGCACGCTTTCTTGCCGCATGCGATGATGCTGACCTTCGCGCCCGAGATCTCGCGATCTTTCTTCAAGCGCTCGACGGCGCGTAACACGTTGCTGTTAAAACCGCCGGCCAAGCCGCGGTCAGATGTGACGGCGATGATGATGCTGTGTTTCACCTCATCGTGCGGGTTCAGCAACGGGTCGTCCTTGATGCGGGAATACGCCGAGGTCGAGATGAGCATGTCGGACAGCGCAGCTGCCCACGGCATCGAGTTCTCCACGCGAACCGACGCACGGCGAATCTTCGCAGCCGCGACCATTTCCATGGTGCGCGTGATCTGCTTCGTCGACGTGACGGAGTTGATGCGTCGTTCTATGTCGTGAAGGTTAGGCATGCTTTACCTGCCTTACGCCGACGGGGCGAACTGCTGCTTGAAGGTCTCGATGGCCTCGACCAGCGCGTTCGTGGTGTCGTCGGTGAACTTCTTCTCGTCGTGGATGCTCTTCAGAATCTCCGGCTTGCTGGCGCGCAGGTACTCGCGCAGCTCGTCGCGGAAGCGAACGGTGTCGCCCACGGGGATGTCGTCGAGGTAGCCCTTGGAGCCCGCGAACACGGACACGGCTTCTTCCTCGAAGGGCATCGGCACGTAACGGCCCTGCTTCAGCAGCTCTGTCATGTGGGCGCCGCGGTTCAGCTGATCCTGCGTGGCCTTGTCGAGGTCGCTGCCGAACTGCGTGAACGCTTGCAGCTCGCGGTAAGCGGCCAGGTCGAGGCGCAGGGTGCCGGCGACGGACTTGACGGCCTTGGTCTGGGCCGAGCCGCCGACGCGCGACACCGACAGGCCGACGTTGACTGCCGGGCGCTGGCCCTGGAAGAACAGGTCGGTGGACAGGAAGATCTGACCGTCGGTAATCGAGATGACGTTCGTCGGAATGTAGGCGGACACGTCGCCAGCCTGGGTCTCGATGATCGGCAGGGCCGTCATGGAGCCGCGGCCGTACTCGTCGTTCATCTTCACGGCACGCTCGAGCAGGCGAGAGTGCAGGTAGAAGATGTCGCCGGGGTAAGCCTCGCGTCCGGGCGGGCGGCGCAGCGTCAGCGACATCTGACGGTAAGCGACAGCCTGCTTGGACAGGTCATCGTAGATGATGAGCACGTGGCGGCCGGGGTTCTCGGGACCGGCCGGCTGGCCGTCCTCGCCCGTGTAGATGAAGTACTCGCCCATGGCGGCACCCGCCATCGGGGCGATGTACTGCAGCGGCGCCGAGTCGGACGCCGAAGCCGACACGATGATGGTGTAGTCCATCGCGCCGTGGCGCTCGAGGGTTTCGGCAACGCCGGCAACCGTGGAGGCCTTCTGACCGATCGCAACGTAAATGCAGATCATGTCCTGGCCCTTTTGGTTGATGATGGCGTCGATGGCGATGGCCGACTTGCCGGTCTGGCGGTCGCCGATGATCAGCTCGCGCTGACCGCGTCCGATGGGCACCATGGCGTCGATGGCCAGGATGCCGGTCTGCATGGGCTCATGCACGGGCTTGCGGCTGATGACGCCGGGAGCCTTGAACTCGACGGGACGACGGCCTTCGGCCTCGATGGGGCCCTTGCCGTCGATGGGCATGCCGAGCGGGTTCACCACGCGGCCGAGCAGGCCCTTGCCGGACGGAACGTCCATAATGCGACCAGTGGTATGAGCCTGGTCGTTCTCCTTGATTGCAGTGACGTCGCCGAGAAGAACGGCGCCGATTTCATCTTCCTCGAGGTTCTGGACCAGGCCGTACACGGTCTTGCCGCCCTCGCCGATGAATTCCAGCAGCTCGCCGGCCATGGCGCTCTTCAAGCCGTCGACGCGCGCGATGCCGTCGCCGACCTGGATGACCGTGCCGACTTCCCGCGAGTCAACGCCCATCTCGAGTCCTTCGAGCTGCTTGCGCAGCGCCTCGTCGATGGACTGTGCGGTAATCTCAGTCACTAGCATTCACCTCCCTTTCAATTACTGCTTCAGCACGGTGCGCGTCTTCTCGATTTGCGAGAGGATGCTGGCGTCGATGCGCTCGTCCGCCGTGCTCATGATGATGCCGCCGATCATGGACTTGTCGAGGTGCTCTTGCAGCACAACTGACTTGCCCAGGCCGGCTTCTGCCTTCTGCTTGATAAGCTCGCGCAGATGATCGTCGAGCTCGACCGCGGTCGTGACATCGACCACGGCGATGTTCAGCTCGTCGTTCATCTTCGCTTCGAACCCCGAGGCCACGCGTGCCAGGTAATCGGTTTCGCCGCGCTCGGCCATGACGGCCAGCACGCTGACGAGAGCCGGGTTGGCATCGGCGAAGACGCCGCGCACGAGCTGGGCTTTCTGCTCGGGCGAGTAGCCAGGGTCCTTCAAGGCGCTTTCCAAATCGGCGTTGCCGCGCAGAGCGGCGACGATCGTGATCAGCTGATCGCGAACCGCGAGCACGCCGTCCTGACCGCCGTCGTTGTTGACAGCCTCGAAGAGAAGCTGCGTGTACGCGGCGATCTGCTCTTTTACGACAAGACGATTAGTTGGCATGGAAACTGCCCGCCTCGCTGATGTAGCGCTCGATGATCTTGCGGTGCTCGTCGTCGCTCAGGTCGCTTGCGACCAGGCGGGACGCCACGTCGACGGAAAGATCGGCAATCGAGTTCTGAAGATCGGCCATGGCGGCCTTCTTCTCGGCTTCGATGGCGATCTTCGCCTTTTCGATCATCGCGACTGACTCTTCCTGCGCCTGCTTGGTGATGTCCGCGCGGACGGCTTCGCCCGTCTCCTTGGCCTCGGCGATGATCTGGGACGCCTGGGCCTTCGCGTCGGCCAGCTGCTTTTGGTACTCGGCAAGCGTGCGCTCGGATTCGACGCGCGCCTCCTCGGACTTCTGCAGGGCCTCGGCGATCGTCTTCTCGCGCTTTTCGAGCATGCCCTCGAACATGGGCCAGCCGAACTTCGCGAGGATGATGACAAGGACGATGAAAGCGATGAGCATCGGGATGGTCTCGTTGAGGTCGGGAAGAATGACCGCAACGCCTTCCTTCGGCTCCATGTCCGCAAACGCGAGCGCAGGGAAAGCAAGGGAGGCGCTGGCAGCGGCGCCGGTGACGGCGAGCCAGGCCTTTGCTTTGTATGCTCTCATGTTCACTGGGTAACCTCCTTGTGCCTTAACGGTTTGCTTCCGATAAGGTCATTTAGATGATGAACACAAGGACGAAGCCCAGCAGGGCGAGCGCCTCGGCCAGGGCGGCACCAAGGATGAAGTTGGTGAACAGACGGCCGGCGAGTTCGGGCTGGCGGGCAGTGCCGACGCAAGCGCCATAGCAGGCGATGCCGATGCCGATGCCAGGGCCGATGGCGCCGAGGCCGTAGCCGACGAGCTTCAATGCTGCGAGTACGATGGTAGTTTCCACGATTTCCTCCTTTTGCCGTCTCCTCGCATGCCGCTTGGAGACACCGGTTTTACTATGTCCCATCGGCCGTGGAATTCAACCGATGCAACCGAATGTCAGGCGCTTTTCGCGGGAAAGCGCAACCCGTCTTTTGTCATCCTGAGCGGAGCGCAAAGCGAGAAGTCGAAAGATCTCAGGCGATACGCCGGGGGAGATCCCTCGCTTACGCTCGGGATGACAGAATGCACGACCTCCTTAGTGCGATGACGTGGCCAGGTTGATGTAGACCGCCGTCAGGATGGTGAACACGTACGCCTGCAGGAACGCGACCAGCGTCTCGAGCGCGTACATGAAGATCTCGAAAAGAAGCCACACGATGGAAAGCCCGCCGAACGCCGGGGTGGCGCCGTTGAGCGTGGCCGTGAGGAACGAGGTGGCGAACAGGGCGAACACGCCGAGGGCCATGTGGCCGGCGAACATGTTGCCGTAAAGTCGGACGGCCAGCGTGAGCACGCGGATGACCAGCGACACGAATTCGAACACCCAGATGATGGGCACCATGACCGCGGGCAGCCCCGACGGCGCGATGGACTTGATGTATCCCCAGCCGCCGTGCGCCTTCACGCCCCAGTAGTTGAAGTACACGAACGCCACGATGGACAGCGCCCAGGTGATTTGGATGGAACCTGTGGCCGCCTTCGCGCCGGGGATGAGGCCGATGAAGTTCGAGACGAGGATGAAGAAGAACAGCGTGGCCAGAAGCGGGATGTGCTTCTTGTAGCCATGGCCGATGGTGCCCTCGCCGATTGAGTTGCGCACCATCTGGTAGCCGTATTCCACCATGTTGGTGAACTTGCTGCTCGGAACAAGCGTGAGCTTGCGGCCGACGCCGAACACCACGAGCAACACGATGATGAACACCAGGATGGCGTAGGCCATGTACTGCGTGATGCCGAAGCCGGAATTGCCGAACTCGATGAGGAACGCCGAGTCGAACGAGGCCTGAAGCTCAGGCACCGCCTCGTTGAGCATCTCGATAGGGTTAGTACCTTCCACAGCTTTCCCTTTTCTCTTGCTTTTTTACTTGCGCAAATTGTTGCGGATGCCGAAGACGACCGCCGCGGCGATGAGGCCGCCGGCCGCGCCGAGCACGAAGGGCACCGCGAGGTCGCGAGCCAACATGACACAGGCGATGACCGCCGCGGCTAAGATGAGAAGCGAGAGGAAGACCCCCAGCAACAACGAGCCCGCATGGCCGAAATTGCTCGTCGGCGTGGCCATTCGCGCTTTGTTCATCCCGAAGATGAGCGGAGCGAAACCCGCCACGCCCACGACAACGCCGATCAGAACCGCTACGACGACCATACCCTGCTTTCATCTCTGCGCCGCAAATGCGGACGTCATGACAAACCTTTGTAATGATAACGGATACACAACGGGTTGGTAACGTCATTGGGCGAAAGCAACAAGAATCCGACGAACGGTGAGGGCATTTGGCCCACTGTCCGCCCCGCGGGTTGGCGGGCGGGGCTACGCTCTTCTGCTTAGGGGCAGATTGACCTGATTGTTAGTTCGATTCGACTACGCGGTAGGGGATGCCGGCTTCTTCCAGCATGCCGAGCGAAAGCTCGTCGGGGTACGGGTTGGAGTAGATGATCTCGGTGATGCCGGCGTTGATGCACATCTTCGCGCAGGTGATGCACGGCTGCGTGGTGATGTAGATCTTCGCGCCGTTGATATCGATGCCGTACTTGGCCGCCTGGATGATGGCGTTCTGCTCGGCGTGAAGGCCGCGGCAGATTTCCTGGCGCTCGCCGCTCGGCACGCCGAGGCGCTCGCGCAGGCAGCCCACCTCGCCGCAGTGCGCCATGCCCTTCGGCACGCCGTTGTAGCCGGTGGCGAGGATGCGGTTGTCCTTCACGATGACGGCGCCGACCGCGCGGCGCACGCAGGTGGTGCGAGTGGAGACCTCTTTCGCCAGCTTGGCGAAGTATTCGTCCCAAGACGGTCTGTTGTCTGCCATGGTTGCCACTTTCTCGGCGACGGAGGGCGGGGTGACCCTCAGTCGCTCAGACAGTCCTCGCAAGCTTCGCTTGCTGCGGAACTCGCTTTGTGAGGGCCACCCCGCCCTCCTGCGATGAGCTGTTAGTTCCTTGTCTACACTAGCATCTTTTCCAACCACGCCAAGCTGGCTCTTTCGGAACGTCAGTATTCGAGTTCGGGGTATAGCGGGTGGGCGTCGATGATCTTCTGGATGCGGGCCTTGATGGCGGCGAGCGCCGTGGGGTCGTTCGCGTTGAAGACGGCTTCCGAAATGGACTGGCCGACGATGCGGAACTCGTCGTTGGTGAGGCCGCGCGTGGTGGCGGCCGCCGTGCCGACGCGGATGCCGCTCGTGACGAACGGGCTGCGCTGCTCGTTGGGGATGGTGTTCTTGTTCACCGTCAGGCCGACGGTTTCCAGCAGGACCTCGGTGTCGCGGCCGGTGGCGTCGGCCGGCGTGAGGTCGACCAGGCACAGGTGGTTGTCGGTGCCGCCGGACACGAGGCGCAGGCCGCCTTCGGCGATGGCTTCGGCCATGGTGGCGCAGTTGGCGACGAGCGCGTCGATGTATTCCACGTAATCGCGGCCGAGCGCCTCGCCGAGCGCGACGGCCTTGCCGGCGATGACGTGCATGAGCGGGCCGCCCTGGGTGCCGGGGAACACGGCGCTGTCGATCTTCTTGGCGAGCTCTTCGTCGTTGGTCATGATCATGCCGCCGCGCGGGCCGCGCAGCGTCTTGTGCGTGGTGGTGGTGACGATGTCGGCATACGGCAAGGGGCTGGGATGCGCGCCCGTGGCCACGAGGCCGGCGATGTGGGCCATGTCGACAATGAGGTACGCGCCGACTTCATGCGCGATGTCGGCGAAGCGCTCGAAGTCGATGACGCGCGGGTAGGCCGAGGCGCCTGCCACGATGACCTGCGGGCGGCATTCCTTGGCCTGTGCGAGCACGGCGTCGTAGTCGATGCGGCCGTCGTCGCCCACGCCGTAGGCTTCCACATGGTAGAGCTTGCCCGAGAAGTTGGCGGACGAGCCGTGCGTCAGGTGACCGCCGTTGTCGAGCTTCATGCCGAGCACCGTGTCGCCCGGCTTGATGACGGCGGCGTACGCCGCGTAGTTCGCCTGCGCGCCAGAATGCGGCTGCACGTTGGCGAATTGCACGTTGAACAGGCGCTTCGCGCGGTCGATGGCAAGCTGCTCCACAAGGTCGACCTTCTCGCAGCCGCCGTAGAAGCGCTTGCCGGGGTAGCCTTCCGCATACTTATTGGTGAGCACCGAGCCCATGGCCTCCATGACGGCGGGGCTGACGATGTTTTCCGACGCGATGAGCTCGATGGTGCCGCGCTCGCGCGCCAGCTCGCCGCGCAGAATGTCGGCAACTTCGGGGTCTTGCTCGACTACATGGGGAATGGGATTGAACGTCATCGGTTACTCCTGTTCTAGTGCCATGATCTTTGCGACACGGCCCTCGTGGCGGCCGCCGGCGAAATCGGTTTCGAGGAACGCCTTCACGATGGCTCGGTTGGTTTCGTCGTCGACGAACCGGCCCGACACCGTGACGATGTTGGCGTCGTTGTGCTCGCGCGCCAAGACGGCGAACTCGGGGGACGTGACGTTGGCGGCGCGGATGCCGTGCACCTTGTTGGCCGCCACGGCCATGCCGATGCCGGTGCCGCACACGAGCACGCCGCGGTCGGCCGCGCCTTGCGCGACATCATGCGCAACCAGCTTCGCGAAATCGGGGTAGTCGACGCGATCGTCGTTTTCGGGCCCGCGGTCGGCGACCTCGTGGCCGAGTTCCCGCAGATAGCCGACGAGCAGCTGCTTCTCCTCGAAACCCGCGTGATCGCTTGCGATGCTGATGTTCATGATGCCCCTCCGGTAATTTGGTACCTGCACATAGTAAAACGCCGCCCTGCGCATGAGGAGCGGCGTTTCCGTATTCATGAATGAAACACTCACTGCAACAACAGGGCTATCCTCATGTTGTGCGGGTGCGGGCGACGGCTTGCTTCCAGCCGGCGAGGCGGGCGGCGAGGCGCTCGTCGTTTTCGTCGGGAAGGTAGGTGGCGTCGCTGGCACGAAGGGCGCGCAGGTCGTCGAGCGAGCCCCAGAAGCCGGTGGAAAGGCCGGCCAGGTAGGCGGCGCCGAGCGCGGTGGTCTCCACATTCTCGGGACGGCGAAGCGGCTTGCCCAAGATGTCGCTTTGGAACTGCATGAGGAAGTTGTTCGCGGAGGCGCCGCCGTCGACGTTGAGCACCTTCAAGGGCATGCCCGCGTCGCTTTCCATGGCTCCCACCAGGTCGTACACCTGGTATGCCAACGCCTCGAGCGCGGCTCGCACGATATGCGCCGTGGTCGTGCCGCGCGTGAGCCCGTAGATGGCGCCGCGCGCCTCGGCGTCCCAATACGGCGCGCCGAGGCCCGTGAAGGCCGGCACGATGTACACGCCGTCGCAGCTGTCGACGCTTTGCGCGATGGCCTCGGTTTCGGACGCGTCCTGAATGAGGCCCAGCCCGTCGCGGACCCACTGTATGAGCGCGCCGCCCATGAAGACGCTTCCCTCGATGGCGTACTCGGGGCCCGCCCCCGGCGCGCTTGCCGCCACGGTGGTGACGAGGCCGTTCTTGGAAACGGGCGCCTCGCTTCCCGTGTTCATGAGCAAAAAGCAGCCGGTGCCGTACGTGTTCTTGGCCTGGCCCGCATCGAAGCAGCACTGGCCGAACAGCGCGCTTTGCTGGTCGCCCGCCACGCCGCGGATGGGGATGCCCGCCACGATGCCGTCGCGTGCTGTGCGCCCGAAATCGCCCGATGAGGGGCGCACTTCGGGCAGCATGGACAGGGGCACGTCGAACAGGTCGCACAGCCATTGGTCCCACTGCATGGTGTGGATGTCGAAGAGCATCGTGCGGCTGGCGTTCGTCGGGTCGGTCGCGTGCACCGCGCCGTCGGTGAGCGCCCAGACAAGCCACGTGTCGATGGTGCCGAACGCAAGCTTGCCCGCCTCGGCCAAGTCGCGCGCGCCTTCCACGTTGTCGAGGATCCACTTGATCTTGCTTGCCGAGAAGTACGCGTCGGGGATGAGGCCCGTCTTGGCCGTGACCGCCTGCGCGATGTCGGGGTCGCCGCAGATGGCGTCGACCATGCTGGCCGTGCGGCGGCACTGCCACACGATGGCGTTGGCGATGGGCTCGCCCGTCTCACGGTTCCACACGACCGTGGTCTCGCGTTGGTTCGTGATGCCGATGGAGTCGATTTCGTACGCGTCGACGTTGTGCGCGACGAGCAGTTCGGTCATGGTGCCGAGCTGGGCGGACAGGATTTCTTGCGGGTCGTGTTCGACCCAACCGGGATGCGGGTAGTGCTGCTCGAACTCGCGCTGTGCCACGCCGGCGATGCGGCCCTGCGCGTCGATGAGGACGCTGCGCGCCGAGGTCGTGCCCTCGTCGAGCGCGATGACGTACTTCTTCATGACCCTCCTTCGGCCGGTGCCGCTACACGTGCGCTTCGACCCAGGTGGCGATGTCGTCGTACACCTGGTCCTTGCCGATTTCGTTGTGAATCTCGTGGCGCATGCCCTCGTAGATCTTGCAGTCGACCGTCTTCACGCCCGCGTCGCGCAGCAACTGGGCGGCGGCCTTCACGCCCTCGCCCATGTCGCCGACCGGGTCGCCGTCGCCGGCCACGAAGAAGACGGGCAGGTCCTTGGGCACCTTCGCGGCGCATTCGGGCGTGACGACTTCGCCCGTCAGGTCGAGCAACGTGGTGTAGCCGCCGAGCGTGAACATGAAACCGCACTTGTCGTCGGCGATGTAGGCATCGACGACCGCGGGGTCGGTCGACAGCCAGTCGAGGTCGGTGCGGGCGTTTTCGATCTTCTTGCCGTACCCGCCGGCGCCCATGCCGTCGATGAGCTTCGAATGGTAGGTCTCGCCCTTGATGGACGCGATGAACCGCGCAAGGGTGTTGCCGAGCTTCGACATGTTGGCGGGCACGTTGCCCGTGCCCGAAAGCACGCACGCCGCCAGCTCGTCGCCGTAACGGGCGATGTAGGCACGCGCGATGAAGCTGCCCATGGAATGGCCGTACAACACGTACGGAACGTCGGGAAACGCACGCGCCACCATGCTGTGAAGCGTGTGCACGTCGCCGACCATGATGTTCTTGCCGCCCTTCAGGGGAATGTGGCCGTACTCTTCGGGGCCGTTCACCGAGCCGCCGTGACCCACGTGGTCCTCGGCGCACACGACGAAACCGCGGCCGACCAGGTAGCGCGCGAAATCGTCGTAGCGGTCGATGTGCTCGGCCATGCCGTGGACGATCTGGATGACGGCCTTCGGATCCTCGGTTCCCGGGTTGTCGGGGCTGCCGAACTTCGAGCTGGTCCACAGCTTCGCGTTGATGTTGTTCTTCTTGGTGTGGGAAACGTACTCGATGGGAACGGTGAAAATGGTCTCTTCCATGGCCTCCCCCTGGCGAATGAGAACGGGCTTGTCGTGCGAACAGTCTAGCACGGTGGAAGGCGTGCCGCTGGCCTGCGCGTCGTCTTCCACAACCGCGCCGATGAGCTTGAGCAGGTCCGGGTCGAGGTCTGCCGCGCAGCTTGGCGCGACGCCGCCCGATACGTTGGCTGACGAGGTTGCGATGGGACCGACGACGCGGATGAGGCGCAGGGCCGTGTCGTTATCGGGCATGCGCAAGCCGATGGTGCCGTCCTTTGCGCGGAACGCGGGCGGCACGTTGTCCGACGCCTTCACGACGATGGTGAGCGCGCCTGGCCACTGGGCCTCTGCAAGGCGGTAGGCCTTGTCGGGAACGTCGACGCCGTACTCGTCGAGCGCATCGACACCGTCGACGAGCCAGGCGATGGGCTTGCCGTCGTCGCGCTGCTTCAACTTGTAAATATCCTCGGGCGAATCGGTGAATTTCACGGCGACGCCCAGGCCGTACACGGTATCGGTCGGGAACACGACCGGCCGCCCCGCTTTCAGGATGTTGATGGCTTCGATGAACTGGCTAGCTTCCATGTTGGCTCCTTCGTAAACGGACTCACGATTTCAAGCACGCGAGTGGCACGACGTGAACGCCGTCGGGGCGGGTGTAGGCGTATTCGCCGCCCGTGAGCACCATAAGGAACGCGGGCTCGCCCATGGCCTTCGCATCGACCTTCGCAGCCAGCGCCAACAGATGCTTGGCGGCCTCGTCGATGCGTTCGGCGCCCCCGAGCTTCACTTCCACTGCCGCCCACGCGCCAGCCGGCAACGTGATGACCGCATCGACCTCCAACCCGCTCTTGTCGCGGTAGTGGCGCACGACGCCACCGAGCAAGCTCGCATAAACCCGCAGGTCGCGCACGCAAAGCGATTCGAAGAGGTAACCCATCGTGACGAGATCGTCGAGCAGGCCGTCCTCGTTGACGCCGAGGGCGGCGGCAGCGAGCGACGGGTCGCATAGATGCCACGTGCGCGCAGAACGCAGCGGGGTGCGCGAGCGCAGCGTGGGCGCCCAAGCCTCGAGTTCTTGCACGACGAACAAGCGGCGCAGCGCCTCGAGGTACACGCGCAGCGTCGGTTCGCTCATTCCCGTGCCGGCGCTCTTCACATCGGCAATCAGCGTGGCGAGGGCGGCTTCCTGGGCGACGTTGCGTGCGATGGAACGCACGAGCGCGCGAGCGCGTTCGGGATCGATGGCCTGGCCGCTCGCCTCTTCCAGATCCGATTCGCACACGGCGTCGATGTACTCGGGCGCCACGTTCGCGCGCATGTCGCCACGTGCGATGGGGGCGGGCCACCCACCCCGACAGATAAGGCGCGCCAGCTGCTCCACCGAGACGGGGGAAGCGCCCTCGACATCGGCCTGGCCGGCGAACAGGCTGGCCACGGAAACCTCGCCCGTCGTTTCACGAGATTCCTCCAGCGTCATGGGCGCCATGTCGAGGCGGGCGATGCGGCCGGTGCCAGTGTGCTTGCGGTCATCTTTGCCGGGCGGCGTCGCGGAACCCGTGAGCAAGAACTGGGCCGGCGCGCCATGACCTTCGTCGGCAGCGCTGGTCACAGCGTCCCACAGAACGGGCAGCACCTGCCATTCGTCGAGCAGCCGGGGGCGTTCCCCGCGCAGCAACAGCGAGGGGCGTGCGGCCGCAGCTTCCGCGCTGCGGGCGAACACGTCAGGGTCGCGCAGCTTCAACGCGCTTGCGGCGAGCTGCTCGCATGTGGACGTTTTGCCGCACCACTTCGGGCCGCGCACGAGCACGGCCGGCATGGCATCCAACTTGTCTCGCAGCACCGCATCGACCAGGCGCGGCATGTACTCGAACGGCTTCGGGGCAGACATGAAGGACCTTTCGGGCAAAGTTTCCAATGATTCAATCCAAGCCGATTATAGGGTAACTTATGGTTTTGGCGATGAAATACTTTCGGATTTGGCGATGAAATTCTTTCAAGTTTGGCGACGCAGCACCCGGCCAGAGCAATTTGATTGGGTTCACGGTTTTCGCAATCAGGATGCTGATGCGCTATCATTCGGGATGTCAGCAGCGCCCGCCCGCTTGGAGGCTAGCCGGGTTGCCGTTTGACGGAGAGCAAACGACCGGGCTTACGTCCGGTCGTTCTGTTTACGCCACCGCCGGGTGGCAAATCGCCTCGCGCAATGCAGCACGAAACCCACGATGGTGAGCACCGAGGCCACGCCGTTTAGGGCATCCAAAGAGGTAGCGGGCGTTATTGGGATACCAGGGTGACTTCCATCGTTACGGTCGGCTTTACTTGCCGTTGCTTAAACGCCCTTGGTGGCGGCTATGCGGGCCTTGACCTCGTCCCAGGTTCCGCCCTCCAGCATGTCGGTGCGCACGACGAGCTGGCTATAGCCGTTCTCGTGGCGGATTATTGCCAGGTTCGGGTAGCGCTCGTCCTCCACGACGTCGTGGACGTCGGCGTAGGAACGGGCGAACACCGCGCCGTGCGAGCCCTTCTCGATGCGGTCGGGAAGAAAAGCCGACGAAAACCGAATGCTGAGGTCGTCGACGTCGGGAATGGATTTGAAGCGTGGAAAGAGGCCGGGTATGGAGTCAAATAGCAGTGGCTCATCAAACTCATCTGTCGCGCCAAGGATGTAAGGCAAGATCACAAAGGTTGTAAGGCTGCGCTGAAACAACAGGGGCCAATCGTCCCTAAGGGGCTTCGCGATACCTTGGTACATCCCGGACGGACTCTTAACATAACCGCTTTTCAGGCGGGCAAAGGCGATACGGGTCCTCGCATCCCATCGCGGAGTTCCCCAGCGGGGCATGCGCAGGCCGAGCATCATCCTGAAACCTAGCACCGACTGGGAGAAAAACAGCACGAAACAGCCACATGCGCAGATGGCAAGAGCGGGCTCATAGCGCCAAATCACGCCCTTCGCATACTCAGTATCGACTCCAAAATGCCCGGCTAGATCACAGATCAGATAAACTCCGATTATGAAGGCCGGTACGGCAATAACACTGAAGTAGAACCAAAGTTTGCGCCCGCCCACTTTGTCGTGAGGTAGCAAGAAAAGCCCGCAATAATCGCGGAACGCCGCCTCGTCGAAGTCGAATGAGTTCGTCACGGCAGGCTCGGCCCGTGTCGTTTTGTCGCCGCTACCAACCAAATTGTCCTCCAAAGTAGAACCACCTGATGTCATAGATGAAGTCTGCCTTCGATACTCCCGTTTCGGAGTCAACTGCATAAATAAAGCCGACCAGGTCTTGTTCAATTCCTGGCGTAACTGCAACTAGGTTGATGAGGAAATGAATATCGAATTCCGCGGCGGCATTGTTTTCCCTTCGAAGGGATTCCATTTCCGGGTGCGCATCATAATAATCCCTCAGATACCCATGAGCATCCACCGCAGCAAAACCCACTCCAACTATTCCAGCACCAATTCCCAAGTTTTTAAGCAACTTGGCTGCATCATCCTGCTTTGCCAGCCGTGATATCAATCTATTGATGTCAAACGCCAAATCATGATATTGCGCTGCGTACGCACCAGCCCCAAGCAAGTTATGGAGCTGGGTAGAACTGTAAGGCTCGTCGGGTATTGTGCAGAACTTCGGTGCGCTCGGCCTCGGAGCGACTAGGCCCATATGTTCGGCAAAGCCGCAGTAGCGCTCGATGAGTTCCGCGTGTATGTGCTCAGCGTAGCCAGCAACCTGGCGCGCCCAGTCGGGGCGAACCTGGGCAGTGTAGCCAGCGGCACCCCCGACGGCTGACCGGACGGCGCCCACGGCGGACTGGAAGCGGGACGTGGCCGCCGAGAAGGCCTGGGAGACCGCCTCCGCCACGCGCGCAAAAGGCGAGGAGGCGGCGGAGGATATGCGGCTGGCGACGCCCGAGAGCCAGGACGCGAGGCCCAGCGGGTCGTAGAGGTTGACCGGGTCCGCGAGCGCGTAGGCGCGGCGGTTCAGCGTCGCCGGGTTGGCGGCCGAGCCCAGGTGGAGGTCCCGGCTCGTGAAGACGCCCTCGGACACCGACAGGTAGCGGGCTCGCAGGTACACGAGGCCCGTGGCGGCGCTGTACTCCTCGGCATTCCAGCCGTAGGCGGGCAGGTCGGTCGAGGCGCCCGCCCAGACGCCGCCCGTAGCCGCATACGACCGCGATGACATCAAAACGCCCGCCCCGTCGAGCTCCGAGGTTGCCGAGCCTCGGCCATCCCATGAGTAGGACACCGACCCGGCCGCGCCCCACGTGGACAGCCGCAGCGATGTAACCGGCTTCGCTCAATTTTTTTGTTTTCTGTCGCCCAAGACATCAACGCCCTCAAAGTCGCAATCTTTCGCTTGGTGCTAGCAGGCGCATAACGCTCGTTGAGATACGCGAGGTAATCGTGAAGCATGTCGCTCGTCAACGAATCGCTCGCTCGCATGCTCCATTGCTGGAATTGACTAAGATCGCACTTATACGCATTAATCGTCTTGCAACTGAGCCTGCGCTCGTATTGGCACTGTTTTAAAAAGTCATTGACCAGCGTTTTGTCCAGCATATTCGCCCCTTTCGTGAACGGAAAAGGACACCGTAACAAAACAGCCGGACCATGCGCAGGTCACCGTACGACATGCCATAAGCCATCATTGTGACAATCGAAAACTGCAGGAACTTGAATATGCGGATAGCTTCGTCTGCGCTAGTTGCTAGAACACGCGTCTTGCACGATTCGCTCGGCGATGCGCAGGCCGTCGACGGCAGCGGACATGATGCCGCCCGCGTATCCGGGACCTTCGCCCGCGGGGAAGATGCCGATGTTTTCGCGGATGGTTTCGTCGCCGGGGCGCAGGCCGTGGCCGCGGGCGGCGTCGCGCGGGCGGACCTTGCGCTTGGCCACGCGCGTGCGGGCTTGCAGGGTTTCCTCGTCGCGCACGATGCGCACGGGGCTCGAGCTGCGCGTTTCCACGCCCGTCATGACGGCGCCGGGATCGGCGAAGCCGCGCAGCTTGCGGTCGAGCAGCGGCAGCGCCTCGGCCATGGCGTCGGTGACGAAATCGGGCAGGATCTCGCGCAGGTCGCACCACACGACGCCGCGCGCGTAGCTCGGTTTCACGGTGGGCGACGGATTGCCCGCCGTGTCGGCCAGGAAGTCGCCCACGGTCTGCGCCGGCGCCTGCCAGGGCTCGCCGTTGCATTCGGTGGCTTCGCCGTAAGCGGCCTGCTCGATGCGACGCTGGAACATCGTACCCGCCAGCGGGTCGCCACCCGGGAAATCCTCGGGCGTCACGCCCACGAGCAGCGCCGCGTTCGCGTTCTCGCCGTCGCGCGCGAAGCGGCTCATGCCGTTCACGACCACGCCGAACTCCTCGCTCGCCGCGGCGACCACTTCCCCGCCCGGGCACATGCAGAACGTGTACACGCTGCGGCCGCCCGGCAGGTGCACGACCAGCTTGTAGTCGGCCGCGCCCAGCGCCGGGTGCCCCGCCGCCTTGCCGTACTGCGCGCGGTCGATGGCCTTCTGCAAATGTTCGATGCGCACGCCGACCGAAAACGCCTTCGGCTCCATGTCGACGTGGGCTCGCTGCAGCATGCGGAACGTGTCGCGCGCGGAATGCCCGCACGCCAGCACGAGCGTGTTGCACGGAACGATGCACGGGAGGGGAGCAAGTGCATCGTTTTCTTGCGCTGAAAATGATGCACTTGCTCCCCTCCCGTGCATCATTGTCTGAATGGCGCAGAGGCGTCCTGTTTCGTCGAAGCGAACGTCTTCGAGCTTCGTGTGGAAGCGGACCTCGCCGCCGGCTTCCTCGATTTGATGGCGCATGCGGCGCACGACGCCGACCAGCTTGTCCGTGCCGATGTGCGGCTTGGCTTGCCAGAGGATTTCCCCAGGCGCGCCGGCGTCGACGAACCATTGCAGCACGTGGCGCGCGAGCGGGCTCTTCGTGCCCGTCGTCAGCTTGCCATCAGAAAACGTGCCGGCACCGCCTTCGCCGAACTGCACGTTCGTGGAAAGGTTCAGGTTCTCGCCGCGGTTGAACGCCTCGACCGCCTGCGTGCGCTCGTCGACGTCGCCGCCGCGCTCGAGCACGATGGGGCGCAATCCCGCGCGGGCGAGATACAGCGCGGCGAACAGGCCGGCAGGGCCTGCGCCCACGACGACGGGTCGCGGCTCGCCTTCGGGCAGCGGCGCCTGCGGAATGTCCAGCGGCGCATAAGGAACATGGGGCTTTAAGGACACGCCCTTCGCGGGGTGGACCTTCGACTCGTCGACGTCCACGGCAAGGGTCGCGACGAAGCGCACCGCGTCCTTGCGCGCGTCGATGCTGCGGCGGATGAGCTTCACCTCGCCGAGGTCAGACGGCTTCACGCCGAGCGCGTTGGCCACGCTCGCACGTAATTCGCGCTCGCCGTCGGGCAGCCCCGCGTCGAGGGAAAAGCGGACGTTTGAAACTTCTAGCATGTTGTCCCTTCATGTGACATCTATGTTGCTGTGACGTGCCGCGCGGTGCGCGGCGGGCGCAGAGGTCTGCGCCCCTACGGGTGGTGTTGTATGCCTTCCATGATAGCCTGTGCGCGCTGTTTGCGGCTCGGGACCGGGCGTTTTGGCGGCGTGTCGCGCGGCGGGCGCAGAGGTCTGCGCCCCTACGGGGTTTAGTGCATCATTTCCATGATAGCGCCGGCTGCTGATCTCCCGGCGATGAGGCCGCTTGACCAGGCCCAGTGCAGGTTGTACCCGCCGCAGGGGCCGTCGACGTCGAGCGCTTCGCCCACGACGTGCAGGCCGGGAATGGCACGCGCCTGCATCGTGGCGGGGTCGAACCCTTCCACATCGAAACCGCCGCGCCTCACCTGGCATTGGTCGGCATCGGCGATGCCTTCCACCTTCAGGTGGAACAGGGTGAGCAGGCTCGCGAGGCCCACCGCATCGCCGCGGGTGCAGGCGTCGTTAACGCCCAGGCCCGCGCGCTTCAGCAGCGCCTCGTACACGCGCGGAAGCAGCAGGCCGCGTAGGAAGTCGCCGTATGTCAACGCGCCGAACTGGGCCGAAAGCGCATCCCAGCGTTCGCCGAGGAACCCTTCGACTTCGCCCTCTTCGAACGGGTCGAGGTCGGGCAGGAAGTTGACGCTGATTTCGTCGCCGGGCTGCGCATTGCGCGACAGGTCGTACACGCAAATGCCCGACACGCCGTACTTGCGGAACATGAGCTCGCCGCGCTCTTGCGCGATGACTGCATAGCCGTCATCGTCCTCGCGCACGAGGCTTGCCGCGCAGCGGACGCGGATGTTGTCGAGTTCGCGCGTCAGCTTCGCGTCCTCGGGCGAGCAGCGCAGCGGGCCGAGCACCGGCTGCAGCGGCACGAACGCGAGCCCTGCGGTCGCAAGCGATGCGGACGCCTTGCCGCCGCACGCCACGATGACAGCATCGGCGCGTTCGAGCACGCCGTCGGCCATGCGCAACGTGAACGGCTTGCCCGCGTCGCGCGGCGGGTCGATGGCCACGACCTCGCGCTCGCACGCCTCGCGCACGCCAACCGCCGCCGCGGAAGCGCGCAGCACGTCGACCACGACGCTCGCCTTGTTGGCCTGCGGGTACTGCCGGCCATCGTCTTCTTCGCGCCACGCGAGCCCGTGGCGGGCGAAGAAGCTGTGCACCATGTCGTCATCGGGCGCGAGGCCGATGCGCCCAATCGCCTGGCCGACGAACTCGTAGTTGTGATAGGCGAAAAACTTGATGTTGTGGTTCGAGAAGTTGCAGCGGCCGTTTCCCGTGGCCAAGATGGAACGCCCCACGCGGTCGTCGCGCTCGAACACGGTGATGGCAAGCGGCACGCCCAGTTCGCGCGCCCGCTCTCCCGCCGCAATGGCGGCCGTCAAGCCCGCAGCCCCGCCTCCGACAACAACCAGCCTTTTTCCATCGGTAATCATGAGCTCATGATAGCAGTTGCCAATTGCTCGAGCGCTTGGGCGAGGGTGGCGCGGGGGCAGGCGATGTTGAAGCGGATGAAGCCCGAGCCCTCTTTCCCGAACATCGTGCCCATGTCGAGCCAGAGCTTGGCCTTGTCCTCGACAAGCTGGCGCAAGCCCTCGTCGTCGAGGCTGAGCGCCGAGCAGTCGACCCAGACCAGGTACGTGCTCTGCGGCTCGACGACCGCGAGCTGGGGCGCGTGCTCGGCCAAGTACGAGCACATGAACGCGAGGTTGCCTTCCAAATACTCCTTCAGCGCATCGAGCCACGGGCCGCCATGCTGGTAGCAGGCGCGGCCAGCCGCGATGCCGATGGCGTTCAGCTCGCCGTAGCCCGTTGCGCGGTGCGCGGCAAGGTAGCGCCTGCGCAGGTCGGGATCGGGAATGAACACGTTCGACACCTGCAGGCCCGCGATGTTGAACGTCTTGCTCGGCGCGGTGCAGATGACCGAGCGCGCGGCAAAGCGCTCGTCGAGCTTCGCGAACACTTCGTGCTTGTAGCCGGGGCGCGTGAAGTCCTCGTGAATCTCGTCGGACACGACGATGACGTCGTGCTTCATGCAGATGTCGCCCAAGCGCCGCAGCTCGTCGGCCGTCCACACGCGGCCACCCGGGTTGTGCGGGTTGCACAGCAGAAACACCTTCGGGCTCGCCTCTTCCACCACGCGCTCGAAGTCGTCGAAATCGATGCCGTACGTGTGGGTTTGCGCGTCGTACACGAGCGGCGAAGTGACCGTTGTGCGGCCGTTCGCCTCGATCATGCCGCCGAACGGGTAGTACACGGGCGGCTGGATGAGCACGTTGTCGCCCGGCTCGGAAAACGCGCGGATGGCGGTGCCGATGGCGAACACGACGCCCGGCGTGAAGACGGCCCATTCGCGCTTCACATCCCAATCGTAGCGCGTGGCGAACCAGTCGTGCACGGCTTCGAAATAGTCGTCGTTCGGCTCGCTGTAGCCGAAGATGCCGTGCGCCACGCGGTCGTGCAACGGCTGGAGTATCTCGGGCGGAAGCGAGAAATCCATGTCGGCAACCCACAACGGCAACAGGTCGGGCGACTTCCCGCGCACTTCAGCCTGGTCGAACTTGATGCAATCGGTTCCCCGCCGCTCGATGACGGTATCGAAGTCGTATGTCATGCGCACTCCTTTCTGTAACCTGCCACGAGAGGGGGGTCTCGTGGCAGACGGTGCACCTGCCGGGAGACCCCCTCTCGTGGCAGGTGGCAGGTAAGACGATATGAGCAGAGCATTAGTGAGCCCCTCTGCATGTCGTCTCTAGTCTTCGTGGGTCGGGGCCGATAATGGTCTTGTCGTAAAAACCGGCGACCGGCCAGGTTGCCACACACATGGAAGGGGCTCACCATGGCACATGTTACATCCATCGGTCTCGACGTGCACGCAAGGTCGATCAAGGGATGCGCTTTCAACCCGTTCACCGGCGAGGTGGAGCGCAAGACCTTCAGGTACTCGCCCGCCGAGGTCGCATCCTGGATCCTCGGATTCGAGGCGCCGAAGGCCGTCTACGAGTCCGGCGTCACCGGCTTCCACCTGCAGCGGGAGCTGGAGTCGCTCGGCGTCGACTGCGTTATCGGCGCGGTCTCGAAGATGGACAAGCCGGCCGCCGACAAGCGCAAGAAGACGGACAAGCGCGACGCAGCCTTCCTGGCCAGGCAACTTGCGCTCGGCACCGTCGCCGAGGTGCACGTGCCCGACCCGGAGTGCGAGGCCGGCCACGACATATCACGCGCCCTGGCCGATTCCCGCGACGATGTCGTCGCATGCAAGCAGCGGCTCTCGAAGATGCTGCTGCGCTACGGGCACGTCTACGACGAGGTCAACGAGCGCGGCCAGCGCAAGGGCACCTGGACCAAAGCGCACTGGGCCTGGATAGAGTCGATCAAGCTCGAAGAGGGGGCCGCGCAGGAGGCGCTGGACTACTACATCGACCGCTGCAAGCGCGCGATCGAGGAGAAGCGCGAGCTGGAGGCGAAGGTCAAGGCCCATGCCGAGGAGGCCCGCTGGAAGCCCGAGGTCGACGCGCTGAAGTGCCTGAAGGGCATCGACGCCGTGACCGCGTTCGCGCTCGTCGTCGAGGTCGACGGCTTCTCGAGGTTCCGCAACGCCTCGGCCTTCGCCTCGTGGCTGGGCCTCGTCCCGTCCGAGAACTCGAGCGCCGACAACCGGCGGCAGGGAGGGATCACCAAGTCGGGCAACAAGCACCTGCGCAAGCTGCTCGTCGAGGCGGCGTGGCACTACTCGAACGCGTCGAGGGGAGAGAAGGGGCGGGTGAAGGGGCAGGTCGTGGCCCCGGATGTCCGGAGGCACGCCGCCAAGGGCGTGCGCAGGCTCGTCGACAGGCGCGCCGCCCTGCTCGAAGGGGGCAAGAAGCCCGTCGTCGCCAACTGCGCCACGGCGCGCGAGCTCGCGTGCTGGGCGTGGGCGATCGGCTGCATGGTCGAGGCCGCGTAGCGGGCGGCCGCGGCGTTCATAGCATCCGATCCCGCGGCGCCCGCGTTCGGAGCCGTTGGACCCCATTCCCGTTCTTTTTTCGCGCAGCGCGCAAGCGCCACGCCCGCCAAAAGACTGATCGATGACGAGGGGCCAGCCGTAGCAACGAGATGCACCGGCGCGCAAGCGCGACGGGCGAATATTAAACCGCAAGACGAGCGTCGAACAGACACGCAATCCATGCGGGCGGATTCCGGGTGAAGATACAGGGCCTGGCCAGGACATCAATTCCGGCCAGGCCCGCTTTTCCCTCTTGACAATGCTCTGCTCATATTAAAAAGCCGCCGCCGGGGTGCGGCGGCGGCTTTCGGGAAGGCGTTCGAAATGCGGGTTACTTCGCAGCAGCCTGGCCGGGCTCGACGACGAGGGTGTCCTCGTAGTCGGCGCCGTACACGTCGAGCAGCGTCTTCTCGTAGTCGGCGTGGAAGAACTTCTCGGAACCGAGCTTTTCCATGGTCTCGTTGATCCAAGCGAGCAGCGTGTCATTGCCCTTGGAAACAGCCGGGGCGATGGTGTCGAAATCGCCGAGCTCCTCGATGCCCACGGTGTAGCCCTCGCCCTGGTTGGCAAACGCGATGACCTCGGTGTTGTCGTTGGCCCAGGCAACGCCGTTCTTGTTCTCGAAGGCGGTCTTCGCGCTGGCATAGGTGTCGTACTTCTGCAGCTTGATGTCGGGGTAGTTCTTCGTCAGGTACGTCTCGGCCGTGGTGCCGGTAATGACGATGACCTGGTCGTCAGGACCAAGCTGGTCGAGGCTCGTGATGACGTTGTCGTTGTGCGACACGACGCCCAGCGCCACGTTCATGTACGGGTCGGCGAAGTCGACCTGCTCGGCGCGCTCGGGCGTGACCGTGAAGTTCGCCAGGATGATGTCGACCTTGCCGGTCTGCAGGAACTCGACGCGGCTGGCAGCCTCGGTGGACACGAACTCGACCTCGACGCCGAGCTCCTCGCCCAGCTTGTTGGCGAGCTCGACGTCGTAGCCGGCGTACTCGCCGTTCTCGTCGACGTAGCCGAACGGGTTCTTGTCGCTGAACACGCCGATGACCAGCTTGCCGCTGTCCTTGATCTCGTCGAGCGTGCGGAACACCGCGCCCGAATCGGCGGCGCTGCTGGCGCTTTCGCTGGCGCTGGCGCTGGCGGCAGAGCTGCTGCTCGACGAACCGCAGCCGGTCAGCACGCCCATCGCCAGGACAAGCGCTGCCGCAACGGCGGCGATTCCAATAAACTTCTTCTTCATCGTTCTCGTCTCCTTTTCCCTTCCAATGGAATGTTGAACTTGTATATAGTAGCGAATCGAACCGGCGCGTAACGGGCTGAAACGGATTAGTTCACCGTGAACGACATTCTTTTTCCCGATATGGCGTTATCGATTTGACTGAAAGCCCGATGCACGGTTGCTACGATTGCAAGTAATCAATTTCCTCCGAGGAGATTGATTACTCGGTGTGAGAGCGGACGGCGGCGAATTCGAAGGTGTGCAGGAACTCGCGGGCGCGTTCGGTCTTGGGGTGGTCGAAGAACTGCTCGGGAATGCCCTCTTCCACGATATGGCCGCCTTCCAGGAAGATGACGCGGTCGGCCACGGCGCGGGCGAAGCTCATCTCGTGCGTGACGATGATCATGGTCTTGCCCTCGCGCGCGAGGTCCAGGATGACGTCGAGCACCTCGTGCACCATCTCGGGGTCGAGGGCCGCGGTTATCTCGTCGAGCAGCATGATCTCGGGCTTCATGGCCAGCGCGCGAGCGATGGCCACGCGCTGCTTCTGACCGCCGGAAAGCTGGCGCGGGTAGTCGTCGCGCTTGTCGAGCAAACCCACGCGATCGAGCAGCGCCTCGGCTTCGGCAACGGCCTCGTCCTTCGGGCGCTTCTGCACCTTTATGGGCGAGAGCGTGACGTTGTCGATGATGGTCTTGTGCGGGAACAGGTCGTAACTCTGAAACACCATGCCCAGCTTCTGGCGGATCTGCGCGATGTTCTTCGACTTGCCGTCGACCTCCTGCCCTTCCAGCAGGATGCGCCCGCCCTGAATGTCCTCGAGCGCGTTGATGCAGCGCAGAAGCGTGGACTTGCCGCAGCCCGACGGCCCGATGACCACGATGACCTCGCCGGCGCGGACTTCCAGGTTCAGCCCGTCGATGACCACGTTGTCGCCGTAAGCCTTCTTCAAATCCTCGATTCGCAGCACGATTTCGCGTTCGCCGGACATTTAGTTGCTCCACTTCTTTTCGAGGTGGCTGGCCAGCAAGCTGATGGGCCAGCACACGAAAAAGTACATGAGAAGAATGATGCCGTAAATGCCGAACACGGCGTTGGGGCTGACCATGCGGTTGGCCTCGATGATCTGCTGACCGACCTTCATGACCTCGACCACGCCGATCATCATGACCAGGCTCGTGGTCTTGATCATGCGCGTGACCAGGTTGATCGACATCGGGATAAGCTGGCGGACCGCCTGCGGGATGACGATGTGGTAATACGTCTGCGCCTTGTTCATGCCGAGCGCCGCCGCGCTTTCGTACTGGTGCTTGGGAATGCTGGTCAGCGCGCCGCGCACGAGGTCGCCCATCTCGCCGACGCCCCAGAAGCTGAACACGATGATGCTGGAAACCTCGGCCGAGATGTTGATGCCCCACACGCGCGTGGCGCCGAAGAACACGATGAACATCAGCACGAGCTGCGGCATGATGCGCACGATTTCCAGGTACACGCGGCTGATGACGCGCGCGACCGGGTTCTTCCACGTCATGAAGACGCCGAACAGAAGGCCCAGCACGATGCTGATGACGACCGATATGAGGCTTATTTCGACGGCAACCCACAGCCCGCCGAGCATGCGGGCCATGTTCGTGCCTTTGAACAGCACGTCAAGACCCAAAAGCTCCATAGCGGAGTTTCCTTTCTGCGACGGAACCC
Source organism: uncultured Eggerthellaceae bacterium (assembly GCA_905234785.1). Classification (GTDB taxonomy): domain Bacteria; phylum Actinomycetota; class Coriobacteriia; order Coriobacteriales; family Eggerthellaceae; genus UBA9715. The sequence continues at coordinate 29,343 of CAJOIP010000017.1, forward strand.
AGAATCGACACGGGCAGGATGATGATGAGGTAGAAGACGACGAGCATGACCAGGCATTCCGTCGTCTTGTAGTACAGACCGATGAGGTCCTTCGCCACGAACATGAGGTCCATGAGGCTGATGGCGGAAAACACGCTCGTCTCCTTCAGCAGGAAGATGATGTTGGCGACGAACGACTGGATGGAGAGGCTGACAGCCTGCGGCAGCGTGATGTAGCGCATGACCTGTGCGGGCGTCATGCCGAGCGACAGCGCGCTTTCCGTCTGGATGGGGTCGACCGCTTCAAGGCCGCTGCGGAACGTCTCGGCCATGTACGCGCCGCCGAGCAGCGCCAGGCCCAGCATGCCGCACGCCTCGGCCGTTATGGGAACGCCGACGCGCGGCAGGGCGAAGTACATGAAGAACAGCTGGATGAGCAGCGGCGTGTTGCGGAACAGCTCGATGTACACGCGCGCGACCTGGTACAGCACGGGAATCTTGAAGTGCGTGATGACGGCCACGACCAGGCCGATGGCAAGCGAGCCCAAGATGCCCACCCAACCGATGCGGAGCGTCAGCCACATGGCTTGCTCGAACAATGGCAAGTAATCTGCCATTGCGGCGAAATCCATGCGTACCCCTCCGTTCGTGTCGATTTTTCCTAGTAATTCTATATGATTATCGAAAACCGCGTGGAAATGCCGCCTTAAAACTCAGCGTTCCTGTTTTTCGATAGCACAGTATACACGCCTCGCCCGATTAGCGCGTGCTTTCCTGTGCCACGAGGTGCGCGGCGCCATAGCGTTCGCGCAGGGCGGGCTTGTCGATCTTGCCGGTGGAATTGCGCGGCACCTCGGCGAAGATGTAGCGGCGCGGGCGTTTGTAACGCGGCAGGTCGAGGCAGAAGTCCTCCATCTGCGCCTCGGTCATTTCGCGGCCTTCCTTCAGCTCGATGATCGCGCAGGCGATCTCGCCCAGGCGCTCGTCGGGCACGCCTATGACGGCGACGTCCTTCACGGCGTCGTTGCCGCGGATGAACGCCTCGATCTGCACGGGGTACAGGTTCTCGCCACCCGTGATGATGACGTCCTTGGCGCGGTCGACCAGCGTGATGAAGCCGTCGGCGTCGATCTTGGCCACGTCGCCCGTGTACAGCCAGCCGTCGCGCAGCGATTCGGCCGTGGCCTCGGGGTTGTTGTAGTACTCGACCATGACGCAGTTGCCCTTCAGGCACAGCTCGCCCACGTCTTCGCTGCCCGGCTCGACGACCGAGCCGTCTTCGCGGCGAATCTCGGCTTCCCAGCCCCAACCGGGCACGCCGTTGGTTTCCAGGTGCTCGAAGTTCTCGACGCCCAGGTGTATGCTGCCCGGGCCCATGCCCTCGGACAGGCCGTAGTTGTTGTCGTAGGCATGGTTCGGGAAACGCTTCTTCCAGCGGCGCACGAGGCTCGGCGGCACGGGCTGCGCGCCGATGTGCATGAGCCGCCACTGGTCGAGGCGGTAGTCGTCGAGGTTCACCTTGCCGTCGTCGATGGCGTCGAGGATGTCCTGCGCCCACGGCACGAGCAGCCACACGAGCGTGCAGTGCTCTTCGGAGACGGTTTGCAGGATCCAGTCGGGGCGCACGCCGCGCAGGATGACGGCCTTACCGCCCGTGACCAGGCTGCCGAACCAATGGATCTTCGCGCCGGTGTGGTACAGCGGCGGAATGCACAAGAAGCAATCCTCGCGCGTCTGGCCATGATGGTGCATCTCGCACAGGCCCGCCTGCAGCAGGCTGCGGTGGTTGTGCAGGATGGCCTTCGGGAAGCCCGTCGTGCCGCTGCTGAAGTAGATGGCGGCGTTATCGTCGTCGGTCAGCTCGACGTCGGGCTCGCCGGCGCTGAAGTGCGTGACGCGCTGGTTGTAGCTGTGCGCGAACGTCGGGCAGTCCTCGCCGACGAAGTACAGGTTTTTCACCTGCGGGATGCGCTCGGCGATCTGCTCGACGCGCCCGATGAACTCGGGGCCGAAGATGAGCACCTCGGCGTCGGACAGCTCGAGGCAGTACTTGATCTCGTCGGCCGTGTAGCGGTAGTTCATGGGCACGGCCACGGCGCCCGCCTTCAGCACGCCGAAGTAGATCGGCAGCCATTCCAGGCAGTTCATCAGCAGCACGGCCACCTTGGTGTCGCGCTGCACGCCCGCGTCGAGCAGCAGGTGCGCGAAGCGGTTGGCCTGGTCGTTGAACGCGCGCCAGGTGATTTCGCGGCGATAGCGCTGGGAAGGCGGCGTTTCCACCAGCTCGTAGTCGCGCCACGTCTTGCCGCGTTCGTCGCGGATGGCGGGGTTCACCTCGACGAGCGCGATGTCGTCAGGGTACTTCGCCGCGTTCATGATCAGATAATCGGTTGCGGGCATGCGCAGTCCTTTCTCGTTCAAACCGCTCCAGTATGGCAGGTTTGCGGGAAAGATGCGCATTCAACGGGAAAAATCAAGAAATGAGCCACCGCGGCGCTTCCGCCAACGACCGTTGTGGCCGCTGGTGTTTGGCGCCAGCGGCCACAACGGAGCAACTTGCCGCATTACACGATTTCCAAATCGTCGCGATCGCGCAGCGAGTAGCGCTTGCCCCACGGGGTCAGCGTCAGAACAAGGTACGTCAGGCCACCCGTGAGCAACGTGAGGCCTGAACCGGTTGTCACATAGAACAACGGGCTGTTCACCACGCCCGTCATCGGGTTGAACACGAGCAAGCCGCAGACAAGGCCGACGACGATGGAGATGACGCCGATGATGTTGACCCCGCCCGAATACTTATACGCGTCATGGCCCGGCAGGAAGAACGCGGACTTCAGCGACAGCTTGCGCTTGCGCAAGATGAAGCAGTCGACCAGGATGATGCCGTTGATGGGGCCCTGCAGATACGCGGCGATGCTGATGAACGCGCCGAAATTCTCGGACACGCCACCCCAGATGGTGAGCAGGCTGATGAGCACCGCCATGACGATGACAAGCGCCTTGTAAGGGATTTTCGGGAATGCCGACTTGATGACCATATCGTTCACGTACAGGCCGTTTCCCATGGTGCCGATGTTCGCGAACGCCACCATGATAAGCGCGAGCAGCGACATTTCAGGGCCGCACAGCGTAGCCAGCATTACGGTCGGGTCGGCGATGTACTCGCCGACAGCCGCGAACATGACAAGCGCCATGATGCCGCCGATGAACACGAACAACGGCGCGATGATGCCGTACGCTGCGCTCGTCGACCAATAGGCCGAGCGCTCGTTGCGGCACAGGCGCGGCAGGACATATGCCTGCGTCGACCATGAGAACGCGAAGGCGACCATGCCCTCGTTCGACAGCGCAAATGCCTCCACGGGACTTGCGTAGTCGGAAAGATCGGGCTGAATGGCCATGAGGTCAGCGGGGGCGACGCTGAAGCAGATGCCAATGACGACAAAGCCCACGACGAGCAGCGCGACCACCATGATTCGCGACGACCATTTGATGACATCGGGCCCGCCAAGGGCAATGAGCACGCCCAAGACGACGCATATTACCCCCAAAAACGGCACGATGACGGCCGGTAACGTTATGCCGAACACGCCGAAGAGCTGCACGAGCGAATCTCTGAACAAATCGGCGGTCACCGCATACCAACCGAAATTCATGACCGGACAGAGAAACGCCATGACCGCGACGCCGTTTTTACCCAGGGCAGAGCGCAGCCAGATCCATAGGTCGATACCATAGCGCGTTGAAAACCAGATTGGCAGCATTTCGAGCAAGATGAAGAAAACCGAGATGCCGAAAATGCTGATGAGCATCTGCTGGAAGTTGACGAGGCCAGCTGAATAAGCACCCTGGGAGTAGCACCACGTAGCAATGGCGAAGCCGCTCGTAACCAGGAAGCAGTCGCCGAAGGAGTACTTGCGGTCTTCCTTGACGAGCGGGACGATTCCAAAGATGGTTTCGTTGCGGATGAAGTCGTCGTGTCTGCCCATGGCTACATCGCCCCCGCCGTCAGCGTGGCGACTTCGACAACCACCAGGCAGATGGCCATGAGAACGCCCGCCAACGCATAATCGAACTTCGTCATCCGGGCGGGGTATGCATATGACGGGTCCTCCATCATGGAGAGGCGCTTCGTCACCTCGGCATTCAGCTCTGTTTCAAAATCCGTTTCCGTCATCCTCTCCTCTTTCCTTCTTCGCATCGAACGCGGGCTTGGGACGGGCAGCTTCTTTGAACACATGCCCGCATCTCAAAGTGAGTGTTCAAAATTATGAGCCATTTTTGATTTTTGAACAAGCGCGTGCGAGAAAAGATGCCGATGCGCCAACAAATTGTGCAAAACCCCCTTGCGCTCGATTTTTAATCGTGTACAATTTAATTGCACGCGATTTATTTGTCGCCTGACAAAAGGCGTCTGACAGAAAGGGGAGTCTCCCCAATCTGTCAGCCTGTCAGCACGGAGGAATGGAGACGATCATGAGCATTTACGATTACACGATGGAAAACCGCGACGGCAGCCAGGCAAGCGTCGGCGATTACGCCGGCAAGGTGCTGCTGATCGTGAACACGGCCACCGGCTGCGGTTTCACCCCGCAGTACGAGGACCTTGAGGCGATTTACGCCGAGTACAAGGACCAGGGCTTCGAGATTCTCGACTTCCCCTGCAACCAGTTCGCCAACCAGGCTCCCGGCACCGACGAGGAGATCCACGAGTTCTGCACCGTGAAGTTCGGCACCGACTTCCCGCAGTTCAAGAAGATCGAGGTTAACGGTGAGAACGCCCATCCCCTGTTCGCCGACCTGGCCACGCAGAAGCCGTTCGGCGGGTTCTCGGGCCTGAAGGGCATGGCCATGAAGGCCGTGCAGAAGTCGGTCGACAAGGAGTTCGGCGACAAGGCCTACATTAAATGGAACTTCACGAAGTTTTTGGTCGACCGCGAGGGCAACCTTGTCGAGCGCTTCGAGCCGACCACCGACATGGCCGACGTGAAGAAAGCAGTTGCCGCTGTCCTGTAGTAGGCAATCGCCCGATAACAGCTGGTGTGGGGCGCGGAAAGCCCGCCACGGGGAACGGCCTCGTGGCGGGCTTAAAAAATGCCGCTCACCTATATTTAACTCGTTCGACATACGCGGCGGAGCACATCACCCGTACAATCCTTCACTATCGCATGCTAAAGCGCCTTCGGGCGTTTTTTCGCACCATTCAGGGAGGGAGCGCGCATGGACGCAATTGCCGCAATTTTCGCTTCGGGTTCTCCCCTAGCCCAAGCAGTCGACGCCGTCGACTCGTTCGTCTGGGGGTGGGTCATGATCGCGCTGCTGCTCGGCACGCACGTGTTCATGACCATCCGCACGAAGTTCATCCAGCGCAAGCTGGGCACGGCCATTAAGCTGTCGATTTCGAACGCCGACACGGGCGCGCAGGGCGACGTCTCGCAATTTGGTGCCCTGACCACGGCGCTTGCCGCCACCATCGGCACGGGCAACATCGTCGGCGTGGCCACGGGCCTGTTCTTCGGCGGCCCGGGCGCGATCTTCTGGATGTGGATCACCGGCGTGTTCGGCATCGCCACCAAGTACTCCGAGACCTACATTTCGGTGAAGTACCGCGTGAAGGACCACAACGGCGAGATGCTCGGCGGCGCCATGTACGCGCTCGAGCGTGGCTTCAAGCACAAGGGCCTCGGCAAGGTGCTCGGCGTGCTGTTCGCGCTGTTCGCGTTCATCGCCAGCTTCGGCATCGGCGCGTCGGTGCAGTCGAACGCGCTGTCGGGCGTCATCACGTCCTACATCGAGCCCATGTTCGACTCGCCCGACCAGATGCTGGCCACCTCCATCATGATCGGCATCGTGCTCATGATATTGGTGGGCGTCGTCATCATGGGCGGCATCAAGTCCATCACCCGCGTGACGACCAGGCTCGTCCCGCTTATGGCCGTGCTGTACGTGGCGGGCTGCCTTGTCATCATCGGCATGAACGGCCAGTACGTGGGCGAGGCCATCGGCATGATCGTCACGTGCGCCTTCACCGGCGAGGCCGCGTTCGGCGGCGCGGTGGGAAGCACCGTTGCCCTTGCGCTGCAATACGGCTTCAAACGCGGCCTGTTCAGCAACGAGTCCGGCCTCGGCTCGGCGCCGCTCGTCGCCGCGAACGCCACGACGAAGAACCCGGCACGCCAGGCGCTCGTTTCCATGACCGGTACGTTCTGGGACACGGTCATCGTGTGCGCCATCACGGGCATCATGCTCGTTTCCACCATGCTGGCCAATCCCGAGATTCAGGCGGGCATCTTGTCCGGCGAGATCACGGCTGCGGCGCAGCTCACCACGACGGCGTTCGCCGAGATTCCCGTGCTCGGACCCATCGTGCTGTCGATCGGCATGATCCTGTTCTCGTATTCCACGATGCTCGGCTGGGCGCAGTACGGCAACCGCGCGGTGGCCTACCTGTTCGGCAAGAAGGGCATCCGCCCCTACCAAGTGGTGTTCTTGCTGTTCGTGTTCTGGGGCTGCATCGGCGGCGGCGATTTGGTGTGGAACCTTTCCGACATCAGCAACGCGCTGATGGCCGTGCCGAACTGCATCGCCGTGCTGGGACTGTCGGCCGTCATCGCCAAGGGCACGCAGCATTACGTGTACGAGAAGAACCTCGACGAGGTCGACGACACGCCGATTCCGCAATTCGACGCGAAGTAGCCCGTCCTGCGGTCGCTCGGGGCCGGGAAGAGGGGTTCGGGCTTGTCCTCGCCCGCATGGGCATTGGAGCTTGTTGCCATATCCGGCTGCGGAATCGCCCTCACCCCCCTTCCCGGCCCCGAGCCACGCTTTTCAGGTAAAACGCCATTGAATGAGCGAGGGGACGTTTCCCTCGCTCATTTTGGTATGCTGGGAGCAGTAGGTTTGCGAGGAAGGAATGCCATGATCGAGCGGTATACGCGACCGGAAATGGGGCGCATTTGGGAGCTGCAGAACAAGTTCGAGATCTGGAAGGAAATCGAAATTCTGGCATGCGAGGCGCAGGCCGAGCTTAGCACGTGCGACATCACGCGCGAGGAAGCCGCCTGGATACGCGAACACGCCGATTTCACGGTCGAGCGCATCGACGAGATCGAGCAAGTCACGAACCACGACGTCATCGCCTTCCTCACCAACATGGCCGAGTACATCGACGCCGACCTGCCCGAGGGCGCCGAGCCGCCGAGCCGCTGGGTTCATTACGGCATGACGTCGAGCGACCTGGGCGACACGGCGCTGTGCTACCAGATAACGCAGGCATGCGACATCATCCTGGCCGACATCCGCAAGCTGGGGCAGACGTGCAAGAAGCGTGCGTTCGAGTTCCAGGACACGCTGTGCGTCGGGCGCACACACGGCATTTCGGCCGAGCCCATGACGTTCGGCATGAAGTTCGGCAGCTGGGCGTGGGCGTTGAAACGCGCCGAGGAGCGCATGGAGGCGGCCCGCGCCGCCATCGCCACGGGCGCCATTTCAGGCGCGGTCGGGTCGTATTCCAGCATCGACCCGTACGTCGAGCAGTACGTGTGCGAGAAGCTGGGGCTGACCCCCGACCCGCTTTCCACCCAGGTCGTCGCGCGCGACCGCCATGCGCAGGTCATGACATGCCTGGCCACCGTGGCTTCCACGCTGGAATCGATCGCCATGCAGGTGCGCCTGCTGCAGCAAACCGACGTCATCGAGGCGGAAGAGCCGTTCAAGAAGGGGCAGAAGGGCTCGTCGGCCATGCCGCACAAGCGCAACCCCATCACGGTCGAGCGCGTCTGCGGCCTGTCGCGCGTGGTGAAGGCGAACTCGCAGGTGGCGCTCGACAACGTGGCACTGTGGTACGAGCGCGACATCAGCCATTCCGGTGCCGAGCGCGTGGCGCTGGCCGACAGCTTCATCGCGCTCGACTACATGTTCTACAAGATGCAGCCGCTGCTGGAAAACCTGTTCACCTACCCCGCCAAGATGGAGCACAACCTGTGGCGCACGCGCGGCCTCATCTTCAGCTCGAAAGTCATCCTGGCGCTCGTGCAGACGGGCATCACACGCGAGGACGCGTACGTCATCGTGCAGCGCAACGCCATGAAGGTGTGGGAGGACATCCAGAACGCCGTGGCCGGCCCCTCGTACCGCGAACGCTTGGAAGCCGACCCTGAGTGCACGCTGAGCGCCGAGCAGCTTGACGACATCTTCGACCCGTGGGCGTTCCTGCAGCGCAAGGACGCCATCTTCGAGCGCTTGGAGAAGCTGGAATTCTAGGCAATTTGCCATCCCGAGCGTCAGCGAGGGATCTCGGGCCCTGCCCGCCGCCGAGCGCTCCGCCCGGGGTGACGGGGCGGGAATTAAGGCGCATGCCCTATAGCTCGCGGAAGAGGGTGCGGACGACGGGGATTTGGTCGCGGTCGGCAGCCACGACAACGGTGTCGCCCGGGTAGATGCGGGTTTCCTCGCCGGCGACTTCCACTTCGTCTTTAGCTGACACGGCCACGATCAGGCTGTTCTCGGGCATGTCGATATCGCTGATGAGCATGCCGTCGTTGCCGACGGTGTCGGCGAGGCGCGGCACCGACAGCTCGGTGAGCACCACGTTGCCGTGCGTCAGCGACGACACGACGCTGACGGAGCCCATGAGCGTTTCCTCCTCGATGAGGTTGGCAATCATCTCGGTCGACGAGATGGCCTCGATGCCAAGCGCGCGGAAGATGCGCTGGTTCTTGGGCGCGTTCACACGGGCGATGCAGCGCGGCACATCGTAGATGCGCGAGGCGATTTCGCACGAAACCAGATTGTTGTCGTCGTGGCCGGTTGCCGCCACGAACACGTCGGCCTTGCGGATGCCGGCGTCTTCCTGATAGCGCGAGTCGCAGCCGTCGCCGCGGATGACCAGGTAACGGCCCTGCAGCACCATTGACAAGCGGTCGGCGACATCGCGCTCGCGCTCGATGATGGCCACCTCGTTGCCGCTTTGCAGCAACACCGTGGCCAGGTACTCGCCCACTTTTCCGCCGCCGTTGATGACGATGTACATGTACGCCTCCCGCATACAACGTGCCACGAGGGGCGCCCTCGCGGCACATTCCCTTATGACTGAATGTACTTGCCGAACTCGTCGATGAGGTCGTGCCTCACGCACGCGAGCACCAAGTCGCCGTGGTACAGCGTCGACTCGCCCGTGGGAATGGACGATGCCGAGCCGTCTTTGCGCTCGAACGCGATGACGCGGATGTCGTGGTCGCGTTCGATGTCGTGCACGCGCAGGGCGCCCCGCTCGGTCCATGACAGGTCGATGGAAAAGCGCAGGACCTCGTAGTCGCCGAACGTGTCGAGATGCGACCCATGGCCGGAAATGGCCTTGCTGAACACTTCCTCGGCGACGAGCGTGGTGCCGCACACGTAGTCGATGCCGAGCTGCATGTACGCGCGCTCGTGGTCGTGGTTGTACAGGCGCGCGATGACGTGCGGCACGTCGTACAGGCGTTCGCGTTGTCGGACTGGGTGACGGCCGCCACGACGTCGCAGTCCTCGACGCCCGCCTTCACGAGCGTGTCCTCGTCGTAGCCGATGCCCTGCACGGTTGACCCGTTGAAGTTGCGGCCCAGGTTGTTGAACGCATCGGCGCGCCAGTCGATGACGCACACGTTGTCGCCGTTGTCGGAGAGCATGGACGCGATGCGCGAACCCACGCGCCCGCACCCCACCACGATCACATTGCGCATACCGATTCCTTCCAGGTTACGACCTAGAACGATAGTATCTCACATGCAGCAAAGAAGCAGGCGAAAACGGCGGGGATCAGCGCGCTAAAGTTGCTCCTCGTGAACCGTAGGGGCGCACTCCGTGCGCCCGCGCCCGTCAGGGCGCATGTGCGCCAGTGCTTCAATGCGTGTTGGGACGTGCCGCCTTCGGCGGCGGGCGCACGGAGCAGCACCGACGCGTCGCAACTTAGATATAAGACATCTGAGTGAGGGTTTTGTTGTACCACTCTTGCCAGTTGGGCGGGCAGTAAATCTGGGCGGCCTCGACCGTGATGCTGTAGCCGTAGCCGGCAGCCAAGCCGGCAACGTGGGCGCGAATGGCGGTCTCCCAATCGCCCCAACCGGTGTTGCCCCAGCCCCAGGCGTTGCACGGGCGGAAGCAGACCTCGCCCTTCGAGCTTTCGGTGTTGGAAATGGCCGGCGACCAACGCGGGTCGACGCCGTTATCCCACGCAGCCTCGGCGAAGATTTGGCCGTAGCCTTCAAGCGGGGAGCCCGACAGGTAGCCGTCGATGCGGCCCGACCACTCGGCTACGAACGCCTCCTTGCCGACCGACCAGTCGACAGCGGGCAGATTGTACTCGACCGTTTCAGGAGCGGGGGCTTCGCCGCTGACCGTTTCCTTCGACGTTTCGACGCCCTGCTTGGCCTTTTCGGCCGCCATGCGCTCGAGGGCGGCGGCGTTTTCCGCGGCGATGCGCTCTTGCTCGGCGCGTTCCATGTCGTCGATCATGCGCATGCCGGCATCGAGATTGCGCGGCGTGGCTTCCGCAAGAGCCGAACGCTCGAGGAACTGGAAGGTTTCCGATTCTACCGTGGCGTTGACCTGCTGCGACAGTGAATCAGTGTGGGTGGAAGACTTGCTGAAGCCGAATGCGCCAGCACGTTCCATGTCGTCCATGGAATCGGCCGAGGCCACGCCAAGGCCGACGCCACCGACGATGGCGACAATAAAAAAGCCGGCTATGGCGGTGAACACCATGTTGCCGGCTGTACGTTTAGGCTGCTTCCGACTCATATTTCAATTTTCTCTTCGAGCAGCGGACTGCCGCTGCTGTGCGAAGTATTTTACCGTACCCGTTTTACGGGACGCAATTTCTTGTGGAGGAGCGCTTCACGGTTTGTTCGCTTGACAACCTGGGCAAATGTATGATTCCACCGTCAAAAGCGCAACATGTGCTGACGGTCGTTCGCAGGCACACAAAATCTCGACACGAACAAACGTGCCGTCATGGGCACGGGAGCTGAACGCGAACGGTTCTCCAGAGCAGTTGAAAGGCTTAGCGATTCACGAAGGAGATCTGGAGGTTGCGGCCGTCGGGCATTTGGAAGAGCAGCGTTTCCATGTCGCCGGGAAGCGCGCAGGTGGTCAGTGCGACGATGCAGAACGCCACGATGAAGAACGCGCCCGCCACCATGAGCGCGTTGATGCCGCGATACACCCCGAACGCGTACAGCGCGACGCCGCCCAAGACGAGCGGCCAGGCCAGTTCGAACGCGCAGGGAATCGTGTTCCACGACATGACGCCGAGCGACATGGGCAGCAACGTGGCGGCGAGCGACAGCACGACGATGCCGAGGGAATGCCACGCCATCTCGAGGCGCGTCGGAATGGGAATGATGATGAGGCACAGGCCCAGCATGAGCACCGCCACGGGCCAGAACTGCCACCATTCGGTTCCGGGCATGAGCGGCGACAGGTTGGTGGCGATGAGCAGGAACAGCAGCAGCAACGCCACGGCGACCGCCAGCCGCGCGAGCATGGCCACGCCGTCGACGTTGGTCTTGCTCACGTCCTTGGCCGCGCGGCCGGTCACGCAATCGATGCAGCCGAACGCGTTCGACTCGGCGCTTTCGGGCGTGATTTCGTACAGCACGTCCTGCTCGCCTTCGCGCGGCATGCGCGCCCACAGGATAAGGTAGGCGATGCCGCCGACGCCGAACGTCATAACCGTGATGAAAATGGCGAGGATGCGCGTGACGATGGGGTCGAGGTCGAAGCGCTTGGCAAGCCCGGCGCACACGCCGCCGATGCATGCGTTGCGCGAACGGCAAGCGCGGTTCTCGACTGCTTGCGTTGCCACTGCTCCCCCGTTTCGACCTCGTTTGCCATACCGAGCGAAACGGCGCTGAAGCGCCTAGGAACTCTCCGCGAAGCAACGGGCAAAGCCCGAGATCCTTCGCCTTCGGCTCAGGATGACATACCGTCAATCTCTTCCAACTGCACGACCTGCACGGTGCGGATGCGGCGGCGGCGCATGGTTCGCACCTTGAAGCGATATCCGTCGACGATAAGCTCGTCGCCTACCTGCGGCACCGCGTCGGCAACGTGCAGCAGCCAACCTGCGATCGTGTCGTACTGGTCGGACTCGACGACCGGCCAGCCCATTTCGAGCGCATCTTCGACCGGCAGGCGACCATCGACCAGCCATTCGGTTTCGGTCAGGCGCGTGACGTACGGCACTTCCGAATCGGTTTCGTCGATGATTTCGCCGACAATCTCCTCAACGATATCCTCCAGCGTAATTAAACCATCGGTGCCACCGTATTCGTCCACTACAATGGCCATTTGTTGCCTATTCGTTTGCATCTCGGACAGCAGCGGGAATAGATCCTTCGTTTCGGGGACGAACAGGGCCTCTTGGATGTAGTCGGAAATGGGGCCGTCGATGTCGCCGTCGAGCACGGCGGGAATGAGGCTCTTGTAGCGCGCGATGCCGATGATATGGTCGAGGTCTTCATGGAACACCGGCAGGCGCGAATACCCGGTGCCGCGCATGCGCTCGAGGGCGGCGCGCACGGTTTCGGTGTCTTCGACGGCGATGATGTCGACGCGCGGCTGCATGACGTCGCTCACCGTGAGCTCGTCGAGCTCGAGGATCTCGCCGATCATGCGCTTCTCGTCGTCGAGCAGCTCGTCGTTGTCGTCGACGAGCTCCTTTATCTCCTCTTCGGAAACTTGCCGCTTGCCGCGCCCGAACAAACCGTGGAATAGCCCGGGCTTGGAACTATCGCCTTCCTTTGACATGGAATTCCTCTTCCCCCTGCGAGCCGGCTGACGAAGCCGGCCGGCTTAAATGACGAATAGAACGACCGACAGGAACAGGCACGTGCAGCCTGCGAATGCGACGAGGTGAAACACGAAGCGCAGGTAGCGCACGCCGCTGAACCACCTGAAGCCGAGGCTTATCGCGAGCACGAACAGCGCCGCCATGAGCAGCACGAACCCGGGCGTGGCGAGCGTGGCCGCCAGCGGTGGCACGAACGCGAGGAACGCCGTGCACATGACGGCGTAGATGAGCCCGTGAACCCAGCGCGGGCGCGTGGCCCATACGGCCTCGATGACGATGCCCCCGATGGCGAGCGCCCACTCGGCGATGCACAGGCCCGTGCCGCCGGTGCCGCTGAGCGCGATGAGGCAGTACGGCGTGAACGCGCCGGCGATGAGCAGGTACGTGGAGCTGTTGTCGAGCACCTTGAAGACGCGCTTGGCGCCGTCGGATTGCAGCGCGTGGTACAGCGTCGACATGGTGAACGACAGCACCATGGGAACGGCGAAAAGCAGCGCCGCGAGCAGGCGAATGCCGCCGCCGTGACTGATTGCCGTGACGACCAGGATGATGAGCGCGGCGAGCGCCAACGCGGCGGCGACGCCTTGGGAAACGGAATTGGCGACCGTCTCGCCGAGCGTGAACTCGCGACCCGCGTAGTCGTCACGCTGGCGGGCGCGGCGGCGGCGCTTGCGCGCGCGGGCGTAGTCAGATATTTCCGATTCCGGCTTGAACTGCGAAGGAACCCAAACCGGCACGTCAGCCGACGCCGGCTCGGGACTCGCTGCAGGTGTTTCCAATTTATTCATGCGTTCATTTTAATACATCGTCGGAAACCTACCCACAATGAAGGGCGGCCCAGGTTGATTTGCGCCCAAGCGGAAGAGCGTAGCTTTCGGCGGAGGAGGGAGGGGTGCGGGCGATTCCGCAGGCACAAACTTGTAAGTTGATTTGCGCCCAAGCGGAAGAGCGTAGCTTTCGGCGGCGGGAAGAGGGGTGAGGGCGATTCCGCAGGCACAAACTATTATTTATATAGGTTTAGCCGAGGACAAGCCCGAACCCCTCTTCCCGCCGCCGAAAGCGGACAGAAGGGCAGACGCCTACTTCCAATGCTTGTCGAATTGCTTGACTTGCTCGGAAAGGGCGGCGAGCTCTTCGGGTGAGAGTTCGGGAAGATGCTCGAGGCGGTCGAGGAACTGGGCGGCGCTGGCGTCGCGGCGGGCGTTCATGCGCTCGCCGCAGTAGGTGACCACAGCGCCGGTGATCAGCGCGAGGAAAAACACCGAGTACACCGACAGCACGATGGCCGCCACGCGCCCGACGATCGACGTGCACGTGAAATCGCCCAGGCCGATGGTCGTGACCACCTGGAACATGAGCCAGGCCGCATTGGTGAAACCGCCGATGGCGGGCTCGACAGTCGAGACGATGAGCGACACGATGAGGAACAGCACGACGAAGGTGATGGCCCATGGCACAAGGCCCGCCGCGCGAATGACCGGCCAAATGGCGCGGAACCGCAGGGGTTCTGGCCCGGACGACTTGGGTGCGAGCTTCTCGGGCGTTTCATTCGGTTCGCTCATTCGAGGGCCTCCGTGACCTCTTCGGCAAGCAGGATGCGCGGCAGCGGCAGGGCGGCGCCGATGATGGCCGCAAGGCCCATCCAGAACACGCCCTCAACCGGGAAGCACAGGAACAGGACTGCCAGCACCAGCAGCGGCTTGCGGATGACGCCGGCCAAAAACGCCGTGGTGGTGACCGTGACCATGAGCATGGGGTCGGCGCCCGTCAGCGCAGCCAGGCCGTAGCCCGCCGCCACGCCGGCGAAGATGCTCGGGAAGAAGTTGCCGCCGATCCAGCCCATGTTCAGGCACATCGGCGTGATGACGGCTTTCAGCAGGCCCGTGCCCAGCAGCACGGCCGCGCCGAGGGTCATCCACATTCCCATGAGCTCTTCGGACTGAACTTCGCCTGGGAACAGCACGTACGGCAGCGCCATGGCGACCGCGCCCATGATGACGCCGGCGATGATGGGCGGCACCACCGTGCCGGCCATGCCGCCGCCGAAGTACCGGGAAACTCCCTGGAACAGGCGGGCGGAACCGTGGAACAAAAGCGTCATGACATAGGCCACGATCAGGCACGGGATGATCCAGAGCAGCTCGGCGTACGTGGCGGTGATGGCCTCGAAGCGCGGCAGGCCGCCGGTCGTGCCGAAGATGGAGTTGAACACCGCGATGCCGCCGAACGCGCCGAACGCGGCGGCCGTGTACAGCACGATCTTCGCGCCACGGCGCATGTTGTAGTCGTTCACGTCGGGCTCTTCCAGCACGTTTTCCCCATCGGCGGGCGCGCTTTCCGCGCCGGCGACGATGCCCGCGAGCGGCGTGCCGAAGATGGCGGAAATGCTGGCGGCGATGGTGACGTCGGCCACGGCGGCCTCGCGCAAGCCCGCTGCCTTCAGCTTGTCGCGGATCCAGCAGCATCCGGCCGTGATGAGCCCCGTCAGGCCCGCCTCGAAGCCGATCGAGCCGCCGAACACGAGCGGCAGCAGGAACGTGACGACGGGTTTCCACACGCCTTGCGTCTGGTAGTTGCCCGTGGCCTTGAACTCGGCCATGACCTCTTCGAGCGGACGCACGCGGTCGTTCGACCACCACGTCCACAGCCCGATGACCGCGCCGCCCAGCGTGCACACGACCAGCGAGAACCACGGCACGGCGAGCGCGCCGCCCGCGCCCTTCCACAGAAGGTCGGTTAGCCATGTAGAGAGGTTCATGACGCAGTACACGGCAAATCCGATGACGAACCCGACCGCAAGCGCCAGCACCACCAAGCCGATGGTGATGGTGGCGGCGTCGATCGCGCTTTCGGGCTTGCGCCCCACATCGCCAATGTACGGCCGCGGGTCTCTGTTCCGTTCTCGAGGCATAGGGGCCTTTCTTGTTTATCGTAGGGACGCTCTCCAAACGCCCGTCAGCCATACTAGGCGGGCGCTCGGAGAGCGCCCCTACGGGCCAACTCGCAAGTCTTGCCTTTCTAGTTCGCGCGCGAGGCGCTGTCGGGGTTCATGGTCATCGACTGGAAGCGGTTCGTCATGAAGTCGTTGTCGAAGTTGTCGTTGCAGAACTGCGTAATGGCCGAGGCGTGCTCGTAGTCCATCGTGCCGGCTTCTCGCTGGTACCAGCAGTCGAACGCCGCCAGCGACAGCACGCAGTCGACCAGCATGAGCGCCGCGCATACGGTGGTGACGGCGTAGCGCCAGTTCCACGGAATGAGGTTCACGACCTTCAGCATGATGGGCATGACGAGCTTCACCCACACCAAGCCGAGCACGCCCCACATGCACATGAACATGAAGTTGGTGCGGCCGTCGATGTTCAGGAACGTGCCCGTGTAGTCCCAGGCCACGATGCCGAACGCCGTCTCGAAGAACCAGCTGACGAAAAACTCGAACGCGCCGCCGATGATGGCCGCCACCAGGAAGATGAGGAAGAAGTTCTTGTCGTGGAAGCGGTTCAGCGCGATGGTCATGAGCACGGCGCCCACGCCGTAAATGGGGCTGAACGGGCCGTACAGAAGCCCGGCGCGGTCTTGGTAATGCCCGGGGTCGACCACGACCATGTGCCAGATGACCTCGAGGACAAGGCCCACGACGCAGGCGATGACGAATATCCAGAACAGGTTGAAGAAGTTCAGCTTTATGTAACCCTCGCCTGTGGTGTCGAGGCCCAGCGTGCCGTCTTCGGCTTCTTGGCGCGTTTCCATCTTGCGCAGCTTGTGCTGCAGCTCGCGCTCTTCGGCCAGCGTCGGGTCGGAATACGACTGCACCGCGATGAGGATGACGATGCTGATGCCCATGGGGATGAGGCGGATGTTCACGCCCCAGATCATGAACTCGCAGATAAGGATGACGACCGACAGGGCGATCATGATGTTGCACAAGAACGCCGCGCGTTTGCGCAGGCCGCGCAGCAAGCGCACGCCCAGGAAGAAGAACAGGACGGCCAGCACGATGGCGCCCACGATGGCGATGGCGGAAATGACCAGCGTCGTCGCCGTGTACTCGTGCACGACTTCGGCGATTTCGTCGCGTTGGACGAACTCGACGATGCCGCGGATGAGCTCGACGAGGGCGGAAACGCCGCCGAGCACGCACAGCACGCCGTACAGGCGCAGGAACCACGGGTAGCGTTCCCTCTCGTTCCACTGCTCGGTTTGCCTGATGGTCTTGCCCTTGCCCTCGAGCTCGTTTTGCACGTTCGCTTCGTCTGCCATGCGGTTGCCCTTCTCTTGTGGATATGGTCGTATTCTACCAAGCAACCGCGAAACCAGCTTGCGAGGCGCGTTGGCCTTTTGGGAAGCCCCCTTCAGGCTAGTGCTGCGGTTCGTCTTCGGAAACGCGGCCACGGAACGTGCGGTACACGATGACGTGGTACACCAGCACGAGGGGCACGCCGATGCAGGCGATGCCGGTCATCCAGGTGAGCGCCAGCTCCGACGAGGCGGCCGTGGCAACCGTGATGGCCGGGCCGATGCTGTCTGCTGATGCGACGACCAGGTTCGGGAACATCGACGTGGCGCACAGGAACGTCAGGGCGACGGCAGCTGCCGACTGGGCGACGAACACGTGCACGTCGCGACGCTCGTCGCGACCCCAGTACATGCCGAGCACCATGCCCAACAAGAAGACGATGACGCATGCCCAGCGCACGATGTTCAGCTCGGGGACCATCATCGGGCGAATGATGAAATGCCCGTACAGCGACACGAACACGAAGATCAGCAGCGCGACGCCCTGCAGCACGGCGCGCATCTTGGTGGCGCGGTCGCGCAGCGCAGACGTTTCGGGCGCCTTCAGGGCGATCCACGATGCGCCCGCACAGCAGAACATGGCCAAGCCCAGCAGACCGCATAGCAGCGTGAACAGCGTGATCAGGCCCAGCAGCGGAACACCGTTGTAGTTGCCGGCGGCGTCCATGGGAATGCCGGCGTAAATGTTGCCGACCGCCACGCCGAGCAAAAGCGCCGGCAGCAGCGAGCCGATGAAGAAGCAGGCATCCCACACCTTCGACCATGCGCGGTCGCGGGCGGCGAATTCCACCGACACGGCGCGCAGGATGAGCCCGAACAGCACCAGCATGATGGCCAGGTAGAAACCCGAGAACGTGGTGGCGTACGCCGGCGCGAACGCGGCGAACAGGGCGCCGCCGGCCGTGAGCAGCCACACCTCGTTGCCGTCCCACACCGGGCCGATGGCGCGGCGGATGACCGATTTCTCGCCTTCGGTCTTCGCGATGAACGGGTACAGCACGCCCGCGCCCAAGTCGAAGCCGTCGAGCACGAAATAGCCTGCGATGAGCAGGAAGATCAGGAAGAACCAGAGGATGCCGAGCGCCGTCATCGCACATCACCGCCTTCCCCTTCGGCGAGGGCTTCTGCAGCGGGCACCTTCCCCACCGCCGCCGTGGCGACGGCAGGCGCCACTTGCGCTTCCTTCTCGCCCACGATCTTGTCGATGACCGACGGGATGACGTCGATGCCGTCTTCGGGCGACGCGCTTTCGGGGCCGGCCTTCACGAATTTGGTCGTCAGGCGAATCCACGCCACGAACAGCAGCAGGTACACCGCGCAGAACAGCACGATGGTGAGCAGCAGCTCGGGCGCCGAAACCGACGTGGACACCGCGTTCTCGGTCAGCAGCGAAACGCCGTCGGGGCTGCTTGCCGCCGGGTACACGACCCACGGCTGGCGGCCGAGCTCGGCGGTGAACCAACCGGCCTCGATGGCCGCGAACGGGAAGATGGGCGAAATGACCAGCAGCTTCTGCAGCCATTTCCAATCCTGCAGCTTCTTGCGCGCAAGGGCGATGGCCGTCAGCAGCAAGATGATGACGAGCACGCCCGACACGGCGACCATGAGGTGGTACACCTGGAAGATGGCGTTGACCGGAAGCTCCGACACGTTCAGGTCGCCGTACTGCTCGGTTTCGGCGAGCGTGTTCAGGCCCGGGTACACCGTATCGAAGTTGAACGTTGCCAGGAAGCTGGTGAAGCCCGGCAGGTTGGGGCCGATGACGGTCTGGTTCTCTTCGTCGACCCAGCCGAAGAAGTACAGCGGCGGGGCCTCGTCAACGTATTGCGCTTCCATGGCGGCGAGCTTCGTCGGCTGTTCTTCCCATACGGTCACGGCCGTGGCGTGAGCCGATGCGAACAGCGCGACCGTCGCGACGACGGAAACGACAAGCCCGGTCTTCATGGTTTTCCTCGCGAAGTCGAGGTGCTTGCCCTTCAGCTGGTAGTACGCGGCGATGGAAAGGGCCACCAAACCGCCGATGACGAGCGCCGCCAACACGGTGTGGAAGTAGCGCACGCCCGTGGTGGCGTTGAACGCCGCGGCGAAGAAGTCGGTGAGCACGGCTTTCGAGCCGTCGGCCGCCAGCTCGGCGCCTGCGGGGGTCTGCATCCACGAGTTGGCGATGAGGATCCACAGGGCCGACAGGCACGAGCCTGCCCACACAAGCCAGGCGCTCGCGCAGTAGAACGTACGCCCCACCTTGCCGCGACCGAACAACAGCACGCCCAAGAACACCGATTCCAGGAAGAACGCGAACAGCGCCTCGGCCGCCAGCGGCGCACCGAAGATATCGCCCACGAAGCGCGAGTAATCGGCCCAATTGGTGCCGAACGAGAACTCCATGGTAATGCCCGTGGCAACGCCGACCGCGAACGTGGTGGTGTAAATCTTGATCCAGAGCTGGCTGGCCTTCTCGTCGGCCGGGTCGCCCGACTTGTACGCACGCGTGGCGGCGATGGCCGTGATGAGCCCGATGCCGATTGAAAGCGGCACGAACACGAAGTGGAACGCCACTGTTAACGTGAATTGCAGACGCGAAAGAAACACCACGTCAGTAAAGAGTTCCATCGCGCACCTCCTCGTCGTCGATCAGTAAGAAAAGGTGCATAAATGATATCACAAAATCTGCACAATTACCGCAGCTTCCTGTGGGCGCTGGGGTTTGCGCAATCTAGGTGTTTGGCCTTTATTCACGCAGATTAGAGCATCTTTTAGCACTTTATTGTGCGGGTTTTAGGCATATGAGTAGAGTTTGCGCACTATTGGGAAGAATGTTCGGGCAGCCCACGGGAATCCTCGCGTTCAACGACCGCCCGCAGGTTAAGCCCGTAGGGGCGCAGGGGTCTGCGCCCCTATGGGGTCGACCTGCGGGCGGCCTTGTTATTGTCAGCAGCGGTGGCGATGCTTAGTAGTAGCGGTAATAGGCGGCGCAGCTGCCTTCGCTGCTTACCATGCAGGGGCCGATGGGGTTTTCGGGAGTGCAGACCTTGCGGAACAGGGGGCAGTCGTTCGGGGCCATGATGCCGCGCAGCACGTCGCCGCAGCGGCAGCCCTTCGGCTCGACGGTCGGTTCCACGTCGGGCTGGAAGCGGCGCACCGCGTCGAAGGCGGCGTACTCGTCGCGCAGGCGGTAGCCGCTGCCGGGAATGTCGCCCAAGCCGCGCCAGGTGGCGGTGCAGGTTTCGAAGACCTCGCTTATGGCGGCGACGGCGTTCGGGTTGCCCTCGGGCATAACGCCGCGCGCGTAGGCGATTTCGATTTCCGAGCGGCCCTCGTGCAGCTGGCGCATGATCATGGCAATGCCCTGCAGCACGTCGACCGGCTCGAACCCGGTGATGACGCCGGGGATGCCGTAGCGCTGCGCCAGGAACTTGTACGGCTCGACGCCGATGATGGTGCTGACGTGCCCCGGCAAGATGAGCGCGTCGATCTTCAGCTGCGGGTCGGCCACGATGGCTTCCAGGGCACCGGGCATGTTCTTGTGCGCCGCGAAGATGCTGAAATTGGAAAGCCCCAGGTCGGCGGCGCGCTTCACCGCACGCGCCACGAGCGGCGTGGTGGTTTCGAAGCCGACGCCCACGAAGACGACCTGCTTGTCGGGGCTCGCCTGGGCAAGCGCGATGGCGTCGAGCGGCGAGTACACGATCTGGATGTCGCGCCCCGCCGCCTGCTCGGCCAGCAAGCTGGACGTGGAGCCGGGCACGCGCGTCATGTCGCCGAACGTGGCGATGGTGACGCCCGGCACGCGCGCGAGCGCGATGACCGTGTCGATGTCGCGGTTGCACGTGACGCACACCGGGCAGCCCGGGCCGCTGGCGAGGCGCGTTCCCTCGGGCATGAGGTCGCGGATGCCGGCGCGCGCGATGGAGACGGTGTGGGTGCCGCACACTTCCATGAGCGTGGCGCCGCCTTCGGGCGAGAAGCGCTCGATGGCGCGCACAAGGTCGCGTGCGAGGTTCGGGTCTTTGAATTTGTTAAGCGTGCTTTCCGTCGTAGGGGCGCTCTCCGAGCGCCCGTCAACCGTGGCAGGCGGGCGCTCGGAGAGCGCCCCTACGGTTGACCTGGAACCCTCGCCGGCCATTACACCAGCACCTGCTCGCCGGTTTCGTTGAACAGCGGGTCATCGACCATGTCGGCCATGGTCTGGATGAGCTCGAGCGTCTCTTCGGCGTACTGCTGGTCGACGACTTCGATGGCGAAGCCCGCATGAACGAGCACGAAATCGCCCACTTGCGCCTGCGGCGTTAGGTCGAGCGCCGCGTCGCGCTCGGCGCCCATGGCCGTGACGCGCGCCATGCCGTCGTCCTTGATTTCCAGAATCTGCATTGGTACTGCCAAGCACATGATGAAGCCTCCCTCGGTTTTGCGCCATTCTACCGCGAAGCGCAAGCCACGACCGCTTGCCCGTAGGAAACGCACCCATCGTTCGGTGGCAGGCTGGCGTTGAGCGCAACCGTGAACCCGGCCTGGCCCAACTGCGCCGTGGACTTTTCGACGAGGTAGCGGTTCATGAAGCAGCCGCCCGACAGCGCCACGAGGCTGATGTCGTACATCGCGCGCGCCAGTTCCGCGATCTGCGCGATGGCTCCCACGATGGCATCGTGGAACCGCTGCGCGATTTCGGGAACGGGCACGCCGGCGGCCAGGTCGTCGAGCACCGCGCGGATGGTCGGCTCGGCGTCGAGCAGCACCACCGACGTGTCGTGCGCCGTGCTGGAATCGGTCGCCGCGTTCTTGGTGATGGAAATGGCGTAACGACGTTCCGTTTCCTGGTCGGAGTTTTCCGAGTTGGCGGGCAGAGCCCGAGATCCTTCGACTTCGGCGGCTATGCCGCCTTCGCTCAGAATGACATCATGGGGATGCTGGGCGCTTCGGGCGGCATCGAGCAGGATGGCGGGCTCGCCTTCGTAGGTGGGCTCGGTGCAAATGCCGAGCAAGGCGGAAACGGCGTCGAACAGGCGCCCGACCGACGAGGTGTAAGGCGTGTTCAGGCCGCTTTCGATCATCTGCTCGCAGATAGCCGCTTGCGCCCCGAGGGCTTCGATGGCAGGCTTCGCGCCGGGATGGTCGAGCAGGTCGAACGCCCAGAGCATGCCGTACGCCATGCGCAGGGGGTGCTTCACAGCCGCGGCACCGCCCGGCAGTGGAAGGTACGTGAAGTTGGCGAAGCGCTCGTAGTCGGCCTGGTTGGCCAGCAGCACTTCCCCGCCCCATATGGCGCCATCGGCACCGTAGCCGGTGCCGTCGAAGGCGATGCCGATAGCGGGGCCGAACAGGCCATGCTCGCCGAGCACCGACGCGATGTGCGCGTGGTGGTGCTGGACCTGCACAAGCGGAAGGCCGGTTTTGCGGACCTCGTCGTGCGCCCATTTCGACGCGAGGTATTCGGGATGCATGTCGCACGCGAGCATGGTCGGCGTTAGGTCGAACAGCTCCTCGAAACGCGCCTTCGACTCGAGCCAGGCGTCGTACACGTCGGCATCTTCCATGTCGCCGATGTGTTGTGAAACGAACGCCTGACCGTCGCATGCGTACGTGAACGTGTTCTTCTGTTCGGGGCCAGCAGCAAAAACGCACGCACGCTGGGACATGCCGCCTGCGGCGGCGGGCGCAGAGGTCTGCGCCCCTACGGAATCGGCCTGCAACTCACCAGGAGCATGCGCGATAGATCTCGCCCCTACGGATTCAACCTGCGGGATAGTTATGGGCACAGGGGCGTAACCGCGGGCGCGGCGGATGAACTGGGTTGCGACGTTCGGCTCGCCATAGGCGTCGACGCCGCCGAGGTTCAGCACGCGGATGACCGAGTCGTCGTAGCGCGACAGGATGGGTCGGTTGTTGCCGAGCACCGCGTCGGCAATGCCCGCAAGCTTCTCGCACGCTTCGCCATCGTCGACGACGATGGGTTCGTCGTGCACGTTGCCCGACGTCATGACGAGCATGTTCTTGCCCGTAGCCTCTTCGAAGTCGTGAACGAGCAGCGCCTGCACGGGCGTCGCCGGCAGCATGACGCCCAATTCGGGCAATGCGTCTGCCAAGCCGTCTGCCAGCGGCGCATCGGCGCGCTTGCGCAGCAGCACGATGGGGCGGGCCGCCGATTCCAACTGCCCCGCCTCGGCAGCCGAGACCTCGCACCACGCGCGCGCTGCCGCAACGTCGGGAACCATCACCGCCAGCGCCTTGCCGTCGCGCCGCTTGCGCCGGCGCAGCTCGGCGATGGCTTGGGCGTTACCCGCGTCGCACACCAGATGGAAGCCGCCCAAGCCTTTAACAGCCAGGATGCCGCCTTCGGCGAGCAAGGCAACGGCGGCGGCAAACACGGAATCGGACCAATCGCGCAGGTTGGCCGTAGGGGCGCTCTCCGAGCGCCCGGCGCCACTTGCGGCGCAAGTTGAGGGTTTCGAATCGGCCGGCGTTGCAACCTCGTTTTCGTTCGCTTCGCTCACCGGGCGCACGGTGTGCGCCCCTACGGGACCACCTGCACGTTCGCTCAGCGGCTTCCAGCTTATTTGGGGGCCGCAGACGAAGCAGGCGTCGGGTTGGGCGTGGAAGCGGCGATCGGCTGGGTCGGCGTACTCGCGCGCGCAATCGTCGCACATCTTGAACGGCGCCATGGAAGTTGCGGGCCGGTCGTACGGCAGCGAGTCGATGATGGTGAACCGCGGGCCGCAGTTCGTGCAGTTGATGAACGGGTAGCGGTAGCGCCGGTCGGCGGGGTCGAGCAGCTCGCGCAGGCAATCGTCGCAGATGCCCAGGTCGGCCGACACGAGCGTGCCTTCGTCGGCATCGTCCATCTGCGATTCGCGAATCTCGAACTTCTCGCAGTCCTGCAGCGGCACTTCCGTAAGCTCGACTTCGCGCACGACCGCCGCGGCTGGCGGGTTCATGTGAAGCTCGGTGACGAACTCGTCGAGAAGCTTGCCTTCGCCCTCCGCGTGAATGAGCACGCCGTCGAGGTCGTTCAGGACCCAGCCGTTGATGATGTAGTGCCGCGCAAGCCGGTACACGAAGGGGCGGAAACCCACCCCTTGCACGATGCCGCGAACCCGTATGTCAAGCGCCTCTATGATGTGCGCGTTCCTTTCTCGTTGTCCGCTTCGCGGAGATCCCTCGCCTTCGGCTCGGGATGACAGAGGGGAAGGCTCGGGATGATGGGTCGATGGCCCATGATGGTAGGGGGACGACCTATGATGACAGAGGGCATATGCATCACAGGCCGGTGAGGACTTCGGAGACGAGGAATGCGAAGCGCTGCAGCGTGACGGTGGAATTGTCGGGCAGGTGCAGGTGCAGGCAGCGGCGCCCGCGCTCTGCGAGAATCATGAAGTCGCCCGTGGCCTGGGCTTTCGAAAGCTGGCCGAGGCTTTTCGCCGGCACGCCTTCAAGCTCGATATCCTTCGGCTCGCCCGACGAGATGAGCAGGTACACGCCGTTGTTCGCGCCGCCCTTCTGCAGCTGGCCGGTCGAGTGCATGTAGCGCGGGCCGATTTCGAGGCACGACATGACCTTGCAGGCGTCGGCCACTTCGCGGCGGATGCGGCCGAGCGCCTCGCGGCGCGTGTAGCCGTCGAACGGCAAAAACGCGTTCATGGCGAAGTAGTTGCCCGGCTCGATGGAAGCGAACAGGCTGTACAGCGCCGCACGCACGTCCGACGCGCTCTTGCAGCATTCCGATGTGCGGACCTCGATGGCGCCGATGTCGGTCGAGCGCTCGTCGATGAAGCTGGGTTCGGGCAGGCCGGCATCGAGCAGTTCGAGCACGCGCGCCTTCACCGAGGCAACGTCGGGCTGGTCGAAGGGGCTGACCTGCATGAGGTAGCCGAGCATGGCCGTGGCGTATTCCCACATGACGAAGTGGTAGCCCAAGTCTTCCACGCCGCCGACGGTGAAATCGAGGCGCGGCGTTGCGGGGTCGATGCACGCCTGGCAGCGCTCGAAGTCGTCCGCGTCGTCCCATACGCCCGTGGTGGTGTGATACGTCACGACCGCGCGGTCGCCGCGGTCCTCGGCAAGCAGCAACGGGCTGGTCTCGAGCTGCGGAAGCACGCCCACGCCGTTCTTGCCCACGCTCTCGGCGACGAGCTGTTCGATCCACAGGCCCAGCGCGCGCAGCCGCTTCTGCGTGAAGAACGAGAACTTGTCGCGGTGGTCGCGCCAATTGGCGTACAAAAACGCCGCCAGCTGAATCGCCGGGTTGGCTTCGGAATCTTCGCTGCAGTCGCGCTCGGCCTTCAGGCCCTGGGCCAGAAGCGCGTCGATGTCGATGCCAGCTACCGCAGCCGGGAACAGGCCGAACACGGAAAGCGCCGAGAAGCGGCCGCCCACGGTGGGCTCGCCGGACAAGATGCCACCCCAGTTCTCTTCCCGCGCCTGGGCTTCGAGCGCAGAACCCGGGTCGGTGATCGCCACGAAGTGACGGCACAGCTCGTCTTTGGGCAGCGCTTCGGCGAACGCCGTGCGGATGGCGCAGAACAGCGAGCGCATTTCCAGCGTGCCGCCGCTCTTCGACGACACGATGACGAGCGTCGTGCGCGGGTCGACTTCCGCCAGCATCTTGCGCACGCGCACTGGCGAATCGGAATCGGCCACGCGGAATTTGATGTCGGAATTGGCCTTGTTGTACTTCGTCATGGTCATGGCGGCCTGCGTGGAACCGCCTTGGCCGATGAGGATGGCGCTCTTCATGCCGGCTTCGGCGAACTTGGCGGCCAGCTGCTTTATCTCGCCGAGCGGGCACGGCGGGTTGCTGGGCAGGTTCGCCCACCCCATGAAGTTCTCGGAGCATTCGCGCGCCTCGTCGGAAAACGAGTACAGCGTGGCATCCTTCGCGTTCACGCGGCTGGCGACGCGTTCGTCGACGAGCCTTTCGATGGTTGCGTCTCGCATAACATCCCCCTCCTAAACAAGTGCGGCAGCCAATTCGCGCACGGCGGCGCGGGATTCGTCCGAAAGCGCGCTCTTAATCGTGACGACGGGCTCAACGAACTCGATGCCCTTGCATGCTTCCATCTTAGCGCGCATCGCCTTGGCGGCCGTCGGCGCCCACGAGCCGTTTTCCATGAACGCCACGCGGCGGTTCTGGTAGGCATGGTCGGCAAGATGGTCGATGAACGTCTTCATGAACGGGAACATGTCGGCGTTGTACGTGGTGCTGACCAGCACGAGCGTGCCGTAGCGGAACGCGTCTTCCACCGCCTCGGCCATGTCGTCGCGCGCCAAGTCGGAAACGGCAACCTTCGGGCAGCCCGCAGCCTCGAGCTCGTGCGCGAGCAGCTCAACCGCTTCCTTGGTGTGGCCGTACACCGAGCAGTACGCGATGGCCACGCCCTCGGTTTCAACCTCGTAGGCCGACCATGTCTTGTACAGGCCCAGGTAGTAGCTAAGGTTTTCGGCCAGCACGGGGCCATGCAGCGGGCAGATGGCTTGGATGTCGAGCGCCGCAGCCTTGGCCAGCACGCCCTGCACCTGCTTGCCGAACTTGCCGACGATGCCGAAGTAGTAGCGACGGGCCTCGCACGCCCAGTCCTCTTCCACATCGAGCGCGCCGAACTTGCCGAACGCATCGGCCGAGAACAGCACCTTGTCGGCTTCGTCGTACGTGAACATGACCTCGGGCCAGTGCACCATGGGCGCTGCAATGAAGCGCAGCGTGCGGCCGCCGAGGGAAAGCTCGTCGCCGTCTTTCACGACGATGCGGCGATCCTCGTAGGTTTCGCCGTAGAAGTTCGCCAGCATGTCGAACGCCTTGGCTGTGGCAACCACCTGCGCGTTCGGATATGAGCTCATGAAGCGCGTGATGTTGGCGGAATGGTCGGGTTCCATGTGCTGCACGACAAGGTAATCGGGCGCTGCGCCGTCGAGCGCTGCGGCCAGGTTGCCGAGCCATTCGCTTCCGAAGTTGGCGTCGACCGTGTCCATGACGGCGACCTTCTCGTCGCGGATGACGTACGAGTTGTAGGCCATGCCGTTGGGCACGTCGTACTGCCCCTCGAACAGGTCGAGCTCGTGGTCGTTCACGCCGATGTAGGCGATGGAATCAGTGACGTTCATGATGGTCCTTTCCCAGAACGCTTATGCATGTATGCCACCATTGTACAATCACCAAACCGCTCGACTGTTGTCATCCTGAGCCGAAGGCGAAGGATCTCCGCGAAGCGATAGGCCGAGGCGCTTATCTGCTAGGCGGGCAAAGCCCGAGATCCCTCGCTTGCGCTCGGGATGACACAGCCTTGTATCACCCAATTGGCTGGCAATCGACGGCGGGCGCGATGAATCGCGCCCCTGCGAGGGTTACTTGTCGCGGTCGGTGGCGAGGGCTTGCTCTACTTGGGCGAGCTGGACGCGGATGGCCTCGCGGGACGTGCCGCCTTCGGTCGTGCGGGCATCGGCGATGGCCTCCAGGTCGAGCGCTTCGGTGATGTCGGCTTCGAACAGGTCGCTTTCGGCCTTGAAGTCTTCCAGCGACAGGTCTTCCAAACCGCAGCCGCGCTGGTCGCACAGCAGCACCAGGTGGCCGACGATTTCATGGGCGCGGCGGAACGGCAGGCCCTTCTTGGCCAGGTAGTCCGCAACATCGGTGGCGCCAAGGTAGCCCTTGGCCACCTGCGCGCGCATGGCGTCGGCGTTCACGGTCATGGTCTGCAGCATGCCGGTCATGCACGTGTAGCAGTCTTCGAGCGTGCGGGCGGCGTCGATGACGCCTTCCTTGTCTTCCTGCAGGTCCTTGTTGTAGGCCAGCGGCAACGACTTCAGCGTGACGAGCAGGGCGACCAAGTCACCCACCACGCGGCCGGCCTTGCCGCGGATGAGCTCCGCGAAATCGGGGTTCTTCTTCTGGGGCATGATCGACGAGCCCGTCGAGAATGCGTCGGACAGCGTGATGAACCCGAACTCCGACGTGGACCACAACACGATTTCCTCGGCCAGGCGCGACAGGTGCACGCACGAAACCGTTGCCGCGTAATCGAGGTCGAGCAGGAAATCGCGGTCGGAGACGGCGTCGAGCGAGTTGGCCGTGACGCCCGAGAAGCCGAGTTCCTCGGCCGTCATGCGACGGTCGAGCGGGTACGTGGTACCGGCGAGGGCCGCAGAGCCCAGCGGGTTCACATCGGCCGCCTCGCGAGCAGCTGCCAAGCGCTTGAAGTCGCGCGCAAACATGTGGGCATACGCCAGCAGGTGGTGCGCCAGGAACACCGGCTGGGCGTGCTGCATGTGCGTGTAGCCCGGCAGCAACACGTCGATGTTGGCCTTCGCCTGATCGACGAGCACCTGGCGCAGCGCCACGTTGGCTTGCATGAGGTCGGTGGCGCGCTGCTTCGCGAACAGGCGCGTGTCAGTGATGACCTGGTCGTTGCGCGAACGCCCCGTATGCAGGCGCGCACCCGCCTCGCCGATGTCGGCGATGAGCGCCTTTTCCACGGACATGTGGATGTCCTCGTCGTTGATGTCGAATTCGAATTCGCCCGCGTCGATGCGCGCCTTTATGCGGTCGAGCCCGGCGACGATGGCGTCGACGTCTTCTTGGCTGATGACGCCCTGGGCGCCGAGCATGCGCGCATGCGCCTTCGAACCTGCGATGTCCTGCGCGTACAGTTGCTTGTCGACGGGCAGCGACGCGCCGAAGCGCTGCGTGAACTCCGAGACGTTCTCGGTGAATCGACCAGACCACAAGGCCATAGCAGTTTCCTTTCCAACAATTATGCGCTTCGCGCATGCGCCCTGCGGGCGCGGGCGCAGAGGTCTGCGCCCGCCGGCGACAGCCGGCACTCATAGGGTTCTCGCGACAGCGAGATTGCATACCTTACGCGTTGTCGGCGCGCTTGGCGGCCCAAGTCTTCGCAGACAGGGCGAACAGCTCGATGAAGCCGGCGGACGACTCGTGGTGGAACTGGTCTTCCTTATCGTAGGTGGCCAGCTCGTAGCTGTACAGCGAGTAATCGGACTTGCGGCCAACGACCGTGCAGGTGCCCTTGTAGAACTTCACGCGCACGACGCCCGTGACCTCGTTTTGCGTGCTTGCGATGAACGCGTCGAGCGCGGCCTTCAGCGGCGCGAACCACTGGCCGTAATACACGCACTCGGCCCACTTCTGCTCGATGCCGAGCTTGTAGTGCAGCACTTCGCGCTCCAGGCACATGTCTTCCAGCGCCTTGTGCGCCGTGATGAGCGTGAGCGCCGCCGGCTGCTCGTAGCATTCGCGACTCTTCACGCCGACGAGGCGGTTCTCGATCATGTCCAACCGGCCATAGCCGTTGCGGCCGGCGATTTCGTTGAGCTTGTAGATAATGTCGAGGTAGGACATCTTCTCGCCGTCAAGCGCGCAAGGAATGCCTGCCTCGAACCCGATCTCGACGTATTCGGCCTTGTCGGGAGCGCCCTCGGGCGAGCCGGTCATGGTGTAGATGTCCTCGGGAGGCTCGTTCCACGGGTCTTCCAGCACGCCGCATTCGATGGCGCGGCCCCACAGGTTGTCGTCGATGGAGTACGGCTTGGCGTTGGTGACGGGCACTTCCACGCCATGCTCTGCGGCCCACTCGATTTCCTCGGGGCGCGTCTTGAACGGCCACTCGCGCACGGGCGCGATGATTTCGATGGACGGGTCGAGCAGCCAGACGCTCGTTTCGAAGCGGACCTGGTCGTTGCCCTTGCCGGTGCAGCCGTGCGCGATGTACTTCGCGCCGTGCTTGTGGGCGATTTCCACGAGGTGCTTGGAGATGACCGGGCGCGACAGGGCCGACAGCAGCGGGTACTTGTTCTCGTACAGGGCGTTCGCGCGGATGGCGTCGGTGAGGTACTCGTTGACGAATTCCTCGCGCATGTCGACGACGTACGCCTCGATGGCGCCGGTGCGCAGCGCCTTCTGGCGGATGGCCTCGAGGCCCTCGTGTTCCTGGCCGACTTCGCCGATGACGGCGATGACGTCGAGGTTGTGCTCGTCGATGAGCCACTTGATGCAGATGGACGTGTCGAGCCCGCCGGAATATGCGAGCACCACTTTTTCGCGTTCGGTCATTTCTATTGTCCTTTCAACTTCACCGTTGTCATCCCGAGCCAGCGAGGGATCTTAAGGCTTAAGCCCGCCGCTTCGCGGAGACCCCTCGCCTACGGCTCGGGATGACAAGAACGATACTTCGGCTTCCTCGGTATTCTACAGCAGGGTCGCCAAGCGTGCGATAAGGGCGTCGACATCTTCGCGGGCGCACACTAAGGGGGGAAGGAAGCGCAGGGTGTGGGGGCCGGTGGCGTTCAGGAGCAGGCCCTCGTCGAGCGCCGCCAGCACGAGCGCGGGCGCGTCGACGCCGTCTTCAAACTCGGTGGCCACCATGAGGCCCAGACCGCGAACCTCCTTCACATGGGGCAGCTTGGCCAACTGCTCGCGCAGGTAGGCGCCGACTTCCTCGACGTTTTGCGCGATGCCCTCAGCTTCGATGGTGTCGAGCACCGTGTTGGCGGCCGCAATGGCAAGGCAGCTTCCGCCGAACGTTGAACCGTGG
The DNA here is from genome assembly GCA_905234785.1 of uncultured Eggerthellaceae bacterium. GTDB lineage: Bacteria > Actinomycetota > Coriobacteriia > Coriobacteriales > Eggerthellaceae > UBA9715. The sequence goes on from CAJOIP010000017.1 coordinate 59,979, forward strand.
ATGCCCGGCTCGAACACCTTGGCGACGCGCGACCGCGCAGCGCAGGCGCCCATGGGAACGCCCCCGGCAATGCCCTTCGCCATGGTGATGATGTCGGGCTGCACGCTCGCATGCTGGAAGCCGAACGGCGTGCCGCACCGGAACATGCCGCACTGCACTTCGTCGAAGATGAGCACGGCGCCGTGTTCGCGCGTGAGGCGGCGCGCCGCTTCGAGGTATTCCTCGGTGCACGGGTACACGCCGCATTCGCCCTGCACAGGCTCGAGCATCATGCCGCAGATGTCGTCGCCCTTCTCGGCGAACACGCTCTCGAGCGCCTCGACGTCGTTCGCGGGAACGGGCACGTACAGCTTCTCGGTGGGCAGCGGGCTGAACGCCTCCTGCTTCACGGGCTGAGCCGTGGCGGCAAGCGTCTCGCACGTGCGGCCGTGGAAGCTGCGCTCGAGCGTGACGATGAGCTGCGGGCGCGCGTCGGAGCCTTCCGCTTCCTTCTGCCTGCGCGCGTACAGGCGCGCCAGCTTGATGGCGCACTCGTTTGCCTCGGCGCCGGAATTGGCGAAGAACGTCTGCCAGTCCTCGGCGTGGGCGCAGGACAGGTTCTGCTTCACCAGGTCGTTGATCTTCTTGGCGAGCTGGCCCCTGCCTTCGATGTAATAGTAGTTGCTGACGTGCATGAGCTTGGCGGCTTGGTCTTGCAGCGTCTTCACGAGCGCCGGATGGCAGTGCCCCAGGCTGATGACGCCGATGCCGCCGATGAAGTCGAGGTACTCGTTGCCTGCGTCGTCCCACACGCGCATGCCTTCGCCGCGGACGAGTTCGACCGGCTTGCGGCCGAACGTGTGCATGACGTACGCGTCTTCGAGTTGCTGTTGTTCTTGCAAGGTCATATAAGCAAATTCCTCTCGTTATCGTAAAACCACTTTGTCATTCCGAGCGTAGCGAGGAATCTCCGCGAAGCGTCGGGCAAAGCCCGAGATCCTTCGACTCCGCGCTTCGCGCTCCGCTCAGGATGACAGCCTGTTGGGGCGCTTCGCGCTCCGCTCAGGATGACAACCTTTAGGGTGCTTCGCGCTCCGCTCAGGATGACAGCTTATAACTGTCACTTGTTTTCCAAAAGCTTGCTGGCGAAGTTGCCGACGGGGGTCTTGGCGTCGGCGGTGTCGGCGTATACGGCCGTGCCCACGCCGGACAAGGTCAGCAATTCGAGCAAGATGGAATGCGGGATGGTGCCGTTGACGATGTAGGCGGAAGGGACGCCGCCTTCGATGGCGGTGACGCACGAGCGCAGCTTCGGGATCATGCCCGACGACAGCGTGCCGCTTTCCACGAGCTCGCGCGCTTCGTCGAGCGACAGCTGCGAGACGAGCGTGTCCTTGTCGTCGAAGTCGAGGTACAGGCCATCGACGTCGGTGAGGAACAGGATTTTGGCGGCGTTCGTGGCCGCGGCGATCTGCCCCGCCATAACGTCGGCGTTCACGTTGCAGTAGCCGCCATCGTTGCCGATGGCGACCGACGCGATGATGGGAATGTAGTCGGCGTCGATGAGGTCTTGCAGAAGCGAGCCGTTGATGCGCTTGATCCTGCCCACGCGGCCCAGCTCGTCGGACACGGGCTCGGCGATGATGGTGCCGCCATCGACGCCGTTCACGCCCACGGCGATGTTGCCGTGCTCGTTAAGCGCGCGGACAAGCTCCTGGTTCACCTTGCCGGCCAGGATGGTGCGGACGATGTCCATGCCCTCGTCGGTGGTGACGCGCTGGCCGTCCTTGAATTCCACGGGAATGCCGGCGTCTTCCATGGCGCGCGTGATGTCCTTGCCGCCGCCGTGCACGATGACAGGGTTCACGCCGACCGTCTTCAGCAGCACGATGTCGCTCATGACGTCGGCGCGCAGCTTGGGGTCGACCATGGCCGCGCCGCCGTACTTTATGACGATGGTCTTGCCGGTGATGTTCTTGATCCAGGGAAGCGCCTCGGCGAGCAGCTGGGCGCTTTCCTTGTCGGTCACGCCGTTGGGGCGTGTGTCTTTTGAAAGCTTCATGTGCGGTAATCTCCGTTGATCGTAACGTACTCATGCGAGAAATCGCAGGTCCACATGACCGTGCGAGCGGTGCCAGCGCCCAAATCGACGTCGATGTCGATTTCCGGGCGCTCGAATCGTCGCAGCGCCTCTTCCTCGCTGAACGGCACGGGAAGGCCCGCGCGCATGACGGGCAGGCCCATGATGTCGATGGAAACGTCTTCCTGGCGAAACTTTGCGCCCGAGCGGCCGACAGCGCCGGCGATGCGGCCCCAGTTGGCGTCGTGGCCGAAGATGGCCGTTTTCACGAGCGGCGAGTTCGCGATGGTGCGCGCAGCTGCATCGGCCTGGGCGTCGTCGGCGGCGCCGGCCACGCGCACGGTGATGAGCCGCGTGGCGCCTTCGCCATCGGCCGCCATGGCGCGCGCGAGCGTTCCGCACACGGCGTCGAGCGCATGCTGGAACGCCGCCAGAGCAGCCGAACCAGGCTGGAACGGCTGGGCGCCAGGCGCCGCTGCGCCGCTGGCGAACAGGAAGCAGCAATCGTTGGTGGACGTGTCGGAATCGACCGTGACCTTGTTGAAGCTGTTGGAAACGGCTTGCTTAAGCGCCGCATGCAGCACGTCGGGGGCAACAGGGGCATCGGTCGTGATGCCCGAGATCATGGTTGCCATGTTCGGCATGATCATGCCCGAGCCCTTGGCCATGCCGCCGATGGTGAACACGGCGCCCGGGTAGCCGATTTCGTCGCCCGCAAACGAGAACGCGCATTCCTTCGGGTGCGTGTCGGTGGTCATGATGGCGCGCGCGGCGGCAGCGCCTCCGTCTTCGGACAGGGCCTCGAAGGCCAAGGGCACGCCCGTTTCGAACGTGGCCATGCTCAGCTGCACGCCGATGACCCCGGTGGATGCGACCATGACTTCGCTTGCGGGGCAACCGACGACTTCGCCGACGATTTCGGCCGTGCGGCGGGCCGATTCAAGCCCGACCGAGCCGGTTGCGGCGTTGGCCGTGCCGGAATTCACCACGAACGCACGGGCGGTGCCGTACGACACGCCGTCGAGATGCTCGCGCGAAACCGTGACCGGCGCCGCGCAGAACACATTCTGTGTGAACGCGGCCGCGCACGCCACAGGCTCGTCGGCCACGAGCAGCGCCAGGTCGAATCGTTCGGGATTCTTGCGGAAACCCGCGTGCACGCCTGCGGCTTTGAAGCCCTTGGCGCTGGTGACGCCGCCGTTTTCGATAGCCGTAAGGCCAGTAAGGTCGGGGGCGCCCCCCTCGAGATTAAGCGGTTGTATGTCGTTCGCGTCGTTCATGTGCACCTTTCATCTTGAATAATCAATTTCCTCCGAGGTAATTGATTACTCGTTATGCCGGTATGGCAATGAGGTCGAGGCCGGCGGTTTCGGGTAAGCCGAACACGATGTTGGCGCACTGCACGGCCTGGCCGGCAGCGCCCTTGCCCACATTATCGATGGCGCCCGTGGCCACGACGACGTTGGCATGCTCGTTTAACACGGCGGCAACATGCGCGCGGCACGTGCCGGCAACCGACGACGTCTTGGGCTGCTTGCCGCCCACAAGCACGCTGACCAGCGGCGCGTCCTCGTAGAAGTCGGTGTACAGTTCGTCGAGCTGGGCTTGCGTGATGGGCTTGTCGCCCAGCGGAATGGTGACTGTGGAAAGCAGGCCGCGGTCGAGCGGGGCCAAATGCGGCGTGAACACGAGCCGGCCCTCGATGCCGAGGATCTGCTCGATTTCGGGCGTATGACGGTGGTTGGCCACGCCGTACGCTTCGACGTTCTCGTTCGCGAAGCAGAAATGCGTGCGCTCGGTGGCCTTCTTGCCGGCTCCCGAAACACCCGACACGGCATCGGCCACAATGGGGCCGGCGCCAGCCAAGCCAGCACGGATGAACGGCGCAGCGGCCAGCGACGTGGCCGTTGGGTAGCAGCCCGCGCAGCCCACGAGCACGCCCTTGCCCGCCGCGCGCTTGGCAGCCAAGGCTTCCAAATCGGCGCGGAACAGCTCGGGCAGGCCGAACGCGGCTTCAGCCAACAGGTCGGTTGCCGTGTGCTTCACCTGGTACCACTGCTCGTACACGGCAGGGTCCTTCAGGCGGAAGTCCGCCGACAAGTCGATGACCGCCACACCCGCTTCCACGAGCGCGGGCGCCTGTGCGATGGCCGCCGTGTGCGGCACCGCCAGAAACACCACATCGCATTGCGCGAACGGCGCATCGTCGTGCGACGAGAACGCAAGGTCGGTGACCCCTTCGAAGCCGGGGTACACATCAGCCAAACGCTTGCCCGCCAGCTCGTTCGACGTGGCGGCCACCAGTTCAAACTCCGGATGCCCTATAACGAATCGAGCGGCCTCGATTCCCGCGAACCCGGCCGCACCGACGATACCTGCCTGTATGCTCATGAGACTTCTCCCAATCTTGTTCAACGTGAGGTTCCATCGTAAGAAACCGCCTCGTCATTTGCAAGGCATTCACCGTATAAACCGATTACGGGCAGGTAAGCGGGTAATCAATTACCTCCGAGGAAATTGATTACCTGGCAGGCGCTACAGGTGCAGCGTTTCGCGCTTGGAGGCGTTCAGCAAGTCGGAATCGTACAGGATGCGCTCGAACACAGCCGGCCGCATGGCGACGAGACATTCGTCTTCCCCGTCGAACACGATGAGTGGCTCGTCCGTTTCGTGGGCAGCTGCAACGAGCGATTCAGCACCTGACAAAGCGCGCAGTTCGATAGACCCCATGGGTTCCTTCCTTTCCTCTTCAGTTGGCTTTTGTCTGGTGTTGATTATATCACACTATTACGAACATACGTTTGTAAATACAACGACTTTCGGGAATCTTGGGCACGTGCTTAAGCCGACGGGCCGCTTGCTTCGTCCTGGTCGCCCTCGGCCGCACTGTCTTCACCTGGAGATGCGCCTTCATCCTCGTCGTCTAGAGATTGCAAAGGCGCGCCGGCAAGGCTTTCGAAGAACGTGACGTGCGCGTAGCCGGACACGCTCGTGGCGGAGCTGGAAGACGTGCTCGGCCTCGCATTGTTGTCCACGATGGCGACGGAATCTATCACGCAGGGGAACGCACCGTTCGCGAGCGCGATGATGATGGATTCGGCGGCAGCGTACGACCCGCAGCTGAAATTGATGCGCACGCCGCGATACACGTACTCGCTGCTGCTTTCGCGGTCGAGCTCGTCGAACGTCAGCGTATACGTTTCCGCTGCGCCCATGATTCGGTTAAGCTCGTTCATGAGCGGTTCCATGTTGTCGTACTCGGGAACTTCGGTTATCGTGGCGCCCTCGGCCTTGCGCTGCTCGATGACCTTGCGCATGTCGGCAAGGCGCGTAACTCGCGCAGTGTCGAGTTCGATTTCCGAATTCGCGGTTTGAATCTCCGCTTCTAGGCGCGTAACCTGGTTGGTTGTGTTCTGATACACCAGCATGAACCAGGCAATGGCGACGAGCACGATGGCCAGCGCGAACAGCAGGGCCTTTTCGCGCCTTGACAGTTTGTACGTTATCATTGGCCCTCACCCGCCTTCTGCAGCGTGACGACCATCGACACCATGACATCGGAAGCGCTCGTCCGCTCGGTTGCCGCCGTGGAAACGGACACGCCTGCCACCATGGGCTGCGCGTCGAGCGTGCTCACCAGCGTGCCGACCCCGTCGAGCGTAATGTCGGCGAGGTTCAGCGACAGCGTATTTCCCTGTAGGTCGATGGACGCGACCCGCGCCGATGGCGCGATGTACCGGTCGATGAGAGCCAGCGCATCCGTCGCGCTAACGGTGCTCTCGTCGACCGACAGGCGCGATGATTCGTACGCTTCGTATTCGGCAAGCACCTCGTCGTAGCCGACAAGCTGCGCTTCCAGTTCTGACAAGACCTGCTGTTGCTGCGCGAATTCGGCCTGCTTCTGATTCACGCGGTCGTAGAAATCGTAAATGCCGAACTTGACGAAAGCCACGACCAGCAACAGCAGCAGGATGCCCACCGGCACCGCCTGCCGCACTTCAAGGGCCTTGCGGTCTTCGACCACGAGGTTCATGTAGGTCTTCGAGGGGTAGTCGACCTTCGCCTTCGGCTTGCCCTTGCGCAGGCCCGAGAACGAGATTTCCTTGTTCCAATCGAGCGCCATTTACATCGACTCTCCCTCGAGGACGCCGGCAATGGCCAGCGCGCACACCGGGGCGTTTTCCTGGCCGCGCGCTTCGTCGGGCAGGATTTCCACGATGCTCGTCGTGGGCACTGAAATGGCCTCGGAAATGGCAGCGGTGAGCTGCTCGATGCGCGAGCCGCCGCCCAGGAAGAACAGCTGGCCGATCTCGCGTTCGGGATTGCTGAAGTTGTAGAAGTTCACGACCTTGCTGACTTCCAGCGCGAAGCGGTCGCACAGGGCCAAACACGCCGGATCGTCCAGCACGCCTTCGAAGTTGGTGAACTTGTAGCTTCCGGCAGTGTAGGGGTCGATGCCCTTAAGGTCGGCGATGATGCGATCGAACTCGTCGCACCCGAAATCGATGGTGCGCGCCGAATCGTAGTTCAGGCCCCGGAACAACGACACCGTAACGTCTGCGTGGCCGATGTCGACGAGCACGATATCCTGGCCTTCTTCCATGTACAGGTTGTTCGCGTCGACGAACGCGCGGATGAGCCGCATGTACGCCATGGGAGCCGTGGTGACCATCTTCAGCTTGAAGCCGGCCTTCTTCAGCATGGCGCTGTATTGCTCGACAAGCGGCTTGCGTACCGCAGCCGCATACAGTTCCATGCGCTCGGGCGCGCCTTCCTCGTCGCACGTTATCTCGTCGACGGCGTAGTCGTACACGTAGTCTTCGGGATTGTCCTGAATGAAATCGCGGAACTCGTACGGCAAGTTCAGCATGAGCTCCGAAACCGTCATCGGCGGCAGCGTGACATGGCGGAAGTACACCTGCGATGTGTTCAGCACCAACGCGCAATTGCGCTCGCGCACGTGCTCTTCCTCGCGAACGGAGCGCAAAAACTTGCTCATGGTTTCGGGCGAGGCCACGCCTTCATCGTTCACCATGTTCTCGGGCATGCGCGTGGAGACGAGCCGCATGCTCGAACCCTCGCGCACTGCCATCTTGCAGTTCGTATTGCCGATGTCGATGCCGATTAACGACACGTGCCTTCCCTTCGTGCGGTGCCATTGCACAAGTAGCAGTATTGTACCCCTTTACCCGTGCTTTAGGAAAGAAGACCCAGGTACCAGCTTACGAACGGGGCGCCCACCAACATGGTGATAACGCATGCTGCGGCAATAGAGGGCCCGAAGGGAATGGCGCGCCTCATGACGCCTTCGCCTTCACCCGCGGAATCTGCCGTCGGCTTTGAGCTTGCAATCGCCACGATTATGCCGATGACGCATGAAAGGATGACCAAAAACAGGCATTGTTGCCAGCCAAAGTAGAAGCCTGCCACGAAATACAGCTTCAAGTCGCCGCCGCCCATCGATTCGCGCCCGAACACCCTGTCCGCGATGAGCACGATGACGAGCAGCGCTACGCCGACGCCGAATGCGCTTCCTATATAGAACAGCACCTGGCCGGCTTCGAGCCAGCCCAGCGCGAACGCGACCGCCAGGTACACGGCACGCACGACGAGCGCCACGACGATGCACGCGTTGGGGATAATGCGCTCGTCAAGATCGGTTAGCGAAAGGAACAGCAGCACGCCCGCGAACACGAGCAGCTCGGCCGTTTCCAGCGTGAGACCGTACGCCGCCACGATGGCGACGAACGCCACCGCGCACACCACCTCGGTCAGAGGATAGCGCGCGCTCACGTTCTCGCCGCAGTAACGGCATTTGCGCCCAGAAGCCAGCCAGCTGAACACCGGCACCAAGTCGCGCACGCCCAGCTCGTGGCCGCACGTGGCGCAGTGCGAACGGCCTGCGAGCACCGATTCGCCATGAGTCGACCGCCATGCCCAGCAATTGATGAAACTGCCCATGACCAGGCCAAACACAGCGGCAATGACCAGGAAGTACACGGTGAGTATCGGGTCAGTAAACGACATGCCGCGATTATACCCCTCGCGACTTACGCTTGACGTGCTTTTGTTCCCGCCCTGCCATCCTGAGCGGAGCGGCGAAGCGCCCCCTTCTGTCATCCTGAGCGGAGCGGCGAAGCCGCGGAGTCGAAGGATCTCATGCGTTGCGGCGGGCAGAGCCCGAGATCCCTCGCTTGCGCTCGGGATGACAAAGGGGGGACACTCGGGATGACAAAAGGGGAGCGCTCGGGATGACAAGGGGGGCGCTCGGGATGACAAGGGGGGCAGATGAGCCGATGGACGCCGAAAGCCGGTGTCGTATACTTTCCCGCATGGGAAACGGCCTGCTTTCAAAACCTGTTGATCTGAAGTTCCTGCGCAAGGTCACCGCCGAGCGCGTGTCGTTCGCATTTCTGGCGCTATGGTGCCTTCTACCTGCGGCCATGGTGGGCGTATGCCTGTGGCTGGGAATTTCGCAGGGGTACGCGTTCGATGCCGAAACCACCCCTTATGGGCCGGTGTACTATCAGCTGTTCCCGCTGTACCGGCGCGCGTTCCTCGTGTTGGGGTCGCTCACCATCGCATTCGCGCTCTCGCAAGTTGCCATGTGCTGGAAAAGCATCGCGTCGATTGAAAGCGTGAAAGCGCATCCGTGGTTTTACCTGCTGGCGGCGCTGCTCGTTTGGGCCGTCGCGTCGACGCTGCTCTCCGATAACCCGTGGCTGCAGTTTGCGGGGACGCAGTATCGCTGCGATGGGCTGTACAGCTACTTCATCTACGGCTCGGTTCTCGTATGCGCGCTGCGCCTGCACGGCGAGCGCCTGCGCATGTGCGTGCTGCGCCTGTTCGTCGGGGTGGCCGATGCGCTGTGCATCGTCATGATTTGCCAGGCGCTGCACGTGCCGGTTATCTGGCAATGCTTCGAGGCGCCTTATGCGGTGGTCTTCAACAACCTGAACCACTTCGGATACATCCTGTGCATGGCGAGCTTGTGCGCCATGGGGCTGTACTTGCATGACGGCACCGGGAAATGGGGCCTTGCGCACATCGCGTCATTCGGACTGCTCGTGTTCACGCTGCTCGCGAACGACACGTTCGGGTGCTACCTTGCGGTTCTCGTGGGCATGGGGGCCGTCGGCCTTTTCTACGTTAAGAGCGGGCACGCGTGGGGCACGCGGCTGGCCATGCCCCTTGCCGTGTTCGCTGCGCTCAGCCTCGTGAACCTGTGCGGGCTCATGGCACCGCTCAACCCTCACGGGCTTGGCGCAAGCATCTTCCAACTTGGCACCGATGTTTCGGCGATAAACGACGGGTCGCCAGAAGCGGGGCGAGCCGGCTCGGGCCGTTTCAAGTTGTGGGTCGCCGCCCTTCAGATGATTCCGGAACGGCCGATATTCGGCTATGGGCCAGAAGGGCTAATCGGGGCATATCAAGCTCGGATGAATCTTGATCGCCCTCATAACGAAATCATTCAGTATGCCGTGTTCCTCGGCATTCCGGGGCTTCTTCTATACCTGTCGGCGCTCTTGTCGTTGGCCGTCCAACAGTGGAAGCGCTTGAAAAGCCTCGGTTCAATTACGCTTGTCGCCATGGGAATCGTCGTCGGCTACGTGGTGTCGTCGCTGTTCGGGAACACGATGTTCAACACGTCGCCCTACTTTTGGATGATGCTGGGATTTGCGGCGCAAGGGCACAACAGTGCAGAAAGGCTGTTCACCCCGCAAAGCGTGACTCGGCACGGCGTAGTGGAAAAGGCGGTCGCAATCGCAGTCCTTGTTGTTTGCGCTCTGGCGGTTATGCTCTTGGGGATTGCGCTGTAATTGGGCATTGTTTCAAGAAGCGTGTCCGATTTCTCTTCGGCGCGCCTGTTCAGGCATCGTTTTCCAGCGGGGGAACTGCCGACAGACGGAGCGCTCGGATAACCCTAGACGCCAACCATGCGGAGCCGAAGTGGGGGTTCGCCTCCGAAACGGGGCGCTTGCTTCACTTGGGGTCGAACTTGAAGGCCATATGCTGCCATCGCGCGGTAGTTTCGCCGTTTCGCGGAACGATAAGGCCTCCAAGTACGAGCTGAAGGTCGTACTTGGGAAGATATGCCGTACTCGTACGGCATATCTGCACGGCAAGTCGTACTTAGAGCGCATATGATGCCGCGAAACGGCGTAACCGCTGCGGCAGTGGCAAGAATCGGTTGTTGCGCGCCCGGGACAGGCGACAACCGGTTCGAATCCGGGCTCTGTTTCAAAATGTGTGTCCGATTTACCCTTGGCATGCCTTTTCAGGCAATCCTTTTCGGGGAAATAGTTGCCGAGGGACAGGGTAGGGCTTGAATAATCGAAGATGCGACTCATGCGGCACCGAGATGAAGGTGCAAGCGGCACGCGCATACAGCATCGCGCGTTCTACGCGGCAAGCCGGGTGAAGCGCCGCACGACGCTGAACCCCAAGCTGGAGGCGGGAAGGGAGTTGCCCGGCATCGCCAACAGGCTCGGCCCATTTCCGCCACTGGGTGGAAGCGCTGGGATTTGCGGCGTGCTTGCCCGTATTGGAACCCATCCCTCTGAAATCAGGTAGAAATGGCTGGTTCGACCACCCTTCGCTGCGAAGGCAGTTCTACTCGCTATTGCGTTTGTGGTTGCATTTGGCATCATGTTCCTTGGCTCTGCGCTGTGATGAAACGAATTATCAGAAAGGCAACAACCGCTCATCCCGCTAACAAAGAGAAGGGCCCGAGATTACTCTCGAGCCCTTACGACTGCTATAGCAGTGACTGGCCTACGACTTACCGGTTGTCGGATTCACTTTAGTGTAGCCAGAAGGAATATCACTTTCAGCCCCGATGCCCATCGTGCCATCCGGACCCACATATACATAGAGCTGAGCCTTGTTCGAAACCTTGCTGTCAATTTCGCTGAGTTTAATGGTGCCGATAGTTTCATCCTTTACACCAGACTGCCACCCCGTATCGCCCTGCGTCATTTCAACAGGACCAGCAGCAATGCCCGTATTCTCTTCCAGCGCCTTGACGGAAGCAGTTGCGTAAGCGGAACGCAGGTTGGCTGCGTCAGTCGCTTCCTTGGCGTTCTCGAGCTGGCCGCTGAGAATGGGGATGGCGATTGCAATCAGGACGGCGATGATGGCGATGACGATGAGCATCTCCATCAGGGTGAAGCCCTTGACGCCGCGCTCCTGCAAGGCCTCCTTGCGAGCTTTCAGCATTTCAAGCACCTTCGGTTTAACCGAAGGACCCCTACCGCCTCCGGCTTTACGATGGTGCCATTCTACAAGCATTTGTCCTCTTCAGCAAGGGAAAATGTCGATTTTTCGCCTCGCCTGGGCTGTTTTGCCGAATCGTGATTCTGGGACTTGTGTCCCAAAAAAAGCCGTTCCCCCACATCTAGAGGCCCGCATCGAACCCCCGCTTTGGCAACCCGCGGGGGCCGGCAGTTTGGGGAGGCCCCCTGACCGGCAGTTTAGGGTTTTATTGGATGCTGCCGTACATGCCGAACAGCGGCAGGTACACGGACAGCAGCAGCACGAACACGATGACGGCCAGCACGACGATGATCATCGGCTCCAGAATCGACATGGCGCGACCGGTCGAGGTTTCCACCTCGTTGTCGTAGTACTCGGAAATGACTTCCATCGTGTTCTCGAGAGCGCCGGTCTGCTCGCCGACCGCGGTCATCTCGATTGCCAGCTCGGGCAAGGTGTCCTCGGCGCGCAGGCAGGTGGCCAGCGTCTTGCCGGCTTCCAGGCCGGACATGGTGTTTTCCAGCGACTGGCCCATGTAGTAGTTGGTCATCGAGCGGGCGGTCACGCCGACGGCGCGCACGATAGGCAGGCCGGCCGACATCATGACGCTCATCGTGCCCGAGTACTCGCTGGCCGCGCTCATCAGGTTGATGCGCCCGAGCACGGGAACCATGATGCCCAGCTTGCTCCACCACAGGTGGAACCCGTCGTTCTTCTTGCCCAGCTTCACGCCGATGACCGCAGCCGCAATGAGTATGGCGACGAGCCACCACCAGTGCACCCAGAAATCGGAGCTCGCAACGACGAACTGGGTGATGGCGGGAAGCTCTTGCCCCATGCTCTCGAACGTGGAGCTGAACACCGGCACGGCGAATATCATGATGATGGCCACGACCACGACGGCGATGACCATGACGAACGTCGGGTAGATCATGGCGCTCTTCACCTTGGCCTTGGTGCGGCTCGTCGTCTCATAGTACCTGCTGAGGCGGCGGAACACGGTTTCGAGCGAACCCGATTCCTCGCCCGCGCGCACCGACTCGATGAACGTGGTGGGAAGGCCGTCGCCGTTCTTCTGCAGGCTGTCGGAGAGGCTGTAGCCGGCGGCGACGTCGTCTGCCGCGTTCTTCAGCACCTGCGCGAGCGTCTTGTCGTCGGTCTGGTTGGCGATGAGCTCGAGCGTGCGCGTGATGGGAAGGCCCGCCTTCAGCAGGATGGCGAACTGGTTGCACGTGATGGAAAGCTCTTTTTCCTTGGTCTTGCCACCGCCCAGGCGCAAATCGAGGTCGCGCTTCGAGTCTCCGACTTCGGTGATGCGCTCGACGATGAGGCCGTTGTCGCGCAGCTGGCGAAGCGCCTCTTCGCGCGTATTGGCCTCGGCGACTCCGGTGACTTCGCCGCCACCTTCGAGCGCTCGTGCTGTGTAATTGAATGTCTTCACGTGTTCGTCCTTCGTCTATCGTGCGTTCTTGGCAACCAGGTCGGGGTCGTGAGCTGCGGCGATGGCCACTTCGCGGGTGATGAGCCGTTGACGCACCATCTGCGTGAGCGCGTTGTCCATGGTGACGGAGCCGAGTTCGGCGGTTGTTGCCAGCGTGTTTTCGATCTGCGGCGTCTTGCCTTCGCGGATGAGGTTGCGGATGGCGTGGTTCACGATCATGACCTCGCATGCCACGACGCGGCCCTGGCCGCTGGCGCGCGGCAGCAGCTGCTGCGACAGCACGGCGCGCAACACCATGGAAAGCTGCAGGCGAATCTGACGTTGGCGGCCTTCGGGGAACACGTCGACCAGGCGGTCGATGGAATCGGCGGCCGACTGCGTGTGCAGCGTGCCGAACACCAGGTGGCCCGTTTCGGCGGCGGTAAGGGCGGTTTCGATGGTGTCGAGGTCGCGCATCTCGCCGATGAGGATGACGTCGGGGTCTTCACGCAAGATGGCGCGCAGGCCCTCGGCGTACGAAATGGTGTCGCGCCCGATTTCGCGCTGGTCGATCGAGCACATCTTCGGCTCGTACACGTATTCCACCGGGTCTTCCAGCGTGATGATGTGGTCGGGGCGCGTGAGGTTTATCTCGTTCAAAATGGAGGCCAGCGTCGTCGACTTGCCCGAACCCGTCTCGCCCGTGACGATGACGATGCCCTTCTGATAATTCGGAAAATCCTGAACCACCTTGGGAAGGCCGAGCGTCTCGAGCTTCGGAATCGTGTTCGAAAGCAGGCGGATGGCTAGGCAGACAGAACGCATCGACTGGTAGATGTTCAAACGGCAACGCACATGGCCCGCATAGGTGCCCGCCATGTCGAGCTCGCCCATCTTGGCGATGGCCTCGTACGCATCGCCCGCTGCATCGCGCGCAATGGCTTCGCAGTCTTGGCGCGTCAGCACGTGGTCGCCCAAATTCACCAGCTTGCCGTCGACGCGGAAGCGCACCGGCACGCCCGCCGCAATGTGAATGTCGGACGCCCGCGCGGCCTCTGCCTGCGAGACGATTGTATCCATCAAACCCATGTTAATTCCTCTCGTGCCTTCATTCCGCTTCGCGGAGATCCTTCGACTCCGCGCTTCGCGCTCCGCTCAGGATGACAACCCGGGAGGGCGCTTCGCGCTCCGCTCAGGACGAACATGACAATATGTCATCCCGAGCGAAGCGAGGGATCTCGGGCTTTGCCCGTATGACCAGGATGACATCTCACCTTCCTAATCGGTAGTGTGAATGGTGCGGTACACCTCTTCGGCGGTGGTGATGCCGCGCAGCACCAGGTCGCGCGCGTTGACGATGATGGGCTGGAAGCCGCTTTGCTTCACGGCGGCGAGCAGCTGGTCGCGCGACGCGTGGCGGTAAATGGCGTCGCTGACAGCATGATCGACGACCAGCGCCTCGGCCACGACGATGCGCCCGCGATACCCGCTGTTGAAGCACTCGGGGCAGCCGCGCCCGCGGTAGAACTGCACGTTCTGCGCGTTCGGGTCGAAGCCCAGGTTGCGCAGTTCCTCGGACGTGGGCGTGTACGCCTCGCGGCAATGCGTGCACACGCGGCGCACCAGGCGCTGCGAAATGACGCCTTTCAGCGCCGTGGCCAGCATGAACGATTCGATGCCCATGTCGGAAAGGCGGTCGAGCGTGGAAAGCGCGTCGCCCGTATGCAGGGTGGAAAGCACCAGATGGCCCGTGACGGCGGCGCGCATGGCTATCTCGGCCGTCTCGTTGTCGCGGATCTCGCCGACCGACACGATGTCCGGGTCTTGGCGCAAGATGGAACGCAGGCCGCTGGCGAACGTCATGCCCGTCTTCTCGTTCACCTGCACCTGGTTCACGCCGTCGATGCTGTATTCCACCGGGTCTTCCAGCGTGACGATGTTCACCTGCTCGGTGTTCAGCGCGTTGATCATGGCGGAAAGCGTCGACGATTTGCCCGAGCCCGTGGGGCCCACCAGCAAGATGACGCCCTGCGTGTTCTCGATGAGCTTGTGGTACACGGCCAGGTTGTGCCCGTAGAAACCGAGTTGCTCGGCCGTGCCCTGCTGGGCGTCGCGGTCGAGGATGCGCATGACGATCTTCTCGCCGTGCACCGTGGGCAGCGTGGAACAGCGCAGGTCGGCTTCGTGCATGCGGATGCGCACGATGGCGCGGCCGTCCTGCGGCACGCGGCGCTCGGTGACGTCCATGTTGCACATGATCTTGATGCGCGACGTGACCGACTGCTGAAGTTCCTTCGGGATGGTCAGCGTGTTGTGCAGCATGCCGTCGATGCGCATGCGCACGTTCACCACGTCGTCTTGCGGCTCGATGTGGATGTCGGACGCCTTGTCTGAGATGCCGCGCTCGATGATGCTATCGACCAAGCGGATGGAAGGCGCGGCGCTCTCGGTTTCCGTCATGTCGGAAACCTGCGTGCCGACGTAATCGGTTTCGCGCGTGCCCTCCTGCTGCATTTCGCGGATGGCGCGTTTGGCGCCCTCGGTGCCGTACAGGGCGGAAATGGCGCGGTCGATGCCGCTTTGCGTGGAGATGACCGGCGTTATGCGTTTGCGGGTGGCCGTGCGCGCTTCCTCGATTGCGATGAAGTTCAGCGGGTCGGCCATGGCCAAGTACAATTCGTCGCCGCGCGTGCGTAGCGGAACGACTGAGTGCTTTTTCGCAATGTTCTTGGGCAGGATCTGCGCCATTTCCGGCGGAATGTCGGCGGTGGACAAATCGACATAGTCGATACCGAGCTGCATCATGAGCGCGTCGATAAGCTGACGTTCGGTGATGACGCCCGTTTGGATGAGCTCGTCGCCCAGGCGGCGCTTGCTTTCCTTCTGGGACTTCAGCGCCGCGCCGAGCTGCTCGTCGGTGATGACGCCGGCGTCGACCAGCAAGTCGCCCAATCGCATGTATTTCATATACGCCGCTTCTCCTTAACGTGGCAAGGCACTATTGCGCCGTTTTTCAGGCATTGCGCAAGTATGTTGATTGTAAACGATATGCGGCGTTATGGCAGTTCGACTTAACGCGTCAACCGAGGCAAATGCCGATTGGCGCGCTACAGGTCTACCACGGTGCACGTGTCGATGTCTTGGCGGACGTGGAAGATACGCCATACGGTGAGCGCGTCATCGTCGTAGGTGTAATACACCCAGTAGTTCTTCACGAGCGTTCGCCGGTATTCGCGGTCGAGGTCGTCGCTGGCGAAGAGCATGCCCGATTCGGGAAGGTCGGCTAGGCGCTCGAAAGCGCCGTACAACGCTTCCAGGGTGCTTTCAGCCGCCTTGGGCATGGCCGATTCGTAAGCTATGTATATGTCCAGGCTTTCAAGGTCGAGCTGGGCCCGCTGTCGCAAGCGCACTTCACGCATGAAGGGCCTCGAGCGTTTCCGCAACTTGCTTCATGCGCGCCTTCGACTCGTCGAGCGAGACGGTTTTCGCGACGTAATTCGCCTCGATTTCGGCCTCGCGCAGCTTGCGGATATGGCGTTCGCGCTGCATGGCCCGGTTGTACGCCTGGCAATCGATGACCACAAGCGCCGGCGCCCCGTTGCGTGTTAGGACAATGGGCTCGCCTGTCTCGCGCGCTGTTTCCTCGATTTCGGGAAGGTGCGTGCGCAGGTCGCTAATCGGACGCGTTTCGGGAATCATGACTGGCAACGACACGGACAACCTCCTTGACTAGGTTGCCCGCATCGTATCATGACATGCAATATACATGCAATATTTTGCACTATGTCAACCCGGGCTGTTCGGGTTGGCGCGTTTTTATAAGTATGTTGGCTGCAAACGATATGCGGCGTTATGAAAGCTCGACTTCAGCCCATGACTCGAATGGAAAATCGGGAATGCGCTTGAAGTCTTTTGCATTGTTGGAAACCAGCACGGTCTTGTTCGCAATAACTGTTGCGGCAATCATAAGATCTCGATCCCCGATGGCGTTCCCCTTCGAGCCGAGGAGCTGACGCAGCTTGCCGTATTCCACCGCGCATCGACCATCAAAGGGAACGACCTCGAACGCCTCGACGAATGCGCTCACCATGCTTTTTTCCTCTTCGGAACGGGCGCTATGTTCAGCACCATACCAAAGCTCGCCAACAACGATGGCTGGAAGGGCAAACCCTTCTGGCCCTTCCTTTTGCATGACTTGATAACCTTGCCGAAGGCGTCCTCTTAGAAACTCAATGCAAATGCAGGTGTCGAGATAACGCACGGTTTCCCTTACGCAAATAAATGCTCTAGCTCGTCGTCGTCGGACGGTAGAGGATCGTCTGGAATCTCGAACGGGCCTTCCCATGCGCCATACAAATCCCAAAAGCCCTTCGGCCATCCGGAGGTCGCAGCGTCTTGTTCGATGAGGCGATTTGCGTACTTAGACATAGAAACCCCCGCCTCTTTAGAACGCTTACGCAACAGCGCAAGGTTTTCTTCAGTTACATAGAGCGACAGTTGGGGCATTCGAGGCCTTTCTTTCACTGACGCTATTATAACATACTTGCAAGTATATTTGTAATTCGAATGCGCCAACCCGGGCTGTTCGGGTTGGCGCAGTGCATGTATTTCGTGTGAACCGTTTCCCTTTTCGGCCGGGCTACGAAACCTTCACCCAAGTACACTCGCCCCAACCGTAATTACGATAAACGCCATCGCCTAAGTGGGTAACCGAAAACGCGGACATCCAAGAGTCGCTTACCGTTGCCGGCAACGGCGTCTGCATATCCGAGCCGCCTTTTTGGACGCACTTGTAGTAGGACCCGTTGTAATAGATGAGGCCGTACACGCTTCCGTCCCACGAGATATCTGCCGCCACGTAAACGACGCCATCCGCACTCTGAAGCTCCTTCCATTTGTCAATAGAAGCGCTTGTCATGGCCTTTTCCGCAGCGCTCACCTCGCTGCCCGCTTGCGGACCGCTCGAGGAAGAGCTGACTTTCACCGACACTGAGCCAATCACCTTGCCGGCGAATTTCACGGTGATGGTCGTTTCGCCTTCCGCCAAATACGTGACGCGCGCGCTGCCGCCTTCCACGGAAACGATGCTGGCATCATAGCCTTCGTACGTGAGTTGGCTTGCGGGATCTTGCACCGCCTGGTCGTTGATCTTGCAGTCGGAGACGCCGATAGCCCCCTGGTCGCCGACCGCGCCTGCCAACGACGTTGTGTCGAGCGTCGCTTCGACATCCATCGGCGAAACGTGCACGGGAACGGTGCCCAGCAGCTTGCCGTTGAGGAAAACGCTTACCTCCGCATCGCCCGCAGCAAGGTACTCGATCGTCTTGCTGCCGTTCGTGCACTTGGCGACGAGCGGGTTGCTGCACGTGTACGTCAGCATGCTTGACGGATCGCTCTCGACGGCATCCTTCTTATAGCTAACGTCGATCGCGCCCGTTTCTCCAACGCGCCCGGAAAGCGACTCGGTATTCAGCGATTGCTCGATGAGCGGCTCGACGTCGATGGTAATCGACCCCTGCGTACCATAGTCGACACGCGTGTCGTTCACATACAAGTCGTTCGACCATATTTTCGCCGTCAACGTGATCGTTCCGCTCGATTTAAGCGTAATGCCGTCATTGTTTTTGTAGAACTGAATTGTCGCGTCACCAGCGGTGATGTCGAACGCCCAGCCAACATTGGCCATGCTAACCCATCCGGCATTCGTCCAAAGATCGACGAACACCTTGTCGCCATACTTGTATGGACCTTCGGGAGATATGCGAATCGTGGTTTCGGGCGTCACGTTCGGATCGACGTTTACAGATATGAAGCTCGTCGACTTCTTGCCGTTATACGTTGCAATGAGGCAGTACGTGCCCGCAGCGGGAACCGTTACCCTGCCGTTCGAAACGTCGGCCACCTTGTTGCTGCCCTGGGCGTCGCTGTACACCGCCAACGCAGCCTGCCCCGTAACGTCGGTATCGCCATACTTCACGGTGACGCCGGAAACGGTAATCGGGAACCCGGCGATGCCGCTGAGCGCAGAGCCGCTAATCGTGA
Source organism: uncultured Eggerthellaceae bacterium (assembly GCA_905234785.1). Classification (GTDB taxonomy): domain Bacteria; phylum Actinomycetota; class Coriobacteriia; order Coriobacteriales; family Eggerthellaceae; genus UBA9715. Next base: position 78,755 of record CAJOIP010000017.1, read on the forward strand.
CGTCGTATTGCGCCGCGCCGACGGTGACCGTAATCGAATTCGTCGACTTCTTGCCGTTGTACGTCGCTTTGAGCGTATATGTCCCGGCATTGGGTATCGTGACCCGGCCGTTCACGACATCGGCCACTTTGTTGTTGCCCTGGGCGTCGCTGTATACCGCGAGCGATGCCTGCCCCGTAACGTCGGTATCGCCATACTTCACGGTGACGCCGGAAACGTCAATCGGACTTCCGGCCGTGCCGCGCATGGCGGAGCCGCTAATGGTGACCGTGCCCTCGGGGCCAGGCGGGATGTCGCCGCCGGAATCGAATTTGGGCTCGCCTGAAAGCGGCGTTATCGAAGTACCCGTTGCCGCCACGTCCATCTTGAACCATTTCACGCCAGACCCATAGCCATCGGGAAGCCGGGTCTCCTTCAGATAATACGTGCCCAGGAAGAAATCGCCCACGTAGAAGACGCCCGTTTCGTCAGATGCGAGCCCGCTTGTCATCGTTGAACCGGCCGCCGATAGGATGTCGAACGTCGCACCGCCCAAGGGCCCCTTCGTGGCATCGTCGATTTTCTTGAGGATCACCTTCGAGGAATCGCTGTTGAACGTGTTGGTGATCGTCGCGATGCGCCCGTCTTGGCTATAGACGTACGTCGGCGTGAAGTTCGAGGTCACATCCACATCGGCGCCAATCGCGTTTCGCTGGACGACGTTCATCTCGACGACGTAGTATCCGTACCCTTCGGGAAGGTTGAGCGCGACGGTGAACCAATCGTTCGAATCCCCTGCGCTCTTGCGCACGGTGTAACTTCCATACGGCTTCACGACGTAGCCTTCGGCGGCAAGCGTGTTAACGAGGTTCTCCGCCTCTGGTTGATTGGTGTAGTTGTCGATGGCGACCTCGCCAGGGGCGGCGCCGCTCGAGCTTCCGTTGCCGATCGGCTTGTAGCGGGAATTCAGGTGTTCCACCCAGATAACCTCGGACTGGCCGTCTTGCCCCTCGGGCACCGTCACCACGTAGTATTTGTGCTCGTCTTCGTCGTAAATCAAATCGCCGCGAGACATATGATTCCAACGCGGATGGCCATTCCACAGTTGGTCGTATACCTTTGTGCTCCAAACCGTGCCCGTGTACTTGACTCGGTTGTTGGTAACTGCCGAGTTTTGGGAAGCCGGGCCATCGGGCATGTTGTTTACGTCAATGTTGTTATAGCCTTGGAAAATCCAGTAATAGCCAGGACCATCGCCTTCTTCTTTATCCCAGAAGAAGAAGGCCGAAGTCGCCGGCACGGAAATGCTGGTGTTCCCATCGGGATTAGTGTCGTAAAAATCGGACAGGGTCATTTCCTCGCCGTTGATGGTTACCGTCGGCTCTTCCACCTTCAGGCTATCGGCAAGCTCGACATTCGTGCCGATAACGCCCTCGGCGGCTTTCAGGCCAACTTGGTACAGCTCGAAGCTTACCTCGAGGTTTTCAACGCGAGAATCTCCGCCCTGCACTTCATCGGCCCCGTCGTTCCATTTCTTCACAACGGTGAACGCCTTGGTGTTGAGCTTGTACGCATTGGTGACGGTGTACGCGCGTTCCCCCGGCACGAGCACCTGCAGGGTTTTCACGCCGGAAATGCGCTGTTCAGGCGAAATGTCGTTGGGAAGCGTCGACAAGAACGACGCCTGGTCAAACGGGACCTCTTCGCTCGTCGGCTTGGCGATCGCCCCAAGGTTGGCCCCTTTTGGAACGACGAGCTCGACATATCGTTCGTCGGCGCCGACCGTGGCCGACTGTCCAAGCGTGACAGACGACCTGTACGCCACGCCTGCATCGTCGTGATACGTGAAGGACAAAACGCTTCCAGCCGCGAAGCTTTTTGCAGACGCGCCGTTTTCCGAGCTCAGGCTCAGATATGCTATCTGGGAATCGCCTTCGGGCACGTCAACCCAAAGATCCGCCGACGCCGAGTTATAGCTCGTCAACCACTCGCCCCGTTCGGCGTATCCGCTCAGCGCGTTTTCCGACAGCTCGTATGACGAGTATTCTTCGCGGGTGAGCACATCCGCGTAGCGGGGCACGAACATGACCTTCGCCCATTCGACTCGCTCGCCCCCGACGACGTACGCGTCGTTGGCGGTCAGCGTGAAGTCGGCTGCGCTTCCGATGCCGGCCGGATACGTGTCCACCACGTGGTCGCCGCCATTGGCAACGCCGTTGACCGTGAACGAGATAGTTTCGTTCAGCTCCTTTTCCTCGTCGGGAACGCTCGCGTCCCACACCTTTTCGACGAGGATGGGAACGCGCAAATCCTCCCAGTAAATCGTGCCGTCAGCCGCGTCATGCGCCGTGCCCGTCAGGCCGTTGCGATCGTTGATGACGTTGTACAGGCAAGCGTTCGCCCCCGCCGCGAACGAGCCGAACGGTTTTCCTTCATCGCCATGGCCCTCGTATTGAACCGGGTCGATAAACACGCCGATACGCGCTGTTTCGGCGATGCCGTCTGATGCGATGTTCAACACCGTGGTGGAATTCTGGTTCAGGTACACATTGCACTGCTTGCCGGCGTCGTTCAGGTTGTCGTACACGCGCACATCGCCCGAGAAGTTCAACTTGGCGCCGACGTTGTTCGCGTCGAACGCGCCGCCGTTGACCGATTTGTTTCCGCTGTACGTTCCCCCGACGACGTCGACCACGCCGTCGTCGACCGTCCACACGGCACCGCCGACGTTTCCGGCGGCGTTGCCCGTCATCGTGCAACCTTCAAACCTCACCGTGGCGAGACCGCGGTTCGAGCAAACAGCTCCGCCGATGTTCGGCGCATAGCAGTCGACGATGGAGCCGTTCTTCATCGAAAGGGCATCCGCCCAGATGAAAATGCCGCCACCGGAATTCGCAGCCGATGTGCAGCCGGAAATACTGCAGTTTTCCAGAGTCGCCTTGACAAGCCAGTCGCTCAAGCAGATGCCCGCGCCGTTCAAATACGTCCTGCACGAGCTGATGGAAACATTGCCATCTTCGCCCTTCGCATTGAACGTCGCGCCCCCCTCGACGTAAACGCCGCCGCCATGCTGGCCAGATTCGCACTGGGCAATGGAAGACACGCCGAGCATCTGCAGAACGCCCACAGACTCGTACACGCCGCCGCCGGAGGCATTGGCTGAGGACGACGAGATGAGCGACGAATCTTTCATGGTGAATTTGCCCAGCGAATACACGCCGCCGCCGTTTCCGCCCGCCTTGCAGCTCTGCACCGACGCCGTATCTTGCAGGGTCGCCTTCGCGCCCTGCGCGACGTACGCTCCGCCGCCGTCGGCAGTGGCCGAGCCTTTTTCGATGCGCGTCGAACCGGCGATGACGGCGCTCGAGCCAGACGTGAGGAACAGCGCGCCACCGCTGGTTGCGCTACTGTCGAGCACCTTTACGTCAGTGAGGTCGACCGACGCGAGCTTGCCGCTTGCCGTGTTGCTGTTCAGGTAGATGGCGCCGCCGAAGCCGGACGCGCTGCTGTTCTGCATGGTGGCATTGCTGATCGTAGCGCTCGCGCCAGGCTCGACGATAATCGCGCCGCCGTTCACGGCGCTGTTCCCGTCTTCTTCTTTCGATCCGCCGAATACCGTTTCCTTGTCGCCGCCGATGGTAAGGGTGCCATAGCCGCCTATCTTCACGGCGCCGCCGCCGTGAACGCCGTCATGCCCGATGCCGTTATCAACTTTGTTGCCCTTGAACGTGCTGCCTGAAATCGACAGGGTGCTCTTGTTGTTCAGGGTCTTCGGCTCGTTGTTGACGGTAACCGTCTTGTCGGCATCGGACAACACGGCGATTGCGCCGCCTTCGCCCGCATACTTTTCCGCGTTCTTCTCGTCAAGGTACTTGGTGACCGTCGACGTGTTTTTCTCGAACGTACTTCCCGTAACTGCCACCATCGAGTTTTCGCACGCGCGTATGGCGCCGCCGGCTCCATTGCTTGCATTGTTCTTGAATACGCTGTCCATGATCGCGAGCGAATTCGGCTTCTTTTCGATTATCTGGTTCGCGCTGTCCTTCTTGCCCTCGTTCTTGTTGCTCGACAAGTTGATTGCGCCGCCGCCGGCATATCCGCTTTCATTGTTCTCGAACGTGGCGCCAATGGACACGACCGTCATTTCTTGGCCCGCGCAAATCGCCCCGCCGTCTTCCGCCGCGTAATTGCCCGTCAGGACCGCGCCCCTAAGCAGGTAAATCGTCGACTTTTGGCTGGCATATACCGCGCCGCCCCGACGCGCTGCGCCGTTTTTCAACGTCGTTCCCGTATCAACCACGAGAGTCGTATCGTCTTTCGACATGTTGACAAGGCCGCCGTAGCTGGCGTCGGAAACGGCATCGCGTGCGCCGCTGTCGTTTATGTCGAAGCCGCCGTCCATCGTGATGTTGGCTAGCCAAAGCTCGTTCAGCTCGGTTCTGATCATCGTGCTGTCGGCGATGCCCGCAGCCTTCGTAATCGTGCAGGCCGCCCCGACCTCCGGGTCGGTCGTAAGGGTGACTTTGTAATCGCCTTTTGCCGTGATGCTGCTCGACAGAGTGTAGTCGTTCACCAGCATCCGGAACACATACGACCCGTCGAATGCCGTGCCGTTGCTGTAGGTATATTTGCCCAGGTTGGAAAACGCAGCTTCGAGCGTCGTGAAGCCTGCAGGGTTGCCGTTAGCGTAGAGTACATTCCCGTTTCCATCGGTAACGATGGTTGCCCACCCCTGGTTCATGTACCAGGCATCGCTATTGGCCGCCGTGGTCAGGACGGTGGAGATGACGGCATCGGTGACGCTATCGCCCTCTTCGGTGCTGGTCGCCGCGAAACCGCCTGCGCCCAGAGCGGCGACCAGCGCCACAGTGGCAAGCGTTTCAGTGGCAACGGCGCCCTTCGAGCTGCGGAGGCGCTGCCAAAGGCGCTCGAGCCTTCCGCGTATGTGCTTGTCTGCCATATCGTTACCACCCAATCCGTTGAAACCCGTTGGCCATGCCCTGTTTTCCCATCGTGTGCCCCAACGTTCCTATCGCGAGTTCGGCACGAGCGTCTCAGGCGCCGGCCAATCTCCGTAGTGTGTGTGCAGATGCGTGATGAGCTTGCCCGAATCGTCGGAAAGCGGGGAATCGGAAAGCTCGGCGATGGTCTCGAAAAGGAATTTCCCCTGATACGCTTGCGCAAGCGTGCGGTTGTACGAAGAAACGAGCGCCCTGTCGTACGGAACGGCATTGCCGGCGCCGCCGTCGTCGCCTTCGCGCGAAATGAACGAGCGGTAAGCTGACGTGTCCGCGTCGATTTGCGTTACTCCCGCCGCATTGGCGCCGCTGCCCATGCCTTTGTTGACGATTGCAAGGTAACGGTCGCCGTCCAAGGCGGTTCCGGAAACCGAACCGGCAAAGCCGCCTTTCCCGACGCCGCTCACCGCTCCGACAGAATAGCTGTTGGCGATGCTGCCCCCCTGCGCCACGCCGACAAAGCCGCCCGTGGATACCGCCCCGCGAACCGAGCAGGTCGAGTAGCAGCTGGAAATAGCCGAATCGCTCGCGGACCCGACAAGTCCGCCAGCAGCGACGCCGCCGGACATGACGTTCAGGCGGGCCGCGCCCGAGGTCGTGGCGAGGTAGACGCCGCCCGACGTATGGCCGCCCGAGTAGCTGTCGCAGATGACGGCGCCGTTCTGGGCCGCGCCGACCAGGCCGCCCGCCGCGCCGCTTCCGCCCGTGGCGCTGACGTACACAGCCGCCGCGCTTTCCCTCACCGTGCCGCCGTTCAGCAAGCCCACGAGGCCGCCGGCCGCGGTGGCTCCGGTCACTTGGGCAGACGCATCGGGGCCTGCGAGGCCGTCGCGCGCCAGGACGTTCGAAACCTCGACGCCGGCGCCGACCTCGCCGGCCAGGCCGCCCGCCGCGCCGCCCGACGACGTGACGGACGAATCGACGAGCGTCAGGCCGCTGACCGCCGACCCGCTCATCCCGAGGGTGGCGAAAACGCCGGCGGAGCCTTCGACGTCGACCGCGATGTTCTCGATGGAGTAGCCGCCGCCGTCGTACGTCAGGACGTAGCCGGGCTCGACGGGCAGGAACGTGCCCTGCTTTGACGCCACGGCGCCGTCGCGCCACATGCTGGCTGCCGCATGCTCGCTTTCCATGAAGCCGTTCCAGTCCATGTCGGTTTTCTGGACGGCCGTGACGAACCCGTACTCGTTCGCGACGGGGTTCAGGCTGGTGATGCGGCCCTGCGAATCGCGAACCGCCTGATAGTTGAAGTGCGACACGGGGCTGGACAGGTTGGCGAGGTGCCTGAACGTGACGATTTCGACGGTGCGCCCTTGCGGGCCGTCGGCCGCCGCCGTGCCGGCCGCCGTGTCGGCCGCCGCCGTGCCGAACGTGGCAACGCCGCCCGTCGCCAGCGCCTCAGCGGGCGACAAGCTGGCGCCCTCGGATGCCTTGTGCGCGTTGAGGGCGTCGGCGAACAGGCTGTTCGTGGTGGCCGTCGCCGACTTGGCCACGACCGACGTGGTGTCCTTCGCGGCGACCCACGCGTAAATTCGCAGGTTCTCGCCGGGGACGAACATGCTCGCGTTGGCTTTCTTGTGGTCGGCGTCGCGGCTTTCGGCGACACGGTAGAAACGGCCCGCTTCCTTGGTCACGTCATCGAGCGTGAAGGTGTACGTGTTGCCCGAAACCCTCGCATCGGCCTCGTCGAACCATATGGCGGCGGCGTACGCAGTCTTGGACTCGCTTTCGACGACGAGCTTGACTTCGTATTCGTGGCCCGAATTGTTCGGGTTCGTCACCTTCACCTGCAGCGTGTCGCCGTTGATGACCTGCAGCGTGGGCGCCTTCAGCTTCAGCGCGGCCTCGCCTTCGGGCTCGGCGCCGTAATAGCCGATGATCTTGCCCGTGTTACGGTAGTCCTGGCGGGCCTCCCGGTTGTCGCCGCCGTACGCAGATTCCAAGCTCTGCGCGTCGAGGCCGCTGACGACGGTTTCGGAGAAGTCGACGTCCTTGGCGTAGAACACGTCGATGACCGTGGCAGTGGAAGGCTGGTAGCGGATGACGTAGCTGCCGCCCGCGCGCACCGTCTCGTCGATGGCGCCGAACGGCAACATGAGGTTGAGGGCGCTCGCCTTGTTGTCGGGGCTGTTTGCGCTGTCCGCGCTGGCGGAAGGCGAATGCACGAAGAAGTACACGTCGTCTTGGCCAGCCGACGCGTCGAGGCTTTCGCGCGTTCCCAGGGAAATGCCGCTGCCCGATTCGAGCAGGCCCTGGCTTTCGGCGAGGGACAGGTGGTTCTGGGCCGCGACGTACACTTCCTTGGCCGTGGCGTCGAGCTCCGTTTGCTGAAGGTTCTTCCACATCTGCATGATACCGACGAACGCCAGGCCGAGCAGCACCGCGGTGATGCCCACGACCAGCATGGTTTCCATCAGCGTGAAGCCGGCGGCGCGGCGTCCAGGTTGCGCGGGTTGCGCGGTGGCCCGTGCGCCAAGCTGCACGCGGCCGGGCACGGCGCCCAGGCGCAGCCGCTTCATGTTGTCCGTGCCGTTCATGTCTGTCATGACCTTCCCCATCGGTTCGCCTGCCCGCGCCTCACGATGCGAGCGCGAGCACGCGGACGTCGAATTCGTCGATGCCGGCGTGTTCCAGGACGTCGTCGCCCCGCACGACCTTCAGCCCACGGACCGTGAACACGCCCGCGTCTGCGTTCCATTCGATTGAATCGGCCTTCGCGCGCAGGCTCGCATTCGCCCCCGCTGCGGCTGATACGGGCACAAGCGGCGTCTGCACGACCTGCCCGGCGGCGTCCGTCTGCTCGAGGAACAGGCCTAGGGCGTCGTTGTATTTGACGGACGTGGCGTAGCCCGTTTCCGCGCTGTCGAAGGTGACGTACAGCATTTCGCCAGTCGATTCGTCCGTGACCGCGTTCGCCTGCACGAGCGCGCTCGCGTTCGGGTCGGCCACTGACAGTTCGTCGCGCAGGCGCGTGGTGGTGGTGGAAAGCAGCACCTGGGCGTTCGAGTTGTCGACCGCCGCCACGTAGGCCTTGGTGGCAGCCGGCACGCCCGCGGCCACGATGGTGCTGGCCAGCAGCATGATGGCCAACGCCGCCAGCGTTTCGGTCAGCGTGAAGCCCGCACGCGAGCGCTCGGAAGCGACGCGTTCGCGCAGGCCGTTCATGATATGCCGGAACCGTTGCCGCACGTCGCGCTACCCTTCCGATGCCGAGCCCTGCCCGTATGCGACCACGGGGTCGGCGTTTCCGGGCACGCTCACCGAGACGTACGAAAGGCCGGGGATGGTCGAGCCGCCCGTCGAGGCGTCGACCCCAAAGCCCGTCATGGTTATGGAAACGCTCGCGTTCGAGCCGGCCGAGCCCTCGACGCCATCGCCTTCGACGGACTGGGCCGCCAGTGCGTCGGAGGCGGCGTAGTACCTCGTGGCCGCTTCGTCGCTTTGCCTGATCATGTTCGCGGCGACCGCCACGGCCATGACGAGCATGAGCATGCCGAGGCCCGCCACGATGACGGCCGCCAGCGTTTCGATCAGGGTTTCGCCGGATGTGCTTGCCAGCTTGGCGCGCACCGACGCCACGAGCGGGGACTTAACTGCCACTGACCGGCCCCCTTCCCGGAACGACTCGCTCGACGTGCCACGTGACCGTGGTCGTCTTCGTCTCGGAGACGAGCTCTTCGTTCACCGTGCCGTCGTCGGTCGATGCGGTCGAGCCCTGCAGCTGCTCGCTGACGGCGACGCCCTCTTCCACGATAGCCGAGAGCTTCATGTACAGGTAGAAGCGGTCGTTCGAGTCCGCCGCGTCGTTGTGGAAGTACAGGTCGCACGTCCAGTCGTCGTTGAGCGTCGCGTCGACGGTCACGTCGTAGGCGGTTTCCGACGGGTCGACGCCCGGGATGTCGGGGCTGACCTTGAACGTGGCCGTTGACGCCGTGGCCTTGGGCAAGCCGGTGTCGTCGTCTTTGGCCGCGGTCGAGAGAAGCCATGTTCCCCAGCTTGCTTCCGCCAGCTGGCTCGACAGGTTCGCCTGCGTGGCCCAGCTGGACGGATGCCCGAAAAGCGCGTACGCGGTGGCGTCGGAGAGGAAGTCGTAGCCTTCGTCGTAGGCCGGTGCGACGAGCTCCGCGTTGGATGCGCCCTTGTCCTTCGCGAACGTTTCGGTGGCCGCGCCGGCTTGGGGGCGCGTGATGGTGCGCGTTCCCCGGCATGTTTCGGTCAGCGTGTACTGCAGCTCGCCCGATTCGCCGAACGCGTCGCTGAACAGGCCCGCCGCCGACGTGACCGCGTAATAGCGCTGATCGGCCTTGCCCTGCCCGGCGAATTGGCCCATGGAAGCCGTGGACGCTGCCAGCACGACCGAGCTGACGACCGCGCACACGAGGAACAGCAGCAAGGCGAACGAGAACGACGCCCCGTTCTGCGATTTCAGCTTTATCGTAGCGCTGCCGGTCACGCCGTGCCTTTCCCGCCGATGCCTACAGTTTTCCTACTCTGGTTATAAACTATGAAAGTATACCATGTACGATAAAAAAAACGCCCTCCCAACAGCCAAAATCCGAAGTCGCCCGCGTGCGCCGTGTGCCGGCAGGGGACCCCTCGTGGCACACGGCGTACGCTTATGCACGAGGGGGAGCTGGCGCATCATTCGGCAAAACGGTGCACCAGCCCCCCTCGCGCATCATTTCGGCGCGCCGTATTCCGTAACGCAGCTGTAACCACGGGCCTGAAACGCCTTCCCCTCGGGCGTGGTACCATCATCGCGGGGTAGGTTTTCGAGGCTGGAAATGAAATTGAGCAAGCAGGCAGTCATAGCGCGACGGGCGCAATCTGGCTTCACGCTGATGGAGATGCTTCTTGTCATCGCCATCATCGGCGTGCTGGTCGGCACTGCCATTCCCACCCTGAACGGGCAAATCGAACGCGCAAAGGTCGCGACCGACGAGGCAAACGCGCGGGCTGGCTACGCCGCCGTGCTGGCGCAGTCGCTGTTCGACGATGCGTCCACCACGAAAACCTACGTGTTCGACGCCGCGTCCGGCAGAGCCGTCGACGTGACCGACAACGCCGTCCTGTCCTATTCGGGCTACGGCAAGTCAAGCGAGATGGCCGACTACTCCATCGGCAACGTGCCCGTGCGCGGCTATCCCGAGGGGAAGTTCCTGACGTACCGCGTCCGAAACGGGCAGGTCACGAGCATCGTTTGGCTGAACGGCAGCGGCGCGAAGTATACCGAGGCGGAATCGCTGTACAACAACAAGACCCAGCCGTTGCCGACCACCTCGGCCGAAGAGCGCCTATACGCCGATGTCGACGCCATGCGCGCCATGGGCGAGAAGTTCCTGGGCATGACGAGGGAAGAGATTCTCGACGTCACGAACACGCCCTCGGCCTATCAGGGCCGCCTCAGCAACGGCGAGGGCATCACGCTGCTCACGTACCGCAACAACAGCACGGACGGAAGCAACCCGGAAATTCGCGGCGACTATTCGGTGCTGCAGGAACTCGGCTTTTCGGGGCTGGTCAGCGAATCGTTCCCGAACAGCTTCAGCGGCACGTCCTCGCGGGCGTTCTTCTCGGACTACATGAACAGCGGCATCGAGGCGCAGATTCAGCTCGGGAAGGTCGAGTTCAACGCCGCCGGCAAGGCCACGAAAGTCGAAGTCTGCGTCCGTCAATGGGAGAAAAGCGGCACCGTCCCCGACGAAATGACCAACATCGTCGTGGCGCTTTAGCAATCACGATGATGCACCAGCTCCCCCCTCGCGCATCATTATTCGAGGGGCGTTACCAGCTGATGAGCTCGTAACCGGTTTCAGTGACGACGAGCTGCACTTCCCATTGCGCGGTGGGCTTGCCGTCGGCGGTGCGCACCGTCCAGCCGTTGGGGTCGGACATGTCGATTTCCTGGCCGCCCATGTTCACCATCGGCTCGATCGTGAAGCACATGCCCGGTACCAGCACCGGGCCCGTGCCCGCCTTCTCGTTGAAGCCGACCCACGGGTCTTCGTGGAACTCCAGCCCGATGCCATGGCCGCCGAACTCGCGCACCACGGTATAGCCCGCATCGGTGGCCACCTTGTTCACGGCGGCACTCACGTCGCCCAAGAAGCCCCACGGCTTCACGGCGGCGAGGCCGGCCTGCACCGACGCGCGCGTGACCTCTACCAGGCGGCGCGCCTCGTCGCTCACCTCGCCGATGCAGAACATGCGCGAGCTGTCGGAGAAGTAGCCGTTGCGGATGGTGGACATGTCCACGTTCACGATATCGCCGCTTTTCAGCACGTCATCGGGGCTTGGGATGCCGTGGCACACGACCTCGTTGATGCTTGTGCACACGCTTTTCGGGAAGCCCTCGTAGTTCAGGTCTGCCGGGATGGCGTCGTGGGCGATGCAGTAGTCGTACACCCACTGGTCGATTTCCTCGGTCGAGGTGCCCACGCCGATGTGCTCGGCCACATAGTCAAGTGACCCAACGTTCACCTCGGCGCTGTACTTGATGCCCTCGATGTCGGCGGCGCTTTTCAGCAGCGTGCGCGGCAACACTTCGAACCCCTGGTTGGCCAGGTCCTCCATGCGCTCGTCGTTGGCCAGGTGGCACTTCTTGTACTTCTTGCCGCTGCCGCACCAGCACTCGTCGTTGCGCCCCGGCGTTTCCATTCCATCGAAAGACATGCTCGCTCCTCAATAACCGAATGTGTCAAACTGGGCAGTCCAGTTTGACACATGTTAACTTAGGTTTACATTATGAGGCAACCGTGAATTCTAGCCGCGGATTTCAGCGCCGGTTGCGCCGGCCACCTTCTTCTTCAGCTTTTCGACGGCCTTCTCGACCTCTTCGCCCGTGAGCGTGCGGTCGGGCGCGCGGAACGTGCATGCGTACGCCATCGACTTCTTGCCGGCGCCGACACGCGCGTCGTCGCGGTACACGTCGAACAGGCGCACGTCTTCGAGCAGCTTGCCGCCCGCGCTCGTGATGCACTGCACCAGGCGCTCGTTGGTCACGTCCTCGGCCACGACGAACGCCAAGTCGACGCTCGCGGGCGGGAACTCGGGCACGTCGACGTAATCGCGCGACGGGCGCGTGGCCTTCATGAGCGCTTCCATGTCGAGCTCGAACGCCACGACGGGGGCTTCGGCCTCATACGCGTCGACGGCCAGCGGGTGCAGCTCGCCCACCCAGCCGAGCACCGAACCGCCGGCGAGCACCTGGGCGGCGCGGCCGGGCTGCAGGTGCGGGGCCTCGTCGGCTTCCAGCGCCTTGAAGCGCAGCTTGGAAATGGCGAGCTCGCGCGCGAGGCTTTCCACCGCGCCCTTGCCGTCGAAGAAGTCGAACGGCACGGCCGGGGCGTTCCACGACGCGTCGCGCATGGAACCTGCCAGCACGCCGGCGAGCTTCTGGCGTTCCTTGGGCTTCTTGGCGCCCTCGTGCGCGGCGAACACCACGCCCGTTTCGTACAGCTGCACGTTCTTCACGCCGTGCGCCTGGTTGTAGGCGACCGAGCGCAGAAGCCCGGGGATGATCGACTGGCGCATGACCGATTGCTCGGCGTTCATCGGGTTGATCAGCTCGACCGGCTCGCCCAAACCTTCTGACGGCATGCGCAGCTTCTCGAGCTCGGTCGGATCGGCGAACGAGTACGTGGTGGTTTCGTTCAGGCCCGCCGAGGTCATGGCGCGGTTCACTTTGCGCACGAACAGCTGCCAGTCGGTCAGCGCGCCCACGCGGTTGGGGCTCGCCGGCAGCGTGGGGGGCACGAGGTCCATGCCCCACAGGCGCAGGACCTCTTCGTACAGGTCGATTTCGCGCTCGAGGTCGGGGCGGCACGTGGGGGCCGTCACCTGCAGCGTGTCGGAGCCGTCGTCGGTGACGTCGCAGTCGAGGCGCTCCAGGATGTCGACGATGTCGGCGCGCGGAATTTCCACGCCCATCATCTGCGTGAAGCGCGGGATGCGGAACGGCAGCTCGCGGCGCGGCGTGGGCGCGGGGTACACGTCGATGATGCCCGGGCACACCTTGCCGCCGGCGAGTTCGGCCAGCAGCGCCGCGGCGGCAGCCGAGTAGTCGGCGATGGGGTTGTCGTCGACGCCGCGCTCGTAGCGCATGCTCGACTCGCTGATGAGTCCCAGGTTGCGGCTCGTGCGGCTGGTGCGGCCATGCTCGAACGTGGCGGCTTCCAACAGAACCGTCGTGCTTTCCTCGGTGATCTCGGTTTCCAGGCCGCCCATGACGCCGGCCAGCGCCACCGCGCGCTCGGGTGTTGCGATGACGGTCATGTCGCTCGTAAGCTCGCGGTCGACCTCGTCGAGCGTCGTGAACTTCTCGCCGTCGGCCGCCGCGCGCACGACGATGCGCGCCTTGCCGTCCGCTCCGACCAGCTTGTCGTAGTCGAACGCGTGCAGCGGCTGGCCGTACAGGAACAGGATGTAGTTCGTGATGTCGACCACGTTGTTAATGGGGCGCGCGCCGGCAGCCGTGATGCGCTCGGCGAGCCACTGGGGGCTCGGGCCGATCTTCACATCCTTGATGACGCGGGCCGTGTAGCGCGGGCAGCGGGCCGGATCCTCGATTTCCACCGCGGCCAGGTCGTTCACGTTCGGCTGGCTGGCGTCTTCTTCCAGCTCGTACATGGGCAGCGCCACGTTTGCGCGGTACATCGCGCCGACCTCGCGCGCCATGCCCACCATGCTCAGGCAATCGGGGCGGTTCGGCGTGATTTCCAGGTCGAGCACCGTGTCGGACATCTTCTTGTAGTCGGCGAACAGCATGCCGACGGGCGCATCCTCGGGCAGGATCATGATGCCGTCGTGGTTGTTGCCGAGGCCCAGCTCGCGCTCGGAGCAATTCATGCCCATGCTGGTGACGCCGCGCAGCTTCGACTTCTTAATGGTGAAGTCGCCCGGCAACGTGGCGCCGATGAGCGCCGTAACGATGTGATCGCCCTTCTGGAAGTTCTGCGCGCCGCAGACGATCTGCAGCGGCTCGGGCTTGCCGTCTTCGCCGAGGTTCCACTCGCCCACGTTCACCTTGGTGACCCACATGTGGTCGGAATCGGGGTGCGGTTCCTTTTCGACGACCTGCGCGGTTACGATGCGGTCGAACGCGGCGCCCGTCTTTTCGACGCCTTCCACGCCCGTGCCCGTCAGGTCGAGCCGATCGCAGAACGCCTTGAGGTCGCTCGGCACGTCAACATATTCGTTCAGCCAATTCAGAGAAACCTTCATGTTCGTTCCTTCTAATTACGTAGCTTTGAGCGCGGGAGGGGGTCCCGCGCGCAGTTCCGCACGACGCGAAGAATCCTGTGAATTCTTCGCCAAAGCAGGACTGTCTGAGCACGGGACCCCCTCCCGCGCTCAAAGCGGACAGCCCGCTTAGAATTGCCTAAGGAAGCGCATGTCGCCTTGCAGCAGGTAGCGCAGGTCGGGGACGTTGTACTTCAGGCAGGCCACGCGCTCGACGCCGACGCCGAATGCGAAGCCGCTGTACACTTCAGGGTCGATGCCGGACATTTCCAGCACGTTCGGGTCGACCATGCCGCAACCGAGGATTTCCAGCCAGCCGGTGCCCTTGCACATGCGGCAACCCTCGCCGTGGCACACGCCGCAGCTGACGTCGACCTCGGCCGAAGGCTCGGTGAACGGGAAGTAGTGCGCGCGGAAGCGCGTCTTGCGCTCGGGGCCGAACACGGCCTTGCAGAAGTAGTCGAGTGTGCCCTTCAGATCGCCGAAGGTGATCCCCTTGTCGACGACCAGGCCCTCGATCTGCGTGAACTGCGGCAGATGGCTGGGATCGGCCACATCGCGGCGGAACACCTTGCCCGGCGCCACGATGTAAATGGGCAGCTCTTGGTCTTCCATGCAGTGCACCTGAACGCCGCTCGTCTGCGTGCGCAGCAGCACATCCGACTCGCCGCGCACCGCCGCCTCGTCGCCCGAGCGGTCGACGACGTAGAACGTGTCCTGCATGCTGCGGCTGGGATGGTCGGCGGGCGCGTTGAGCGCCGTGAAGTTGTAATAGTCGGTTTCGACCTCGGGCCCCTCGGCCACCGTGTAGCCCAAGCCCAGGAACACATCGCAGATTTCCTCGGACACGCGGTTGATCAGATGACGCGTGCCCAGCTGCTGCGTGCGACCCGGCAACGTGATGTCGACCGCCGCCGCGTCGATGCTGGCCGCAAGCTCGGCTGCCGCCAGCGTGGCCTTGCGCGCCTCGAGCGCCTCTTCCACGACCTTGCGGGCCTCGTTCACGGCCTTGCCCACCTCGGCGCGCTGCTCTTTGGCGACCTGGCCCATGTTGCGCAGGTAGCCCGTCAGCGTGCCCGACTTGCCGATGACGGCCACGCGCACCGCATCGAGCGCCGCGGTGTCGACCGCTTCCTCGATGGCGGAAAGCGTCTGCTCGCGCAGGGCCGCCAATTCGTCTGTAATTGCCATGTTTAGCCTTTCGACGTGCGAATTCACACAAACTGTGAGTATAGCGCGAAATAATGCGTTATGACGGGGCCGACACAATGTGACCACGCGCAAGCGGGTTACCAGCCATGCCAAGCAGGCAGGACGATGCGTCAACGTTGCCTGGTCGGTTTCGGGGCCACGCGCGATGCGCCAACGCTACCTGGTCGGTTTCGGGGCTACGCGCGATGCGCCGAAGTTGCCTTGCCGGTTTGACGCATTGCTATAATCCTCTTACCAAGAGAGAGGATTCCCCATGCAGTATTTCAACTTCCAGGACTTGAAGCTTTCGGCCCTCGGCTTCGGCGCCATGCGCCTGCCGGTCATCGGCGGCGAGGATGCCCACGTGGACGAGCCGGCCACGCTCGACATGGTGCAGTACGCCTACGACCACGGCATCAACTACTACGACACCGCATGGGGCTACCACGGCGGCAACTCCGAGCGCGTCATGGGCCGGGCGCTCGCCCGCTACCCGCGCGAGTCGTTCTACCTGGCCGACAAGTTCCCCGGCTACGATGTTTCCAACTTCGGCAAGCACGAGGAAATCTTTGCCGAGCAGCTTGAGCGGTGCGGAGTGGGCTACTTCGACTTCTACCTGCTGCACAACGTCTGCGAGATGAACATCGAGCAGTACCTTGACGACTCGAAGTTCGGCACGGTGTCGTACTTTGCCGAGCAGAAGGCGGCGGGCAAGATTCGCCACCTGGGCTTCTCGGTGCACGGGAGCTTCGACACGTTCATGCGCTTCCTCGACGCGTACGGCGAGCTGATGGAGTTCTGCCAGATTCAGCTGAACTACATGGATTGGGAGTTCCAAGACGCGCGTGCGAAGGTGCAGGCGCTGCGCGAGCGCGGCATCGGCATTTGGGTGATGGAGCCGCTGCGCGGCGGCATCATCGTGTCGCTGTCCGACGAGGACATGGCGCCCCTGCGTGCGCTGCGGCCCGACGCCGACGCGGTGGAGTGGGCGTTCTCGTTCGTGCGCAACGTGGAAGGCGTGGGCACCATCTTGTCTGGCATGTCGAGCATGGAGCAGCTACGCGAGAACGTGGCGCTGTTCGAACGGGCCGACGAACTGAGCGATCAGGAGCGCGACGCGCTGCTGGCACTCGGGCGCAAGCTGGCCGGTGCGAAGGGCGTGCCGTGCACCGCGTGCCACTACTGCGTGTCGCATTGCCCACTTGAGCTGGACATTCCGCGATTGTTGGAGCTGTACAACGAGCACCTTTCGCGACCGGAGGGCGGCTTCATCGCGCCGATGGCCCTAGGGGCGTTGCCCGCCGACAAGCAGCCGAGCGCCTGCATCGGCTGCGGCTCGTGCGCGGCCGTGTGCCCCCAGCAAATCGACATCCCCGCCGCATTGGCCGACTTCGCCAGCATGATGGGGAAATAGCCAGAGGCATTACTAGCTGGGCGCTGCGCCCGCGATTCGCGGCACGCGTGGGTGCAAGACCCGCAGCTTGCGACCTGCTCGGGTGCCGCGCCCACGATTCGCGGCACGCGTGGATGCAGAACCCGCAATCTGCAGCACGCCCGGGTGCAGAACCCGCAATTTGAGACGCGTCCGGGTGCAAGACCCACAATTTGGAGCAGCCGATGTTCGAGATTGCGACTCTTGCACCCGAGCTCTTCTTCCATAAAATCGCTGACCTGGGAAAACGTTTCCCCGAAACGCCGCATGCAAAAGTCGCAATCTGAAGCATCGGGCGCACGAGATTCCAACTCTTGCACCCGGCAACGTCCGAAATCGCAGGTTCTGCACCCGACAACACCCGAAATCGCTAACCCTGTATCTGTAAACGTTGGCGATTGCGATGCCGATATCCGGCGGCGCGTGAGATGCGAAAGCCCGCGACGGGCTTGCGCGGGAATCGGCTCTCTACAATCGTGCGCCCTTCAAGCGTGCGATCTCATCGGCATAGCCGGAAAGCTTGTCGTGCGGGGTTTCCAGGTAGAAGGGAAGGTCTCGCAACTTCGGGTGGTTCGTCACGGCGGACAGCGCCTCGAAGCCGATGTGCCCCAGCCCGAGCTTTTCATGCCGGTCCTTGTGCGCGCCGCAGGGATTCTTGGAATCGTTCAGGTGAACGGCCCGCAGGCGATCGAGGCCGATGATGCGGTCGAATTCCGCCAGCACGCCGTCGAGGTCGGCTGCGATGTCGTAGCCGCCATCCCAAACATGGCAGGTATCGAGGCAAACGCCCACGTGCTCGTCGAGTTCGACGCGCTCGATTATCGCGGCGATCTCGTCGAACGTGCGGCCGACTTCGCTTCCCTTGCCCGCCATCGTTTCCAGTAGCAGGGTCGTGGTCTGTTGCGGCTGCAGCACGGCGTTCAAGGTCTCGGCGATTAACTCGATGCCGATTTCGGGTCCTTGGCCGATATGTGCGCCGGGGTGCATGTTGTACAGCTGGCCCGGCATGATCTGCTCCATGCGCAGCAAGTCGTCGGCGAGCGTTTGAAGTGCGAACTCGCGCGTTTCCGGTTTCACCGACGCAGGGTTTAGCGTATACGGTGCGTGCGCCAAGATGCACGCGATGCCCTCGCTCGTGCGCACGTCGGCGAATGCGGCCAGGTCGGCTGGGTCGAGCTCTTTCGCCTTGCCGCCCCGCGGGTTGCGCGTGAAGAACTGGAACGTGTTCGCGCCGATGGAAGCCGCATCGCGCGCTGCCGCAGCAAAGCCCTTCGCTATGGAAAGATGGCACCCGATTGTGAACATGCGCACCTCCGTCGCCGCTAGTCGCCGAGCTCGGCTTCCCAATCGAAATCGTCGGGCGGCCCCGTGGGGTCGTTGGCGCCGCGGCCGTCCCATAGGTGCGCTTCCAGGTCGACGCGGTCGTTGTCGACGAACGTCACGCCTTCGTCTTCCAGCAACTTCCGCTGAACGTCGGGCCCGCCGAACGCGAAGCCCGGCACAAGCGAACCGTTCTTGAACAGCACGCGATGGCAGGGAATGCCCTCGCCATCGGAGTACGGTTCGGGGTTGTTGCGCAGCGCGAAACCGACGTAGCGCCCCGATTGCGGGCGCCCCATGAGACTTGCCACCTGACCGTACGTCGTCACCTTCCCAGAGGGCACCTGCCGCACGATTTCGAATACCTTGTCAGAAAACTCTCCCATTGCCGACAAGTATACCGCCGAAACGCGACTTGAATCCGACGCGAAGCCCGCGCGAAGCCGACTCACACGCAGCCAAAAATCGCCGAAACCCAACGCCGTTCCAACCGTTCTTTACACTTCGAAAACGCGTGTTGACGTGCTGTTTTATCCTGCTACAATCCGCGCATGGCTTTAGTGCTCGACATATCGACCTCTATGGAATTCTGGCGGCAAGTCTACCCCCTCGACAGGGCGCCCGCTCAGCCATCTGCCATCGCGCCCGAGCCGTGCGCTTGCGCCTACGAGGACATCGAACGTCTGAAACCGGACTGGATGACCGCAGAGTTCCTCGCGCCGCTCGGCGGAGTTGTTCGCGTACTTGCGTTCGAAGGCGCTCAGCGACGCGACTCCGACAGGCACGTCACGTACATGTGGGGCGGACGGCTTCCGGAACAGTCGTTTTACGAGCTTAAGGACGACGTGTTCGTTGCTTCGCCCGAATTTGCGTTTCTTGCTGCTTCAACGCTGCTGACCAAGACGCAGCTCATCGCGTTCGGGTGCGAGCTCTGCGGCTATTACAGCTTCGACAGGAACGAGAAGCGAGGATTCCGCACGCGGAAAGCGCCGCTGCTCACCCTCGAGCGATTGCGCGATTACCTTGCCCACGCCGAGGGGTGCAGGGGTTACAAGAAAGCGCTCTCTGCTCTTCCGCATGTTGTCGAGCATTCGGCATCGCCCATGGAGACCTTCGACGTAATGGCCCTGTGCCTTCCATATAGGCTCGGCGGCTATGGTCTCGATGCCCCGCTGATGAACCACAAGATTTCTTTGACGCCGCGTGCTGCGCGTATCGCGAAGCGGCAGTCGTGTTTTCCCGATATGTGCTATCTGCCGATTCAGCTCGATATCGAGCATCACGGGCGGCTCGACCATTCCGACCCCGAGGACCAGGCGTCTGACCGCGCTAGGGTAAACGCGCTCAAGGAAATGAGCTTCGAGGTCATCGAGCTCACATCGAACCAAGTGAACGACTTGCTGTCGTTTGAATACATCGTTCAGCGAATCGCACGGCTGCTTGGAAAGCGCTTGAATACGGGATGCCTTGGCGCGACCCCGGCTCGTCTGGCTTTCAGGAGCGAAGTGTTTGCTTGGAATCAGTCAAGCGGGAAGCTTCGCTAACACCCGATTAGTTCGAGCGTAACTTGCATGCGTTTCAATTTGCCAGCGCACAACCGGGTGCAGAGAAGCGAATCTCGTTGCTTCGGGTGCACAACTCGCAGTTTCGGACGCTGCCGGGTGCAGAACTCGCGATTTCAGGCGTTGCTGGGTGCAAAACCTGCGATTTCGGACGTTGGCGGGTGCAAGAGTTGGAATCTCGTGCGCCCGATGCTTCAGATTGCGACTTTTGCACCCGGATTGGGGCGTTTGCGGCGTTTCGGGGAAACGTTTTCCCAGGAAGAAGAGCTCGGGTGCAAGAGTCGCAATCTCGAACATCGGCTGCTCCAAATTGCGGGTCTTGCACCCGGGCGTGGCGCAGATTGCGGGTTCTGCACCTGGGCGCGTCGCGAATCGCGGACGCAGCATCCAGGCATGGTGCGAATCGCGGGTTCTGCACCTGGGACAAGGGCAATCGGCGGCTCCGGAGCGGACAAGCGGACGGTTGGCGCTCGCCACCTGCTACAGCAACACGGTGATGCAGGTGGCGGCTAGGGGGTGGCGGTCGGCGCTATAGCAGCACGGTGATGCAGATGGCGGCGGCGAGCAGGACGATGGCCAGGGCTATCGCGGCGATGTCGAAGGCGGCGAAGGGATACTGCTTGTAGCCCGAGTCGCGGGTGCGCAGGTTGAAGCCGCGGACTTCGGCGGCGATGGCGGCACTGTTCGTTTTGCGCACCGAGCTGACCAGCAGCGGCACGGTGAGGGGCACCATGAGGCGCACCTTGTTGACGATGCCGCCGACGTCGAACTCGACGCCGCGGGCGGTCTGCGCTTCCATGATGCCCTTCATGTCGTTCATGAACACGGGGATGAAATGCACCGTCGACGTGAACGTGAACGCGTACTTGTACGGCACGTGCAGCACCTTTACCACGGAATTCGACAGATCGGACATCTTGGTGACGTAGAACGTGAGGAACAGCGGAATGGCGGCGGCCTCGAGGCGCACGATGGTCGTGACGGCGGCCAGGATGGAACCGGTGCCGATGTAGCCCCACGGCAAGTCGACGAGGCGGTCGCCTGCCGGCGTGGTGAAGATGAGCAGGATGGCCAGGATGAGCGAAAACACGAACACGGCTTTCATCAGGCCGAACGTCTGCTTCATCATGCCGCAGCTGGCCGCCATGGCAAGGCCCAGCACCAGCATGACGCACAGGAACACGAGGTTGCCCGTGCAGAAGCAGGTGATGGCGAACACGACGGCGAACAGCAGCTTGGCGACGGGGTTCATGCGGTGCAAAAGCGAGTCGCCGGGAACGTACTCGAGGAAGCCGTTCATCGGGAGCCTCCTTCTCTCGGCGCGGCTGAGGGGGCGGAATCGGACGAGTCGGCGGTTGAAGCGCCTTCGTCAGGGTGCGCGGTTGAAGCGCCCTTGTCGGGCTTTGCAGCGGGCGCGTCGATCTCGGGAACGACCAGGTTGCGGCCCGATTCACGAACGTTGCCGGGAACGGCGAAGCCGATGGCGCCGACCGGCTCGGGCGCCGGGCGGTCGTTGAACAGGTCGAACGGGGCATCGGACCCTGCATGGGAAGAGCCTGCGCCCAGCGCTGAACCCGCAAGTGTCTGATCGGCGGCGAAGGCGTCGGAGCCGTTCGCTGCGGGAGATTCGGCATTCGCTTCCCTACCCTCGTATTGCGCGTCGAGCAGCTCGTTGAGCTGCACGCCGGCAGGGTCGATCGGCGACGTGGGAATGCGCACGAAGCCGGTTGCACGTGCATCGCCTTCGCCGGCCAGGTATTCCACGGCAGACTCTAGGTCCAGGCCAGCCAGCTTTTCGGAATCGGGGACAAACCCCGCTTCCGCCCCGCCAATGCCGGCGGCGTCTTCGGCGCCGGGGGCGGTTTGCGCGTACGTCGGCGCGGCTTGCGAACGGTCGGGCTGGCCGACGGCGGCGGCCACGGCGGTTTCCATCTCGTTCAGCGTGTTGGCAGTACCGACAAGCGTGCCGGCCAGTTCGGGGCGCATGATGGAAAGGCCCAGCGAGATGTCGACGATCTGCGGCGGCACGAGGCTTGCGACCTCGAGCGTGCGGCGGTTGCGCAGGACCTCGAACGTCGGCCCCTGGTCGACCACCTGGCCGTCGCTCATGACGATGACGCGCTCGGTGAAGTCGGCGACGACCTCCATGTCGTGGCAGACCATGACGACGGTGGTGCCGCGCTCGTGCAGGCGGCGGATGATGCCCATGACCTTCACGCACTCGCGAAAGTCGAGGCCGGTCGTGGGCTCGTCGAGCACGACGACCGGCGTCTCCAGCACCACGATGGAGGCGAGCGCCAGCAGCTGGCGCGTGCCGCGGTTCAGCAGGAAGGGGTCGTCGTCGGGGTTGAAGCCGAATTCCTCGATGACGCGGTCGACGCGGCGGGCGGCTTCGTCCATATTCATGTGCAGTGCGCGGAAGCCGAACAACAGCTCGTCGCGTACGGTGTTCGAGCAAATCTGGCTGTCGGGGTTTTGGAACAGGAAGCCCACGCGGCGCGCGAGCTCGCTCGTCTTCAGCTGCGTGGTGGGCACGCCGTCGATGAGCACTTCGCCCTGCTCGGGTTTCAGCAGGCCGTTCACCAGGCGCATCGTCGTGGACTTGCCGGCTCCGTTCGTGCCGACGAACGCCACGAACTCGCCGTCGTTCACGGTGAAGCTCACGCCCTTCAGGATGGGCGTGTTGGCGTCGTAGGATGCGTGCACATTGCGGAATTCGATGGTCATGCGATCACCTCCGCCAGCGCGACGCAGGCTTCTTCGACGTTACGGCACACGGAACCGGCGTACAGGCCGTCGGCGGCCAGGCGGTTCATGAGCGTGGTGGAACGCGGGCAGTTCACGCCGATTTCCAACAGCTCGTCGGAATGCGCCAGCACGTTGGCGGGCGAGTCGGCGAAGCGGATGCGGCCGTCGTCGACGATGACGAGCATGTCGGCGAACTGCGACAGCAGCGCGATTTTCTGCTCGACCACCACGACGGTCGTGCCGTGCTCGCGCGCGTAGCGTTCCAGCAGCTGGAACACTTGCAGCGAGCTGGCCGGGTCGAGCTCGGCCGTGGGCTCGTCGAGCATGAGCACCTTCGGCTTCAGCGCGAGGATCGACGCGATGGCCACCTTCTGCTTCTGGCCGCCCGACAGGCTGGCGATGACGCGGTCGCGCAGGTCGGCGATGCCCATGTCGGTCAGCGCCTCGTCGACGCGCGCGTCGATTTCCGCATGCGGAACGCCGAAGTTCTCGAGGCCGTACAGCATCTCGTCCTCCACGATGGACGTGACGATTTGCGAGTCGATGTCCTGGCACACGCTGCCGACGACCTGCGAGATGTCGGTGAGGCTGGCCTCGCACGTGTCGAGGCCCTCCACGACGACCGAGCCGTAGAAATCGCCCGGGTAGCAATGCGGGATGATACCGTTCATCGCGTACGTCAGCGTGGACTTGCCGCTGCCGGCCGCGCCCGTAATGCCCACGAAGGCGCCGTCCGGAATGCGCAGGTTGATGTCCTGCACCACCGGATCGGCGCTTTCGCGGTAGGTGAACGAGAAGTTTCTAATTTCGATCATTGGAGCTCTTTCTGCGATGAGGCGGCGGGGCGATGCTCGGCAGCTGCGGAGCCCGCTTCGCGAGCGTCGCCCCAGTCCTTTCGCCATCTGTTACTTCTTCAGAACCTTGCGCAGCAGCGGGGTGAGGATCTGCACGAGGATGGCGTTGAAAGTGGCAGTGCCGAACACCATGACGGCGTAGGTGACGAAGATGACGGGCAGCGCCAGGCCGTTCATGAGGCCCACGATGATGGCGAACGTGTAACCCGACACGACCGTGGAGAGGAACGTGTTGACGAACGGGTTGATGTCGGCCTTGCCGGCAATCTTCATGGGCACGTAGGTGAGCAGGCCGCATGCCAGCGCGCCGAGCAGCTCGGAGGGAATGTTCACGAGCGGCGTGGCGTTCAGCATGGGAATCTGGCACATGATGCCGGCAATGAGGCCGATGATGATGGCTTGCGGCAGCTTCGGGCGCGTCAGGATGATGGCCAGGCAGTACATGGCGATGACGAAGTTGGGCTTCATGCCTGCGAACGACAGGAAGCTGGCGACCGTGAGCTTCAGCACGGCGCCGGCTGCCAGCAGCACGGCGACGAGGATGAGGTCCTGCGTGGTCAGGCCCTGCTTGGCCTGGTCGTCGGTTACGACGGTGCGCTTCTGGGCGGTGGTCTCGGACATTTCGGTTCCTTTCGGTTGTGGCCGCTGCCCTCTGCAGCCGGCCGGCTTGTGTTCTCGAATGACCCGAAGTCGTCGTGCACAAATCAAAAAAGCCTGTCCTTCGCAACCCCTTGCGGGGTTTCAAAGGACAGGCCTTTCAACCTGCGGTGCCACCTTTGCTTGGTCCCAAATAGGACCCACTCGTGAACGTGCAGTCACACGCTCTGCCTCTGACGCGGGCTCACGGTCCAGATACTCGGCCTTCCCTTGCGGTGGGGCCTTTCCCCTTTCCCTCGGCGATCCATTTACCACCTGGCGTTCTACGGTACTCTCAGCAACGACCGCTCTCTGTGAGTGCCCGGATGGCTTGACTTTCGCCTCAACGGTTTCGAGCTATTCGATTGGTGGGCACTTTAGCGCATTGGAGCAAAACGTGTCAAGAGCTTTTTCCTGACTTTTTTCACCAACGGAAAAATTCGGACTTATGCGCCCAATAATTCGCGGGCGTGAGCGAGGGAGGTTTCGGTGATGGTGCCGGAAAGCATGCGGGCGATTTCGCGCTCGCGGGCGTCGGCGGTCACGGGCGCGAGCTCGGTTTCGGCGGACTCGCGACGCACGACGTAATGCTTGTCGGCGCGGACGGCCACTTGGGGAAGGTGAGTTACCACGATGACCTGGTGCGTTTGTGCGAGCTCGGCGATGACGTCGGCCAAGGCCACCGCCGTGGCGCCGCCCACGCCGGCGTCGACTTCGTCGAACACGAGCGTATCGACCGCGTCGCGCGCGCCGAGCACCACCTTGCACGCCAACATGACGCGGCTGACCTCGCCGCCCGAGGCGATGCGCGCGAGCGGGCGCGGCTGCATGCCCTCGGCGGGGCGGTAGAAGAACTCGAACGATGACGGGCCGGCTTCGGTCCAGTCTTTGCGGTCGAGGCGATGGCGCGAGCACACGAGCTGGGCGCTGCCCATCTCAAGGCGCGCCATGACGGCCGTAACTTCGGCTGCGAACTGCGGCGCCGCATGGTCGCGAGCGGCATCGAGCGCATCGGCGGCGATGGCCAGCGCGCTCTCGGCTTCTTGCGCCTGCTTCGTGGCGGCCCGCATGCGGCCGGACGCGTCGTCGACGAGTGACACGATGTCAGCCGCCTCTTCCCGCCGCGCGAAGACGTCTTCCATGCGGGGGCCGTATGTGCGCAGCAGGCCCTGCATCTGCGAGAAGCGCTCTTGCTGCTGCGCCAGCGTTTCGGGGTCGAACTCGATGCCGTCGCGGTACGCGCGGGCGCTCGACGACACGTCTTCCAGCGCGTAGCCCGTTTCCCGCAGCGTCTGCGCCATGTCGGAAAGCGCCGGGTCGACGCGACCGCCCGCCTCGAGCGCGGCAACGGCGGCGTTCAGGGCGTCGATTGCGCCAGCCTCCCCGGTCAGCGCCTCGTGCGCCGTGGAAGCGGCGACGGCCAGCGCCTCGGCGTGCTCGGCCAGTTCCAAATCGTGCTGCAGCTGCTCGTATTCGCCCTCTCCAGGCGCTACCTCGTCGATGCGGCGCAAGATGTAGCGCGCGTCTTCCAGCCGCTCGTGCGATTGCTCGCTGGCAGCTTGCACGCGCGCGAGCTCTTCGGCTGCAGCTTGCGCGGCGGAGAACGCCTGCCGATACGCCGCAAGCGGCGCTTCTATCTGCCCGCTTGCCCACGAGTCGAGGATCGAAAGATGAGTCGTCGGACGCATGAGCTGCTGATGCTCGAACTGGCCGCATAAATCGACGCTCGGGCCGATTATCTCCGCCAATTCGCCGACGCTTGCCATGGCGCCGTTCACGCTGGCCTTCGAACGGCCATCCGCGTTGACGCGTCGCGTCACCACCAGCTCGGAATAATCATTTTCCTCGGAGGAAATTGATTCGAAGCGGCCGGAAACGACGAGCGCCTCTTCCCCGTCGCGGACCATGCCGGCATTCGCGCGGGCGCCCATGAGCAGCTTGCACGCCTCGATGAGCGCCGTCTTGCCCGCGCCGGTTTCGCCCGTCAGCACAGTCAGGCCGCGCGACGGCTCGAGCGAAGCCTCGCGGATAAGCGCCAAATTCTGCACCTGAATCTCGTCAATCATGCGAGAATCATAGCATGATGAATCAACGACCTCGGAGGAAACTGATTATCGAGGAGGCAATATGCGAGCAGTCGTGCAACGGGTGAGCGAAGCGAGCGTGTCGATCGAAGGCGAAACGGTAGGGTCGTGCGGGCGCGGCTACCTTGTTTTGCTAGGCGTGGGCGAAGGCGACGGCGAAGCGGAAGTCGAGCGGCTGTGGACCAAGATCTTCAAGATGCGCATCTTTCCCGATGGCGAGCACCATACGGGCGCATCGCTTGCCGATGTGAACGGCGAGGTGCTCGTCGTGTCGCAGTTCACGCTGTACGCCGACTGCCGCAAGGGCAACCGCCCCTCGTTCACGGGCACTGGCGAGCCGGGCGAATCGAAGCGCCTGTACGAGCTGTTCGTGGAACGAGCCCGTCGCGACGTGGCGCACGTTGCCTGCGGCGAATTCGGCGCCGACATGCAGGTGAGCCTCGTGAACGACGGCCCCTTCACCATTTGCCTCGACACCGACGAACTGTCCAAGCCCCGACGCTAGGAAGGCGTGCATCGGTTACCGCTATAGGTTGTTGAAGAAGTCTTCCCAGAACTCGCGGGTGCCCATGCCGGATTGCACGAGCATGTCGATGAGCCGCTTGCGTTCGGCAGGCCCCATGCGCGAAACCTCGTCCTTCATGCGCTGCTGCAGTAGGGCGGGGTCGAGGCCCGAAAAGTCACCGCCCGCGGCGAACGCGGCCAGGTCGCCGATGCTCGTCGGAAGCGCCTGGAAGCCACGCGCCGCCGAGCCGCTGCCCGGGCCTGGGCCCGCGGCCGCGCCTGTCCCCTTCCCCGCCCCCTCGGGCCGCGGGAAGTCGAGCCGGTACAGCTCTTCCAGCATGTCGTCGAAACCGGGCGGCACGTCCGAGCCGCCCTTCGAGACAACCGAGAACACGCCTTCCTTGAACACGGTGCTCACCGACCATCGCCGGCTACCGGGCGCGGCCGTATCGCCGTACAACTCGTCCCACGCGAACACGCCGATGTCCTGCAGCGCGTCCTTCAGCCGCTGCGCCACGTCGACCGGCACCTCGCGCGTGAACTGCGAAGTCGGGTTCGAAGCCGAGCCCTTCTCGACGTGCAGCTCGTACATGCCGCCTTCAAGCGCCTTCATGCGAAACGCCGTGCGCGGCCGCTTGTCGGCCACGAGCGTGAACGTGAAGCTGTGAAACGGGGCATTCGCCATCTGGAGCACTTCCTTAATTGGTACCTTGCGGAGACTCTTCGCCTACGCTCGGCTGACCGGGGACAAGCCATCCATCCAAGTCTATCATGCGTAGCTCTCGTTGGCGGGAAGAGGGGTGAGGGCGATTCCGCGGCCGGATATGGCAGCAACCCACAGCGCGCATGCGAGCGAGGACAAGCCCGAACCCCTCTTCCCGCCAGCGAGAGCGGACAGCAGGTATACTTACCGCATGGCTCATCTCAGCAACATAGAGGGCGCGGTGATGGAAGGCAAGCTGCCGGAAGTGCGGCTGGCCAACACGCCGTTTCGCGTCGTCTCGCCCTACGAGCCGGCGGGCGACCAGCCGCAGGCCGTCGAAAAGCTCGCGGAAGGCGTGGAACGGGGCTTGCGCTACCAAACGCTTCTGGGCGTAACGGGCTCGGGCAAGACGTTCACCATGGCGAAAACCATCGAGGCCGTTCAGAAGCCCACGTTGGTCATGGCGCCGAACAAGACGCTCGCCGCGCAGTTGGCCGCCGAGCTGAAGGAGTTCTTCCCCGACAACGCGGTCGTGTACTTCGTCAGCTACTACGACTACTACCAGCCCGAAGCGTACGTGCCCGCATCCGACACCTTCATCGAGAAAGACGCCAGCATCAACGAGGAAGTCGAGAAGCTGCGCCATGCGGCCACGTCGGCGCTGCTTTCGCGCCGCGACGTCATCGTGGTGGCCAGCGTGTCGTGCATCTACGGCATCGGCAGCCCCATGGACTACGCGGGCATGGCGGTGTTTTTGGACAAGCAGGTGCCTGCCGAGCGCGACGACGTCATCCACGACCTCATCGACATACAGTACGACCGCAACGACTACGAGCTCGCGCGCGGCACCTTCCGCGTGCGCGGCGATGCGCTCGACGTGTTCCCGCCGTACGCCGACAACCCCGTGCGCGTGGAGTTCTGGGGCGACGAGATCGAGGAAATCTCGGAAATCGACAACGTGACCGGCGAGGTTTTGAACACCTACGAGGCGCTGCCCATCTGGCCTGCGTCGCATTACGTGACCGCGCGGCCGAAGATGGAAAACGCCCTGCGCACCATCCGCGACGAGCTGCGCGAACGCCTGCAGCAGTTCAAGCAGGAAGGCAAGCTGCTGGAAGCCGAGCGCCTGGAAATGCGCACGAACTACGACTTGGAAATGCTCGAGACCATGGGCTTCTGCAGCGGCATCGAGAACTACAGCCGCCACCTGGACGGCCGTGCGCCCGGCGAACCGCCCTACACGCTCATCGACTACTTCCCCAAAGACTTCCTGTGCATCATCGACGAGTCGCACGTCACGGTGCCGCAGATCCGCGGCATGCACGAAGGCGACCGCTCGCGCAAGATCACGCTCGCCGAGCACGGGTTCCGCCTGCCCAGCTGCCTTGACAACCGCCCGCTGCGCTTCGACGAGTTCGAAAGCCGCGTGCCGCAGTTCATCTACGTGTCGGCCACGCCCGGCGACTACGAAATCAACGTGGAACAGGCGCGCGTGGAGCAGATCATCCGCCCCACCGGCCTGCTCGACCCGGAAATCATCGTGCGGCCCATCGTGTCGCAGATCGACGACGTCATCGACGAGGTGCAGCTGCGCGCCGAGCGCAAGGAGCGCACGCTTATAACCACGCTGACCAAGAAGATGGCCGAGGACCTTACCGACCACCTGCTCGACCAAGGGGTGAAGGCCCGCTACATGCACTCGGACATCGGCACGCTGGAGCGCGTGGAAATCCTGCGCGATCTGCGCCTGGGCAAGTTCGACGTGCTCGTGGGCATCAACCTTTTGCGCGAGGGCCTCGACCTGCCGGAAGTGTCGCTCGTGGCCATCCTCGACGCCGACAAGGAAGGGTTCCTGCGCAACCACCGCTCGCTCATCCAGACCATCGGCCGCGCCGCGCGCAACGTGTCGGGCCAGGTCATCATGTACGCCGACAAGCTCACCGATTCCATGCGCACGGCCATCGAGGAAACGCAGCGCCGCCGCGCGCTGCAGATGCAGTTCAACGAGGAGCACGGCATCGAGCCGCAGACCATCCGCAAGGCCGTGAACGACGTGCTCGGCTTCGTGACCGAGGACGCGCAGGGCCTCACCGCCGAGGACATCAACAAGGAGCTGGCGGCCCTTTCGCGCGAAGAGGTGCTGCGCATCATCTCCAGCATGGAAGACGAAATGGCGCTGGCCTCGCGCAACATGGACTTCGAACAGGCCGCCCACCTGCGCGACCAGGTGGTGAAGCTGCGCGCATCGGTGGAAGGCGAAGCCGAAGAGGATGTGCTCGCCACTATGAAGAAGCAGGCGCGCAAGGGCAGCGCGTTCGGCAACCGCAAACACTCCGCATACGGCAGCAGCCGGCGGTCGTAGGGGCGCGTCATGTCGTTCGCCACCACGCTCGACGCGTTCTGCAACCAGGTTGAGTTCACGAACCGCGACATCGCCGCCGCATGCGGCCTGTCGGCTTCCGCCCTTTCGCGCTACCGCAACGGCAACCGCGTGCCCGAACCCGCGAGCGGCGCCGTGGACAACCTGGCCGCGGGGCTGGCCGAGCTTTCGCGCATCTCGCACGCAACCGGCGCGGACGCGCTGCAAGAAGACGACGTGAAGGCAGCGCTGCGGGCGAGCATCACGGAGAAGCGCCTGGTGGGGATGGATTTCAACATGCGCTTCGACATGGTCATGCACCTGCTGGGCATCCGCAACGCGCGCATGGCCGAGGCGGCGGGCGTCGACCCGTCGTACATCTCGCGCATCCGCAAGGGCGAGCGCAAGCCGGCGCACATGGAGCCGTTTCTGGAACCGTGCGCGCGGCTGATCGCGAACGTGTGCCTTGAAGAGGACAAACTGGAAGAGCTGGAAGACCTCATCGGGCCCACCGGCATCCGCGAGGGCGGTGACCCCAATGACGCCGACGCCCCCTCGACGCTCGCCGAGACCGTGGCCGTGTGGCTCATAGGCGACCGCATCTTCGAGGCCGACATCGGGCGCATGGAACGGTTCTTCGCATGGCTCGACACGACCGACTTCGCGGAATGGCTTGCCTTCCCCGCGCAAAGCGCCAACGAGCTGCAACCGCCCGAGCTGCCCGAAAGCGTGGCGCGGTTCTACTACGGCACTGACGGCATGCGCAACGCCGAAATCGACTTCTTGAACGCGGCGGCCGACACGCACGCGCGCCACATGGTGTTCAGCACCGACATGCCGCTTCTGGAAATGCAGCTTGACCGGCAATTCCTCTCGCGTTACCGACGCGGTATCGTGCGGCTTTTGGAAGCCGGATGCCACGTCAACATCATCCACAACGTGGAACGGCCGCTCGACGAGGTCATCCGCGTCATGCGGCTGTGGATTCCCCTGTACCTGACCGGGCAGGTAACGCCGTATTACCTGAAAGGCGTGCATAACCGGCTGTTCTGCCACGTGAACTACGCGTGCGAGACATGCGCGCTGGCATCGGAGGCCGTGATGGGGCACCAGGAAGACGGGCGCTACTTCTTCACCACGCGGCCGGCCGACGTGGCGTATTATCGCAAGAAGATGGGGTTCGTGCTGGACCGGACGACGACGCTGCTCAACGTGTTCCGCGAAAGCGAGCCTGCGCAGGCCGAGGCGTTTCGGCGTATCGAGGCGTCGTGGCGCGAGCGCGCAACCGGGCGCGTCATCGGCGCGGAGCGCTACGAGAACCTGCGCGTCGTGTCATACGCGGGCGATTGCACCATGATCTCGCTTCTGAACCAGGTAACGCCCGTGCACATCGTCGTGCGGCACCCGAAGATCAACTACGCCGTGGCGCACATGGAATAGCGGCGGGCTTACGCTTCGTTGAAGTCGTTCCACCAGGTGACGACCTGGTTGTACAGCTCTTCCTTCGTGCCGTCGTTGTTGAAGACGACGTCGGCACGCTCGATGCGCTCGGCGTCGGTGATCTGCTGGGCGATGCGGCGACGAACATCCTGCTCGTCGAAGCCGGAAGCCACGGCGCGCTGAATGCGCACGTCGAGCGGCGCCACGACGGCAATGATGACGTCGGCCTGGTCGGCCACCGACATCGAGCGGCTCTTGAAGATGGAGTACTCCACGACGACGGCTTCGCAGCCGGCCTTTTCCAAATCTTCGAGCTTCGTGGTGAACGCATCTTCGATGCGCGGCATGGTGATGCGGTTGAGCTTGCGGGTTTCGGCGGGGTTCTTGAACGCCTTGCGCGCGAGCACCGGACGGTTCACGTTGCCCTCTTCGTCGAGCACGTCGGGGCCGAAGGCTTCCACCAGGTCGTCCTTCACGACCTGCCAGCCATGGATTTCGTGGCCGATCTTGTCGAGGTCGATGTATTCCAAACCCTGGTCGACGAGCGCCTTTCGAGCCGTGGATTTGCCTGCCCCCATGCCGCCGATGATGAAGATCTTTTCCATGCCTTCTCCTTGCCCGAGCGAAACGTGATGCGCCTTGTGCGCGAACGTGCGATGGTGCTTGAACCATCCGCATAATACATGAAAAAGCGGCCCGGAAATCGGGCCGCTTTCCTAGCGTTGCAACCTGTCGGCGAGCGCGCTTATTCGGCAGCTTCCTCGGTGGCCTCGGCGGCCTCGGCGACTTCCTCGGCAGCTTCGGCGACCTCTTCGGCAGCCTCTTCCACAGCCTCGGCAGCCTCTTCCACAGCCTCGGCAGCTTCCTCGACAGCCTCGGCGGCTTCAGCGCCCTCGGCTTCGGCTTCGTCCTCGGTGCGGCGCGGCTTGCGGGCCGGGCGCTCCTCGGCGACGATGGACTCGTCGACTTCGATGTCGATGCCCAGCTCGGCGGCAGCGGCCTTCATGGAAAGGCTGATGCGACGGCGCTCGGGGTTGATCTCCATGACCTTCACCTTAACGGTGTCGCCAACCTTCACGACCTGCGCGGGCGTTTCGATGTGGCGCGGAGCCATCTCGGAGATGTGCACCAGGCCCTCGGTGGCCTCGCCCAGCTGCACGAAGGCGCCGAACGGGACGATCTTGGTGACGGTGCCGTCGACGATGGTGCCGACCGGGTAGGCCTCGACCAGCTTGATCCACGGATCGGGCTGGGTCTGCTTCAGGCCGAGCGAGATGCGCTCGCGGTTCAGGTCGACGTCGAGGACTTCGACTTCCACTTCCTGGCCGACCTTCACGACCTCGGAAGGATGGTTCACGTGGTTCCAGGACAGCTCGGAAATGTGCACCAGGCCGTCGATGCCGCCGAGGTCGACGAATGCGCCGAAGTCGACGATGCTGGAAACGGTGCCCTTCAGGCGCATGCCCTTCGACAGCTTCGCCAGGATTTCGGCGCGCTCGTTCTTGCGGCCTTCCTCAAGCAGCACGCGGCGCGAGAGCACGACGTTGTTGCGGTTGCGGTCCATCTCGATGATGCGGGCCTCGAGTTCCGTGTTGAGGTACATGTCGAGATCCTTCACGCGGCGCAGGTCGACGAGCGACGCCGGCAGGAAGCCGCGCAGCCCGATGTCGATGATGAGGCCGCCCTTGACGACTTCGATGACCTCGCCGGTGACGGGCTCGCCGGCCTTGAACTTCTCTTCCACGGCGATCCAGGAGCGCTCGTACTCCGCGCGCTTCTTCGACAGGATGAGGCGACCGTCCTTGTCTTCCTTCTGCAGGACCAGGGCCTCGATCTCATCGCCGACCTGCACGAGGTCGGCCGGGTCGGCGTCCTTGCGGATGGACAGCTCGCGCGCCGGGATGACGCCTTCGGACTTAAACCCGATGTCGACCAGCACCTCGTCGCGCTCGATCTTCACAATCGTGCCGTTGACGAGGTCGCCCTCGTCGAACTCGGTCAGGGTGCCGTCGATCATCTGCTCCATCTGCTCGTCGGAGATGTCGCTGAAGTCGATGACATCGGGGTTTTTGATTTCGGTCATAACGGACCCCTTTCGTCTCGGGGACCCGTCAACATGAATGGAAGGCAGTTCACCATGTTCGCTTCGCTGAAGCTCGCGTTTTGGGCCGCGTTACAAACATGTCTCGGGGGCCAATATTTACTTACCTGCAGGTTTTCCTGCAAGCCTGAGCAGTATAGCACGCTGAAACGGAGCGCAGATTGAAGAGCTCCGCGCCTGCGCCGTTCCTACATATGAAAGCTGCGGGGTGGAAGGATCTCGTCCTTGCCCGACGCTTCGCGGAGATCCTTCGACTTCGTTCGCTTCGCTCACTTCGCTCAGGATGACAAACGCGAGCATCATTAGGTGTAGAATCATAGCCTGGCTCGTAGGAAGGAATCTCATGTCGTTATCGTTCGTACCGGTGAAATCGAAAGTCGACCAGGAACTGCTCGCGAAGATCGCGGGCGAGATTTGGCGCGGCTATTGGCCGAGCATCATCGGCGAAGAGCAGACCGAGTACATGATCGAGCAATTCCAAAGCTTCAAGGCCATTAAGAAGTACATGGCCAAGCACGACTACGAGTACTGGTTCCTCGTGGCGACCGAAGGCGACGAGGACGGCCTGGAAAAGAGCATCGTGGGCTTCACCGGCGGGCGCAGCGAGGACAACGGCAACCGTTTCTTCATCTCGAAAGTGTACCTGTTCCCCGAGGCGCGCGGGCACGGCTATGCGCGGCGCGTCATGGAATTCTACGAGGACCTGTGCTTCGCGCGCGGCCACGAGGCCATGTACCTGACCGTGAACAAGCACAACGACCTGGGCATCCGCGCTTACAAGGGCATCGGGTTCGAGACGATCGACTCGGTGGAAACCGACATCGGCCACGGCTTCATCATGGACGACTACGTCATGGAGCTGAGGTTCTAGCCGCTTGCCAACCGACCAGGCCAAGCTGACACGTTTTCGAAGATTGAGGTGCTCATGAAAGAGATGCCGGCAAACCAGCTCGACCCGCGTGTGAAAGCCGTTTGGCGCATCAACGACGCGCTGTGGATCACGCTCATCGGCGTTTTCGCAGGGTTCTGCCTTGCGCCCATCATGATGATTCCGGGCGTGGGAACCTGGCCGCTCGCCGTGTTCGCCATCGTCATGGTGGCGGTGTACATCGTGTGGCTCGTCGTGCTGCCGCCGATTCGCTACGCGCGGTGGCGCTACGAGGTGTCGGAGGATTACCTCGACATAGCGAAGGGCATCGTCTGGCGCAAGCGCTACACCATCCCGTTCATCCGCGTGCAGAACACCGACACGCGCCAGGGGCCCATCCTGCGCATGTTCAAGCTGGCGTCCGTCACGGTTTCCACAGCTGCGAAGGAACACGAGATTCCCGGCTTGGAATTCGAGACCGCCGAGCAGCTGCGCGACCGTGCCGCCGAACTGGCCCGCCTCGCCCGCGAGGACGTGTAGCCATGCAGCAAAACCCAGATCAGCAGGCAGAATTAAACGCTTCTTCTGTCATTCCGAGCGGAGCGCGAAGCGATTCCCCCTCTGTCATTCCGAGCGGAGCGCGAAGCGATTCCCCCTCTGTCATCCTGAGCGAAGCGCGAAGCGCGGAGTCGAAGGATCTCCCCCGATCCGGCAACGGGGGAGATCCTTTGCCTGCGGCTCAGGATGACATAAATGCCAGCGCTTGCGGTGGTGGCGGGAAAGCAACTACGGCGTCCTTCCCTTCAACCTTCCAGACGGGGCGCCACTACAAGGTGCACAAGTCGTATATCTGGGTGGCGCCGATCGTGGCGTTTTTCGCGGTGGTGCTCGTAACGCTTGCCAACGGCATGCAGGGATGGGTAGAGCTGGCGATGGCCATTCAAAGAGGCGACATCGCCGTGAACCCGCTGCTTGTCATCGGGATTGCCGTGCTGGGCGTCGTCGTGTTCGTCGGCCTGCTCGTCGGCCTGTACGCGCTGGCCTGGAAGAACATGTCGTACGTGTTCGACGAGCGCGAGTTCAGCTACTACTCGGGCATCATCACCAAGCGCCGCGTGCACGTGCCGTACGCGCGCGTGCAATCGGTGAACCACCGCGCGTCGATCATTCAGCGCGTTTTCGGCGTGTGCACAGTGACGATCGATTCGGCCGGCGGCTCGTCGAACAAGGGCGTGCGCGTGCCCTACCTGCGGTTGGAGACGGCCGAGCGCCTGCGCGCCGAGCTGTTCACGCGCAAGGCCGCCGTGGCGGCGGGTGCCGAGAACGCCCTCGTGTACATTCCGGAAGCCGACACCGATTCGCCCGAGGGAATGCAGGCAGAAGCCGCGCGCGTGGCTCAGCAACGCGCGCAAGCCCCTGTTGCGCCTGGCGCGCCTGTGCCATCGGTTGCGTCGGGTTCGACGAGCGCTGCGGCAGTTCGCTCGACCTGGGTGTGCCCGCAGTGCGGCGCGACCAACGACGTGAACTTCTGCGGCAATTGCGGCGCGCCTGCGCCGGCGACCGCGTCCGTCCAGGCGAACGCGCTTGACACGACGATGGGCGTCGTGGGCGATTGGCGCGGAGTGTACGGCGGCGCGGAATCGTTCGGCGAAGACCCCGTCACGCACGAATTCGGCCTTTCGAACCACGAGCTTCTGCTGACGACCATCTCGCATGACACGCCCCTCTCGGTCGCGCTCATCGTGGGGCTGTCGCTGGTTGTCACGTTCGCGCTCGTGCTGCTCGTGCAAGACGAAGTCGCGGTTGCGCTTGCCCGGGTCGCCTTCCCCATAGTCGTGGGCATCACGGTTGTTTCCTGGGTGTTCGGCCTGCTGACCGTGCTGTTCTCGTACGGCAACTTCCGCGCCCGCCGCCGCGGCTCGCGCATCGAGGTGGAACGCGGCCTGCTTGCGCGCGAGTTCAGCGGCATCGACATCGAGCGCGTGCAGTCCGTCGAGATCCGCCAGTCGCTCATCCGCCGGCTCATCGGCTACTGCGAGGTGTCGCTCGGCCGCATCGATGCCGCAGGCGAGCAGGACAAGGGCAACAACAACTCGAAAGCAAACACGAAGGGCCTGGTCATCCACCCGTTCGTAAAAGTCGACCGTGTCGACGAAATCATTGACGGCCTGGCGCCCGAACTTGCTGACCGCCCGCGCCGCTCCGAATGCGCACAGCTTCCCAAACCGGCGCTGCGCCGCGCGTTGCTGCGCCGGTGCCTCTGGTTCAACTGGGTGCTTTGGATCGGCGTCGTCATCGCCGTTTTGTGGGGCGTGCTGGCTGTGCTGGGAAACACTGGCGCCATCCAGTTCGCCAGCGCTTCGGCGCATGCGCAATACGATTCGTTCATGACGGGTTCGCTCGTGCTGGTCATCGTCGCGTGCGCGGCCATCACCATCGGCCGCGGCGTGGGCGCGGTGCTGTGGGCACGTCATTCGGGCTACACGTGGAACCGCAAGTACGCGCTCGTGCACAACGACGGGCTTTCCACGGAAACGAGCATCATCCCGCGCCAGA
Source organism: uncultured Eggerthellaceae bacterium (assembly GCA_905234785.1). Classification (GTDB taxonomy): domain Bacteria; phylum Actinomycetota; class Coriobacteriia; order Coriobacteriales; family Eggerthellaceae; genus UBA9715. The sequence continues at coordinate 115,350 of CAJOIP010000017.1, forward strand.
AGATTCAGTCGGCGGCGACGCGCAGCAACCCCTTCCAACGCAGGTTATCGCTTGTAACGTTGCGGGCCATCACCGCCGCCGGAACGCGCAGCACCACGACCAGCCTCATCGACGTGCCAGCCGAAGTCGGCGACGCATACCTCGATTGGCTGAAACCCCGCCGTTAATCCGGCAGGCTGGGGCTTGTTGCCAAAAGCCGCAACGGGGGAGATCCCTCGCTAACGCTCGGTATGACAATTCAGACCGCGGGCTCGAAGCCAGGCTACAACGGGGCCCCTCGCTAACGCTCGGGATGACATATGGGCATTTAATCAGCGTTTACCTGGGTGCAAAACCTTGAATTTCAGACACTTCGAGGTGCAGAAGTCTAATTCTCGTGCACGCGATGCACCAAATTGCGACTCTTGCACCCGGAAAGCCGCTGTTCGGCGGTTTCGAACTACCGTTTCCCCAGGTCAGCCGATTCGGCACATAGAAAGCCGGGTGCAAGAACCGCAATCTCGAACATCAACTGTTCCAAATTGCGACTCTTGCACCCGCGATGTCGAAAAACGGGGGTTGTGTACCCGAAGCGCCGACGAGGGCGGACTTCACGTGACTACGACCCCAGCTTGTCGGCCTCTTCCACCTCGAAGCCAAGTTCGCGGGCGGCATCTTGGCGCATCTTGTACTTCAGCACCTTGCCGGCGGCGTTCATGGGGAACGTGTCCACGAACTTGATGTAGCGCGGCACCTTGTGGCGGGCGATGCGCTGCTGCGCGAACGAGCGCATCTCGTCCTCGGTGGCCTCCTCGCCTTCCATCAGGATGATGCAGGCCATGGCCTCTTCGCCGTACTTATGGTCGGGCACGCCGATGACCTGGCAGTCGCTCACCTTCGGGTGCGTGATCATGAAGTCTTCGATTTCCTTGGGGTAGATGTTCTCGCCACCGCGGATGATCATGTCCTTGATGCGGCCGGTAACGCGGAAGTTGCCGTTCTCGTCGCGCATGACCAAGTCGCCCGAGTGCAGCCAGCCCTCTTCGTCAACGGTCTTGCGCGTGGCGTCGGGCATCTTGTAGTAGCCCTTCATGGTGTTGTAGCCGCGGCTGCAGAACTCGCCGGCCACGCCGTCGGGCATTTCCTCGCCCGTGCCGGGGTTGATGATCTTGCACTGGATGTGCGGGTACTCGTAACCCACCGTTTCCACGCGCCAGTCGAGCGGGTCGGTCCAGGCGGTCATGACCGAGCCGGGCGCGCTCTCGGTCTGGCCGTACACGCTGACGATGCCGGTCATGTTCATCTCGTCGGGCTCGGCGGCGCGGCGCATCAGGTCGGGTGGGCAGCCGGCGCCGGCCATGATGCCCGTGCGCATGTGGCTGAAGTCGGTCTTGGCGTAGTCAGCGTGGTTGAACATGGCGATGAACATCGTCGGCACGCCGTTGAAGCAGGTGATCTTCTCGTTGGTGATGCACGACAGCGACGCCTTCGCACTGAAGTACGGCATGGGGCACATCGTGGTGCCGTGGGTCATCGATGACGTCATGGAAAGCGTCATGCCGAAGCAGTGGAACATGGGCACCTGGATCATCATGCGGTCGGCGGTGGAAAGGCCCATGCGGTCGCCGATGCACTTGCCGTCGTTCACGACGTTGCGGTGCGTCAGCATGACGCCCTTGGGGAAGCCCGTCGTGCCGGAGGTGTACTGCATGTTGCACACGTCGTCGGGACGGACGGCGTCGGCCATGCGCTGCACGGTTTCCAGCGGCACCGACTCGGCGCGGTCGAACGACTCCTCGAACGTCAGGCAGCCGGGCATGCTGAAGCCCACGGTTATGACGTTGCGCAGGAAGGGCAGCTTCTTGCAGTGCAGCGGCTTGCCGGGCTCGGTCTCGGCGATTTCGGGGCACAGCTCGTTGATGATGCCCACGTAGTCGGAGTCGAGCGCGCGGTCGATCATGACGAGCGTGTGCGTGTCGGACTGGCGCAGCAGGTACTCGGCCTCGTGGATCTTGTAGGCCGTGTTCACCGTGACGAGCACGGCGCCGATCTTCGTGGCGGCCCAGAACGTGATGTACCACGCGGGCACGTTCGTGGCCCAGATGGCCACCTTGCTGCCGGCTTTCACGCCCATGGAAACGAGCGCGCGGGCGAAGGTGTCCACGTCGTCACGGAATTCCTCGTACGTGCGCGTGTAGTCGAGCGTGGTGTACTTGAACGCCAGCTGGTCGGGGATTTCCTCGACCATCTTGTCGAGCACCTGGGGGAACGTGAGGTCGATGAGGTCGTACTTCTTCCAGATGTACTCGCCCGTGCCGTCGTGGTTCAGGTACAGCGGCTTGCGGCGGCCGCGCGTGTCGTCGAAACGGCTCATGTAGTTCACGAAGTGCGGCAGGATGATGTCCATGTCGGTGAGGTCGCTCATCCATTCGGGCTTCCATTCCAGCGACACGAAGCCGTCGTAGTCGATGGAGGCGAGCGCGTCCACGACGTCGGCGATGGGCATGGTGCCCTCGCCCACCAGGTTGTAGGAGCCGTCGTCGTCGGAATCGCGCATGTGCACGTGCTTCACGTAGGCGCCCAGATTCTTGATGGTGTCGCTCGGGTCCTCGTCGTGGTCGCGGTAGGGGTGGTGCACATCCCAGAGCGCCGCCAGATAATCGCTCGCGTACTCGTCCATAAGGGCGGTCAGGCGCGCGGTGTCGCCGTAGATGCCGCTCGTCTCGATGAGCAGCACCATGCCGCGCTCCTCGGCGTAGGGCAGAAGCTCGTCGATGGCCGCGCGGGCGGCATCCTCGGTGCCGTGCTGGCCCTTCACGCAGACGTACTCGACGCCGGCCTGGGCCGCCACGTCGATGAGCTGCTTGGCGGTTTGCACGGTGTCGCCTGCCTGCGCGATGTCGATGGACGAATCGAGCACCGGCATCTGCAGGTCGCGCCCGCGCAGGTCGCGGGCCGTGGCGCGCAGGTTGTACGGGTCGAACGGGCCGCCCTTGCCCGAAAACTTCTCGTTGGCCAGCACGTCGTAGGGCTCGATGCCTTCGAAGCCCATGTCGATAGCGGTGCTGACCAGCTCATCCCAGGGGACGTCGCCCCATCCTCTTGTTGAAAACGATAGCCTCATGGCTCATGCTCCTTATCTCGTCTTATTGTCATCCCGAGCCGAAGGCGAAGGATCTCGGGCTTTGCCCGCCCGCTTCGCGGAGATCCTTCGACTCCGCGCTACGCGCTCCGCTCAGGATGACAAAGGGGGTCGCGTTCGCGCTCCGCTCAGGATGACAAAGGGGGTCGCGTTCGCGCTCAACCCGGGTGGCAAAGGGGGTCGCGTTCGCGCTCCACCCGGGTGGCAAAGGGGGTCGCGTTCGCGCTCCACCCGGGTGGCAAAGTGGGTCGCGTTCGCGCTTGGGCTCGGAATGACAATGCGCGTTCTCCTAGTTCTGCTCCTCGTAGACGATCTTGTTCAGGGCGTTCACGTATGCGCGGATGGACGAGCCGATGATGTCGGTCGAGATGCCGCGGCCGGAGTACACCTTGTTTTCCCAGATGAGCTTCACCACGGTTTCGCCCATGGCCTCTTGGCCCTGCGTGACCGAGTTGACCTGGAAGTCGTCGAGCTCGTAGTGCTGACCGGCGATTTGCTCGAGCGCCAGGAAGGCGGCGTCGATGGGGCCGTCGCCCACGCAGACGGCCTGCAGCTCTTCGTCGTCCTTGCGCACGCAGATGTTCGCGGTGGCCTTGATGCGGTTGCCCGAATTGATGACGTAGCTTTCCAGCTTGTACGTGGCCGGCACCTGCAGCGCGGCAGACGCCACGATGGCGTCGAGCTCGCGGCTGCCGACGCTTTCCTTCTTGGAAGCCACGCGCAAAAACGCCTCGTACACGGCGGCCTGGTCTTCGGGGGAAAGGTCGTAGCCGAGCCTGGCCACGCACTGCATGACGGCGTCCTGGTCGTCGCGTTCGGTAAGGACGATGGCCTCGTCGGCTTCTCGCACGCCCGTTTCGAACGGGGAGTACTGCTGGCGGCCCGATTCGCAAATCCACGTGACCTGGTTGATGGCGCGCTTCAGCTCGGTCGTGCGCACGGTGGTCGTGGCCTGGCAGGCGTCGGCCTTGTCGGTCAGGATCTTGCTCAGGCGGCCCAGCGACACGACGTCCATCGGGTACGTGGTGGCCTTCACCTCGCCCACGCCCTCGATGATGCCGGCGATGGCGCACGCGTCGGCCATGTACAGCTCGTCGGAGCACGAGATGCCCAGCGTGACGTCGGCCAGCGCGGGAATGTCGGCCTTCAGCGAGCGGATGAACTCGGCGAATTCCTCGGGCAGCATGGCGCCCACGGCATCGCACACCGTGACGGTGGTCGCGCCGGCTTCGATGGCGCGCGTGATGACCTCGCGCAGGTACGCGCCGTCTGCGCGCGTGGCGTCGCTGGCGATGAAGTCGACCTCGTCGGCGCGCTTGCGGCACTCGGCGATGGTGGTGGCGATGTCTTCCAGCATGGCGTCGGCCTTCTTGCGGTAGACGTACTCCATGCGCGCGGGGCTGACGGCCGCCTTCACGATGAGCCGCGGATGGGCGGCTTCGGCCAGCGCGTTCCACACGGCTTCGATGTTCTCGACGTTCATCTGCACGGGCACGGCCAGCGTGCTGTTCTTCACGATTTGCGCAAGCGACTTGATGCGCAGGCTGTCGGCTTTGGGGTTCTCGATGCCCTCGACCTCGACGACGGACACGCCCAGGTGGTCCAGGAGCTTGGCCATTTCCAGCTTCTCCTTGAACGACAGCGACAGCTCGCGGCTGAACGACGCCCTGCGCATGGTGACATCGCTGATGCGTACTTCTCTCATGATGATGCTCGCCTTCCTATATGGTTGGATGAGTCTTGGGAGCAGGCCCGAAAACTCACCGTGGCTCAAAACGTTCGTGAACGATTTTCTACCTTTGCGCTGGGTTTTAGGGATAAGCCCTGAAACTCACCACAGATGTCCCGCGAATTTGAGCGGTCGCCAGCCACACGGGAGAAAACGGCGAAGGGGATTTATAAGGCGCGGACCCGCAAGAAGACAAGGCGCAGGCGCGCCTAGATAAGCAGCAGGCTAAGAAGGAGGCTATGTCCGCTTGCGTTAATCATGCTGATGGCTAAGTATAACCATTTTCAACCACAATGCACCAAAAATTTGAAAACGTGCACTTAGGGGCCTGCAACCGGATTGAAGCCGAGCTGAAGCCCGAGTTGAAACCCCGGGCTGAAACCCGCACCTCGCGCAGGCGGGCATCCCTAAAGTCGCGCACATCGAGCCGGTTTATATATGGTATGCTTTACGTAAAGCATTGCGAGAGAGCAAGGGGAAGACATGGCGACAGCCCAGATTAACGCACGAATCGATGCCGACGTTAAAGCACGCGGCGACCAAGCGCTGAGCAGCATCGGGTACACGCCCACGCGCATCATTCGCGCCGTGTGGGAATTCGCCGGCAAAAACGCGAACAACCGCAAGGCGCTACGCGCATGGGTCGAGTCGCTCGAAGACGATATGGCGAAAGCGCAACGCGAGGCAGAGCTTAAGGCGTGGGAGGAAAAGCTGGCGGAAGGGCCGCGCATCGTCGAACGCGCATATCGGGAAATGGGGATAGAGCACCCCAGGCCGCTGAACATGACAGACGAAGAGCTCCTCGAGGAAGCCCTTATGGAAAAGATGATGGAACGGGGGTTGTGGAATGACCCAGAATGACGTGATTGTCGTCGATGCAAATGTATGGCTCGACTATATGTTCGGCGATCGACCCGGAAACAAATACGCCGTGAAGTTCCTTGCACGGGCTCGAAGCTGCGGCGTAAGCCTCGTCGTACCTCCGCACGAAGTTTGCAACGTTTTCTACATAATGCAGAGCCGGCTGAAGGCGCAAAACAAGCTCGATGGCAAACAGACGCCCGAAGAGGCGGCTGCATCCGCACGCGCGGCGGCCTGGGCGGCTATCGACCTCATCTTAGAACTGGCTACTGTGGGGCCGTCTGACCAGATGGATGCCATCATCGCTGCGAAAAACCGGTCGATTCACGGCGATTACGAGGACAACCTGGTGGTGGCATGCGCCACGCGCACGAAAGCGCGATGGCTCGTGACGAACGACCGGCAGCTCATCCAGCATTGCGCCGTCGCCGCGCTGACCCCCGAAGACGCCTGCAGGCTCCTGGAGGATTAGGGGAGCGATTTACCAGCACATTCGTCAATGTAGCCGTCAATCGAAACATCCAGGCTTTCGCCCAAGGCGGCGGCGATGTCTTCGAGCAAGGCAAGCGTGGGGTTGCCCGCGCCCGACTCTACGCGGCTAAGCACCGTTTGGGTAATGCCCGCGGGCGCTGCCAATTGCTTTTGCGTGAGCCCCAGTGCTTTCCGCCAAGTGTTCCTTGGTAAGCCTTGCGCTACCCCTTCCATACGTAGCCAGTCGAGCGGCCGGCGCCGACCTTCTCGACCCTGCCCTGCGTCAGGAGACCGTGAAGCGTCCTTTCAACAGTCGTCAAGGAAATGTCCGGGCTCTCATGAATCAGGGCGAGCACGTCCCTGTATCCCGCAATCTCCCGCTCGTTGCGGTTTTTGGGCTGCGCGTGGTTCGCCACGATTTCATTCAGGCGTTTCTCAGATGTGAAAATCCCCTCGATGCGATTCGATGCATCGGTGCTCTGTATCTTGGCGAATTCGCACAACGACTCCAAGACGCCCGGAGGACGCCTTCCCGATAGAACGATCTGTGTGGTTTCGCTTAGTTCCTGCGCAAGCGCCAGGCCATCGCCAGGACGAGGGCGCTCATAAGGGCCATGGCGCCGAACAGGGCAACGGGCAGCGCGTCGGCCGTTTTGGGCAGCGTGCTGGCCGTGGTGTTAGTCGAGCTGGTCGTGGCTTGCGTCGTGGTGGATGTTTCGGTGGCAGTCGTTTCGGTGTCCGTAGCCGCCGGAGTGGGCTCGGTTGCCGCAGGTTCAGTGGACTCGGGCTCGTCAGCGGCGGGCTCGTCGGGCGTGGTGGGCGTGTCGGGAGTTGCGGCCTTAGCAGTAACCGAGCTAATCGTGTAGAGATACTCAGGGAACTCTACCATGCCATTTGCCAGAGCGCCTCCAATTACCTGAATTGAAGTTCCATCAGGTCCTTCGACAAATGTATATCCCGTATTGGGAGCAAGCGAGGCGTAAATATAGTAATCCTTTCCTTCCTCGAACGTCACATTGGGATGTTCGTCGCTCGTCCCATATTTCTCGCCGACCGCACTATAAGACCAGAAACTATTGTTCACACTGTAGTTACTACCCGCAGGCACTGCGACGCTGGGGTCAGTTGCAGTTGTTTCCCCAGCTACGGGAGGCGTGACCGTAACCGACACGGAGTCGATTTCAACAAGCGCCTGAGCCGTCAGCTCAGCATCGCCCTGATCGACGTCATCACCTTCAGCGGCAAACGCAGCCATGGGGGCGATGCCAACGGCAAGCGCCAACGATGCAACCAGAATCGCCGGCTTCTTCAAATGCTTCCAAACCATGTGATTCCTCCTTTTCCCCTGGCGCCTCGAGGCGCCTTTCAGACTCGTTCATCTTGAAATGCGAAAGCGAAACCCGCAAGACTAGTTGGGGGCTGATTTTGCGAATACGGCTAGGTAATCAGGGCTAGTTTTGGTATAGGTCGCCCTTAAAAGGCCTTGTAAGCAACAGATTCACAACCTAACCCTGCGCCCAGCGGGTACACTTAACCGCATGAAAACCAGCACTGGGAAAACGTCCTTCAAAAGCATTGCGACAACGCTTCTACTCGTGTTCTCGTGCTTCACGCTGACGGCATCGGGGTACCTGTCGTGGCTCTACCATCTCATGACGTTCGTGCCGCCTGCAACGGTGGACGCGCTCAGCATGGGCGTGGGCTACCTGTTCCAAGCGGTAGGTATTGGCATTGCGGCTTTCTTGTTGCGTTACCGGCCCGATGCGATGAGCCGCGCCGCTTTCGTCGTGGCAATCGCGCTGAATTTCGCATGCGCCGCACCCGCCTCGCTCAGCGACTCGTTGGCGGGCACGCTCGTGTTCGGCTACGTCATGAATCTGCTGTGCGGCGTCATCTCAGCGTTTTACCTGCTGCGAATCGTACGGTGCATAGGCGAGGAACGCCGCGGCATCGTCTTCGGCGGCGGCTATGCGTGCTCCATCATCGTCACCTACCTGCTTTCGCTGGTGCCCGTGCCAGCTGTGTCCGGCATGCCGGGCGAGCTCGTGTCCTGCGCGGTGCTCTCGCTCATAGCCGTTGGCATCGTCGTGGCGACTCGCGAAGAGCCGCTGCCGGCCGCAGACGCCTTGCCGCAAGGCGAAGCCTCAACACGCGAAGGCGGCCCTTCCCCGGCTGTCGCACCATCGTCGGGCGCATCGGGCGCATCGGGCCTCATCGCCCTTGCCGCCATCACAGTGCTGCTGATGAGCATGGTGAAGAACGTCGGCTTCAGCTTCCCCACGGCAAACCTCACCACCACGGGCGCGCTCGAGCTCTCGCGCCTGTTTTACGCGGCTGGCCTGATCGTCGCCGGCGTCGTTGTCGACCGCAGCCGAAAATACGGCTCCATCTTGTGCATGTCCGCGCTCGTCACGCCCTTCGCCCTTATGGCGCTTTCGGGCGAGCCGATTTCGGGGATGGCCCTTTGGGCCGTTGATTACCTGTTCTACGGCTTCTTCTCGGTGTTCCGCATCGTATTGTTCGCCGACATCGCCGCGCACGCCAATCGCGCCTACCTTTCGGGGCTCGGACTTTTACTCGGACGCGTCGGCGATGCGCTCGGCACGTTCGTGTGCTTATCGCTTGCGGGAAGCACGGTCATGCTCGTCGTCGTAGCGGTCTTGCTGTTCGTGGCGTGCGTGTTCACGTTCTACCTGCTGTTCCAGCAGCTCTTCATGCCCACGCCCGCCGTGCAACGCAGCGAGCACGAGATATTCGACGCCTTTGCAGTGCGCTACGCCTTGTCGCCCCGCGAACGCGAGGTGGCGCGCTTCGCCCTGGACGGCAAGACAAACGCGGAAATCGCCGCCACGCTGTTCGTCACCGAGAGCACGGTGAAATACCACATGCGCAACGCCTTGAAGAAAACCGGTTGCAAGAACCGCGCCGAGCTGCTGGCGTTGTACGCTTCCAAAACGCCCTGGGAAAACACTGAATAATCGGGCTCGAGAAGACGGCATTTCCCTGAAATCATTGCGATAACACAGGCCTGTTCAGGCAAAACTATACTAAAACTAGCCTGTTGCCCTAACCCGCCCCATGCCATGCTTACCTTGGTTTAGTTTGCCGCATCGCGCCCACTGCGCGAAACGCAGCAAAAGATGCGCCCGGCCCGCGATTGCCCGGCGCGAAAGGAGGGGTCGGCATGGCTGCCACCGCGAAGAAAACCCTGTCGGTTCTGATGGCGTTCGTGCTCGTGCTTGGGCTCATGCCCCTGCCCGGCACCGTGCAAAGAGCGGCGGCGACGGAAGTCGTCGAGAAAACCGAGGTCGATGCCGGCGGCCTGACGGATAAAACCGAAAGCGGGCAAGGCGACGAATCCACGCTGGGTGACGCGCCCGAGCAAGGCAGAACGCCCGATCAAGGTCAGACGGCAGGCAAAGT
>CAJOIP010000018.1 GCA_905234785.1 uncultured Eggerthellaceae bacterium
AATCGGCTTAATGCTCTGCAAGCGTGTGCCTGGTGCCAAATCGTAGCAAACGATGCCAAGAGAAGTTAAACGGTGCCACTCCGTGGGCTATTCCCACTCAATAGTTCCTACATTTCCAAACGGTGCTTTCTCGTCCATATCATATCAGCGCGTGCTGCCACGTCCAGATTTATTACCCACAATCGCAAATCCGGGTGGTAGCCAGTTGGTAGCCAGAAAGTGGCTACCAGGGTGGTAGCCAGCAATGGGGAGTAAATGCCTCCGGTATGGGGAGTAAATCCATCAACCTGCGGAAACACTCCAGGAAATCATGAAATGGTAGCCAACTGGCTACCATTTCAAAAGATGTAGTTTGAGAATCTCTAAAAAGTTCCAGAATGTCTCTTGACTTAAACCATGGTTTAAGTCCCACAATACATCCAACGTCGTCGAATCAAGTACAAAACTTTCCCGAAAGGAACCTCACTATGGCGGAAATCAAACTTCCCAAGATAGCTTTGGGCGCATGGGCCTGGGGCAACGACGGCACGTTCGGTAGCGGCATCGACACCGCTGAACTCAAACCCATTTTCGATGCGGCAATGGTTGCGGGACTCAATCTGTGGGACACGGCCTACGCTTACGGCATGGGCACCTCCGAAAAGGTGCTCGCCGACTTTCTGGAGGGCCTGCCACGCGACAGCTATCTGATCTCCGACAAGCTCACGCCCCAGTGCGTGGACGCATCCGCCGACGACCCCGTGTGTGCGATGCACGACATGCAGCTCGAGTTCATGGGCCTCGACCGCTTCGACATCTACTGGGTGCACAACACCTCCGAGGCTCCCCGGTGGACGCGTGCGGTCGCCGAGTTCTTCGACGGTCGGGACGACGCGCCGATGATCGGCGTCTCCAACCACAACCTGGCGGAGATAAAGGAGGCTGACGCGATCCTTCGCGAGCACGGCCTGAGGCTCGGCGCCGTGCAGAACCACCTGAGCCTGATCAACCGCAGCTCCATCGGCTCGGGCATCCTGGACTGGTGCAAGGAAAACGACGTCGTCTTCTTCTCGTACATGGTGCTCGAGCAGGGCGCGCTTTCCGGCAAGTACGACACGACCCACCCCATGCCCGAGGGTTCTGCCCGAGCAGCCACGTACAACCCGGTGCTCGACAAGCTCGAGGTGCTCAACGCCAAGCTCGCCGAGGTGGCCGAAGCGCACGGCGTGGGCATCGCGCAGGTGCCGGTGGCCTGGGCCATCGCGAAGGGCACGCTTCCCATCGTGGGCGTGACCAAAGAGCGCCACGTGACCGACGCCGCAGCCGCAGCCACCGTCGAGCTGACCGACGCGGAAGTCGCCGAACTCGAACAGCTGGCCGACTCGCTCGGCATCAACGCAATTCGCTTCTGGGAAAAGGAGATGAGGTAATGAAGAAGAACATCGGCGCGGCGCTCGCGCTCTACCCCTCGCCCGTCATCGTGGTGGGCGCCATGGTGGACGGTAAACCCACCTGGACGCTCGTGGCGCACGCAGGCACCGTCGCCCACAGCCACCTGATGGTGTCGCTTGCGCAAGCGCACTATATCAACCAGGGCATCCGAGAGACCAAGCTGCTATCGGTGAACGTAGTCGACGAGTCGTGGCTTGCGAAAGCCGACCTCATGGGCACGACGAGCGGCAACAAGGAAGATAAGTCAACCGCATTCGCCTACACCATGGGTGATGCAGGCGCACCGCTGATCGACGAGGCGAAGGTCTCGATCGAGTGCGAGGTCGATGGCAGCTACGAGCTGGAGAAGTTCGACAACTTCTTGTGCAAGGTGCTTTCTGTCTACGCAGAAGAGGCAGTACTCAACGAGAAGGGCAAGATCGACTACCACGTGTTCAAGCCCGTGCTCTTCGAGTTCCCCACCTACGAGTACTTCGTCACCGGCGATAAAGTCGGCGACTGCGCGAAGATGAACCGCTAGCCTGGCTGAACTGGAGGCGAACATGGGATTCATGACGCGGCGGGCGTTCCTTGAGCTGGGGGCTCTCGCGGGAGGGACCGTTGCGTTCTCGGAGCTTACAGCCTGTGCAAACGGCTCGCAGACATCTTCGGGCGCGACGACGTCAACCTCATCCGCAAGCGCGGATGCAGGTTCGGCCTCATCCCCCTCGGCATTTTCGTCCACTAACGCGAGCGCAGGTGCGCCTCGGGTCTATTTCACGCGCAAGCTCGACGACGCGTCGCTGCAGACCGTTTTCGCAGCCATCGGACGGGGGCTTGGCGGCGGGCGCATCGGCGTCAAGCTCTCGACCGGCGAGCCCGGTGGGAACCACTATCTGAAAGCCGACCTCATTTCGGGCCTTGTGAATGCAGTGGGCGGCACTATCGTCGAGTGCAACACGGCATACGACGGTGCGCGCGGCTCCACCGATGCCCACTACCGAGTGGCAGCCGACCACGGGTTCACAGAGATCGCCGATTTCCAAATAATGGACGAGGACGGCTCGCTGGCGCTTCCGGTCGAAGGCGGTTACCACCTGACCGAGAACCTGGTAGGCGCGCATTTCGCCGACTACGACGGCTTCCTGGTCCTCTCGCATTTCAAAGGACACCAAATGGCCGGCTTCGGCGGAGCACTTAAGAACATCTCCATCGGCATGGCCTCGCGTGAGGGCAAACTGCTCATCCACTCGGCAGGAACGAATCGCACGAGCTGGTCGAGTGCCGCGACCCCCGATTTTCTGGAGTCGATGGCAGATGCGTGCAAGGCCGTGCTTGCAGCCCAACCCAACATGCTGTTCGTGAACGTGATGAACAACCTGTCGGTCGACTGTGACTGCGATTCCAATCCTGCCGCACCTAAAATGACCGATATCGGTATTCTGGCTTCGGCTGACCCGGTAGCGCTCGACCAGGCGTGCGTCGACCTCATATATGCAAGCGATGACGATAGTGCCGACCTGATTGCGCGCATGGAGAGCCGCGACGGCGTCCACGTGTTGAAATCGGCAGAGCTTCTCGGAGTCGGAAGCCGAACATACGAATTGGTAGAAATAGGCTGACGGCCGTCTGCCCAAACGAGGGGTTTGAGCTATGGACAAGATGTACACGATAGGGGACGCGGCGGCAGAGCTGGGCATGCCGGCCTCGACCATACGCTTCTACGAGAAGAACGGACTCATCCCCAACCAGCAGCGCTCAAGCGACGGAAGGAGGCTGTTCGACGAGGACGATCTGGAGTGGATGCGCTTCGTGGAGCGCCTGAAGGTTTCGGGCATGCCCATCAAGGAGATCCGCGAGTACATACGGCTCTACATGGAGGGCGACTCGACCATCGAGGAGCGCAGGCGCATCGTCTACGAGCGCCGCGCCGCAATCGACGCGCAGCTCGAGGAGCTCAAGCTGGCTCGCGACTTCATAGAGTACAAGTGCTGGTTCTACGACGTGGCGTCCGAGTCGGGCACGTGCGACACCCCGCGCAACATGCCCCTCGAGGAGCTTCCCGACGACATCAAGCGCGTCAAGGCGAAGTGCAGGATAAACAGGTACTAGGAGGAGCAATGGAAGAGAAAATCGTCCAAACGGCTGGACGCGTCGCCCTGGGCCAGTTCGCCCCGGAGTTCGCGCATTTCAACGACGACGTGCTGTTCGGCGAGAACTGGAACAACAGCGACATAGACCTTAAAACTCGCTGCATCATCACGGTGGTGACGCTGATGGCCTCCGGTGTCACCGACAGCTCGCTCGTCTACCACCTGGAAAACGCCAAGGCCCACGGCGTGACGCGCGCCGAGATCGCGGCGGTGGTGACGCACGTGGCGTTCTACGCCGGTTGGCCGAAAGCTTGGGCCGTGTTCAACCTGGCCAAGACCGTGTGGACGGAATCGGGCGAAGCGGATGCGCCGGCAGATGCCAAGGCGGTCTACGAGGCCTCCGTCATCTTCCCCGTGGGCGAACCGAATCCTTACGGGAAGTGCTTCACCGGCCAGAGCTACCTTGCTCCGATCTCGACTGACCAGGTCCCGGTGTTCAACGTGACCTTCGAGCCGGGCTGCCGCAACTTCTGGCATGCCCACCATGCAGCAAGCGGCGGCGGGCAGATTCTCATCTGCGTCAGCGGCCGCGGCTACTACCAGGAACGTAACGGCAAGACGGTGGAGATGGTGCCGGGCACGGTCGTGAACATCCCCGCGAACGTGGAGCACTGGCACGGCGCCGCGAGGGACTCCTGGTTCTCGCATCTGGCAATCGAGGTCGAGGGCGAAGGCGCCTCGACTGAATGGTTCGAGCCCGTTTCCGACGGAGAATACGACAAGCTGGCGTGACGCCACCCCACGCAGGCAATGACATAAGGCATCGGAGGATGGACGTGGAAGAAACCACCCTTACCAGGAGACGTTTCGTAGCCGCCTCGGCGGCGGCGATTGGCGGGCTCACGCTCTCTGGATGCTCGCGCAACGAGGGCCGGCGAGCAACGGAAGCCGGGCGCTCAGAGACGGGAAGCTCGGCAGTCGAATCGCCCGTTTCGACTACGGGCACGTTAGGTTCGACCGAAACGGGGTCCGGGGAACGAAAAGGCGCTTCCAGTGAAAACGCTATGGCCAAGGTGCTGGTAGCATGCTTCTCGGCGACAGGGAACACGCGAGCTGTTGCCGAGGCGCTGGCAGCGCACCTGGACGCGGACTATTTCGAGATAGAGCCCGCAGACCCCTACACCGCAGATGACCTGGATTACGGCGACGAGACCACCAGGGCGACAGCCGAGCAGAACGATACTGCAGCGCGACCAACGCTGGCCTCAATCCCAGACCTATCCCCATACGACATCGTCTTGCTGGGACACCCCATCTGGTGGGGCAAGGCGCCACGCCTAATATGTACGCTTCTGGAAAGTGCCGATGTATCGGGCAAGAAGCTCGCCGAGTTCTGCACCTCGGGGAGCAGCGGTGTCGAAGAGGCTTCGGTCGAACTCGAAGGAATGGCCCCAGCGGCTAAATGGATTGGCGCAAAACGTCTCCCAGCAGGAGCTTCGGAAGGCGAAATTGCCGCCTGGGCGGACTCGCTAGGCATCCGATAGCCTACGATTCAAAAGAAGGAGAGCATGATGGAGAAGACATTAGTGGCGTACTTCAGTGCGAGCGGAACGACGGCGAAGGTGGCGAAGGATCTCGCCGCCGCGACGGGAGCCGACCTGTTCGAGATAGAGCCCGAGAAACCCTATTCGAACGCAGACCTGAATTGGCAAGACAAGAAGAGCCGCACGACCATCGAGATGAACGACGAGTCGTGCCGCCCGACGATCGCAAGCGAGGTCGCGGACATGGGCGCCTACGACATGGTATTCGTCGGCTTCCCCGTATGGTGGTACGTTGAGCCTCGCATCATCGACACGTTCCTGGAAACTTACGACTTAACGGACAAGATGGTCGTGCCCTTCGCGACGAGCGGCGGCAGCGGACTGGGACAGGCGCCGAAGCGCATGCAGGCGCTGGTTCCCGACGCGAGGGTGCTTGCAGGCGGCCTTCTGAACGGCCACCCCTCGCAGGCTAAGCTCAAGGAGTGGGCGGAAAGTGTCCGGTAGGATGCCATTTAGGAAGAACGGGGACACGGTGGCGCTGACAATCAACATACGCTACACGGGCGCACCGGGCGCGGCGTTCGCCTTCGCGCGCGAGATGGAGACGAGCGGCACGGCCGATGCCGTCCGCGCAGAGGACGGAAACTTGCGCTACGAGTACTTCCAGGCCTTGGCCGATCCCGACACGGTGCTGCTCGTCGACCGGTGGGCCGATCAGGCCGCGCTCGATGCACACCACGCATCGCCCATGATGTCGCGAATTGCGGAACTTCGCGACAAGTACGACCTTCACATGAACGTCGAGCGGTTCGTCGATTCGGATGGCGGAAGCGCAGATGAAGACGCATTCTTGAGGAGATAGCAACTGCCCTACGAAAAGCAGGGAAGGAGTGACAGATTTGGATATCCTCGTGCTGCAGGGAAGCCCTAACACGAACGGATCGACCGCGCTTCTCGCCGCCGAGTTCGCACGTGGCGCCTGCGAGGCAGGGCATACGGTAGACGTCGTCAACGTGGCGGCGCTCGACATAGCGCCCTGCACCGGCTGCGTGGCGTGCGGCTATGAAGGAGCCTGCGCACTCGCCGACGACTTCGACGACCTGCGGCAAAGGATCCTTTCCGCCGACATGCTTGTGTTCGCTACGCCCCTGTACTATTACGGCATGACCGCGCAACTGAAAACTGTTCTCGATCGCTTCTGCTCGGCAAACGCGAGCATAACGTTCAGGAGAATGAAATCGGCGCTGCTTGCCGTAGCATGGAATTCAGACGACTGGACTTTCAACGCACTCGAGGCCCATTACGACACGCTCGTTCGCTATCTGGACATGCGCGACTGCGGGCGCGTGCTTGGCTCGGGCTGCGGCACGCCGTCAATGACCACACGGTCGGGTTTCCCGGAGAAGGCCTACGCACTCGGCAGGTCCATCTAAGACGCGTTTATGGGAAGGGCATCAAGAGCCCCTGCTTCTCAAAGTCGTAAATAGGCTGTTTAAGAAGGTTTATACGGGCTTAAAGAAAGCTCCTCGGCTTCAAGATTGCTGCCGTGGGGCTATCGTGTTTAGCTGGGGAAATATACCCGTTCGTCACTCCCACTCAACCGTTCCCGGCGGTTTGGGGGTCACGTCGTAGACGACGCGGTTCACGCCTGGGACCTCGGCAACTATGCGGCTGGAAATCTTGCCCAAGACCTCGTAGGGCAGTTTGGCCCAGTCGGCGGTCATGGCGTCGGTGCTCTCCACTGCGCGCACGATGACGGGGCGCTGGTAGGTGCGCTCGTCGCCCATGACGCCGACGCTTCGAATGTCGGGCAGGACGGCGAAGTACTGCCAGCAGCTGTGCTCGGAGTTGCGCTCGCCGGTCTCGGCGAACAGCCGCGCGTTGTAGGCATCGAGCTCTTCGCGCACGACGGCGTCGGCGTTCTTCAAGATCTCGAGCTTCTCGGGCGTCACGTCGCCGATGATCCGTATGGCCAGGCCCGGGCCGGGGAAGGGCTGGCGCCACACGATGTGGTCGGGCAGCCCGAGCGCCGTGCCGAGCGCACGCACCTCGTCCTTGAAGAAATGGTCGAGCGGCTCGATGAGATCGAATGACACGCCTTCGGGAAACGGTATCAGGTTGTGGTGGCTCTTGATGGTCGAGGCCTTGCCGCCCGTCTTGCGCGCGCCCGACTCGATGATGTCGGGATAGATCGTGCCCTGTGCCAGGAACTTCACACCGCCCGTCTCCTTGGCCACGGCGAAGAACTCTTTCCAGAACTGCGTGCCGATGATGCGGCGCTTCTGCTCGGGGTCGGTGACGCCCGCCAGCAGCGCCGCGTAGCGCTCCTCGGCATGCACATGCACGAAGTTGACGTCGAACTGCTTGGTGAAGACCTCCTCCACCTCTTCGGGCTCGTTCTTGCGCAAAAGCCCGTGGTTCACGAACACACACGTCAGCTGCTTTCCGATGGCCCGCGCGCAGAGCGCGCCCACCACACTGGAATCAACGCCTCCCGAAAGCCCCAATATAACGCGGTCGCTACCCACCTTGGCGCGCACGTCGTCCACGAGCGAGTCGATCAGGTTGTCCATGCTCCACGAGGGCTCGAGCCCGCAGACGCCGAACAGAAAGTTCGACAGCATCTGCGTGCCGTAGGTGGTGTGGCGCACTTCGGGGTGGAACTGCGTCGCGTACAGGTTGCGCTCGGCGCACTCCATAGACGCCACCGGGCACACGGCGGTGCTCGACGTGATGACGAAACCCTCGGGAACCTTCGCAACGGAATCGCGGTGGCTCATCCACACGGTCTGCTCGTCGGGGGTGCCATCGAGCAGACGGGAAGGGTAGACGCGCGTTATCGCGGCGGGACCGTACTCGCCGACTTCGGTGTGGCCCACCACGCCGCCGAGCGTCTTGGCCATGATTTGCTGACCGTAGCAGAAGCCCAGTATCGGCAAACCCAATTCGAAAATGGCGGGGTCAAGTTCAGGCGCGTCATCTGCGTATACGCTCGCAGGACCGCCCGACAAGATTATGGCGGACGGATTCTCTGCCGCGATTTCGCTCGCAGGCGTGTCGCACGGAAGGATTTCCGAATACACGTTGAGGTCGCGAACGCGCCTGGCTATAAGCTGCCCGTACTGGGCTCCGAAATCGAGCACGATGACCTTTTGCATGAATTCCTCCCGAACGAGCTTCGCGCGAACGCTACCGAGAACGCGTCGTTTGTGGAACGTATCCCGGAGCCGGTTACATTTTACCTTCTGCGGTTTTCTATCTTGTTAAAGACGTATGGCGCAAGAAACACGCCGACGATCACGACGATGAACATCGCGAACAGCTTCGCCCAGTTATAGGGCATAATCGCCTTGAATACGATGTCGGTAGCCACATAGGCAATGCCGACGAGCACGACGCTCACGACGGCGCGGATGATGCGGGAGCGCATGTCGAGCCCTTCGGTCGAGAACCCGACGAAGCGTCGCTCGAGCACCCAGGCAATGGAGAGCCCCGCCACGATGCCGGCAGCCTCGAAGCTGCCCTTCTGCATGGTGACGGGGTCGACCAGCAGCGTTCCGTTCACGTAATCGAGCGGATAGGGCTTCACGAGCACGACGATGATCGAAGCGACGCTCAGCGCGAGGACGACGACCATGACCACGATGTCCTTGTTATGGCCGGGCATGAGCGCGTCGTAGCGGTCGATCCAGTTGAAGAACGCCTGCACGAGCCCGATCATGATAATGGCGATGAGCAACCCGACGACCACGTCTTGCGGCGTGTGCACGCCGAGGAAATTGCGTGAGAACATCATGAGCACGATGACGATGACGCACACGACGGTGATCCACTTGTGCTTCTTGCGCGCGAGCCACGCGAAGCTGCCGAGCGACGTGGCGGTGCCGCAGGTGTGACCGCTCGGGAACGAATAGCCACCTGCGCCCTCAATCGCCGACTCGGCGGGGATTATGGCTGCATCGCGCACCCAGGGCCTGTACACGCAGGCGATGTTCTTGATGAGCTGGCTGACGAAATTCCCAGCACCGAAAGCCATGAAAGCGAACTGGCCCGCCCGTTTGTCGATGCACCAGTACACCAGCAGCACAAGCGCGACGAGGGCAGGTCCGTCGCCGATATACGACAGGTACACGAAGAATTGCTCGGCAAAACCCGGAGCCCCTTCGCGCAGGTTCTGCAAGAACAACAAGTAACTGATATCCAAAACGACCTCCAAACAAACGAACCTGAACATCCTACCGCATAAGGGATTCTTGGGGCCGCGTTTTGAAAGATAGCCACATCAATTCGATTGGCGTTTTCGTGCATAGGCGTGTAAACCTGATCAAACAGGACTATCATTCGCAGCACACGAGTGGCATCTATGGCCGTTGCTCGTTAAAGACTGCGAGTCATGAAAGGAATACGACGATGGCTAAAGATACCAACATTGCGAAGATCGAAGAGCATCGTGCGGAAATCGACGCGATCGACCGCAAGATCGTGCAGCTCCTCAACGAGCGCGCCATGCATTCGCTGCAGATCCGCGATCTGAAGCCCGGCGCGAAGATGGGCCTGTACGATCCGCGCCGCGAAGAGGAAATCCTCCAGAAGGTTGGAAAGCTCAACGAAGGGCCGCTGTACAGCGAGCACCTGCGCGAGATTTACACGACCATCTTGAAAGTGATGAAGGAGGCGCCCTCGCTATGAGTGAGAAGAAATACCCGACGCTTCCCGACCTGGGAACGCGCACGGACGAAATCGAGATTTACGCCGGTCCGTGCTCAGTCGAATCCGAAGAGCAGTTCAACGAGGTCGCCGAGACGATAGCGTCGCTCGGGCTTCGATGGGTGCGCGGCGGAGCGTTCAAGCCCCGCACGAACCCGCACTCGTTCCAAGGTTTGGGCGAAGAGGCCCTGCAGATCATGCAGGCCGGTGGCGAGAAATACGGCTTGAAGACGCTCACCGAGGTCATGGATTCCGAGCATATCAGCCTGGTGCAGCGCTACTGCGACGGCATCCAGGTGGGCGCGCGCAACTTCCAGAACTTCAGCCTGCTGAAGAACATCGGCATCGCCACGGCGAAGACGGGCACGATGGTGCTGTTCAAGCGCGGTTTTGCCGGCACCATCGCAGAGTGGCTCGCGGCTACCGAGTACATCACCCAGTGCGGAAACGACAACGTGGTGCTCTGCGAGCGCGGCCTGCGCACGTTCGAGACGGCTACGCGCTTCACACTCGACATCAGCGCGGTTCCCGTTATCCACAAGCAATCGCTGTTCCCGATTTGCATCGACGTGTCGCATCCTGCCGGCCAGCGCGACCTGGTGCCGTCGCTCGCCAAGGCCGCCGTCGCAGCTGGCGCCGACTCCATCATGATCGAGGTGCACCCCGATCCGGCAGTCGCCCTTTCGGACGGCGCGCAGCAGCTCACGCCCGAGCAGTTCGCAAAGCTCGTCGGCGAGTTGCGCGAAATCGCCGCAGTACTGGGCAAGAAGATCGTCTAGGCTGCGTCAAACAGTCAGCGGCTTATAAGCGCCCCGTTAATCGGGGCGCTTATTCGTTTCGAGGTTGTTTTCGAGAATACAGCACGTTTAGTCATATACTGAACCGATAACGAGAAGACAAGACGAGACGAGGGACAATGCTTGAATTGAAGAACCTGGTGTTCGAAGTGCCCGTTAAGGAAGGTGCTTCGGAAACCAAGCGCATCATCGATAACCTGTCGCTGACGATACCGGATGATTCGTTCACGGTCATCACCGGCCCGAACGGCGGCGGCAAGTCGACGCTCGCCAAGCTCATCATGGGCATCGAGCAGGCGACGAGCGGTCAGATCCTGCTCGACGGGCAAGACATCGCCGGAATGCCTATCTCCGAACGCGCGAACCTCGGCATTGGGTACGGTTTCCAGCAACCTGCGCGCTTCAAGGGCATGAAGGTGAAAAAACTTCTCGAGATTGCCGCTGGCAAGAAGCTTCCGATGCTGTCATGCAACGAGTACCTGGCAAAGGTGGGCCTGTGCTCTGCCGATTGGCTGACGCGCGAGGTCGACAAGAACCTTTCGGGCGGCGAGGTGAAGCGCATCGAAATTGCCACCATGCTCGCGCGCAACCCGAAGCTGGCCATTTACGACGAGCCCGAAGCCGGCATTGACCTTTGGAGCTTCGACCGTCTGACGGAAACGTTCCGTTCCATCCACGACGCAGGCGACGGCCATTCGATCATCATCATCTCGCACCAAGAAAGGCTCATCCGCCTTGCCGACACCATCGTGCTGCTGCAAAACGGTCGCGTCGAAGCCACGGGAACGCCTGACGAGATCATGCCCGAGCTCGGATTAGCCCGGAAGGGCATGACGGGCTGTGCGCTCACAGAGCCCACGCGCCTGCATATCACCGAAATACCCACGACCTGCTAATAATCAATTTCCTCCGAGGAAATTGATTCGCAAGAAAGAGGAAATCATGGCAGTCGACCTTTCCCCCATCGACGAGAGCCTGCTGGCTACCATCGCGAACATACACGGCATGCCGAAAGGCGCCTTCAACATCCGTCGCGACGGCGAGCTCGTCGAGCGCCATAATTCGGCCTATATCGAGATTTCCACGAAGAAGGACAATCCGGGCATCGACATCACGGTGAAGCCCGGCACGAAGGGCGAATCGGTGTTCATCCCGGTCATCGTCACGCAATCGGGGCTGAAAGACGTCGTGTACAACACCTTCTACATCGGCGACGATTGCGATATCGAGATCATCGCCGGATGCGGCATTCACAATTCGAGCCATGCGGCAAGCGAGCATGACGGCATTCACACGTTCCATATCGGCAAGAACAGCCGCATCAAGTACATCGAGAAACACTACGGTGAAGGCGAGGGCACGGGCGATCGCAT
The DNA here is from genome assembly GCA_905234785.1 of uncultured Eggerthellaceae bacterium. GTDB lineage: Bacteria > Actinomycetota > Coriobacteriia > Coriobacteriales > Eggerthellaceae > UBA9715. The sequence continues at coordinate 11,925 of CAJOIP010000018.1, forward strand.
CCTGAACCCGACAACCAACGTGTACATGGATGAGAACTCGTACTGCGAGATGGAAATGCTGCAGTTGCGCGGGGTGACGTCCACCGTGCGCGACACGAACGCGAAGCTGGCGGACGGTGCGAAGCTCGTGCTGACCGAGCGCTTGCTCACGCACGACGAGCAAACCGCCGAATCGAACGTGGTTATCGAGCTCGAAGGCGAGGATTCGAGCGTTCAGGTCATCTCGCGCTCGGTTGCCCAGGACAAGTCGGTGCAGGTCTTCAGCCCGCTCGTCGTCGGAAAGGCGGCGTGCCGCGGACACGTGCAATGCGATGCGATCATCATGGGCGATGCCCGCGTGAAGTCGGTTCCGGCCATCGAAGCGGTTTCCCCCGACGCCATACTCATGCATGAAGCCGCTATCGGGAAAATCGCGGGCGAGCAGATCACGAAGCTCATGACGCTCGGCCTCACCGAAGAAGAAGCCGAGCAGGAGATTCTCGACGACTTCCTGAGCTAACCGCCAATCCCTGATATCATTCGAAACGAGCAGCATCGTAGGGGCGAGATTCATCGCACCAGCCAGCTGTGGTAGACGGGCGCGATGAATTGCGCCCCTACGGGTTTTGAGACAAGGGGACGAAGAGAAGCCGACATGGGAGCCAAGAAGGAAATCCGCACGCTAACCGGCGCGCAAGCCGTCATTGCCTCGCTCGAGGCCGAAGGCGTCACGTACGTGTTCGGTTACCCGGGCGGTCAGGCTATCCAGATGTACGACGCCTTATACGATTCTGCGCAGCTCAAGCACGTGCTCGCTCGGCACGAGCAAGGCGCTGTGCACGAAGCCGACGGCTACGCCCGCGCAACGGGCAACGTTGGCGTTGCCATGGTCACGAGCGGCCCGGGAGCGACGAATGCGGTGACGGGCATTGCCACAGCCTATATGGACTCCGTTCCGCTGGTGGTCGTTTCAGGACAGGTGCCGCGTTCGGTCATCGGCACCGATTCGTTCCAGGAATCCGATATCGTCGGCATCACCATGCCGGTGGTGAAGCACAGCTACCTTGTGAAATCCGCTGGCGAGATTGCGCGCACGTTCAAGGAGGCGTTCCACATCGCACGGACCGGAAGGCCGGGGCCTGTGCTCATCGACGTTCCTTCCGATGTCGCGGCCGAGACGGTTGCGTTTTCGTATCCCGAGACGGTGAACATCCCCTCGTACAAGCCCACGTACAAGGGAAACGCCCGTCAAGTCCGGGCAGCTGCGAAGCTCATCCGCGAGTCTTCCCAGCCCGTCCTGTATGTCGGTGGCGGCGTCATCGCATCGGGCGCCTCTAAGCTCGTATGCCGCCTTATGCGCGATTACCGCATCCCCGCAGTTACCACGCTCATGGCGAAGGGCGCAATTCCGGCGACTGAAGAGCTGTATTTCGGACCGGTGGGCATGCACGGCTCGAAATACGCGAACCGGGCTCTGAACCGCTCCGACCTCATCATCTCGGTGGGTGCCCGTTTTTCCGACCGCGTAACGGGCAGGCCCGACACGTTCGCGCCTAACGCACGCGTCATTCACATCGACATCGACCCTGCCGAAATCGGCAAGGTCCGGGCCGCCCAGGTGCCCATCGTGGGCGATGCGGCAACGGTGCTCGAAAGCCTGCTCGCCGAGCTTGGCTCAAGCGAGTCCAGGCCCGATACGCAGGCGTGGGTTGAAGACGTGTTGGCATGGCGCGAAGAATATCCCATTCTTCTGAACGGCGCCGACGCGTACCCCGGCCTCATCGTTCCCGAAGTGGCGCTGCAGATCCTTTCCGGCATGCTCGATCCGCACGAGTCGATCGTCGTCACCGAAGTGGGGCAGAACCAGATGTGGGCGGCGCAGTTCATCGACCGTTGCGAACCACGGACGTTCTTGTCATCGGGCGGCCTCGGCACGATGGGCTTCGGTCTTCCCGCTTCCATCGGCGCTGCGCTCGCGTTTCCCGAAAAGCAGGTCGTGCTCATAGCCGGAGACGGGTCGCTGCAGATGAACAGCCAGGAAATGGCGACTGCCGCCGTTAACGGCGCCGCTGTTAAAGTCGTCGTGCTCGACAACCGCTCGCTCGGCATGGTGCGCCAGTGGCAGAAGCTGTTCTACGATGGCCGCTATAGCGCAACCGAGCTTGAGGATAACCCCGATTTCGTTAAGCTCGCCGAGGCGTATTCGTGGAAAGCCGAACGCGTCGATAAACCCGAACAGGTGCGGAAGGCGTTCGAACGCATGCTGAAGGCGGATGGCCCGTACCTCATCGACATGCGCATCGACCGCGAGCAAAGCGTGTTTCCCATGGTGCCTTCGGGTGCGAGCCTCGCCGAGGCCATCGGCGCCGTTGGCGACGCTCACGTGAAAGAGGCCTAACATGAACGAGAACAAGCATGTGCTGTCGGTCCTGGTCGAAAACAAGTCGGGTGTGCTCTCGCGCGTGATCGGGCTCATTTCAAGGCGTGGTTTCAACATCGATTCGCTGTCGGTGGGCCCGACTGAGGATTCGTCGCGTTCCCGCATCACCATCATCGTCGATGCCGATACGGAGGCATACGAGCAGATCGTCAAGCAATTGAACAAGCTCGTGTGCGTGCACAAGCTCCAAGACCTCACCAACGACGCCTACATCGAACGCGAGCTCGTGCTGTTCAAGGTGAACGCGCCTGCAGAGCGCCGCAGCGAAGTCGTCGAGGTGGCGAACCTGTTCCGCGCGAACATCGTCGACGTGGGCGCGACGTCGCTGACCATCGAGGCGACTGGCTCTCAGAGCAAGCTTCAAGGCCTCGAGGACCTTCTCGCGGCATATGGCATCAAGGAAATCACCCGCACGGGCAAAATAGCCATCTCCCGAAACTCCAAGGAAGCGTAAACGCCCTTTTGCTACGATGGTCGCGTCGATGCAACCGTTTGAAAGGGCGCAGCCATGCAGAAGAAGGTTCTCGTCACCGAAGAGATCGATCCGGCTGGCATTTCGGTTCTGAAAACCCGCGGCCTCGATATCGACGTGCAGCTTGGTTTGAGCGAAGAGGAGCTCGCCGAGCGCATCGGTGGGTACGACGCGCTGATCGTCCGTTCGCACACCCAGGTGACGAAGCGGGTCATCGACGCTGCGGGCGACCGCCTGAAGATCATCGGCCGTGCTGGCGTCAGCGTCGACAACATCGATTTGGAAGCCGCGACCGATCGCGGCATCATCGTGTGCAACGCGCCGAACTCGAACATCATGTCGGCAGCAGAGCATGCCTTGGCGCTCATCTTGTCATGCGCGCGCAACGTCCCTCAGGCTAACGCGTCGATGCACGCGGGGGAGTGGGAGCCAAGCTCTTTCAAGGGCTGCGAACTGTACGAGAAAACGCTTGCCATTTTCGGCTTGGGCCGTGTGGGAGGGCTTGTCGCCCAGCGAGCTGCGTCGTTCGGTATGAACCTCATCGGGTACGACCCGTATTGCAGCAAGGAGCGCGCCGCCACGCTCGGCGTCGAGATGTACGAAGACGTTCAGGAAATGCTCCCGCTGGCTGATTTCATCACCGTGCATATGCCCAAGACTGCCGAGACGGCCGGCATGTTCGGCCCCGAGCAATTCGCCGCCATGAAAGATGGCGTCATCATCGTCAACGTTTCACGCGACGGCATCTTCGACGAGAAGTCGATGGCCGATTTCATTGCGGCGGAGAAGATCCGCGCAGTGGGCTTCGACGTGTTGGAAGACGAGCCGTGCGCGGCATCGCCCCTGCACGAGTTCGAAAACGCGATTCTCACACCGCATATCGGCGCAGTCACCGTAGAAGCGCAGCGTCGCGCCGGCGTGCAGATAGCCACGTTCGTCGCACAGGGTCTCGCAGGTTCCATCGTACCGACGGCCGTGAACATGTCGCACGTCCCGCCCGAGGTCATGGACAAGTTCGGGCCGTACCTCACGGCGGCGCGCATGATGGGGCGCATCATCTCGCAAATCGAGCCCGACATGCCGCGCAAGCTTTCGCTGACGGCGCGCGGCACACTCGCGAGCGCCGATGCGAACATCATCCTCGCCAGCGCCCTGAAGGGCATTCTCGCGTACAAGAACGTCGGGTCGGTCACCGGTTCGAACGCGGAAGCCGTCGCGCAGCGCCACGGCATCGAGGCCACGACGATGACGCATGTTAACGCGTTCGGGTACGATTCGTCGCTTTCCCTCGAGACCGCCGACAACTCCATCGGCTGTACGCTGTACGGAACCGACAGGCCGGCGCGCATCATCTCGCTGTTCGGCTACAGCTTCGACATCGAGCCGGCTGCCCAGTCGATCATCATGCGCTACGTCGACGCGCCTGGCCGCATGGGCGTCATCGGGACCATCCTCGGCAAGGCGGGCGTGAACATCACGACCATGCAGATCGGCAAGCGCGACGACTCCGAAAGCGCCGTCGTGTACCTGAACGTCGAAGGCGATGTCGCCGACGAGGTACTCGACGAATTGCGCGCCAACATCGACGGCTTGCAGAACCTCTGGTACGTGAAGCTGTAGCTGCCGCGCATCACGAGACGCCCTCGCCCGGCCACTTTTACACGCGGGTTGTGTTGAAGTTGAGGTAAAGAGGGTGTTTAGGCGGGTCGTGTGCTATATTTCTATTGTCAGCCACAGGGCTGGCAATAAGACCATAGCTTTCTTCGGGAAAGTGGGCTTAGCCCGCTTTCTTTTTATATGAGGGCTAAAACGCAGTGAAAGGACGGGGACGCGTAGCGTGCTGACGCATAAGGAACAACAGCTTCTCGAAGCGCTCGAGCCGCGTGCGGCGGCCGAGGGCATCGAACTGGTCACGCTCGAGGTCGTCGGCGCGAAGAAGTCTCCTACGATTCGCGTCTACATCGACACGGAGCACGGCGTCGGCTTCGACGAGCTTTCCAGTGCGCAGGCTTGGATGGGTGACCTCATGGACGAGATCGACCCGTTCCCCGGCGCGTACACGCTCGAAGTATCCTCGCCGGGCATCGACCGCCCGCTTCGCACGCGCGAACATTTCGAACACTTCGCGGGCGAGCAATGCGTCGTGAAGACAACGGGGCCCGTGAACGGCCGCAGCTCGTTTTCGGGTCTGCTGAAAGGCGTGGTCGACAACGACGTTGTCGTCGAGATCGACGGAGAAGAATACGCCGTGCCCTACGAGGCAATCAAGAAGGCAAACGTAAAGGGAACATTCGAGTTCAGATCGTAACGTCTACGGAAAGGAACGAAACGTGGCAACTTCGCAACTGATTGAGGCGCTGCAAGAGTTGGCGCACGAGCGCAAGATCGACGAGTTCTACCTCATCGAGCGCCTTGAGGAATCGCTGGCGAACAGCTATCAGCGCATCCTCGACCTCGAGTGGGACGCGCGCGTCACGATCGACCGCCAAACGGGCAAGATCTACGTGTACGAGCTCGTGCCGGTGGGCGAGCCGATCGAGGTCGTCGACGAGGAAACCGGCCTCATCACCGAAGAGTACGAGGAGTTCGAGGAGCGCGACGTCACGCCCGACGACGTCAGCCGCATCGCAGCTCAGAACGCCAAGAGCGTCATCGCCGCCATCGTGCGCGATGCCGGCCGCCAGTCAATCTACGAGGAGTTCGCAGGCCGCGTGGGCGACCTCGTCACGGGCACGGTGCTTCAGGGCACGCCCGATTTCACAATCATCAAGATCCGCGACGGCGTCGAGGCCGAGCTTCCGCATTACGACCAGAAGCGCAACCCCAACGAGCGCAACGAGCGCCCGAGCAACGAGCATTACCGTCACAACCAGCGCCTGAAGGTGCTGATCATCGAGGTCCGCGACCCGTCGGGTGATGCTCCGCGGGTCCGCGGCGACCAGCAGCGCCCGTCCATCGTCGTGTCGCGCACGCACCCCGACCTCATCCGCCGTCTCTTCGAAATCGAAGTGCCTGAAATCTACGACGGCCTCGTCGAAGTGAAATCCATCGCCCGCGAGCCTGGCGTGCGCTCGAAGGTTGCCGTGGCATCCCGCGAGGCCAACCTCGATCCGGTCGGCGCGTGCGTCGGCCCCAAGGGCAGCCGCGTGCGCATGGTCGTCGAGGAGCTGCGCAACGAGCGCGTCGACGTCATCCAGTGGAGCGAGGACCCGGCAACGTACGTCGGCAACGCGCTGTCGCCGGCGAAGGTGAACTCGGTGTCCATCGACGAGGAGAACCACTACGCAACCGTCGTGGTGTCTGACGACCAGCTTTCACTCGCCATCGGCAAGGAGGGCCAGAACGCCCGCCTCGCCGCGCGCCTGACGGGTTGGCACATCGACATCAAGAGCGCGTCGTTCGTCGGCGCCGCCTTGGACGAGGACGACCTGCTGGCCGATGAGCCGGAAGAGGAAGTATCGGAGTTCTGCGCATACACGAGCGAGGACGGCATCAAGTGCCGCAACCACGCCCGTCCGGGCAGCCGCTTCTGCGGAATCCACTCCGACCAGGAATAAGGAAGGCGAGCGTTGGAACAGGCGAGGAAGATACGCGTGCGCACATGCGTGGGCTGCGGAGCGCAGTCTGACAAAGTGCGCCTCTCGCGCATCGTCCGTACAAGCGAAGGCGTGAAGTTCGACGCCACGGGCCGTGTGCCCGGGCGCGGGGCGTACGTCTGCTCGCAGGAGTGCCTTTCCAACGCAGTTTCTACCCGCAAGTTGCAGCGGGCGCTTAGGTGTTCGATCGAGCGGTCCGAAGCGGACCAGGTCATGGCCGACATGGCAACGTCGTCGGCCCAGACGCGATAGGAGGGAACATGGCAGGTATGCGCGTGTTACAGCTTGCCAAGGAATACGGCCTCACCAACAAGGAGATGTTGGAAAAGGTCGTGGAGCTCGGCATTCCGGCAAAAAGCCATGCAAGCCCGCTTTCCGATGAGCAGGTAGCCCAAGTGCGCGAGGCGCTTGGCGAACCCGGTGGGGCAGCGGGAAGCGACGGCGAGCCTGCCGAGCGGCCCCTGACCAAGGAAGAGCAAGAGGCAAAGGAGCGCGAAGCCGAAGAGGAGCGCGCACGCCGTGAAGCGGTGGAAAAGGAGCGCGCAGCCCGCGAGGCCGAGCGCGCAGAGCGCGAAGCTGCGGTCGCTTCCGAGGAAGACGCCGGCACTGTTTCCCGCCCGAAGCGCATCGCTCCCGAAGCGAACCCCTTCGCCGGACTTGAAAGCCAGATTGAAAACGAACGCGAACGCGTTGCCCGTGAGGCCGAAGAGGCCCGCGCCCGCGCCCGCGCCGAAGCCGTTGCCCGCGACGTAGCCAAGAAGCAGGCTGTCGAAGAGGCTCTTCGCCAGCGTGGCGGGGCGAGGAAGAGCGCCGTCGCCGAACCTGCGGAAGAGCAGGCTCCTGCTGCGAAGAAGCAAGCTCCCGTAAGCGCTCCGGCGCATTCGAGCTTCGATTCGCTGCTCAGCCAAATCGAAGCCGAGAAGAAGCGCATCGAGGAGCAGGGCGCTCAGGCGCCCGAGCCCCGCAAGGGCAAGAAGAAGGGCGGGCGCGCCGAGCAGTTCGTGCCCGAGCTCGAAGCGCTCGACGAGGGCGAGGACCGCTACGCGAAGATGGCGGTCCAGGTCGAGAAGCTGCAGCGCGACAAAGTGCTCGCTGACGCGCGCGCAGCCGTCGCCGCCGCATCCACGCACGAGGGCGAGGGCCGCCGCAAGAAGCGCAAGGAGAAGCGCCAGGCAGAAGCCCGCGAGCGTGCCGAGATGGAAGCACTCGAGAAGGGTCTCGACCCCGAGCTCGTGTTGGACGAGTCGGTCGTCGAGGTGCCGCAGGGCGCATCCGTAGCAAAGCTCGCCGACCTTCTGAACGTGCAGCCCAACGACATCATCAAGCGCCTGTTCCTGCTCGGTCAGGTGCTCACGCTGACGCAATCGATGAGCGATGACCTCATCGAGCTCGTGGCTGACGACATGGGCCGCAAAGTGCGCGTCGTGTCGCCCGAGGAGGAATACCAGGTCGTGTACCACGACACGGAAGACGACCTGAAGCCGCGTCCTCCTGTGGTCACCGTCATGGGCCACGTCGACCACGGCAAGACGTCGCTGCTCGACGCCATCCGCCATACCGGCGTCGTGGCAAGCGAAGCTGGCGGCATCACCCAGCATATCGGCGCTTCCGTCGTCGAGATCGACGGTAAGCAGATCACGTTCATCGACACCCCGGGCCACGAGGCGTTTACCGCCATGCGCGCCCGCGGCGCCCAGGTGACCGACGTCATCGTGCTGGTCGTCGCTGCCGACGACGGCGTCATGCCGCAGACCATCGAGGCCATCAACCACGCGAAGGCCGCTGACGTGCCCATCGTCGTGGCCGTGAACAAGATCGACAAGGACGGCGCGAACCCCGATCGCGTGCGCCAGGAGCTCACCGAATACGGCGTCATCCCCGAGGAATGGGGTGGCTCGAACATGTTCGTCGAGGTGTCGGCCAAGAAGAACCTGCACATCGACGATTTGCTCGAGACCATCATCCTGCAGGCCGACGTGCTCGAGCTGAAGGCGAATCCCGATGCGTTCGCGTCCGGCTTCGTCATCGAGGCGAACCTCGACAAGGGTCGCGGCCCCGTGGCAACCGTGCTCGTGCAACGAGGCACGCTGCATCCGGGCGACTGCGTCGTCGCAGGCACGTCGTACGGCCGCGTGCGCGCGCTCATCAACCCGCATGGCGACCAGGTATCCGAAGCGTACCCGGCCGACCCCGCCGAGATCCTCGGCCTTTCCAGCGTGCCAGTCGCTGGTGACGAGTTCCGCGTCTTCGAAGACGAACGCGATGCCCGCAAGCTCGCCGAGGAGCGTCAGCTGCGCGAGCGCCTGGCCGCCCAGGAGACGAAGTCGCACATGAACCTGGACGATCTGTTCAGCCGCATCGAGGAAGGCAAGCAGACCGACCTGAACCTCATCGTGAAGGCCGACGTGCAAGGCTCCATCGAAGCGCTGCGCGACGCGTTCGAGAAGATGGACCAGTCCGAGGTGCGCATCAACATCGTGCACAGCGCCGTCGGCGGCATCACAGAAACCGACGTCACGCTCGCAAGCGCGTCTGACGCCATCATCATCGGCTTCAACGTGCGCCCGACTGGCAAGTCGAAGCAGCAAGCCGAGAAGGAAAAGGTCGACATCCGCCTGTACCGCGTCATTTACCAGGCCATCGAGGAAATCAACGCCGCCCGCGTCGGCCTGCTTTCCCCCGACATCGTCGAGGAGGACACCGGCATCGCCGAGGTGCGCGAGCTGTTCAAGGTGCCGAAGGTCGGCACGATTGCCGGCTCGTACATGATCGAGGGCGAGATGCACCGCGATGACAAGGTACGTATCGTGCGCGACGGCACGGTCATCTACGACGGCACGCTGGCCAGCATGCGCCGCTTTAAGGACGACGTGAAGTCTGTGAAGGCCGGCTACGAGTGCGGCTTGGGCGTCGAGGGCTTCCAGGACCTGAAGGTGGGCGACACCATCGAGGGCTACATCATCAAGGAAGTCGAAAGGACCGAGTAAATGAAGCAAGGTTCTTCAAGCCGCCGCGTAAACGAGCAAGCACGCCAGGTAATCGCCGAAACGCTCATGTTCGAAGTGTCCGACCCGCGCCTTTCCATGGTCACCATCACGGGTTGCGAGGTCAGCTTCGATCGAAGCGTGTGCAACGTGTACTACACGTGCCCACCCGACTCGTACGACGAAACCGAAGCTGCGCTCAAGAAGGCGTCGGGACACATCCGCTCGATTCTGGCGAAGAAGCTCAGCTGGCGCACATCGCCGGAACTGCGCTTCTTCCTTGACAAGAGCGTCGACGAAGCTGAGCGAATCGCCCGAGCACTCGAAGAAGAGCGCAAGCGCATGCCAGCCGAAAATGGTGAATCAAGCGACGAGGAGTAGGCCCGTGACGGTCACCCCGCAGACAAACACCACGCTCGCCGAGATCGCCAAGGTCATCAGCGAGCGCGACGACTTCGTGATATGCGGTCACGTGAGCCCCGATGGCGACTGCCTCGGGTGCCAGCTCGCCTTGTGGCACACCCTTCGGGCCATGGGGAAGCGCGCGACCTGCGTTCTCGTGCGAAACGAACCCGTCGGCGCCGCATTGTCCTTCCTCCCCGGAATGGAGGAAATGGTACCCGCATCTCGGTTCGAAGGGACGTGCGCCACGTTCATCGGCGTCGACGTGCCGATGCGCAGCCGCATTGAAGACGCCGCGTGCAAACTGCTCGACAAGGCCGAAGTTTCCATAACGGTCGATCATCATGCATCTGACACGACCATGTGCGATTACGTGTACGTCGATCCCGATGCCGCTTCGGCAAGCATGATCGTCTGGGATATCGTGAAGCTCCTCGTCGATAAACCGCCTCTTGAGAGCGCGTATTGCGCCTACGTGGGGCTGGTGACCGACACGGGAGGCTTCAGGTTCCAAAACAGCGACTCGAATGCGTTCGATATGGCCGGCGAGCTCGTCGCATATGGCGTTGATCCTGCGTCTATCGCCACGAACGTGTTCCAGAACCGCACGATGGCGTCGCTGAAACTCGAGGCACTAACGATTGAGCGTTTGGATGTTTTCTGCGATGGCCAGGTTGCGATGAGCTGGGTGTGCAACGACGACCTCGAGCGCATCGGCGCTGCGAAAACCGACGTCGAGCCGCTCATCGACACGGTCCGAGCCGTGCAGGGCACGCGCGTGGCCTGCATGCTCCGTGAGCAAGACGGACACGTTCGGGGCAATCTCAGGTCGAAGGACGACACGGATGTGTCAGCGCTCGCCCGCGAAATCGGAGGCGGTGGCCACAAGGCAGCTGCAGGATTCAACCTGAACCTTCCGTTGGCAGATGCGCTCGAGTACATGACCGAGAAGCTGTCGGAGCTGTTCGAGTAGAGTCGGGTGAACCGTAGATGAAACGCGGAGAGTCCGGCTTGTCGCTGCTCGTGGCCGTCGACAAGCCTGCCGGTATGAGCTCCCATGACGTTGTGAACCGGGCGCGTCGCATTTTCGGCGAGCGCCGTGTCGGGCATACCGGAACGCTCGACCCGCTTGCGACCGGCGTGCTTCCCATATGCGTGGGCCCCGCTACGCGGTTCGACCAGTACATGACCGGCCACGACAAACGCTATCGCGTCACCATCGAGTTCGGATGCGAGACGACGACCGACGATGCCGAAGGCGAGCCGACGGTTTCCGGCTCGCCGGACGGATGGCTTTACGACGATGACCGCGCACGCGAATTCCTCGCGGGATACGTGGGGCCGCACGAACAGGTGCCACCACAGTATTCCGCCGTGAAAGTCGACGGCAAACGGGCGTATCAGCTTGCGCGATCTGGCAACGCGGTCGATTTGGAACCTCGTCGCATCGAGGTGTACGAGGCTGGCCTGGCTCAGTGTGGCATCGACGAGCAGTCGGGACGATTGTCCTGGTCCGTCGATTTCTCCGTTTCAAAAGGGACGTACATCCGCTCGCTTGTACGCGACATAGGTCGGGAGGTTGGATGCCCAGCCCATGTTGCTGCATTGCAGCGCCGTGCGGCGGGCCGCATTTCTCTCGAAGACTGCGTATCGCTCGAATCGCTCGAGAACCTCGGCGTCAGTGCGGCGCTCGACCCCGTTGCCGTACTCGGATTCCGTTACGCATTCGGAGACGACGCCGAAAAGGCGATTTGTTCGGGTTCCGCACTCGCGCGCGCAGACCTCGCACTCAACGAACGCCTTCCCCTGGACAAAGAGCGATCGGGATGCACGTGCATGAGCAGCGTCGTGAGAAGCGACGAGCTTCCCAAGCAAGGCGAGCTCGTTTCGGTCGTGGTCGGGAACAGGCTGAAAGCGCTGTACTCGTATGACGGCCCGAGCGACGCGTGGAAACCCGCCTGCGTGTTCAACGTCGGCGTCATGCGCGGGTGACCCTACGCCTTATAACGCCGTCCCATCACGCCAAAAATTCGACGTTTTAGCACTATATTCTCGGTTCTTACATTAGAATATGCGGGTTGCTGCTCTCAAGCGATTCTGCCCGGCTTGAAAACGGCAACGACAACTGTCCCTAGCAGCAAGGAGGAGAAGGTGACTACAGCGGTAGCGTGGATGGCCCCGGTTTGCGCCCTCATCGGCATTCTGGTGGCTGCCTACCTCGGAAGCTCGGTGTTGAAGGCAGACCCGGGCTCCGACAAGATGAACAGCATTTCCATTAAGATCCAACAGGGTGCGCAGGCGTTCTTGTTGAGCGAATACAAGTTGCTCATCATCTTCATGCTTGTCGTCGCCATCATCATGGCCATCGTGCCCGTGCTCGGCCCGCTCATGGCGCTCGCCTTCATCACCGGCGGCGTGCTTTCCGCAGCGGCCGGCTACGTCGGCATGTACGTCGCCACGCGCGCTAACACGCGTACGGCGCATGCGGCTGAGGATTCGGTTGCGAAGGCTCTGAACATCAGCTTCAAGTCCGGCCTCACCATGGGCCTGTGCGTCGCTTCGTTCGCGCTGATGGGCTTGTCGCTTTGGCTGCTGCTCCTCGTGTTCGGCGTCGATCTGTCTCTGCCCGAGCTCATCCACAAGCGCATCGATATCGTCGAGGGCTTCGCCACCGGCGCTTCCGCCGTAGCCCTGTTCGCCCGTGTTGGCGGCGGCATCTACACGAAGGCCGCCGACGTGGGCGCCGACCTCGTCGGCAAGGTCGAGGCCGGCATCCCCGAGGACGACCCGCGCAACCCGGCGACCATCGCCGACAACGTGGGCGACAACGTGGGCGACGTCGCGGGCATGGGCGCCGACCTCTTCGAGTCCTACACCGGCTCCATCCTGGCCCCGACGATCCTCGCCGCCACGTTCGGCGCGCTCGGCTACTTCAACGGCGTCATCGACTTCGTGTGGGCGCTCGTCACACCGGTCATCATCGCCGCATGCGGCATCATCACCTCGATCATCGGCCTGTTCGCCGTGCGCACGAAGGAAGGCGGCGAGCTTCACAAGGCCCTGAACCGCGGCACCTACCTGGCCGCCGGCATCGAGATCGTCGTCATCTTCGTGATCTTCTTCATCTGGAACTCGCAGACCTATGACTGCCAGCCGCTGTACCTGTTCGGCTCGGTCATCTGCGGTTTGGTTGCCGGCTTGCTCATCGGCAAGATCACCGAGTACTTCTGCTCCGATGCGTACAAGCCGGTCCACAAGATCGCCGAGTCCGCCGAGACGGGCGCTGCAACGGTCATCATCGAGGGCCTCGGCACGGGCATGCTTTCCACCATTGCGCCGATTGTCCTCGTCGCACTCGCCATCATCGGCGCGTACACGTTCGGCAACATGGCGTTCCCGAACGCCAACGTCGAAGCGGGCGGCATCGCCGCCGGCCTGTTCGGCGTCGGCTTGGCAGCAACGGGCATGCTGTCCAACACCGCCATCACCATCGGCGTCGACGCTTACGGCCCTGTCGCTGACAACGCAGGCGGCATTGCCGAGATGGCCGGCCTTCCCGAGGAAGTACGCGACCGCACCGACGCCCTCGACGCCGTCGGCAACACCACGGCCGCCATCGCGAAGGGCTTCGCCATTTCGTCCGCAGGCCTTGCCGCAATCTCGCTGTTCGTGTCCTACCAGGCCACGATGCACGCGCAGATTCCCGGCTTCGAGCTGACGCTGACCGACCCGCTGATCGTAGCCGGCATCTTCATCGGCGCCATGATGCCGTTCATGTTCGCGGCGCTGACCATGGGCGCTGTGTCGCGCGCGGCACATGCCATGGTCGAAGAGGTCCGTCGCCAGTTCCGCGAGATTCCCGGCATCATGGAATACGAGAACGAGCCCGAGTACGACAAGTGCGTCGGCATCTCCACGACGTCTGCGCTGCATGAGATGATGCTTCCCGGCATCCTGGCCGTCGTCGTGCCGATCGTCATCGGCTGCTTCAATCCGGCCATGCTCGGCGGTTTCCTTGCCGGCGCCGTGGCTACGGGCATGCTCATGGCCATCTTCATGTCGAACTCCGGTGGCGCATGGGACAACGCCAAGAAGTACATCGAGAAGGGCGCCCATGGCGGCAAGGGCTCCGAAGCCCACAAGGCCGCCGTCGTCGGCGACACGGTGGGCGACCCGTTCAAGGACACGTCCGGCCCGTCCATGAACATCCTCATCAACCTCATGACGATCATCTCGCTGACCTTCAGCCCGCTGTTCATCATGATCCAGACGATGCTGTAAGCGCATTCTCGCCAACGAATTGAAAGCCCGCTCTTCGGAGCGGGCTTTCTTGCATGTGGACCCGTTCCGGAATCCCATCACGGAGCACACAACCCGCACTATTAGCCGCAGCGGGGTGCAAAACCCCGAATCTCGTGCGCCGCGTGCTCAAGATTGCGACTCTTGCACCCGTATTTGCACCGAATCATGGGTTTTGCACCCGAAATCAGGTCCTTTCAGGTGCAAAACTTGAAATCCCGTGCATGACGTGTTCAGGATTGCGGGTTCTGCACCCGGATCTACGAAATACACCGCGATAGTACCAGGGTGGTGCTAGTTGTGAAATACTCGGACTCGATCAGATCGAAGGATGATGCGAGGCCCGTTTCGCAGCGAGCGTTTTCTGAAGCTCGACGACCGCTTGGAACATGATGTCGCGCTCATCTTGCGCCATCGAGTCGGATTGCTTCAGCTGCGCGTTCATCGTTGCCAGGGAAGCTTCCATATCCCCGATTTCGAGCTCTTCGATGAGGAAGGAAATCGTCTGCTCGAGGCTTTCGCCTTCGGAAAGGGTCGCCCCGGTGAGCGAGCCCGCTGCACGCGGCGTCTTCTCGGCAATGCGCGTGATGAGGTTCGCAGCCGAGACATCAGGCTGGTCGGCGAGTATGCCGAGCATCGTCTCGGCGATTTGGGCGTTCGCCATGCCGTGCCATTGCGTTTGCGCGAGGGAATCCGCATGCAAAAGCGCTGTTTGCGGGTTTTGGCTCAGCAAGCTCAGCAAGCGTCTCTCGAACCTTCGCCTACTCTTCTCGCTTTCGCTTATTTCAACCTGCGTAGATGGCGGAACGGCTTCAGCCGACTCGTCATTCCGGTACGTGCGGGGCGGCTGCACGCGGGCGAGCGCGTCGAGCACGTCCGCTTCCCTCATCTGCAATCGGCTTGCGAGCTGCACGGCGTAATCCTTGGCGAGCAGCGACGTCTTTATGGGCGCGAGCACCGACAAGGCATCCGAAAGGGCCAGCGTGCGGCCCTCGGCGCTCGTCAGGTCGTGCGCCGCGAGCCTGCGGTCGATGCCGTACATCACAAGCGGCTTCGCGTCATCGACAAGCGCGCGAAGCTCTTCGGTACCACGTTGCGCGACGAAATCGGCAGGGTCGAGGTCGTCGGGCAACGTGACGGCGCACAGCTCGACGCGTGCCTTGCCGGCCTCGGGCGTCATGTCCTCGTTGATGAACCCCAGTGCGCGGTCTGCCGCGCGTTGGCCGGCTGCATCGCCGTCAAACAGGTACACGATGCGCTTCGAAGCATGCTTCGAAATCAGGCGGATGTGCTGGATGGTCAGCGCCGTGCCCAGCGTGGCGACAGCATTCTCGATACCGCTTTCGTGCAGGGCGATAACGTCGGTATAGCCCTCGACGACGATCGCAACGCCCGTGTTCGTCATGGCCTTCTTGGCTTTGTCCAAGCCGTACAGCACGTTCGACTTATGGAACAGCGGCGTCTCCTGGGAGTTAAGGTACTTCGGCTCTCCATCGCCGATGACGCGCCCGCCGAAGGCGATGCATTCCCCCTGGGTGTCGAAGATAGGGAACATGACGCGGTTGTAGAAGCGGTCGTTCACGCGGCCGCCATCGCGCTGCACGGCGACGTTCGCATCGATCATCTCCTGGAGCTTGAAGCCTTTCGAAGATAGGTGGCGCACCAGCGCCTGCCTTCCCGGAGCGAAGCCGAGCTTCCACTTCTTGGGAACGATGCCGCCGAGGTTGCGGCCTCCAAGGTAGCTGCGCGCCTTGTCAGCATCGCCCGACTTTCCGCGCATGAGCTGCGCATGGTAGAACTCGCACGTCTCGGCGCATACCGCCCTCAAGCGCGCCTTATGGCCCTGCGTGACGCCGCTTCCACCTGCTTCGTGAATGTCGATGTGGGCACGGTCTGCGAGGAAGCGCACGGCGTCAGGAAACGTCAGGTCGTCGAGCTTCATGATGAACTTGAAGACGTCGCCGCCTTCGCCGCAGCCGAAGCAATGCCAAAGCTGCGTGGAAGGATCGATCTTGCATGACGGCGTCTTCTCGTTATGAAACGGGCAGCAGCACCAGAATTCGCGACCGCGCTGCTTCAGCGGCACGCGCTCGCCGAAGAGCGCGACTATGTCGCTTGCGTCACGGACTTTCTGGATATCTTCGTCGCTGATTGCCATGAGGGTATAATAGCGCAAACATGATGAACCATAGGGGCGAGCAGATGCGCGCTCCTGCGAACGTGAATAGAGAGACAACGTAGTATGACCGCGGCCAAGATTCCTTACCTGACGCTCGATCCTGATATCGAGAAAGCCATCCAAGAAGACCGCGCGGGCAACTGGCGCAATCCCCTTGCCTTCAACGACGAGGACGTCGTGCGTCGCGAAGACAACGTGCATGATTACGCGACGACCACGCGCCCCGCGTTCGCGCGCGATATCGAGAAGATCATCAACATCCCCGCGTACAACCGCTATGCGGACAAGACGCAGGTGTTCTCGTTCGTCGAGAATGACGATATCTGCCGCCGCGGTCTCCACGTGCAGCTCGTAAGCCGTATATCGCGCGCCATTGGCGAGTTGCTGGGGCTTAACGTTCAGCTCATCGAGGCCATCGCGCTCGGGCATGATTTGGGCCACACGCCATTTGGCCATGCGGGGGAGCGATACCTGTCCGAAAACTACGAGCAGCGCACGGGCCTGTGTTTCCGACATAACGTGCATTCGGTACGCGTCATGGACCAGCTGTACCGCCGCAACATCAGCCTGCAAACGCTCGACGGCGCGCTGTGCCATAACGGCGAATTCGCACAGCAGGTGCTGCAGCTCGGCACTACGAAGACGTTCGAGGCGCTCGACGAGGCCGTCAGCCTGTGCACGGCGGATGCGAAGCAGATAAAATCGCTGCGTCCCTCGACGCTCGAGGGGTGCGTCGTTCGCGTATCGGACATGATCGCCTACATCGGCAAGGACCGAGCAGACGCCATCGACGTCGGCATCATAGGCTCGCATTCGATATTCGACTCGTCGTACATCGGGCGCACGAATGCGCAGATCATAAACAACATGACGGTCGATATCGTGAACAACAGCTATCGCAAGGACCACATAGCGATGAGCGAGGAAGCATATCAGGACATCGTGCTTGCCAAGAAGCAGAACTACGAGAAGATCTACTTCCAAGAGGGCACGGTATCCGAGTTCGAGAACATCGTGCAGGAGATGTTCGCCGAATTGTACGAACGCCTGCTGCAGGACTTGCTCGCAGGCGACGAGTCGTCGCCCGTGTTCAAGCATCATGTGCAGTCGCTCGTGGCGAAATCGGTCGCCATCAAACGCGACGAGTACTTGCGGGAAGAGCCGAACCGCATCATCGCCGACTACATATCCTCGATGACCGACAGCTACTTCATCGCCCTGCACCGCCACCTGTTCCCGAATAGCCCCCATCGCATCTTCAAACGCGAGTATTGCGACGACCTGCTATAACCTGCTGGTATACTGATTCAATCTTTCGCTTGACAACCAAAGAAGGAAACCATGCTCAAAATCATTCAATCGCCCGATCCGTTGCTCAACCAGGTGAGCGAGCCGTGCGATCCGAGCGACCGCAGCTTGAAGAAACTCGCCAAGCAGATGGAAAAAGCCATGTACGCCACCGACGGCGTCGGCATCGCCGCTCCCCAGGTCGGCGTTTTGAAGCGCCTCATCGTCGTCGAGACAACGCCCGAAGACGAGGACGGCGCACGCAACCCGCTCGCTTTGCTCAACCCGGAAATCGTCGAGACGTGGGGCGAACCCGAAATCAACGAGGAAGGCTGCCTGTCATGCCCCGGCATCTACGTGCCGATCGAGCGCAAGCCGTGGGCGCGCGTGCGGTACCAGGACTTCAAGGGCGAAGAATGGGAAATCGAAAGCGACGGCCTGCTGGGCCGCTGCCTCCAGCATGAAATCGACCACCTGAACGGCATCACGCTGTTCGAAAGCGCAAGCCCGCGCGAGCGCATAAAGGCGCTTGCGGCTTACGAGGAAGCCCGCAGGCTCGGCGCGAAGCCTGGCGAGGTCTCCGTCGACAAGCGGATGGTGCGTTAATGCGCGCTGTTTTCATGGGGACGCCTGCGCTCGCCGCCACCATCTTAAAGGGGCTTGCCGAAGCACATGACGTCGTCGGCGTCGTGACGCGTCCCGATGCGGTGCGGGGCAGGGGCAACAAGACAGTTCCCTCGCCTGTGAAAGACGCTGCGCTCGGCATCGGCATACCCGTGCTCGAGCGCACGTCGCTGCGAGACGCCGATTCCGTTAAGGCAATTAAGGAATTGAAACCCGACGTCATTTGCGTGGCTGCATGTGGAATTATCTTGCCCGCCGAAGTTCTCGACATCCCGACCTACGGGTGCCTTAACGTTCATACGTCGCTGCTGCCACGCTGGAGGGGAGCCGCGCCCATCGAACGCTCGATCTTGGAAGGCGACGAGCTTTCCGGCGTCTGCATCATGCGCATGGAAGAGGGGCTCGACACAGGCGATTACTGCAAGCGGGTGGAAGTCCCGATTGACGGAATGTACGTTGACGAGCTTAGCGAAACACTTGCGCTCATCGGCGCAGAGCAGCTTGTCGAAGCTATAGGCGATGTAGCATCCGGCGCCGTAGTTTGGACTTCGCAGGGCGAAGACGGCATTACATACGCCGAGAAGATCAAGAAGGGCGAACTTGCGCTCGACCCGAGCGATGGAGCGGCGCGGGCGGTGGCGAAGGTTCGCGCGTCAAGCGCTGCCCATCCCGCGCGTGTCGAAGTCGCCAAACGCACGCTTGCCGTCGAACGTGCGGCGCTTGTCGAAGATCCGCAGGGAGTGGCGTTATGCGGCGACCTTGTCGCCGGCGAAGCGAAGTTCGCCGCGAAACGCCTCTTCTTGAAGGCGGCTGATGGGGCGTTCGAGCTTTTGAACGTGAAGCCCGATGGGAAGAAGAGCATGGATGCCCGGTCGTTCGCAGGCGGCATCCAGGGAATAAAGAACATGCGACTGACGTGGGGGAGAGCATGAGCGAGGAGTTGAAGGGCGCAGAGGGGAACGAAGAGCGCCGCAGCTGGGTTCCCAACCGCAAGCAGAAACAGCGGAAGAGCAAGAAGGAATTCGACCGCAAGAAGATGGAAAACCTCGTCGACGAGGACAAGCCCGTCTACAAGGGCGAGCTCGACCCGCGCAAGAAAGACCCTGCGCGCAAGCCACGCTCGGTTTCCCGTTCCGAGGAGAAGGTCCGCGCGAAGGCCGAGCGCCTCGCCGAGGAAGACCCGACGCTCGCCGCGAAGAAGGCGGTTAAAATCACTGATTTCAGGGACCAGTTCGAGCGTTGCGAGGCAAGCCCGGGTCGCCTCGCGGCCCTGTACGCGACCCAGCAGGTTCGCAGACGTCAGGCATACGCGCAAGAGGTCATCGAGTCGACGATCGACAAATCGACCATCTCGCAGCAAGACCGCGCGTTCGCAACGCTGCTCACGCTCGGCGTCGTCAGCTCGGTTGGCGCGCTCGACATCATCATAAATCGGTGCCTGGCAAGCCCGCGCGACATAAAACCCGACGTGCGAGATGCCATGCGCATTTCCGCCTACGAGATCATGTACCTGCGCAAGGCGCCGCATGCCGCGCTCGACCAGGGCGTCGAGCTCGTGCGCGCCGTTGCGCCGAGTGCGGCGGGCCTGGCCAATGCCGTGCTGCACCGCGTTCTCGAGTCGACGGCGGAATTCCCCTTCGGCGATCCTTCGAAGGACCTCGAAGCGCTTGCGCTCTTGTACGCGTTCCCGTCATGGTTGGCGAGAAAGCTCATCGAGGACATGGGCGCTCAAGCCGCCGTCGACCTCATGCGCGCCTCGAACGACCCGGCCCCCCTGTTCATTCACGTGAACGCCTTGAAGGCCACCGACGAGGAAGTCGTTAGGTTGTTCGAGGAAGTCGGCGCCACGGTCGAGCCCGCTTCTGCAGGCGGCATCGAGACGCCCGGCTGCTACCGCATATCCGATTCCCGCGCGCTAACCGATGGGCGCATTCGCCGCTTGTTCGGGCAGGGGAAGATCCTCGTTTCTGATGCTGCTGCGCAAGCTGTTGCGAACAGCGTGCTGGAGTTCGGCAAGCCTGATTCGATTCTCGAAGTCGGCGCAGGCCGGGGCACGAAGACCATCATGCTGCAATCTGACGCAATGCGCGCATTCGGTGTGCAGCTCAACCTCACTTCGATGGACACCCATACGTTCAAGACCGAGCTCTTGAAAGCTCGCGCCGAAGAATACGGAGTCGAGCTCTCCGAGGTCGTTTCCGGTAACGCCGCGCGTCTCGATTCCGTCATGCCCGGCCGGGAATTCGGCATCGTATTCATCGACGCACCGTGCTCAGGGCTTGGAACGCTCCGCCGTCATCAGGACATCCGCTGGCGTATTAGCGCCGAGCAGATCGACGCGCTTGCCGATACGGGGCTCGACCTTTTGAAATCTGCAGCAGGCCATGTGAGCGAGGGCGGTTGCATCGTATACGCCACGTGCACGGTCACCTACGCGGAGAACAACGGCGTCGTGAAGCGGTTCCTCGAAAGCGAGGAGGGCACCGGCTTCAAACTCGTGCCGATTAACGGAAAAGCATGCTTTTCCACTCAGGTTTTTGGAAATTCTCCCGATGCGCACTTTGCAGCGCGGTTCGTTCGTGTACAATAGCGCACCATGAGCCAGCTATGGATTAACATTATCGCGCGAATTACCTGCCGACCTCGGGGCGGTGAGGGTGCGTGCGCTTAATCAAAGGCAAACGCTAACCTTCGACGAGCGGACCCGGGGCGGCTAGCGGGTCCGCTCGTTTCGTTTACTGGAAGACTTTTCGTGAAAGAGAGCCATCATGGATGAACCGAACATCAAGGAAGTTGCAGAGCGCATCCGCCTGCTTCGCGAAGACTGCGACCTCACCATGCAGGAAATGGCCGATGCAACCGGACGCACCGTGCAAGAGTACGCCGCGCAGGAATCGGGTGAGCAAGACCTGTCGTTCACGTTCCTGTACAAATGCGCGAAGATCCTCGGCGTCGACGTCATCGAGCTTCTGACGGGCGAGACGCCGCACCTGAAGGGCTATTCGCTCGTGCGCGCGGGCGAGGGGCTCGCCATCAAGCGCCTACCTGCACAAGGCCCCGCATCTTCAGGGGAAGCTCGCTGAACCCTTCGTGGTCACCGCGCCGTACATCGAACAAGCCCAAGACCAGCCTATCCACCTTTCGTATCACAAGGGCATGGAACTTGACTTCGTGATATCGGGCCAGCTTAAGTTCGCGTACGAGAACCACACCGAGGTGCTCGGGCCTGGCGACACGGTCATGTACGATTCCGGGCGCGGCCATGGCATGATCGCCATAGGCGGCGAGCCGTGCGTGTTCCTAGCGGTCGTCATGAACCCGGAGGGCGAGATTATTTAGGGAGAAGCGCCTGTGCGACATCTTCTGTCATCCTGAGCGAAGCGCGAAGCGCGGAGTCGAAGGATCTCCCCCGATGCGATCGCCGTGTATTCTTCGCCCCACTCAGAATGGCAGCGATGGCGCGTCTCCCAAATAATTTGAAACTTGCCGCTAACGACCTTTTAGGAACACTGCCATGAGAAACATCAACCTCCGCTACGTCGACGAGACGTATGACGAAAACGGCGTGCTGCAAACGTATGCCGTGCACTACCCCGAAACGTTTAACTTCGCCTATGACGTCGTCGACGACATCGCCGTAAACGACCCCGAACGCCGCGCCATGGTCTGGTGCAACCCCGAAGGCGAGGAGCACGTATTCACCTTCGCCGATATGAAGAAGTGGTCCGACAAGACCGCGAACTTCCTAAAGGACCAAGGCCTTGGAAAAGGCGACTTCGTCATGGTCATCTTGCGCCGCCACTACCAGTTCTGGTTCACGGCGCTCGCCCTTGCGAAGCTCGGCTGCGTCATGGTGCCTGCGACGTTCATGCTGAAAGAGCACGACCTGGAATACCGCCTGAACGGCGCTTCCATCAAAGCCGTCATCGCGACCTCGGTCGGCGACATCGCGAACATCGTCGACTCAACGCTCCAGCAGTTCGAGTGCCCGTCTGTCGAGAAGCTCATTCTCGTGAACGGCGCTGGTGGCGGCCTCACGCCGCTGGACGGCAATGGAAACCCGATTTCCGACGAGCTGGTGGGAAGCGCGCTATCGGGCGAAGGGGGGATCTGCGCCACGACGGCCGAGCGTGAAGGCTGGGTCGATTTCAACGCGGGCGTGCAGGCCGCTTCCGAGCATTTCGCGAAAATCGATACGCTGGCGGCCGACCCCATGCTCATGTACTTCTCGAGCGGAACGTCGGGCAACCCGAAGATGGTGCTGCACGACTCCGGTTACGCCGTGGGGCACCTCATGACAGCCAAGCACTGGCACAACGTGCGCCCTGACGGCATCCACTTCACGATTGCCGACACCGGATGGGGCAAGGCCGTATGGGGCAAGTTCTACGGGCAGTGGCTCATGGAGGCATGCGTCTTCACGTACGATTTCGATCGGTACCATGCCGCCGAGATCCTCAACCTCATCAAGAAATACCAGATCACCACGCTGTGCTGTCCTCCCACCATGTACCGCCTCATGATGCAGGAAGACTTCGAGCAGTTCGACCTTTCATCGCTCGAGTATTCCACGACAGCTGGCGAGGCGTTGAACCCCGACATCTTCAACTGGTGGAAGGATGTAACCGGCCTCACCATCTTCGAAGGCTTCGGGCAGACGGAAACGCCGCTCACCATCGGCAACCTCACGAACACGACGCCGCGTCCCGGCAGCATGGGCAAGCCCGTGCCGCTGTTCCATACGGAAATCCACCGCGAGGACGGCACGCCTTGCGACGTTGGGCAGACGGGCGAGATATGCATCCGCATGCCCGAGGTTCCCGCCGGCATCATGATGGAGTACTACCGCAACCCCGAAAAAACGGCCGACGCGATTTACGACGGTTGGTACCACACGGGTGACACCGCTTGGTGCGACGAGGACGGCTACTTCTGGTATGTCGGGCGTAACGACGACGTCATCAAGTCGAGCGGCTACCGCATAGGCCCCTTCGAGATTGAAAGCGTCATGCTCGAGCACGAGGCCGTACGCGAATGCGCCGTCACCGGCGTGCCCGACCCCGTGCGCGGCAAGGCCGTGAAGGCTACGGTCGTCCTCGCCGATGGCTTCACGGCAAGCGATGAGCTCACGAAGGAGTTGCAGAAGTGGGTGAAGAGGCAGACCGCCCCCTATAAGTATCCGCGCATCATCGACTAC
>CAJOIP010000019.1 GCA_905234785.1 uncultured Eggerthellaceae bacterium
ATGGCCGAGAAGTGGGGCTATGACAACGTCGAGTTCAAGAAGGGCTTCATCGAGGCGCTCGACGAGATCGGCATCGAGGACAACTCCATCGACGTCGTCATTTCCAACTGCGTCATCAATCTGTCGCCCGACAAGGAAGCCGTGTTCTCCGAGATCTGGCGCGTGCTGAAGATCGGCGGCGAGCTGTACTTCAGCGACATCTTTGCCGACCGCCGCGTGCCCGAGGACATCAACAACAACCCCATTCTCGTGGGCGAGTGCCTGGGCGGCGCCATGTACATCGAGGACTTCCGCCGTCTCATGACGAAGTGCGGCTGGCAGGACTTCCGCTACATGTCGAGCTCCGCTGCCACGATCGACAACGCCGAGATCGAGGCCCTCATCGGCAACATCGAGTACAGCTCCCGCACCGTGCGCGCGTTCAAGCTGCCCGACACGGTGGAAGATATCTGCGAGCAGTACGGCCAGACGGCCATTTACCGCGGCGGCATCGTGGGCTGCGAGAACTACTTCGACCTGGACGACCATCACCGCTTCTTCAAGGACCTGCGCCTGGATGTCTGCGGCAACTCCTGCACGTACGTTCAGGACACCCGCTTTGGCAAGTATTTCGAGATCTACGGCGACCGCTCCATCCACTTCGGCCCCTACGAGGGCTGCGGTAACGCGCCTTCCGTCGGCGGCGACGACGGTGGCTGCGGCTGCGGTGGCGGCTGCTGCTAACTGACGATAGCCGTCAGAAAGCAAGCGCATCGAATGGGTGGGAGAGTGCTTCTCCCGCCCATTTTGTTTCTCTACGCAAAACCAACCAACGCCGACATGGCGCATGTTACCCGTAGGGGCGCTCTCCGAGCGCCCGGCAGCCATGGTAGGCGGGCGCTCGGAGAGCGCCCCTACGGGGAACATGTTCCGTTAACTAGCTCTTCAGCTGAGTTTCGAAGCTGTCGAAGATGAAGGCGTCGAACCCGAGGGCTTTCGCGGTATCAAGCTGGTCTTGGCTTTTCAGCGTCCAGGCGAACATCGGCAGGTCGGTGAACGCGCGGATGGCCTCGAACGTGGGTTCCCCGATGCTCTTCAGTTCGTACGATATGAAGTTCGGGTGCGCCACCACGTTGGTGAACATGCCGGTCAGCGCGATGCGGTTCACGGCGGACTGGCCTTCGCCGTCCATGATGAAGTTCTTCGACAGCAGCCCGCGCGGCACGTCGGGACGGTTGTTCATGAACCATTGCAGCGCGAACGGGTTGAACGACTGCACCGCGTACACGCCGTCGTAGCCGTCGAGCAGCTCGGCCGTCGCGGCGGAAATCGCCGCCACGTCGTCGCCCCCCTCCCGCGCATCGCTCCAGATGCCGTATCATGCAACCATGAGCAATAACCCAGACATTGGAGGCGCGGCGCGGGCGCAGGCGGGGCTGACGGCCGAAGAGCGTCGCGGCGTGCTTTCGGGCGCGTTCTGCTACGTGTTCTGGGGGCTGTGTCCGCTGTTCTGGAAACTGCTCGAGGAAGTCGACTCGTTCGAGATCATCGCGCAGCGCATCATCTGGTGCTTCGTCCTGGTTGCCATCGTGTGCGCCATCGCAAAGCTCGATGTGGGCAGCCTGGTGCGCGACCGCCGCGCATGGCGTTACCTGGTGCCCTCGGCGCTGCTCATAACCGTGAACTGGTCAGTTTACATTTACGCCGTGAACTCGGGCAACGTGGTGGAAACGGCCATCGGCTACTACATCAACCCGCTCGTCTCCATCGTGCTCGGCGTGGTCGTGTTCCGCGAGCGGCTGACGCGCCTGCAGGGCATCGCGGTGGCGCTGTGCGTGTTCGGCATCGTCTTCTTCACGGTGAACTACGGCCGCTTCCCGTGGATTGCCGTGGCGCTCGCCATCACGTTCGGGCTGTACGGGGCCGTGAAGAAGAAGGCGGGTTATCCGGCGACGACCGCGCTCGCGTTCGAAAGCGGCGTCATGCTCGTCCCGTCGATCATGTTCGCCATCGTGCTTGCGCAGGTCACGGGCACGCATGCGTTCCTCGGCGATACGGCTAGCCTGCACGGATGGCTCATCACCGCGCTGCTCGTGCTGGCGGGGCCGGTCACGGCTGTGCCGCTTCTGCTGTTCGCGAACGCGGCCAACAAGATACCGCTGTCGTTGCTGGGCTTCCTGCAATACATCAGCCCCACGATTGCGCTCATCACCGGCGTGTTCTTATTCGGCGAGCCGTTCACTATAGCGCACGCCGTGTGCCTCGGCAGCATTTGGTGCGGACTTGCGCTCGTGGGCTTCGAGACCATCCGCGCTTCCAAATAGGGAAACCCGGGGAAACCCTTGCAATTACAAAATAATCGCTTACGATATAATCGTAACCAAAATATACGGTGCCAGTCTGACCAGGACAGATGGGCGCATTCGCGGAACGGAACAAATATGAAAGACGACAAAGGGGCCCTGCTGCTCGAAAACCAACTGTGCTTCAGGCTGTACAGCGCGTCGAAGGAGATCGTGCGCCGTTACAAGCCCTACCTCGACCCGCTGGGGCTCACGTACACGCAGTACATCGCCATGATGGTGCTGTGGGCGGAAGAGAGCATGAACGTCAGCGAGCTCGGCGCCCGCCTGCGGTTGGATTCGTCGACGCTCACGCCGCTTTTGAAGAAGCTCGAGGCGGCAGGCTACGTCACGCGCGAGCGCTCGCATGAAGACGAGCGCGTCATGGTCATCACGCTGACCGACGCGGGGCGCGACCTCCACGACCGAGCCATGGGCGTTCCCATGTGCATCATGACCGACATGCACATCGACCCCGAATCGGGCATCGAGCTTGGCAAGATGCTCGACAAGTTCATGGAGCAAGCCGGCCAGCCCGAATAAAGAAGGCGCGGACAGCCTCCGAAACGGGCAAGCCCTTTCCCAACGTACCGCAATATTTGGAATTCAGTTTGCATTTACGAATAGGTACGAAATAAACTGTACCGGGATGAAACGGCGCAAAGGGTCACGCCGTTTCATGTTTCGCTTGGGTAACTAGAGGGAAGGGAAACAATGAAGACCAACACCAAGTTCAAGGCACTGCTTGCCGCCGTGTTCGCAGCGATGTTCGCGCTGTTCATGGTGGCCTGCTCGAACGGTTCCGGCAGCGCATCCAGCGCTTCGGCCTCCGCGTCGAGCGAATCGGCTTCGAGCGAGTCCGCCTCCGCTTCGAGCGCGGCCGCGATCGAGAACCCGGTCATCCGCATTTCCACCACCACGTCGGTCAACGACTCGGGCCTGTTGCCGTACCTGCAGCCGTACTTCGAGGAAGCCACCGGCTACCAGTGGGAAATCACCTCTGCCGGCACCGGCGCTGCCATCAAGAAGGGCGAGACGGGCGACGCTGACGCGCTGCTCGTGCATGCCAAGGCCAGCGAGGAAGAGTTCATCGAGAGCGGCTATGGCGTGGAGCGCATCCCGTTCATGTACAACTTCTTCGTGATCGTCGGCCCGGCTGACGATCCTGCCGGCATCAAGGATTGCGCCACGGCTGCCGAGGCCTTCGCGAAGATCGCCGAATCCGGCCAGGTCTTCGTGTCGCGCGGCGACGACTCTGGCACCAACAAGAAGGAGCTGCAGATCTGGGAGGCCGCCGGCATTACGCCCGAGGGCCAGGATTGGTACGTCAACGCGGGTGCCGGCATGGGCGCCACGCTGACCCAGGCCGCTGAGCGCCAGGGCTACACGCTGTCCGACAAGGGCACGTTCCTGGCCAACGACGCCAACAAGACGCTGACCATCCTGCTCGGCGAATCCGACGACATGAAGAACACCTACTCCATGATCGCCATCAGCCCGGACAAGTGGCCGGACACCAACATCGACGGTGCCAACGCGTTCATCGAGTGGATGCTCGGCGACGAGGCCAGCGAGCTCATCGCCAACTACGGCGTTGCCGAGTACGGCGAGCCGTTGTTCTACCTGCTCGACGCCTCCTCGAGCGCGTCTGCGGCCAGCGCCTCGGCTTCCGCTAGCTCCGCATCGTCTGCTAGCTAGTCGTATCGGGTGGGGCGGGTGACCGCCACCTGTCCCACCCTGTGCTTCACCCGCTATGGATGAACTCGTCCAGGCGTTCACGCTGATGTTCACGCCGGGCAGCGAGCTATCGCAGATCATCCTGCTGACCCTTCAGATGGCCGCGTTCTCGACGGTCATCTCGACTGCGATAGGCGTGCCGCTCGGCGTGCTCGTCGGCTTGTACCGGTTCCCCGGCAAGCGCCTCGTCATGCGCATACTGAACACGCTCATGGGCCTGCCGCCCGTGCTGGCCGGTCTCGTCGTGTTCTTCATCTTGTCGCGTTCGGGCCCGCTGGGCACGTTGCGCCTTCTGTACACGCTTCCCGCCATGGTCACCGCGCAGGTCGTGCTCATCACGCCCATCGTGTGCGGGCTTTCGGCCACGGCGATTTCCGGCGTAGCGCCACTCGTACACGAGACAGCGCACGGCATGGGGCTTTCCCGCCGCCGCGAGCTCGCCTGCCTCTTGTACGAATGCCGCTCGCAGCTGCTCTCCATCGTGTTCGTGGCGTTCGGCCGCTCCATCGGCGAGGTCGGCGCCGTCATGCTGGTCGGCGGCAACGTGCAATATAAGACGCGCGTCATGACCACGGCCATCATGCTGGAAACGAACATGGGGCATTTCGAGTACGCCGTGGCCTTGGGCATCGCGCTGCTCGTCGTGTCGTTCGTCATCAACTCCATCGCGCTGTCGCTGCAAGAGCGCACCTCGGCGCCCGAGGCCGAGGGTGCGCGCAGCCATACGCGCGGCGGCAGGCTGGGCGGTGAGCGTCGATGAGCGCGCAGTTCACGCTGACGGTCAACGGGTTGCGCAAAGCGTACGGCGACCGCGTCGTGCTCGACGCCGACGTCCTGGCGCTGGAATCGGGCCGCGCGTATGCGCTCGTCGGCCCGAACGGCAGCGGCAAGTCGACGTTCTTGAAGGCGCTGTCCGGCGTCATCGACCAGACGGCTGGCTCGGTCGACGTGTCGGGCGACGTTGCCCGCGATGCGCTGTCGGTCGGCTACATGCCGCAAAAGAGCTACGTGTTCGGCTTCTCGGTGCTGAAGAACGTGAAGATGGCGCTCGACGGCATGGGCCTTTCGCGCGAAGAGGCCGACATCCGCGCCATGCGGGCGCTCGAGGAAGTCGGCATGGCCGCGTTCGCGGACAAGCGGGGAGGCGGCCTGTCGGGCGGCGAGGCGCAGCGCGTGGCGCTTGCCCGCATGCTCGTGAAGGACCTCGACGTGCTGCTGCTCGACGAGCCCACGGCTTCCATGGACATCGCCGGCACGCTGCTGGTGGAAGAGGCCCTGGCGCGTTACCGCGAGCGCACGGATTGCCTGCTCGTCGTGGCCACGCACGCGCCTTCGCAAGCGCGCCGCATCGCGCCCGAAACCGTCATGCTCGCCGCCGGCCGCGTGGTCGAGTTCGGCCCCACCGAACGCGTCCTTTCCAACCCGCAAAGCGAGCAAGGCCGGGAGTTCCTTTCCTACTGGGCCGTGTAACGAGGTGCAAACGGTTCTGGGATTTGTCATACTTGCGGCAGGTTGCAAATCTTGATGGAGGGCAATATGAGCAAGGTCGTTCCGTTCGAGGGGCTTTCCAACACGCGCGATTTGGGTGGTATGTCCGCAAACGACGGCCGGCGTGTGCGTGAGGGTTTGCTGTATCGATCCGGACAGCTCTTCTTCGGAACCGAGGGCGACAGGGCCAAGCTCGACACCCTCGGAATCGGCAAGGTGTTCGACTTCCGCAGCGCACCCGAGCGCGACGAGAAGCCCGACCCGGCCATCGCAGGCGCCGAGAACGTGCATCTTCCCATCATCCAGGACGTGCGCACGGGCATCACCCGCGGCGACGAGGGCAATGCGCGGATGATGGACGTCGTCATGAGCGGCAAGGCGGACATTGCGTTCGTCGACCAGCATATGCAGGCCATGTATGCCGAGTTCGTGACCGAGCCGTTCGCGCACGCCCAATACGCCCGCTTCGTCGACGAGGCGGTTGCCGAAGCCGAGCAGGGCAAGGCGGTGCTTTGGCACTGCACGGCGGGGAAGGACCGCGCCGGCTTCGCAACCGTCATCGTGCTGGAGGCGCTCGGCGTGCCGCGCGACGACATCGTGGCAGACTACCTGCAGACCAACGAGTGCCTGGCGGAGTCGATCGATGGCATCATGGCCATGGTGGCCGAAAGGCTGCCGAATGCGGCGACCGCCGACGCGCTGCGCCACTTCTTCCTCGCCGACGAAAGCTACCTGCAAGCCGCCTACGACGCCATCGACGACCAGTTCGGCAGCGTGGATTCGTTTCTCGGGCAAGCGCTTGGCATCGATGCCGCGAAACGCGAGAAGATGCAATCGCTGTACTTGGAATAGCGCCATCCTCGGCGCCGTTGCAAGCGGGTAATCAATTTCCTCGGAGGAAATTGATTATCGGGCGCATAACGCTATTCGCATACTGGGCTATCATGAGTGCACAACTTTGACGAAAGGTGGCTGCGATATGAAAAAACTCCTGTATGTCGATTCGTGCGTGAATCGCGAGATATCGCGGACAGAGCGGCTCGCGCAGGCGCTGCTCAAGCGCCTCATGGCCGAGGATGACTACGAACTGGAAGCGCTCGTGCTGGAAGACGCCGGGCTTCAGCCGCTGACGGGCAAGCTCGTGAACGAGCGCACAGCGGGAACGCTCGCGGGCGACTTCAGCCATCCGGTGTTCGCATGCGCCAAGCAGTTCGCCGCCGCCGACGCCGTCGTGTTCGCGGCGCCGTACTGGGATTTCTCGTTCCCGTCGATGCTCAAGATCTACCTCGAGCTGCTGTGCGCGCAGGGCGTCACGTTCAACTACAGCCCCGAGGGCATCCCGACGGGCCTCGTGAACACGAGCAAGGCGTACTACGTCACCACGGTGGGCGGCTACGCGGGCGAGTGGGACTACGGCTGGGACCAG
Organism: uncultured Eggerthellaceae bacterium; assembly: GCA_905234785.1. Taxonomy (GTDB): domain Bacteria; phylum Actinomycetota; class Coriobacteriia; order Coriobacteriales; family Eggerthellaceae; genus UBA9715. Next base: position 6,973 of record CAJOIP010000019.1, read on the forward strand.
ATCCGCGCGATCTGCCAGCTGTATTTCGGCATTCAGGACGTGCGCTGCTTCAGGGCGGAGGGCCTCGACATCGTGACGAACGACGCCGAGGCGATTATGGCCGATGCGCTCGAGCGCATTCGCGCGGCCGAGCTGTAGGCGGCGGTTGGGCGCATGGCGGGCAAAAGCTCGAAAGCACGCGTGGTCAACGGCGTCATCGCGGCGCTCATCACGGTCATCTTCCTCGTGCATGGTACGATGGGCAGCCTGTCGGCGCTTTTCGGCTTCTCCGGCGCGCTTGCGTGGGTCGTCTGGGGAGCGGTCATCCTTGCTGGCTTACATGTCGCGATGAGCGTGGCGACGAGCGCCCAGCAGCTCACCGACAAGGAATTCCCGCCAAGCCGACGGAAGAAGGCCCACCTCGCGCTGAAGTGGGTGACGGGCGGCTTGCTGGCCGTCGTGGCGATTGCTCACATCGTCCTGCCGAAAAGCTCGGTTGCGGCCGCGGGCGTGATAGTGGCGGTTTCTGTCCTGCTTGCCGTGCACATTTGGGTCGGAAGCAAGTCGCTTCTCACAGACCTGGGGTTTAGCCGGCGCTACATGTGGCCGCTGCGCATCGTCGTGTGTTTATTCGCCGCGTTGTTCGTCGTCGTCATGCTGAGGGGGATTCTCTGATGCTGGAAGTCGTGTCGTTGGAAGATGCCCGCGCGCTCGTGCGCAAGCGCTTCGGGGAACTCGCGCGAGAGCCGGAAACCGTCGCGCTCGGCGCCTGTGCTGGCCGCGTAATCGTCCATGACCTCGTCGCCAGCGAGGGCGTGCCGGCGTTCGACCGCTCGACGGTTGATGGCTTCGCGGTGGTCGCCGACGACACGTTCGGCTGCTCCGATGCGCTGCCGGCGCTGTTGGAGTTGGCGGGCGAGGTGCAGATGGGCGCCGAGCCCGATTGCCCTTGCGCGCCGGGGAAGTGCGTGCGCATCCCGACGGGCGGCAAGGTGCCGCAGGGCGCCGATGCGGTCGTCATGCTGGAATACTGCGAGGAGTACGGCGACGGCACCATCGGCATTGCGCGACCGGCTGCTCCCGGTTCCAACATCGTGTTCGAGAACGACGACGTGAAGCCCGGGCAGGTTCTCATACCTGAGGGAACGGTGCTGCAGGCGCATCACGTGGGCACGCTGGCGAGCCTCGGAATGGCGGCGTGCGACGTGCGCAAGCGCGTGGGCGTCGGCGTCATCTCGACGGGCGACGAGATCGTGCCTGTCGAAGAAACCCCCATCGCGTCCCAGATGCGCGATGTGAACGCGCCCGTGCTCGCCGCTGCCGTGGAAGCGTGCGGCGCCGAGGCGGTGCGGTACCCCATCGTGCCCGACGACTACGATGCTCTCTTCGCCGTCGTGAAGCAGGCGCTCGGCGAATGCGACATGGTGCTCGTGTCGGGTGGCTCGTCGGCGGGGCAGAAGGACAACACGGCGCGCGTGTTGTCGATGCTCGGCGACATGCTGTTCCACGGCGTTGCGGTGAAACCCGGCAAGCCCACCATGTGCGCCGATGTGAGCGGTCAGGCTGCATTCGGGCTGCCCGGTCATCCCGTGGCGGCGTACTTCATGTTCCTGGAACTGGTTCGCCCGATGCTTGCGGCCAGCCAGCGCATAGGCTCGTCCAGCGCGGTCCTCGCGGAAGGCCTGCCGTCGAACCACGGGCGCGCTGAGCTCGTCGCCGTGCGGCTGGAAGAGCGCGAAGGCCGCGCGCATGCCGTTCCCGTGCGTGGCAAGTCGGGGCTCATCTCGCAGCTCAGCACGGCAGACGGCTACATCGAGATCGCGCGCAACCAAGAAGGGCTCGCCGCCGGCGCCGAGGTGCGCGTGCGGCTGTTCTGAGAGGTCTCGAAGGCAGCCGGCGCAACACGGCTAATCCTGCGCTGCTGAAGCTATCCGCCTGCCGACATGAAACGCAGCGTGAACAGGTGCATGAACGCCTCCACGGTCGGCTCGTCGCCTTCTATGGTGACGAGCGTGCGGTCGAGCTCGACCACGCCGAGCCTACGGCTTTCCAGCTCACAAGCCGTAATGTGGCATGCCCCTCCATCGGCTTCGAACACCCAGGCGTCATCTTCTCGCGCACAGGCGAGCTCGCCGTTCAGCCAACTGACGATGCGCTTGAGCTGTATGCCGCAATCGAGTTCCACGGGCGCTTACTCGTAATGGCGGCGCACGCGGCCCGGCTGGTCAACGCGGTAGCCGCCGAGCTCTTCCATACGTGTGCGGAACGCGTCGCTTCGAAGCGTCTCGATGAGCGCGCGCACCATGGGCGTGTCCCACGCGTAATCGGGAACGAGCAGGTCGTACTGTTCTTCGCACACGGGAACGAACCCGAGCCCGTACATCTTGGCAGCCGAATAAATGCCGAGCCCCGCATCGGCCGAGCCCGCTTCCACAAGTGCCGCGACGGCCGTGTGCGTGAACTCCTCGTGGTCGTAGCCGTACATCTTCGACGAGTCGATGCCGTCGCGCTTGCACACGTAGTCGGCCAGAATGCGCGTGCCCGACCCTTTTTGGCGGTTCACGTAGCTGCGGCCTTCTTGGGCAAGGTCGGCGAGCGACGTTATGCCGAGCGGGTTGCCGGGCGCCACCATGAGGCCTTGGCTGCGGTACACGCATTCGACCTGGCGCACGCCGCCCTTGGGGAAGTGCTTTTCCAGATACGCCTCGTTGTATTCGCCCGTCGCCTCGTCGAGCAGGTGGATGCCGCCGCAATGGTTCTCGCCGCGCTTGGCCGCGACGATGGCGCCCATCGAGCCCACATGCGTCGAAGCGACCGACAGCTCGGGCCACGTTGCGTGCATGAGCTGGGCGATTTCGTCGATGAGCGGGTCGTGGCTACCAATGACGACGAGCGAGCGCTCGATTTCCCGATAGGGGCGCAGCAGGCGCACGCGCACCTTCTCGCCCGTTTCGAAACCCTCGCTGTTCTGGGGCACGGTCATGATACCGTCGGCCTTCACGAACGACGTGACCACGCCGGCACCACGCGAAAGCGGCGTGGCGACCGCCTTTCCGCCGACCACGCCCATGCGCACGCGGACGAACTCCTCGTACTTGAGCGATGACGTGCAGGGACGCGTCAATGTGGCTTCGACGGTTTCGGCGTGTTCGACCGCGCAGCCGCACAAGCGCTCGATGATGGGCTTTAACAGCGATTCCACCACGACGATGCCGCTCACGGGGTAGCCGGGCACGCCGATGATGGCCTTGCGCCCGGCGCATCCCAGAATGGCGGGCTTGCCGGGCTTGATGGCGATGCCGTGGTACAGCAGCTCGCCCACTTCGGCGACGGCGCGCGACGAATAGTCGTCGCGGCCCGCCGACGAGCCGGCGTTCAGCAGCACGATGTCGCACTCGTCAACCGCCCGTTGCAGGGCGTCGCGCACGAGCTCGGGCTTGTCCTTCACGATGGGGTACACGACCGGCTCGCCGCCCCACAGCCGCACCATGCCCGAGAAGATGGTGGAGTTGAATTCCATGACGTCGCCAGGCTGCGGGTTGGCGCTCGGCGCCACGACCTCGTCTCCGGTGGGAATGACGGCTACGCGCGGCCGCGCGATGACGTTCACGGTCTGCACGCCCGCGGCGAGCATCGCGCCCATGGCGGCGGGCTGCACGCGCACGTTCGACGTCAGCAGCATCTCGCCCGCGCAGATATCCTCGCCGATCTGGCGCACGTTGCCCCACGGCGCGATGGACGCATACAGCGTGACCGGGCATGTTCCGAGGTCGTCCATGCTGCTGCCTTCCGCGAACACGACGTCTTCTATCATGACGACCGCATCGCAGCCCTCCGGCAGCGGGTCGCCCGTGTCGACCACCACGTAATCGCCTGGCTGCACGACGACGGGCGTCGTGGCACTTGCGCCGAACGTCACGCGGGCGGCGAGCGCGATGCCGTCCATGGCGCATGCGTGGTAGTGCGGGGCGGAGATGGCGGCGTACAGCGGCTCGGCCGTCACGCGCCCGAGCGCCTCGCCGACCGGCACCGATTCCACCGCCAGCGCCATACCGCGTTCTTCTAGCGCCGCCAAGAAACCTTCAACCGCTTCTTCCAGCGGCACGTTGCTCAGGTACTCGAATGCCATCGTTGCCCCTTTTCGTCAGGAATTATGTGAAGGATGCATCTAAACGGCCTAGCCTGTAATACCATATGGCCACAAGAAGAAGGCCGATGAGCTGCCGACTCTGCTGCATTCGGCTGCAACGGGAGGGACAAATGGAATACAAGATCGACCCGCGTTCGGGAAACAAGCTTTCGGTGCTCGGCTTGGGCTGCATGCGCCTGCCGCGCGGCGTGGCCGGCATCGACATGCAGAAGACCGAGCTCATGATCCTGACCGCGTTCGAGCGCGGCGTCAACTACTTCGACACGGCCTACGCCTACGGCGGAAGCGAAGAGGCCATCGGCGAGATCTTCGAGCGCAACAACCTGCGCGAGTACATCTACATCGCCTCGAAGCTGCCGCACGGCAAGTGCAAGACGATCGACGACGTGGAGCGCCTGTTCAACACGACGCTTCAGCGCCTGCGCACCGACTACCTCGACTACTACCTCATCCACAACATCGTGACCGCCGACCAGTGGAAGCGCCTCGTGGACCTCGGAATCGAGGAATGGATTGCCGCGAAGAAGGAAAGCGGCGCCATCCGCCGCATCGGCTTCTCGTTCCACGGCGGCATGGCCGAGTTCCGCACGCTCATGGAAAGCTATGACTGGGACATGGTGCAGATTCAGTACAACTACGTGAACGAGCATTACCAGGCCGGCCGCGAGGGCATCGAGCTGGCGGCGAGCAAGGGCGTCCCGGTCGTCATCATGGAGCCGCTTTTGGGCGGGCGCCTCGTCTCCAACCTTCCCAAGAAGATGGTGCACGCGTTCGAAAGCACCGTGCCGGGCCGCACGCCGGCGGCATGGGGCCTGCGGTGGCTGTTCGACCAGCCCGACGTGACGGTCGTGCTCTCGGGCATGAACTCCAACGAGATGCTCGAGGAGAACTGTGCGACGGCCTCCGAGACAGCGCCGGGCTCCATGACGGAAGAGGAGCACGCCGCCATCCGCGCGGCCAAGGCCGCCTTCGAGGAGAACTTCCGCATCCCGTGCACGGGCTGCAACTACTGCATGCCCTGCCCGCAGGGCCTCAGCATCCCGTCCATCTTCCAGGCGTACAACGAGAGCTACTCGCTCGGGTGGCGCACCGGTTTCTTCAACTACATGCTGAGCATCGGCGTGACCAGCGGCGAGCCTAGATTGGCGAGCAACTGCATCGAATGCGGCGCCTGCGTGAAGAAGTGCCCGCAGCACATCGACATCCCCGCGCGCCTGTCCGATGCCCGTCGTCGCCTGCAGCCGGCCGGCGTGAAGACGGCGCTGAAAATCGCCAAGCCGTTCCTGTCATAGCCCGACTAACCGGTTATCTGCTCCATTCTGTTCCGCAGCACATCGGCTTCAAAGCGTGAAAGCTGTGTTGAGCTGGGCGAATAATCCGGCACATCAAGTTAGGCTGGCCTATCATAGGGCGAGTCGTTTTTGGCATTTCGGAGGGTGCCGCGCTATGGACCAGTTCCTAACCATGAAATCCGCCAAGCTCATGGCGTACGTCATCAACGTGAGCTTCCTCCTCATACACGTTGCCATGATTGCCGTGTTCGGCTATTACGGCGTGACTCCCATGGTGTACTTCAACGTGTTCAGCCTGCTGTTCTACGCATGCGGCTTCTACGTGGTGTACCGGGAATGGCTGCGCGTGTACTGCGAGCTCGTCTACCTCGAAGTCGTGTGCCACATGGTGCTAGCCGCGTATTTCACGGGGTGGGAAAACGGGCTCTCGGGTTACTGGGCCGCCATGGCCGACCTTGACGATTTCAAAGTCGTCAACGACACCTACGGCCATACGAGCGGCGATACGGTGTTGCGCGAATTGGCCGCCGTATTCCGCGAGAACCTCGCCGATATCGAGGTGTGCGCTGGGGTGGCGAGGAGTTCTTGCTCGTCGGCCGCATGGAAGGCGATTCGGAAGTGCTGCGGGCAAGGCTCGACAGAATTCGCAAGGCGATAGAGGAGCGGCCGCTGTGGCTCGGCGAGGAGCGCCTGAACATCACCATCACGATGGGCGCGGCGGAATACGCCGAAGGCGACACCGTGATAGAGTGGATCAACAAAGCCGACAAGAAGCTTTACGCCGGCAAAGCCAGCGGCAAGAACACCGTGGTCGTGTAGCGTTTCGGACTGGTGGGCGCCCCTGCACCGCGAGGGTGCGCCGTTTTCCCGCGATGGCATCCGGCGCTTCAGCGGCCGGCTGATGACTTAGGGGCTACATCCCTTGGGGCTATCGCACACCCGTCAGGTCCTTCACGACCTCGCCGGCCATGATGAGGCCGGCGACTGGGGGCACGAAGGCATTCGAGCTGGGGATGCCCGCGCGTCCGATGGGGTGGGCTGCCGTTTCGTCAGATCCGGCTTCCTGCGCGCATGCTTCGGCCATCGCCTCTTTGCTCGGCTGCCGCGCCGGCTCTTTGGAATACACCACCTTGCAGGCCTTGATGCCCCGTTTGCGGCATTCCTTGCGGATGATCTTCGCAAGCGGGCAAATGCTGGTGTCGTAGATGTCGGCCACTTCGAAGGCGGTGGGATCGAGCTTGTTGGCAGCTCCCATGCTGGAGATGATGGGAACGCCGCTCGCGTCGGCGTCTTGGATGAGGCGCAGCTTCGCGGTGACGGTGTCCACGGCGTCTACGATGTAGTCGTACTGCGAGAAGTCGAACTGGCCGGCTGTTTGCGGCAGGTAGAAGCACTTGTGCACCGCGACCTTGCAGCTTGGGTTGATGTCGGCGATGCGCTCGGCCATGACGTCGACCTTGTCGCGCCCGATGGCCGAATGCGTCGCGACGATTTGCCGGTTCAGGTTCGTGATGCCCACCTGGTCGTCGTCGATCAGGTCGATCGCGCCGATGCCGCTGCGTGCGAGCGCTTCGGCAACGTAGCCGCCCACGCCGCCGATGCCGAACACCGCCACGCGAGCGCGGGCAAGCGCCTCCATGGCCTCGGGGCCCAAGAGCAATTGCGTGCGCGAAAACTGGTTGAGCACCATTCGTCCTAACAGTTGGAATTCAATTGCATCATTGTACTGGAACGAGTGGGGCAAAGCGCGTCAAAGCCAGAGGGGTGCGATCCATCGCGTTCCCACTAGCACCGCCCTCCGCCAACGACAATTCAACATGGGGCAGGTGCAGGACTCACGATTTCAGACACTTCCGGGTGCAAGACCCGGAATCTCGTGCACGAAGTGTCTCAGATTGCGACTTTTGCACCCGGAAAGCCGCTGTCAGGCGCCTTCAATCTACCGTTTGCCCAGGTCGCAAGATTCAGCCGTGCGTGCAGCGGGTGCAAGACCCGACATTTCGAACACTGTGTGAGTGAGATTGCGACTTGTGCACCCAGACGTGATCCAAATTGCGACTTGTGCACCCAGGCGTGATCCAGATTGCGGCTTGCGCACCTGTTCCCCCTTCAAGCCGCATCGTGCCCATGGGGGTTGAACGCCGAAATTACCCGGCTCAAGCGTTTATCTAAGCTCCATGTCGTCGACGGAGCCGTCGAGAAGGTCGACCATCAGCAGGCGGTTGCGGATTTGGCCGGGCTTGCCCAGAACGACTTTCACGGCTTCGGCCGCTTGGATGGACGAGATGGAATACGCCGTGAAGGGAAGGTTGCCGAGCTTCTGGTGCTGGCTTTCCCCGAACGGCTCGCCGTACAACGCGGCGAACGACACGTCGCCGGGATACACGGTGCACACCTGGCCGAACCAGCCGGCGATGGCGCCGTACACGATGGGCGTGCCGAGGTTCTGGCAGGCATGCGCCGCCCAGAACCGGGCTTCCAGGTTGTCGAGGCAATCCACGACGCAATCGCACCCTGCGAGCAGCTCGGATGCGTTTTCCCCGCGAAGATACGCCGCGATAGGGTCGACTTCCACCTCGCTGTTCACGGCGGCCACGCGCTCGGCGGCGGCGAGCGCCTTCTCGCGGCCCAGGTTCGCCTCGGTGCAGAGCAGCTGGCGGTTCAGGTTGCTTTCCTCGAACACGTCGCCGTCGATGACGCGCAGGTGTCCCACGCCGATGCGGGCGAGCGCCTCGATGACGAGCCCTCCCAGGCCGCCGCAGCCCACGACGGTGATGCGCGCGTTCGCGAGAGCGGCGCACTCGTCAGCCGAAAGTGCTGTCATGTTGCGGTCGTAGCGGTTCGAAAAGGACATGGTTGAGGCTCCGTTTCCAACGATGACCACTTCAACATAATTAGAAGAGGTGCTACAGTGTAGATGGGCCGGGGCGCTGTGGGTATTGGGAAGCGCTCCGGCCCATCCTTTCCTGCGCGGCGGGAGGGTCGTCCCGGTTTACGTGCAGGCGCATAACGCCCAATGGCGATTATACGTAACGATACGTTTGCATCATCTCGTCGGCAAGTTCCCTCTTGCGGCACTCGTCGCACACGCGCGGCGCTTCGCCTTGCGCGCCGACGGCATGTTGAATCGACTCGGGCGTGCCCATGAGGTTGCCGCATTTCTCGCAGAACACCAGGTCGAACTCGCGGTTCCAGATGGTGCGGGTCGTGTCGGTCTGCGCGTACTCGATAGCGCCCGTGGGGCACACGTTCGCGCAGCTGAGGCACCCGACGCAGAACTCGGATGGCCGGTCGTAGGGCGTGTCGACTTTCTTCTCGGTGCCGCGCAGCACGGTGGAGATGGCGCCTGTTCCAAGGCTGTCGCACGCCTGCACGCACAATCCGCACAGGATGCATTTCTCGTTGTCGATCGTGACCAGGCGGTCGAAGCCGTCAGAGCCCATGGAGGCGTTCATCTCGGCGATGCGCTTGGCATCGGGTGCACGGTGGGCCAGGAGGGCGAAGATGACCGCGCGCTCTTCCAGGATCTTCTCGGACTTCGTGTACACGGCGCATTCCTGGCTCACGGGGTACACACACGACGTCACGACCTTGCGGCGCCCGCGTTCTTCCACTTCCACGATGCAGATGCGGCAGCAGGCGCGGTGGTCTGCGAACGCATCGGATCGGCACAGCACCGGAATGGGGATGTTGTTGCGCCGCGCCACGTCGTAGATGTACTCGCCCTTCTCGCAGGTGCATTCCTTGCCGTCGATGGTGATGGTCAGCATCTCGCTCATGCGGGCCTCCTCTCGGTCAGCACCGCGTCGAAGCGGCATGCCTCGCGGCAGCTGCCGCAGGCAATGCACAGATGCGGGTCGATGACGTGCGCTTCCTTGCGGTCGCCCGAGATGGCGCCGGCAGGGCAGGCGCGCGAGCACAGGCCGCAACCGGTGCATGCGTCTGCGTTAATGGTGAACTGGGTGAGCTTCTCGCACACGCCGGCAGGGCAGGTCTGCTCGTTGATGTGCGCCTCGTACTCGTCGCGGAAGAACTTGATCGTGGTCATGACCGGGTTGGGAGCCGTGCGGCCCAGGGCGCACAGCGATGCGTCCTGCATCGTGCGCCCGATGCGCTCGAGAAGCTCGATGTCGCCGGGCTTGCCGCGGCCTTCGCAGATGTCGGTGAGGATGGCGCGCATCTGCCGTAAGCCCTCGCGGCACGGCGTGCACTTGCCGCAGCTCTCCTCGCAGAGGAAATCGACGTAGTAGCGCGCGACTTCCACCATGCACGAGCGGTCATCCATGACGATCATGCCGCCCGAGCCCATCATGGCGCCGTATTCGGTGAGCGTGTCGAAATCGACGGGAAGGTCGAGCAACGACTCGGGAATGCAGCCGCCGGACGGACCGCCGGTTTGGATGGCCTTGAACGGGCGGTCGTCGATGATGCCGCCGCCGATGTCGTAGATGAGCGTGCGCAACGTGGTGCCCATGGGCACCTCCACGAGGCCCGTGTGCTTCACCTTGCCGACCATGGCGAACACCTTGGTGCCCTTCGAGTTCTCGGTGCCCACCCGGGCGTACGCCTCGCCGCCTTCGCGCAGGATGGTGGGAATCGAGGCGAGCGATTCCACGTTGTTCAGCACGGTGGGGTGGTCGAACAGGCCGCGCTGCACGCTGCGGATGTACTTGGCGCGCGGCTCGCCCACGCGGCCTTCGATCGAGGCCATGAGCGCGGTCGATTCGCCGCAGACGAACGCGCCGCCGCCGCGCACGATGGAAAGATCGAGCTTGTGGCCCGAACCCATGATGGAATCGCCCAAGATGCCGGCCTCGTACGCGTCGTCGATGGCGTGCTGGATGTGGTCGCGCGCGAGCGCGTACTCGTCGCGAATGTAGAGCACGCCCTCTTCGGCGCCGATGGCCAGCGCCCCGATGATCATGCCCTCTATGACGGCATGGGGCGAACCTTCCATCGTGGAGCCGTCCATGAACGCGCCCGGGTCGCCCTCGTCGCCGTTGCACACGATGTATTTCGGGAACACGTCGTAGCCTGCGGCCGTGCGCCACTTGCGCCCGGTGGGGAAACCGGCGCCGCCCTTGCCGCGCAGGCCCGACTTCTCGACTTCGGTGATGATCTCGTCGGGCGTCATGGCGAGGGCTTTCTTCAGGCCCTTGTAGCCGCCGCGGGCGATGTAGTCGTCGAGCGACAGCGGGTCGATGATGCCGACGTCGCGCAGCACGACCTTGTGCTGAAGGGCATAGTAGGGGTTATCGGCCATGTGCTCGTAGGTTTGACCGTCTTTCTTGAACAGCAGCTTTTGGACAGGCTCGCCGTCAAGCGAATCGACAATCGCCGCAGCGTCGCGCTCTTTCACGCGGTAGTACATGAGGTCGCGCGGCATGAAGCGGACGATGGGGCCCTGCTCGCATTCGCCGGAACAACCGGTCCGCACGACTTGCGCGCTGACTTCCACGTCGTCCGAAAGGCCGCGTGCGTCGAGTTCGGCCTGTATGGCGTCGGCAACGCCGAGCGCGCCGTTGGCAATGCAGCCCGTTCCGCAACAGACGAGGATCTTCTCGGTGCCGTTAATCATGCGCGCTCACCACCTCGCCGTTCGCGTAGCTTTCGATGATGCCGGGAATCTGATCGACACGCAGCTTGTTGTGGTACGTCCCGTCGACGAGCATGACGGGAGCAAGGGCGCACGATCCCAGGCAGTTCACGAGCTCAACCGAGAACGTGCCGTCCTCGGTCGTCTCGCCCGGATCGATTCCCAGGTTGCGCTTCAGCTCGGTGGCAAGGTTCATGGCGCCGCGCAGGTGGCAAGCGGTGCCGTTGCAGATCTTGACGATGTGGTCGCCCTTTGGCGTGAGCGAAAGGGCTTTGTAGAACGTCGCCATCGAATACAGTTGGGCTTCGGCGCAGCCAAGGTAAGCCGCCAGCGCCGAAAGGCCCTCTTCGGGAATGTAGTTGAACGCATGTTGCATGTCCTGCATGGCGGCCAGCGCGAACCGCTGGTCGGCAGGATACGCCTCGATGATCTCGGAAATCTTCGAGGCTTGCTCTTGATCGGTCATAATCACCTCATTTCCAATGTGGCAGGAGGGCATGTCGCCGCTACCACATTTCTACCCACCGGCAACCAACGGGGTGATGGCGACGTAATCGTCTTCGGTCAATTTGGTGGCTACGCCGTCGAGATGCTCGATATGGCGGCCGTTGACCATGATGATGACGTCGTCGCCCTTGTCGGTGCCGTCCTCGCTCAATATGAGGCTGCGGAATTCGGGCCAACGCTTCGAGAGGTCCTCCATAAGCGCGAGGACGTTCCCAGGCGCGGGAACGTCGCACGATTTGCAGCCAGTGATTTGGCGGTATGTCGCGAAGAACTTGACGAGCATGATGACCCTCCGTATCAAGGATATGTGGGTGGGCCAGGGGTTGAGGCCCCTGGCCCACCGGCCCCCTTCCCGGAGCTAGTATGTGATGCTCAGCTCGTCGAGCTTCTCTTGCGTGGGGATGCCGTCCGCAGTCCAATTGCGGGCCTCGTAGTACTCGGCCAGCATGGTCTGCAGTTCGTTGACCTTGCCCTTGGCAGGGCCAGTTGGCAGTGCCTCGCGCAGCAGGCGCGGCGGAAGCGTGTCCTTCTCGACGCCAGCCTGGATGTTGAAGCGCTTCTCGAGGTTCCAGATGCGCTCGCCCTTGAGCAGGATCTCCTCGTCGGTCTCGTCGGAACCGACCGCCTCGCGGTATTGGCCGGCGATTTCGGGCAGCCCGATGCCGAACGTGGTGAACAGGCAGATGCCCGTGGAGTCGCACAGGGCCGTGAGGTCCTGGAACAGCTTGAGCACAGGAGCCTTGCCCTCGGAGACCTGCGGGTCGAGCTTCATGGGGATGCCCAGAACCTCGGGGGAGATCATGTAGCCGCGGACGTGGCAGCCGCCGCGGTTCGAGGTGGCGTACTCAAGGCCGATGCCCTGGATGGCGCGGCCGTCATAAGCAGGCATTTCCTGCTTCTTGACGGACATCGACAGCTCGGGATGGCCGTACTTTTCGGCCAGGCGATACGAGCCCAAGCCGATGGTGTTGCCGAAGCCCTCGCCGTCGGCGCACATCTGAGCCAGCTTCACCATGGCCTCCGCGTCGCCGAAGCGCAGCGGGAAGCCGATGTCGGATTCGGGGATGGCGCCCATCTCGAAGAGCTCCATCGCGCAGGCGACCGTGGAGCCGAGGGTGATCGGGTCCATGCCCTGCTCGTTGCAGATGAAGTTAGCCTTGACGATGGCGGCGATGTCGTTAACGCCGCAGGCTGCGCCGTAGGACCAGCCAGCTTCGTACTCGGGGCCCTCGCCGAAGCCGTCGAAATCGCCCCTGCCCTCGACCTTGGTCACGCGACCGCAGGCGATGGTGCAGCCGAAGCAGCCCTGGTTCTTGACGAGATGCGTCTCGGCCAGGCGCTCGCCGGAGGTGTCGTCGGCCTTCTCCCAGAAGGCGCCGTCGCGCGCGTTGTGCAGCGGCAGTCCGCCGACTTCGTTGACGATGTTGACCAGGATCTGCGTGCCCAAAGCACCCAGGCCCTCGCCGGTGACGGGATGCTCGCGCAGCATCGTGCGGGCCTTAGTGGCCTCTTCCATGAACTTCTCGGGACGCGCAACCTTCACGCCGCCCGTGCCGCGCACGACGACGGCTTTCAGGTTCTTCGAGCCCATGACGGCGCCCATGCCGCCACGGCCGGCAGCGCGGTTCTTGTCGTTCATGATGGTGGCGTACAGCATGCCGCGCTCGCCCGGCGTGCCGATGCAGGCCACGCGAACCGAACCGTACTTTTCCTCGAAGGCCTCGGTGACCGGGTGCACGCCCTGGCCCCACAGATCGCCTGCGGGCACCAGCTCGACGAGCTCGTCGTCGATGTGCAGGTAAACGGGCTCGGCAGCCTTGCCCTCGAAGATGATGCCGTCATAGCCGGCGTACTTCAGCTCGGGGCCGAAGTGCCCGCCGGAGTTCGCCGCGCCGATGATGCCGGTCAGCGGAGCCTTGGAGACGACCTCGTAGCGGCCAGCCGAGCAAGCGGCGGTGCCGGTGAGCGGGCCGGTCATGAAGATGAGCTTGTTCTCGGGAGAGAGCGGGTCGATCTTCGGGTCGACTTCGTTGCAGTAGTACTTGGTGCCCAGGCCGCGCGCGCCGACGTAGTCGTTGGCGTCCTGCATGTTCAGCGGTTCCTTTTTGATGGTGCCTTCGGTCAGGTTGACGCGAAGGATGGTGCCCATCCAGCCATTTCCCTGAGTCATTATGCACACACCTCCTCGACAGCCGCCTTGAGTTTGTCAGCGGCGATCTTCTTCTTGTCGGGGACCTCGACGGGGTCGACGACCGAGATCGCGCCAGTCGGGCAGTGCACGGCGCACCAGGCCTCGCCGTCGCACAGGTCGCACTTGAAGACCTTCTGCTTGCGCGGAGAGTACGACACGTTGCCAAGCGGGCAAGCGCTGACGCACATCTTGCACACGATGCACTTGCTGGCGTCGTGCGCGATGACGCCGTCTGCGTTGCGCTTGAGCGCGCCCGTCGGGCAGATCGCGGCGCAGCAGGCCTCGTCGCACTGCATGCACATGATGGGAACCGTGATCGCAGCTTCTTCGTAGTGGAACACGCTGACGCAAGCAAGGCGGGGATTGAATTCCTCGTTATGCTTGAACGAGCAGACGAGTTCGCACGTGCGGCAGCTGACGCACTTCTTCGGGTCCACGACTAGCTGTTTAGCCATAGAGCTTCCCTTCTCTCGTTTTACACCCGTCATCATTCAAGCACCCGATTTAGGCAGAAAAGCCCGGATTGGTGAATTCACCTTGGCGAACTTGACTGTTTCTACCCGATTTGGGCATACAATTAGGCAGAAACGGGTTTGGCTTCTGCCTAACGCATTCCCTCTGTCATCCTGAGCGGAGCGCGAAGCGCGGCCCCCCAGCCGTGCAGGGCGGAGTGCGAATCGCATTCCCTCTGTCATCCTGAGCGGAGCGCGAAGCGCGGAGTCGAAGGATCTCCGCGAAGCGGCGGGCAAAGCCCGAGATCCCTCGCTAACGCTCGGGATGACATGAAGTGACATTTGGCCCCGTCAAAGGAGGCGACTTATGCGCACGTTCGATTACCGCCACCTGCCGGCGCGCTTGTTCGACGGCAAGGTGGGCGACGCCAACGTTCGGGCGTACGAGGACAAAGGCAAGCTCGACATGCTGAAGGAGCTGCACCCCGACGTGCTCGAGGCGCTGCGCGAGCGGGCGCATTTCGACAACGTCGAGGCTTCGACGCGCATCGAGGGTCTCTACGTCGAATCCGACCGCGTCCGCGCGGTGATCGCGGGCGACGAGCCGCTCGGCGACACCGAAGCCCAAATCGCCGGGTATTCCAAGGCGCTGCACGCGCTCGAGGACAACACGGATGAATTCGGCTTGAACACGACGACGATCCTGGCGCTGTACGAGGCGCTGTATGCCTACCGCGATCTGGGGCGCAAGAGCCGGTACCGCAAGAAGGACTACATGTACGTGCAGGTCGACGGCCATATGCAGGCCATGCCGGTCAGCCCCATCACCGCGTTCGAGACCCCGCTCGTGCTGGGCGGCGCGTGCGACAGCCTGTCCGACGCCTTCAACGCCGCCGCGTGCAGCCCGCTCATCTTGAACGCGGTGTTCACGGTCGACTTCCTGTGCATCCGCCCGTTCGACGAGGGCAACGGTCGCATAGCGCGCCTCTTCGCAGACCTGCTGCTGATGAAAGCAGGGTTCGACGTCGCACGTTACGTCAGCATCGACCGCATCATCGAGAACAGCGCGATGGACTACTACGACGCGCTGAACGCGTGCGTCGAGCGGTGGGACCGCGGGCAGAACGACTACGCGCCCTTCGCGCGGTATTGGCTCGACGTCGTGCACGAGGCGCACCGCCAGCTGTTCGCCAAAGTGCAATTGGGCACGGCGCCCGCAAGTGGCAAGACCGAGCGCGTGCGCCTGTTCGTGGCGCAGGCTGCGGGGCCGGTGACGAAGCGCCAGGTTCGCGAGGCCCTTCCCGACATCAGCGAGGCCACGGTGGAAGCCGCCCTCGGCGCCATGGTGAAAGAGGACAGCGTCGAGAAGCTCGGCGCCGGCCGTTCCACATCGTACCTTTGGAAATAGCGATTGCGGGGATGTCCCGCCGCGCCCTTTCGCACGATTGACGAAATAAACGGGAAATGCAGTGTGCGCTACGGTTCTGGGCGTGAAAATGGCATTCTTGAAAGTATATGTACGCATGAAGTCCACTTATAACGTACAAAAGCCAGCAAAACATGGAAATGTGCGCGTGGAAGTGGCGGCGTTCGTGCATTAAGCCTTCAGGATGTCATTTTCACGCGCGGAACGAAAATCAGGCGATCGAGCACGTTCACAGCCTCGAAATAATGCCACGCACGCTGGTTTGCTATCATGGGCGCATTCAACCGGAGATGCGAGAAAGCGAAGCGCCATGTCACTTCCAAAGTCTGACCTCACAAAACAAGCCGACGGCCGCACGACCATGGAATTGGGCCCCGTCCTGCCCAAGACGGCGGACGTGCGCGACGGGCACCTGTTCATCGGCGGCGTCGACATGGTCGAGCTCGCCCGCGAGCAGGGCACGGCGCTGTACGTCTTCGACGAGGCCGACCTGCGCGACCGCATGCGGCAGTACCGCGAGTCGTTTGCGGCCAACTACCCGAACGCGGGCGTGCTGTACGCCAGCAAGGCGTTTTTGAACAAGGAAGTGCTGCGCATCGCCAACGAGGAGGGCATGTTCCTGGACGTGTCGGGCGGCGGCGAGCTCGCCTGCGCGCAGGCGGTCGGCTTCCCGATGGAACGCGTCTTCATGCACGGCAACTACAAGACCGAAGCCGAGCTGCGCGAGGCCATCTCGGCCGGCGTGGGCCGCATCGTGTTGGACACGCGCCTGGAACTGGCGCGCGTGTCGCGCATCGCCGGCGAGCTGGGCGTGGTGCAGAAGGTGCTCATGCGCATAACGCCGGGCGTGGAAGCCGACACGCATGAGTACATCAAGACCGGCTGCGAGGACAGCAAGTTCGGGTTCACGATGCTCGACGATTTCGCGTTCAAATGCGTGGGCGACGTGCTGGGCACGCCCAACGTCGATTTGGTGGGCTTCCACTGCCACATCGGCTCGCAGATCTTCGCGCTGCACTCGTTCGTCGAGGCCGTGCAGGTCATGGCCAAGTTCGTGGCGCGCGTGCGCGACGAGTACGGCCTGTACGTGGAAGACCTCGACATGGGCGGTGGCTTGGGCGTTGCCTACCTCGCTGACGACAAGCCGTCTTCCATCGCCGAGTTCGCCGAGTGCACGGCCAACGCCGTCATGGAGGCTAGCCTGGAATACGGCCTGCCGCTGCCGCGCCTGCTCGTCGAGCCCGGCCGTTCGCTGGTGGCCAACGCGGGCGTGACGCTGTATACGGTGGGCGTCATGAAGACGCTGCCGAACATTCGCAAGTACGTCGCCATCGACGGCGGCATGTCCGACAACGTCCGCACGGCGCTGTACCACGCCGACTACGAGGCGACCATCGCCAACAAGGCCGATCAGCCGCGCACGGAAATCGTCACCCTGTGCGGCAAGCACTGCGAGTCGGGCGACGCGGTGGTGCTCGACGGCTCGCTGCAGCATGCCGACCTCGACGACATCGTGTGCGTGTTCGCGACGGGCGCGTACTGCTACACCATGTCCAGCACCTACAACGGCCAGCCGCACCCCGCCATCGTCTTCGTCCGCGACGGGCAGGCCCGCGTGGTCACCCGCCGCGAGACCTACGAAGATCTCATGGCGCGCGACGTGTAGAAGGGCATGTGCTAAACCACTACAAAATGGGATAACTTTCTGCTTCCATGGCGTTGTAATCGTCCTACAATGGGAATAGGTTCTAACAGGCGGCGCCTGAAGGACTCCGTCTGCGAACGCAGGTTGTCCGGTTACGTAGGAAGGAAGTTTCACATGCAAAGTTTCGTCGCTACATCCACCGCCGCAACAGCAGCAGAAGCCGGAAAGGAAGTCGCCGGCAAGATTAAAGCGGGCATTGCCGACGCGAAGGTCGCCATGGCCTACGGCAGCTGCGACTACGACTCCGCCGAGTTGCTCGCCGCCATCGCAGAAGAGCTGCCCGGCGTGCCCGTGCTGGGCAACACCTCGTTCACGGGCATCATCACGCCCGAAGGCTACGTCGGCGGCGACACGCCGTTCGTGGGCATCCTGGCGCTCGGCGGCGACGACGTGGTCGTCGGCACGGCCGGCGCGCCCGCCGGCAGCGACCACTGCGCGCGCTGCATCGGCAAGAACCTGGCCAAGGCCGCCATGGAGGCAGCCGGCAAGGACTGCCCGCCCGACTACTGGTACATGGCCGCCTCGCCCGCCGAGGAGGAGTACTACATCAAGGGCGTCACCGACGTCATCGGCCGCGTGCCGTTCTTCGGCGGCTCGGCTGCCGACAACGAGATCGCCGGCAAGTGGTGGTTGTACAACGGCACCGAGGCGTTCCAGGACGGCTGCGTCGTGGCGTTCTTCTACACCGACACGCCGTTCGTGAACAAGTTCACGGGCGCCTATGCCGAAACCGACAAGTTCGGCGTCGTCACCAAGATGGACGGCGACCGCGGCATCGCCGAGATCGACGGCAAGCCGGCGCTCGACGTGTACGCTGACTGGCGCGGCATGAACCCCGACGACCTGCTCGGCGCCACGCTGCTTTCCGAGTCGATCGTGGCGCCGCTCGGCGTGAAGGACCGCCTGGGCGACCTCACCGCCATCCGCCACCCCATGAACGGCAACGACGACCACTCCATCGCCGTGGGCGCGAAGGTCGTCGAGAAGACGGCCGTCATCCTCATGGACGGCGACGTGGATTGCCTCGTGGGCTCCGTTGCGAAGACGGCCCAGGAGCTGAAGCACAACGCCGAGAAGCAGGGCTTCGGCAAGCCAGCCGCCTACTTCTTCGTGCACTGCGGCGGCCGTCGCGCCGCCATCGCCGACCGCATCGGCGAAGTGGCCGACGCCTTCATCGCCGAAGCTGACGGCGTGCCGTTCCTGGCCGAGTTCACGTTCGGCGAGTACGGCTTCGAGCAGGACGGCCTGAACTCCATCGGCGGCCTCATGCTGTCGTTCACAGCCCTCGGCTAACCCCCAGGTCAAACCCGCGTTTTTCCCAATGCGACGCGCAACTACCCGTTGCGCGTCGTTTTTTACCGCCAGGTTGATTTGTTTCAATTTGGGATAAAGTAGCCTGGAGGGCGGATGGGGAGAGCGCGTTGTGTTGAAGGTAAGACGATGCAGCGTGGGCGGTGGGATGAGATGCTCAGCGATTCGCAGGCTGCGACGAGCGAAGGCAGAGCGGTTTTGCGAGGACTGTCTGAGCGAGCGAAGCAAGCGAGTTCCGCAGCAGCTCTGCCGTAGCGAGGAACGGTCAGCCTGCGCCAAGCTGAGCATCTCATCCCACCGCCCACGCGAACATTTTCCAATACAGTAGCGAGGACAAGCACGGACCCCGTCCGCCCACCAGGCGGCCAGGTTTGTTGCTGCTATGAGAAAAAGCACTTCCAAAGGCTTATCAGCTATAATCGACTCGTTTCTTTCGGGTCTGTAGTTGCGGGGCGCAAGCCCCTAGTCCATGGCAGATGCGGTCGAAAGGATCCACGTAAACCAGTCGGTTCGCCGGCTGGCGAGCACGGCGCGTTCTAGGAGTAAGTCGCATCGCCCGTTGACACGCGGCATGTCGCCGCGGCGGGCGAGAGGGTGAAGGTGAACAGCTCAGCCCCAATGCGCGAGTGTGGGGTCGAAAACTAGGTCAGCCGGAAGAAACGAACGGAGCGGCTTCAAGCCGCTCGAACGAAGGAAGGGGCGCCCTGCGGCGTCGGAAAAGGGAGGAAACCGGGATGAAACGTTGGAAGATCGGCGTGCTCGCCTGCGCGCTTATCGCCTGCCTGAGCGTGGCGCTCGTCGGCTGCCAATCGCAGGATTACAAACCGGAAGGGAAGAGCCAGACCGTCTCGGCCACCGCGCTGGGCACTGACGGCACGCTGCGCGTCGGCGTGAACGCGTCGTCGGCTCCGCTCGCCGGGCAAACGTCGTCCTCGTCGCGCATCGTCGGCATCGACGTAGACGTTGCCGCATACATCGCCGACCAGCTCGGCTGCAAGGTGGAGATCGTCGATGTGGGCACCGACCCCGAATCGGCTCTTTCCGAAGGTCGTGTGGACATCGCCCTGGGCGTCGACGCATCGGAAGACAACACCGGCTACTGGAAGTCGACGTCGTACCTGCAATCGGGCGTTGCGCTGTTCGGCACTTCGTCTGAAAGCGCCGTTCCCACGACCGATTCCAAGCCCAAGATCGCCGCGCAGGCGTCTTCCAAGAGCTCTTGGCGCGTGACGAACCTGTTCGGCGACGATTCGCTCGTCGTGCAGAACGACCTGAAGTCCGCTTTCGAGGCGCTTGCGAAGGGCAGCGCCCGTTACGTCGCGGCTGACGCGGTCATCGGCACGTACGTGTCGTATTCCAACGGCTACGACGACAAGATCATCGCGCTGCTGCAGGACCCGAGCGGGTACTGCGTGGCCGTCGCCGAGAAGAACACCGAGCTGCAGGGCGCGGTTTCCAGCGCCGTCGACAAGCTGGTGAACGGCGGCGTCATGGATGTCATCGAGTCGAAGTGGCTCGGCGCGCCGATGGACCTGAGCAGCATTACGGTCGTGAAGTCCGCAACCGCCAACGCCTCGAGCTCTGCTGCGAGCGCCGACGCTTCCGCATCCGCTGCGAGCGCCGATGCGGCTGCTGCCGAGCCGGCTCCCACAATCGTCGATGAGCAGCCCGCCGAAGGCGACGGCGCAACAGAAGGCGAAGAAGCCGTAGGCTAGGTTACCGCAAGAGTTCAATGAGCCATGCGAAAGGGGATGAGCATCAAGCTCGTCCCCTCTCTGCTATTTACCCTACTAGCGGGATGATGTCGAATCCGAGCTTCGAGGCTTCCAGGATCTCGCGGTTCCCGAAGACGCAAAGCGCCCCCTCGTCGACGACGCGCTGCAGCGGCGCGGCCAGGTCGCGCACGTCCTGCACGCCGGTTTCCACGACTTGCCGGCGGTTGTCGATGCGCGTTTGGGGCGTGCGCCCGCCGAAGAAATCGCCGGCCTGGCGGCGGATAAGCGCGCGCGGCTTCACGGGCGCGTCGATGCCCGCAACCGTTGCCACGACGAAGCCCTCCATGTCCTCCTGCGAAGGGTCGAAGGAGGCAAGCCACGGAACCGCCTGCTCGAAGCGGGCGATGGTCTCGTCCAAGTGCGGGTCGCGGTACGAGTAGAAGCGCATGTCGCCGGACAGGAACGCCTTGAAGCCGACACCGTACGCGCCGCCCTTCACGCGCACCTCGTTCCATAAGTAGTCGTACGACAGCGCGCGCGAGGCGACGCCCCAGCTGCCGGTATGCGGCTCGCCGAGAAGGCGACGGTCCCATCCGAGCGCGGCGAAGCACACGTCAGTGGGCACCGCGAAGGCCTCGCGTGCCATGGTCGGCTCGGGAATGACGAGCTGCGCGGAGCTTTCGCCCACGCGTCCGCATGTCGGCTGGGCTCGCCAGAACCGCTCGCAATCCTCGTCGCTTCCCGCCAAGCTCATCGTGCACGCGTCGTCGCAGAACACGCGTCGCGCCACGTCGGCAAGACGCGCGGCCAGCTCGTCGGAGTGCGCGTCGAAGTCCTCGATCAGCTCGCAGAGGAACCGGTAGAAGCCGACGTTGCCGAACTGCTCCTTCACGACGCCCGCCTGCGTGTAGTAGGAACGCACGCGCGCCGCCGCGCACGAGTGGCCGGAATTCGCGAACGTCTGCTCCATGACGATCTTGTGCTGCTTCAGCAAATCGAGGATGCGCGCCGTGTCGGAGAAGTCGGTTTCAAGCATGATCTCGCGCGGCAGGTCGGCGAGCCACTTCACATTGGTCGACAAAGCGGACGAGCTGACGACGAGCAGCGGGCGGATGTCGGCGATGTCGTCGCCGTTCTCGGACACGACCGTGAAGAACGACAGGTTGCCGAGCTTGCCTTGCGTCAGAACGTCGATTTCGGCGGCCGTGTGGCGTAACGTGCCGATCTTGCCGAGCGTCAGGGCGAGCAGCGACACGTAGGGAAGGTCCTCGAACGAAAGGCGCGCGAGGTCGAAGTAGCGGTACGCGTACGCGATGCCATGCGTCTGCACGCTGTGGCGCAGGTAAGGTACAGGCGCATCGTCCATCATGCTGTACGCGGGCTCTTCAGGCGCCTCGCCGATGTCGGCCACGCCGAGGCGCGGCAGGGTGGCGATGGCCTCGGGGGTGTCGGGCGCTTCCTGCAGCTCGCGCAGCAGCGCTTCGCCCTTCACCAGAAGCTCGCGCTCGTCGGGCTGCAGCGCGCGGTTCATCGCCGCCAGGCGCTCGGCCGAGTCGTCGTCGGAAACGCCCGGGGTCGGCACGACCTCCACGGCGGCCGTGTGGGGGTTTTCCAGGAACAGGTCTTTGCAGAGCTGCTCGAAATACGGGCCGTCCAGCTCTTCGCGAAGCTGGGCGAAGGCGCGCTCGTAGCGCAGGTAGTCAAGCGCTGCGTCCTCGTCGTACAGCCAGCTCGACAGCGCGACCATGGCGTCGACCACGCCGTCGGCATAGCCCATGTCGTGCTCGCGCATCTGGAATTCCGCATGCGAGAGCGCGGCTTCCACCAGGCTCATGTCCAAGCCCGCTTCGAGCATGGCGCGCACGGCCCCGTCGACGGCATCCGCGAGGCGCTTCCCGCCGTCGTCGATGGGCATGTTCACCTGCACCACGGCGAACGGCTGGCGTAGCGCGTCGGAAACGTAGGCGCTCACGTCGTGGGCGATGCCCGCGTCGAGCAGCGCGCGGGTCAGCGGCGCCTCGTTGCTGCCGAACAGCGCGTCGAGCAGAATCTCGACGGCCATGGAACGCACGCGGTCGGAGTTGTCGCCGATGACGTAGCCGCATGCCGCGCAGGCGTTTTCGGGCGCGGTGTCCATCGTGCGGCGGATGTAGCCGGCCTGAACGGGCTCCTGCAAGGCGATTTCACGCGGGCGCAGCGGCTCGAGGCCCGCGGCCCGACGTTCTTCGTCGGCGGCTTCCTGCTCGGCGGCTACGGGAGCGAGGTAGCGCTCGTCGAGAAACGCCAGCGCGCGCTCGATGTCGAGGTTGCCGTACAGGATGATGTAGCTGTTGTCGGTGCGGTAATGGCGGCGATGGTCGTCGAGGTACTCCTCGTAGGTCAGCGTCGGAATCGCCTTCGGGGTTCCGCCCGATTCGAACGCGTAGCACGTGTCGGGCAGAAGCGCCGCCTGCAGCTCGTCGTACAACACCGAGTTCGCGTCGGACAGCGCGCCCTTCATCTCGTTGAACACGACGCCGTTGTGAATCAGCGCGGTCTGGTCGGCCGACAGCTCGGCGGCGTTCGCGTCGGAGCCGTCGGCGGCGTGCAGCTCGTAGTGCCAGCCTTCCTGCTCGAAGATCTGGCGCTTCACGTATATGTTGGGGTGGAAGACGGCGTCGAGGTACACGTCCATGAGGTTGAACAGGTCCTGCTCGTTAGTCGACGCGACGGGGTAGAGCGTCTTGTCGGCGAACGTCATGGCGTTCAGGAACGTCTGCATCGAGCCTTTCAGCAGGTCGACGAACGGCTCCTTCACCGGGAAGCGTCGCGACCCGCACAGCACCGAGTGCTCGAGGATGTGGAAGACGCCCGTGTCGTCTTTGGGCGGGGTGCGGAAGCCGATGGCGAACGACTTGTTGTTGTCGTCATTTGCCAGGTACAAAAGCCGTGCGCCCGACGCCTCGTGGCGGCCGACGTAGGCCACGCCGTCGATTTCGGGCAGGTCTTCGCGCGTGCCGATGGTGAAGCCATGGATGGTGGTTCCGATGCTCAAGTTCATGTGATGTAGGCCTTTCGTCATTCGCGTGTTCGCTCCAGCTTCGGGGAAGGGCACCCGTGCTCAGACAGTCCTCGCTTCGCTGTGGAACTGCGCGCGGGCCCCTCCCCGCAGCCGGAGCTGCTTTTTCATGCATTGTATAATCATGTTTACTTTAGCATGCGAATGGGAGGTCGAAGATGGCGCAGGGCGAAGGCTTCAAGCACATAACGGTAACGGCTGCCGACGAGGACGACGTGGTCATCGTCGCAGGCGTCGTGCAACAGGATGATTCCGAGCCTGAAGAACCCGCAGGGGCGCCAGAGGATTCCCCGGTTGAACCCGTAGGGGCGCCAGAGGATTCCCCAGTTGAACCCGTAGGGGCGCAGACCTCTGCGCCCGCGCCCGCAGGGCGCACGTCCCAAGGCCCTGAAACGCACCAAAGAGAATCATCTGCCCGCAACGACGACTACCGCGAAACCACGCTCGAAGACCTCGAGGGCAAGCCCATGCCCTTCGCCCAGAAGGTCACCATCATCGCCGCCATCGTCCTCATCGTGGTCGCAATCGCGTACTACTTCGTCGCCATGGCCTAACTTCATCCAAACAGCCTAAGGCTGTTTGGATGAGTCTGCGGTTCAGTGGCTGGGTTCAGGTTCTGTTATATATGCGGTGGCTGTATGTGCGCATGTGGCCATGCGGTAAAATCATCGAAGCCATTTTCACGCCCTCGGCGCGTGCCGGGGCAACGGGGAGGATGTAAACGATGAGCAACCGCAGGATGCAAGACTCCGATTACCTATACGATCCCGATGACGACCTCATTGGCCTGACCAGCGCGTTCCCGGCCGTGAAGGGTCCGCAGTCCGTCGAGTACGACAAGGGCGATGAAGCCATCGGCCTGACGGGCGCATTCGCCCCGATTCCCGACCAGAACGAACCGCATTCCTGGGACGAGGCGGGCAAGTGGAAGGATTTCGACTGGGATTCGTACCAGAGCATTGAAGACGACGGATCTGCCGATGACCAGCAGCCCGAAGAGGCTCCCGTGCAGGCGGAAGAAGCTGCAGCCGAAGCTCAGCAGCCGGAATTCGCGGCGGAAGGCGCCAGCGCAGAAGCTTCCATCGCTGAAACCAAGCCCGCTCCGACAGCCCCCAGCGCATCTGGTTCGTCGCGCGGCCGCCATGCCGCCCCCGACGCCTCCATGTCCCCGCGCATGCAGAAAGCCCGCAAGACGCGCCACGTGCTGATCGTCGTGGTCATCCTGCTCATCATCGCCATCGGCGCGCTTGGCTTTTACATGTTCCAGACGTTCTCGAGCAGCCAGGAAGAAGCTGCCCACCAGGCGCAGGAGCAGGTCGAGACGCCCAAGGACGAGCAGGGCATCGCCGACGCTACGACCGACAACGCGGCTGACACGCAAGCCAAGCCGACCGACGTCCCCAGCCTCACGTCGCTGTTCGGCAAGACGTCCGACGAGGCCATCGCCGCCATCGGCCATGGCGCCATGGTGTCGGCGAGCCGCGAGGTCAACGAAGAGGGCAACCCGATCAAGACGAACCTGAACGTGTCGCTCAACGACGAGCCGAATGACACGAAGACCGGTTTCCCCACGGTGTATCTGGGCCTCGACAAGGACGGCAAGATCGTGCAGGTGGGCTATTCCGCCTCGGCGGCGGCTCTCGGGTTCGGTTCGCTCAGCTTCGCCGACGCGGTGAACAACGAGCACGTCATCGAGAAGACGCTGGCCAAGATCGGCGTTACCATTCCCGAAGGCTCGGCCGTGCTGCCCGATGACAAGAACGAGTATTCCACGTACGGGTCAGACGGCACCACCGTCACGCGCGAGCGCTGCTCGTTCGAGGGCGACGTCGACGTGAACGGCACGCCGTGCGCGTGGTCGGCCGTGCTGTCTTACGACTACACGACGCAGGTCGTCACGGGCAACCTGTCCGACACCGTGCGTGTCATCTACGTGTACGTTACGCAGAAGTAGCACATTGCTGTTAAAATAGTCGGCTGGTATTCGTCGAATCGGGGCTCGGCGCTTAAGCCCGCTGTCCCTTGAACGGAAAGGTTTGTTATGTCAGGGCATTCAAAGTGGGCAACAACCAAGCATCGTAAAGCCGCGCAGGACTCGAAGCGCTCGGCGCTGTTCAGCAAGCTGTCGCGCAACATCACGGTGGCGGCCAAGGAAGGCGGCGACCCGAACCCCGAGAACAACGCGTCGCTGGCTGCGGCAATCGAAAAGGCCAAGGGCTACTCGCTGCCGAAGGACAAGATCAAGACGGCTATCGACAAGGCCTTCGGTTCGGGCAAGGACGCCGCGAACTACGAGACGGTCACCTACGAGGGCTATGGCCCGGCCGGCATCGGCATCTTCTGCGAGGCCCTGACCGACAACCGCAACCGCACCGCCGCCGACGTGCGCGCCGCCTTCAACCATCACGGCGGCAACCTGGCCACGTCGGGCGCCGTCGCGTTCCAGTTC
>CAJOIP010000020.1 GCA_905234785.1 uncultured Eggerthellaceae bacterium
GCTGTCGGGCAACGATGCACGGGAGGGGAGCTGGCGCATCATTGCGCTGGAGGGCTGCGGGCACCGCGCCCCTGCTGCAGAATGATGCACTTGCTCCCCTCCCGTGCATCGTTCCTCTTGTAAAATTAAAGGGTTATGGGACGTTTGCCGCCAAATGCTCGCCCTAAGATGAAGGTTGTGTTCGCAATCTTGGCACTTTGCGCTGCCCTGACCCTGACCGCATGCGGCGGCGGAGGCGGCGGTGGCGGTGGCACAGCATCGGCCGAGGCGACCGGCGCATCGTTCTCCCAACCCGCGAGCGTCGCGATGCCGGCGGTTTCGCAGGGCGGGCCTTCCATCGACGTTTCCCATACCTCGGACGGCTACGTGGTTGCCCATTCGTCAAGCGCCGCGCGGCTGAAGTTCCAGGTGGCCAGCGGCGAGATGACGTATAACTACGATCTTCCGAACGATGACACGCCCACGGTCTTCCCCATCAACATAGGCGACGGCGCGTACCGCTTCCGCATCATGAAGAACACCGACGGCAACAACTACGTCGAGCTTGAAAGCGTGGAAACCGACGTGACGCTCTCCTCTGAATTTGCGCCGTTCACCATTCCGAACCAATTCTGCGATTACGACGAAAGCAGCCAATGCGTGCAGGTTGCCCGCCAGCTGACCGCCGACGCGACGAACCAGGGCGAAGCGGTGCAGGCCGTGTGCGAGTACGTCGTGAGCAACGTCTCGTACGACACCGACAAGGCCCAGCTGCTCTCGACGACGACCGGCTATATCCCCGACCCCGACGACACGCTTGCCACGGGCACGGGCGTCTGCTTCGACTACGCCTCGCTCGGCGCCGCCATGCTGCGCAGCCAGGGCATTCCCACGAAGATCATCACCGGCTACGTTTCGCCCGGCGACCTGTACCACGCGTGGATCATGGTCTACATCGACGGATCGTGGCATACCGGTGAGTTCTCGGTCGACCCCGACACGTGGTCGCGCGTCGACCTGACGTTCGCCGCCTCCGGGAGCACCGAGTTCACCGGAGACGGCACCAACTACACGGATAGGTACGTGTATTGACGCAAAGGCAATCCCCCTTCATCCAAAGTGCCTAAGGCTGTTTGGATGAAGGGGGCGAAATAGACAGGGGCGAAAGCACTATAATGAACGGATTGGCGAGATAGCCGAAGAAGGGGAAGGCAACATGGCACAGAAACTGCTCGAGAGCAGCGCGCTCAGCACGTTTTGCGGCAGCATGGCGACGATGCTCTCGGCTGGCATACAGACAGACGAGGCGACGCTCATGCTCGCCGAGAACCGCGAGCGCTCGCGGTTCCAGGACGTATGCAACCGCCTGTACCAGAACGTGTCGGCGGGCGACAGCCTGGGCGCAGCCATGGAAAAGACGGGCGCGTTCCCGCGATACGCCGTCGACATGGTGAACACGGGCGAGCGCTCGGGCCATCTCGAGCAGGTGTTGCGCAACCTCGAGGTGTACTACGACGAGGAAGACCGCCTGTTCACGAAGCTGCGCAGCAGCGTGGGCTACCCGGCGGCATTGCTCGTCATCATGACCATCATCCTGGCGTTCACCGTGGCGGTCATCTTGCCGGTGTTCTCCGACGTGTACGCGAACATGGCCGGCTCGCTGGCGAGCGGGTCGTTTTCCAGCGTGGCCATATCGATGACCATCGGCTGGGTCGCGCTCATCATCATGGTGGTGTGCGCCGTCGTCGCGTTGCTGCTCGTGGCAGCCACGGGAAGCCCGCGCGGCCGCCAGGACGTCATGCGCATGCTCGAACACTTTGCGCCGACCAAGCAGGCCATGTACCAGCTGGCGCTTTCCCGTTTCACCATGGCGCTGGCCACGCTCGTGTCGTCGGGCATCACCGACGAGGAGGCCATGGCGCGCGCCGTGCAGACGGTCGACCACGCGAAGCTGCGCGCCCGCCTGGCGAAAGCCGCCGACAGCATGAACGACATCGAGAACCCGCGCAGCCTCACGCAGGCCATCAGCGAGCACCGCATCTTCGAGCCGCTGTACGCCCGCATGCTGAACGTCGGCATGCGCTCGGGCAACACTGACGAAACGCTGTCGCGGCTCTCCTCGACGTTCTTCGACGACGCCGTGGTGCAGATCGACCGCGCGCTCGACAGCATCGAGCCCGTGCTCGCGGCGTTCCTGACCATCGCCGTGGGCGCCACGCTCATCGCGGTCATGCTGCCCCTCATCGGCATCATGGGGTCGATCGGGTAAGGACGCCCACTTGTACCATGAGCTGACATACGAGCAGATCAAGCGCCGCAGGGCGAAGCGCCTGGCCACGGCCATCATCGTCGTCGCGCTTGCCGTGCTCGTCGCGTTCGCCGCGATCAGCGCCCAAGCGAGCGCGCGCGAGCAGGCTGCGATGTCGGTGCGCGAGTCGGTGCTCAACGCCGCCAAGCAATGCTGCGCGGTGGAAGGCTCGTACCCGTCGACCCTCGAGCATCTGGAAAAGAACTACGGCCTGGTCATCAATCGCAACGACTACGTGGTCAGTTACGAGTGGTTCGCCGACAACGTCTTGCCCAGCGTGGTGGTGACGGCGCGATGAGCATGGAAATCGATTACAACGCCGTCGCGGCGTACGAGCGCTCGAAGACCCCGAAGGGCAAGGTGGCCAATACCCGCACGTTCACCATCGTGCTTCTGGCCGTGTTCTTCATCATCCTCATGTCGGGCCTGGCAATAGGCGTGGCCATGTACCAGGCGGTTGCCAACAACCAGCTCGAAACCAACGCAGCCCGCATGCAAGCCGGCTTGCTGGCCAGCAACGTTCACTCCAACGACACGGCAAGCGCGCTCGGCGCGGGCAACGGGCCCGAAGGGCGCGCGCTGGTGCTCACCGAGCATGGCGACGACGGCGATTCCTACGAGATGCGCATGTACCTGTACAACGGCAACATCGTGCAGGAATACTCCACGGCCGGCTCTGCCTACAACCCCGAACGCGCGCAGGCGCTTCTCGCTTCGACGACGTTCGACTTCGAGCTTCACGGCGAACTGCTCGTCATTTACACCGACCAGGGCGCAACGAACGTGGCTTTGAGAAGCTATCAGGGAGGTGCGGCGTGAGCATGGAGTTCATGGCCCGCAAATCCCGCACGAGGACTCGCCAGTCCTGGTCTTCGGTGGCGTTCATCGTCGAGTCCATCCTGCTGCTCGTGTTCCTGGTGGCATCGCTCGCGGTGCTGACGCGCGTGTTCACGGCGTCGCTGAACCGCAGCATCGAAAGCCGCACGCTCGACGCGGCAACCATAGCCGCCACGAGCATTGCCGAGCACTTCACGGCCGACCCGACGGGCGTTTCCGAAAGCACCGTGCTGGGCGACCTGGTCATCAAGTGCGAAGTGACCGAGGACCCGCGCGCGAACGGCACCATGTACCACGCGCACATCGACGTGTACGACACTGCCGGCAAAACGGGCGGCACGCCGGTGTATTCCATCGAAACGGCGCGGTATGAAAGCCAACCCGGCGGCACGGCAAACCCCGAAAGCGACGCCAGCGCCTCTGGCTCTGGCTCCGGCTCTGATGCCTCGAGCCCGGAAGCGGAAGGCGAGGCGTCGTGATGGCCCAGGATCCCTCGCGTGCCCGTATCCAGCTTCACCAGGGCGACAAGGTTCGCATCGGCCCCGTGTCGATCATCACGCTGATCGCGGTCATCTGCATGGCGGTGCTGGCGGTGCTGGCCGCTTCGACATCGAACGCCACCGCGGCCATTTCCGAACGCCAGGCGAACGCGAACCAGCTGCTGTACCTGAACGAATCGGCTGGCCAGGAGTTCGTCGCCGGCATCGACGACGCGCTTGCCGGCGTTCGCGCGCAGGGCGGATCGGCGATCGACGGCGCCCAGGCCGTGCAGCGCGAGCTCGACGCGATTTGCCAGCAAGCGCGCGAGGCGACCGACGGCCGGGTCGACTGCACTGCCAACGTGGAAGACACGACCGTGACCGCAGAATTTGTCTGCGAAAACACACGGCGTTTAACCGTTGCCGTTACAATACGAGACGACGCGACGTACCGCATCGACGAGTGGAAGATGGCGTCGGCACAGCAAGCGCCCCCTTCGGCGGGCACCTTGTGGCAAGGCGCCTGATATATGTCATTCCGAGCGTAGCGAGGAATTTCGGGCTGTGCCCGGCGCTTCGCGGAGATTCCTCGCTACGCTCGGAATGACAAAAGGAACGGATAGCGTAATTGCCAGTGATATAGGCGTACGATGAAACGAGGGACATGATGGAACTGACACCGCTGTTGAAGAGGATGGTCGACGAGAAGGCGTCTGACATCTTCATCATCGCCGGACAACCGCTGACGTTCGAGGCGAACGGCCGGTTCATGCGCCTGGGCGAGCAGTCGCTCATGCCCGTCGACACGAAGGAGGTCGTGCGCGGCATTTACGAGCTCGCCGACCGCGACTTCCGCCTGATGGAAGAGAACGTGAACCACGACGAGGACTTCTCGTTCGCAATCGCCGGCGTCGGCCGCTTTCGCGCCAACGTGTTCCGTCAGCGCGGCTCCATGTCGGCCATCATCCGCGTCATCCCGTTCGGCCTGCCCGACCCCGCCGAATACGAAATCCCCGAAGAGGTGCTGCGCCTGTCGCGCCTGACCAAGGGCTTGGTGCTGGTCACCGGGCCTGCCGGTTCGGGTAAGACCACGACGCTCACCTGCATCATCGACCGCCTGAACCACGAGCGCAACGGCCACATCATCACGATGGAAGACCCCATCGAGTACGTGCACCGTCACGGCACCTGCATCGTGACGCAGCGCGAGATTCCCACCGACGTGGCAACCTACGCCGAAGCGCTGCGTTCGGCCCTGCGCCAATCGCCCGACGTCATCTTGCTCGGCGAGATGCGCGACCCCGAAACCGTGGCCACCGCCATGACCGCCGCCGAGATGGCGCAGCTGCTGTTCTCGACGCTTCACACCACGAGCGCATCGGGCACGGTCGACCGCATCGTCGACACGTTCCCCGCCGTGCAGCAGCACCAGATACGCATTCAGCTTTCGCTCGTGCTGCAGGCGATCGTGTGCCAGCAGCTCGTGCCGACAACCGACGGCAAGGTAACGCCGGTGTTCGAAATCATGAAGAGCAACCCGGCCATCCGCAACCTCATCCGCGAGCGTAAGACCCACCAGATCGACTCGGTAATCGCCGCCGGCGGCAAGGACGGCATGCGCACCATGGACCAAAGCCTGTTCAACCTGGCGAAGGAAGGCCGCATCACCCCCGAGACGGCCCTGCGCTTCAGCATTCACGAAGAAGCCCTGACCAGGCATTTGGAACTGGAAGGGCTGATGTAGCGGGTTGAATTTGCCCTTCCCAGCTTAGCGCTCCGGTTCGCCGATGGTCGATCGGCGGCTTCGCGGGCTGCGAGGAGCGAAAGCGCGCACGCTTGAATTCGCGCTGTTTGAGCGAAGCGAGTTCGCGAATTCGGCACGCTGAAGCGACGAGCGGTTTGCCCGCGCTAGAGCCGAGCGATTATCGGCAAATCGGAGCGAACGCCCTAGCGGCCCTTCGCCATCTTCGCGGCAATTTCTTCGGCGGAAAGCTGCGTTTCCTCGAAGACCTCGTCGGAGTCGAGCCCGAAGGCGGTGTGCAGCACGCGCACGGCTTCGGCGGCCTGGCTGGCGTCGACCACGACCGACAGGCGAATCGGCGACGTGGAAATAGCCAGGATGTTGATGCCCGCCTCGCCGAGAGTGGCGAACGCGCGAGCCGACACGCCCGGTGTGGACTTCATGCCCGTGCCCACGAGCGATACCTTCGCAATGGCCTCGTCGATGACCACCTCGCGCGCCTCGATTTCGGGCACGACCTTTTCCAACGTCTCGCGCGCGCGGCCCAAATCGGCGGCCGGGCACGTGAAGGAGATGTCGGTGATGCCGTCCTGCGAGATGTTCTGGATGATCATGTCGACGTTCACGGCGTTGCCCGCCAGCGCGCCGAACACCTTGGCGGCCACGCCCGTGGCGTCGGGCACGCCGCGGATGGTCACTTTCACCTCGGACGTGTCATGTGCGATGCCGGTGATGACGGCTTCCTCCATCATGTCGCAGACCTCCTTGACGTAGGTGCCCTCGGCGTCGGAGAACGCCGAGCGGGAATGAATGACGACGTTGAACTTGCGCGCGAACTCGACGGCGCGCATCTGCAGCACGCCCGAGCCGGCGGCCGACATTTCCAGCATGTCGTCGTAGCTGATCTCGTCGAGCTTGCGGGCGTGCGGGCACACGCGCGGGTCGGCCGAGTACACGCCGTCGACGTCGGAGTAAATCTCGCAGACGTCGGCGTTGATGCCCCAGGCCACCGCCACCGCCGTGGTGTCGGAGCCGCCGCGGCCGAGCGTGGTGATGTCGCCGTTCTCGTCGATGCCCTGGAAGCCGGCGACCACGGGAATATAGCCGGCGTTCAGCGCGTCGAGGATGCGCTTGCTGTCGACGCTGACGATTTTGGCCTTGTTGTGCGTGTTGTCGGTGACGATGCCCGCCTGGCGGCCGGTGAAGCTCATGGCCGAGTAGCCGCGCGCCTCGATGGCCATGGCGAGCAGCGACATGCTGACCTGCTCGCCGGTGGAAAGCAGGCGGTCCATCTCGCGCGTGGGCGGGTTGGGGTTCACGGCGGCGGCCAGGCCCACGAGCTCGTCGGTCGTCTTGCCCATGGCGGACACGACGGCCACGACCTGATGGCCTTCCTGCTTGCGCTTGATGAGCCGCTTCGCCACATTGCGAATGCGCTCGGGCGACGCAACCGACGTCCCCCCGAACTTGCAGACGATTAAAGACATGAGTTTGCTTCCTATACGTTCTTCAGCATGATGTTGGCCATGGTGTCGGCGACGGTTTCGCAGGCGTCGCAGGTGGCCTCGAGGCGGTCGAACAGGCGCGACCACACTTCCACGCGCACGGCGTCGTTCTTGGCGTCGACCGTGTACAGGTGGCGAATCGTCTTCATGTACAGGGCGTCGGCCTGCTCTTCCAGCTGGTTCACGTCCTCGACCATGGCGCGGATCTTCTTCACCTTCTTGAACTCGCGGAAGGTGCCCATCGACTTGCGCAGGGCCTTCAGGCTCTTCTTTATGATGTGCGCGAACTCGATGGCCTGCGGGTGCATGAAGTGGATGTCGAACATGTAGAAGCGCTGCAGGATTCCCTCGATCATGTCGGTGAGCGTGTCGAGGTTCTGCGCCAGTTCGATGATGTCGCCGCGCTCGATGGGCGTGATGAAGTCGGTGGAGACGTTCGTCAGGATGATGTGGTTGATCTGGTCGCCCCGGTGCTCGATTTCGTGCGCGCGTTCCAGCAGCGATTCCAGGTCCTCGGCGGCCGTGAAGTTCTCGATGGCCTCGATCAGGACTTCCGCTTCCTCCTCTGCGATGTCGACTTGCTTCTCGAATGCGTCAAAGTAGTTGAACTTGTCCTTCTTGGCCATAATGCCTCCCCGTGTGCGATTAATTGCCGAGTGAAATTCTATCGCAAGGAAATGCTCTTGGGCAAAAATGAGGGCCCTGAACATGTCAGGGCCCTCGGTTTGCAGCTATGTCGCCGCGTTGCCGCTATTCTTCGGCGCCCTCTTCGGAGTCGAGGTCCTCGCCGGGGTCGTCGGAGCGGGCGTCTTCGCGCTTGGCCTTGGTCTTGGAAATGGCCACGGCCGTGACCTTGTCGTTGTCGGCCACCCGCATGACGTGCACGCCCTGGGTGGCACGACCCTGCTTCGACACGCCGGACACGGCGGTGCGCACGACCACGCCCTCTTCGGACATGATCATCATCTCCTCGCCCGGGCGCACGATCTTCACATCGGCGAGCATGCCCTTCTTGTCGGTCATGTTGATGGTGAACACGCCCTGGCCGCCGCGGTGGTGCAGCGGGTACTCGGACACGTCGGTGCGCTTGCCGTAGCCCTTCTCGGTGATGACGAACAGCTCGGGCTTGTACGCGTCGTTGCAGACTTCGAGGCTCAGCATGCGCGCGCCTTCCGGCAGCGTGATGCCGCGCACGCCGGTGGTGTCGCGGCCCATCGGGCGGAACTCGGCCTCGTCGCACTTGATGGCCTTGCCGGCGCTCGACGCCATGATGACCATGTCGGTCGGCGCGACGCGCTTCACGGCGATGAGCTCGTCGCCTTCCTTCAGGTTGATGGCGATCTTGCCCGCGCGGTTCACGCGCTCGTAAGCCTTCATGGCCGTCTTCTTCACCATGCCGTCGCGCGTGCCGAAGATCAGGTACATGTCTTCGGGGAATTCCTTGGCGGCGATGACCGCAGCCACCGTCTCGCCCTTTTCGAGCTGCAGCAGGTTGCCGATGAACGTGCCGCGGGCGTGGCGCGACGCCTCGGGAATCTCGTACACCTTCACGCGGTACACCTTGCCCTTGCTGGTGAAGAACAGCATGTAGCTGTGGGTGGAAGCCACGAACAGGTGGTCGACGTAGTCGTTGTCCTTCAGGTTCACGCCCTGCGTGCCCTTGCCGCCGCGCTTCTGGCTGCGGTAGGTGCCCACGGGCAGGCGCTTCACGTAGCCGGCCTTGGTGACCGTGACGACCATGTTCTCGTCGGCGATGAGGTCCTCCACGTTGATGTCGGTGGCCTCGGCGCCGATCTTCGTGCGGCGCGGCGTGGAGAAGCGGCCCTTTATCTCGGCCAGCTCGTCCTTGATGATCTGGTGCAGCAGGTTGCGGTCTTCCAGCACGCGCTGGTAGTAGGCGATCTTCTCGCGCAGCTCGGCCAGTTCGTCCTGGATCTTCTGGCGCTCCAGGCCGACCAGGCGACGCAGGCGCATCTGCAGGATGGCTTCCGTCTGCTTGTCGGAAAGGCCGAAGCGCTCGGTTAAGCGGGCGCTGGCTTCCTTGTCGGTTTCGGAAGAGCGGATGATGGTGATGACCTCGTCGATGTTGTCGAGCGCGGTGAGCAGGCCCTCCAGGATGTGCGCGCGTTCCTGCGCCTTCGCCAGCTCGTAGCGCGTGCGGCGCTCGATGACGTTTTCCTGGTGGGCGATGTAGTAGTGCAGCACTTCCTTCAGCGACAGCACGCGCGGCACGCCGTCGACCAGCGCCAGCATGATGACGCCGAAGCCGGTCTGCAGCTGCGTGTGCTTGAACAGCTTGTTTATGACGACCTGCGGCAGCGCGTTCTGCTTCAGCTCGATGATGATGTCGATGCCCTTGCGGTCGGCCGCGTCGTGGATGTTGCTGATTTCCGGCAGCTTCTTGTCGCGCACGAGCTCGCCGAGCTTTTCCAGCAGGCGGTTGCGGTTCACCTGGTAGGGAATCTCGGTGATGACGATCTGCGACTTGCCGTTCTTCGTTTCCTCGATGCGGTACTTCGCGCGGATGGTCAGGCTGCCGCGGCCGGTTTCGTAGGCGTCGATGATGCCCTGACGGCCCATGATCTCGCCGCCAGTCGGAAAGTCGGGGCCGGGCAGGACCTTCATCAGGTCTTCCGTCGTGCAGTCGGGGTTGTCGAGCTGCAGGCACACGGCGTCGATGGTTTCGCCGAGGTTGTGCGGCGGAATGTTCGTGGCCATGCCGACGGCGATGCCCGCCGAGCCGTTCACCAGCAGGTTCGGGAAGCGGGCCGGCAGCACCGTGGGCTCGGTCAGCGACTCGTCGTAGTTGGGCTGGAAGTCGACCGTTTCCTTGTCGAGGTCGCGCAGCAGCTCCATGGCCGCTTTGTCGAGGCGCGCCTCGGTGTAGCGCATGGCGGCGGCGCTGTCGCCGTCGATGCTGCCGAAGTTGCCGTGGCCGTCGACCAGGGGCACGCGCATGTTGAAGGGCTGGGCCAAGCGCACCATGGTGTCGTACACCGCCACGTCGCCGTGGGGGTGGTACTTGCCGATGACGTCGCCGACCGTACGCGCGGACTTCATGTGCGCGCGGTTGGGCGTGTAGCCCGACTCGTTCATGGCGTACAGGATGCGGCGGTGCACCGGCTTCAGGCCGTCGCGCACGTCGGGAAGGGCGCGCGACACGATGACCGACATCGAGTACTCGAGGAAGCTCGTCTGCATTTCCTTGCCGAGGTAGGCGCTGCGCACGATGGTGCCCTCGCCGCCGTTAGCGCCTTCGACGATTTCACCGTGGGCGCTGGGCATGTCGACCATCAGCGACTGGGCTTTCATCTCTTCCGACACGATGGCGCCGGAAAGCGACGCACCGCCGAGGCCGTCTTCGTCCTCCGCGTCGTCCGTGTCAGCGAGGATGTCGTCGTTTTCCTCGTCTTCCATATCTTCTTCGGCGCGGTCGAGCAGCTCGTCAAGGCTGTCGTCACGCTCGTCGTTGAAGTTGTTGTCATCAGCCATTTATTTCTCCTTGTTCCTGCAGTTTTGCCGATACAGGTTGGCGCTAGTCAGCCAGCTGAGCCCTGCTGCATTTGCCATCCTGAGGGCTTAAGCCCGCCGTTTCGCGGAGATCCTTCGACTCCGCGCTTCGCGCTCCGCTCAGGATGACAGCCAATATGTCATCCCGAGCGTAAGCGAGGGATCTCGGGCTCTGCCCGCGCATCGCGTTTCTAAATATCTAAGAACCGCACGTCGCGGGCGTGGCTTTGGATGAAGTCGCGCCTCGGTTCCACCTTGTCGCCCATGAGGTCGGCGACGGCGCGCTCGGCTTCGGCGGCGTCGTCGATGTTCACCTGCAGAAGCGTGCGGCTCGCCGGTTCCATCGTGGTTTCCCACAATTGCTCTGGGTCCATCTCGCCGAGGCCCTTGTAGCGCTGCACATCGTACTTGTCGGCGCCGCGGCCCTTCTCGTCGTCGTATTCCGCGAGCGTCGCCGAAAGCGCCTGCTCGTCGTAGATGTAGCGGTCGACCTTGGTCGAGCGGGAATTGTGCTTCTTCAGGCCGAAGATCGGCGGCTGCGCGATGTAGATGTAGCCGCGGTTGATGAGCTCGGGCATGTAGCGGTAGAAGAACGTCAGCAGCAGGCAGCGGATGTGCGCGCCGTCGACATCGGCGTCGGTCATGATGATGATGCGGTGGTAGCGCGCCTTGTCGGCGTCGAAGTCGTCGCTGATGCCGCAGCCGATGGCCGTGATGAGGCTTTTAATGGTGTCGGAGCCCAGCGAGCGGTTCAAACCCGCGCGCTCGACGTTCAAGATCTTGCCGCGCAGGGGCAGGATGGCCTGGTACTTGCGGTCGCGCGCCTGCTTGGCCGAGCCGCCTGCGGAGTCGCCCTCTACGATGAAGATTTCGGAGTTGCTCGGGTCCTTCGACGAGCAGTCGGCCAGCTTGCCGGGCAGGCTGAACGATTCCATGACGTTCTTGCGGCTGGCCTCGCGCGCCTTGCGGGCGGCCTCGCGGGCCTTCAGCGCCTGGCTGGCCTTGCCGACGATGCGCTTGGCCGGCGCCGGGTTCTCTTCCAGATACTCGGCCAGGCCCTTGGTCACGGCCGTCTGCACCAGGCCGCGGATTTCCGTGTTGCCGAGCTTGGTCTTCGTCTGGCCTTCGAATTCGGGCTCGTGAAGCTTCACGCTGATGATGGCGGCCAGGCCCTCGCGGCAGTCGTCGCCGGTGAGGTTCGGGTCTTTGTCCTTCAGGATCTTCTTGCCGCGCGCGTAGTCGTTGATGGTGCGCGTGACGGCCTGCTTGAAGCCGTCGAGGTGCGTGCCGCCCTCGTGCGTGTTGATGTTGTTGGCGAACGCGAGCACGCCGTTGGTGCTGTAAGACGAAGACCACTGCATGGCCACTTCCACCGTGCCGTCTTCGTTTTCGGCCTCGAAGTAGATGGGCTTGTTCAGCGTTTCCTTGCCCTCGTTGATGTACTTCACGAAGTCGACGATGCCGCCGTCGTACTTGAAGGTGACGGTGCGCGGCTCGGCCGCTTCCTCGCTGACGAGCGCGCGCGGGTCGCTGCGCAGGTCGGTGAGCTCGATTTTCAGGCCCTTGTTCAGGAAGGCCATCTCGCGGAAGCGGTTGGCCAGCGTGTCGAAGTCGTAGACGCAGGTGTCGGTGAAGATTTCCGGGTCGGGCCAGAACGTGACCGTGGTGCCGGTTTTGCGCGCCTTGCCGATTTCGTGCAGCTTCGTGGTGGTTTTGCCGCGCTCGAGCTCGATTTCGTATTCCTTGCCGTCGCGGCGCACGTCGACGAGCATGCGGCTGGAAAGGGCGTTCACGACGCTGACGCCGACGCCGTGCAGGCCGCCGGAGACCTTGTAGCCGCCGTCGCCGAACTTGCCGCCCGCGTGCAATATGGTGAGGACGACTTCCACCGTGGGCATTTTCTCGGTCTTGTGGCGCTCGACCGGGATGCCGCGGCCGTTGTCGATGCACTTGATGGAATTGTCGGGCTGGATGAATACCTGGATGTGGTCGCAGTAGCCGGCCAGGGCCTCGTCGACCGAGTTGTCGACGACCTCGTACACAAGATGGTGCAGGCCGAGCGGGCCCGTGGAGCCGATGTACATGCCGGGGCGCTTGCGGACGGCTTCGAGGCCTTTTAGGACCTTGATGTCGTCTGCGCCATAGTGTTCTTCGGGAGTGTTTGCCACGTGTTCTCCTTTGCGCTTCGTTTTTGGCATCGCGAACAGGGATTTCTTGCATATTCGCGAACTGAGCAATTGTACCATATGATGTGGTTGGTCGGGACCCACCACCACACCATATTCAATTTTCCGTTTTAAGGTATCTGAGAGCGCGGCTGAGACGCGATTTGGGGCGTTTTTAGCTCCTGCTTCGCTTTTCACCCTTTTTCCACTCCAGGTCGGCTGTCATGGCTTTTTGCAGCGTTTCGCGGAGATGTTGGTCTTCTATATGCGCAACGGTGTCGGAAACGTACGCCTTCTCTTCGTCGTTCAGGGGAATGCTGGGCGGCTTTTCGTCGGCTTTTTGGGATACTTCCGCCAGATACGGATGGTTGTTTTTGAACTTCGGCTTCGATACGTAGATTTCGAAGGCTTCAACGTCCTCGCCGAACAGTTCGAGCAAGTGCAGGCGGATGAGCTCGCGCTGCGCGTTCAGCTCGGCGGCGTAGATGCTTTCGTCGACGTACACGATGAGCGTGCGCACGTCGTCCTTGTTCATGATGTACACGTTGTTGGTGTGCGCCAAGAACAGCGGCGCTTGGTCGCGGTACACCGTCTCCAGCGCGCGCTTGAACCGCTCGCGCACCTGGTTGGCCCGCAAGTTGATGCGCGCCTGCTCGTCGTCGCCCACCAGCGTCGCCACCAGATACGTTATGTCCGCCCCCACCTTCCTCATGCACCGAAAGCATACCCCTTCCCCGCTCAATCTGCCAGGAGACCCCCTTTCCCGGCAGGCTGCCTGCCACGAGAGGGGGTCTCCCGGCAGGTTCGGGTATCATGGCAACATGGGCATGCGCATCACCGACATCTCGCTTTCCAGGTTCCGGAATTACGACGAGTTTTCGCTCGGCGATATCGGGAACCTGACGGTTTTCACCGGGCACAATGGCGTCGGGAAGACGAATCTGCTCGAAGCCATCCAGCTTATGACGTCGGCAAGCTCGTTTCGCCATCCGCACATCGCGCAGCTCATCAAAGAAGGCGCCGACAACGCGCGCGTGCAAATGGAATCGACCGACGGCAACCGCCGCATCACGACGGCGCTTTCCCTTGAAGCGGGCAAAAAACGCTACACCGTGAACGGCAAGGCCAAAAGCGTCATCGACGTGCGGGGAACGCTGCCAGCCGTCGCCTTCACGCCCGACGACCTGCAGCTCGCGAAGAAAAGCTCGAGCGTGAAGCGAACCGCGCTCGACGACCTCGGCGCGCAGCTGACCCGCAACTACCACGTGGTGCTCGGCGACTACGAGAAGACGCTGCGCTACAAGAACCGCCTGCTGAAGGAAGAGGCGCCGAACGACCTGATCGCCGCCATCAACGAGACGCTCATCACCTGCGGCTCGCAGCTGTTCTGCTACCGCGTGGCGCTGTACTCGCGCATGCTGCCGCTGCTGCAGCGCATCTACGCCGAGATCTCGCACGACAACGAGCTGTTCTCCTCGAC
Source organism: uncultured Eggerthellaceae bacterium (assembly GCA_905234785.1). Classification (GTDB taxonomy): domain Bacteria; phylum Actinomycetota; class Coriobacteriia; order Coriobacteriales; family Eggerthellaceae; genus UBA9715. The sequence goes on from CAJOIP010000020.1 coordinate 14,005, forward strand.
GTATTTGGCGTCGTGGGACCACGCGGACGGTATGGAGCCCATCTCGTTCGGCGCGAGCGGCCTGCTCATGGGCGAGCCGTTCGACGTCCGCGACAACGGCGCGCCCGACCGCGACCAGGTGCGCGACATCCTGGCGGCCAAGTTGGAAGCGCACGCCCCCGAAGAGCGCCGGCGCGTGCGCAGCCTCGTCGGCCCGCACAACGACAAGATCGCCTTCTTCCTGTCCGGGCGCGACGCGTCCGCCTTCGCCAGCCAGGGCCAGCAGCGTTCCATCGTGTTGGCGTGGAAGCTGGCCGAGGTCGAGCTCGTCCGCCAGACGCTCGACACCAACCCGGTGCTGCTGCTCGACGACGTCATGAGCGAGCTCGACGCCAGCCGCCGCGACACGCTCGTGCATTTCGCGAGCGACGACCTGCAGACCTTCATCACCGCCACCGACCTCGACGCATTCAACCCCGCCCTTCTCGACCGCGCGCGCATTGTCTCGCTGTAAACCGGACGGCTTCCGGGCCGACGGGCAAAGCCCGAGATCCTTCGCTTCGCTCAGGATGACAGAGGGAGGACGCTCAGGATGATGATGCGCGAGGGGGCTAGCGCATGATGCACGGGAGGGGAGCTGGTGCATCATCCTGCGCGAGGGGGCTGGTGCATGATGATGCGCGAGAGGGGAGCTGGTGCATCATTTTGAGATGATGCACCAGCTCCCCTTCCGTGCATCATCATCCGATGCACCAGCTCCCCTTCCGTGCATCATCATCCGATGCACTAGCTCCCCTCCCGTGCATCATCCGTATAATGTACGCATGAACGAACGCCGCACGCCAACACCACGCTACAACCCTACCCCGCGCCGATCGGGCAAGGCGGGCAAGAACAACGTGCTTCCGATTGCGCTCGGGGCTGCGGCGGCCGTTATCGTCGTCGCGGTCATCGCCGCGGCCGCGCTCCCTTCCATCACAGCCTATTTCGACGAGCAGAACGCGCGCCAGGCGGCCCTCGACGCCGCCCCGGCAACGACCGTTTCCCTCGTCGCAGTCGGCGACAACCTTCCCGACGAGTTCATCGGCTATTACGCCGACGCGCTTGCCGGCGAGCCGGACGACGGCCAGTACGACTACTCCCCCATGTACGGCCCCATCGCCTCCTACATCCGTGACGCTGACCTGGCTTACGTCGACGAGGAAGTGCACCTCGGCGGCAACGACATCGGGCCGCAGGGCTACCCCAGCTTCAACGTCACCGACTCCATGGCCGACGCGCTGGCGGCAACCGGGTTCGACTTCGTGGCGACCGCTTCCAACCATTGCTACGACTGGGGACCCGACGCGCTGGCGCATTCGGTTTCGGTGTTGGAAAAGCAGCCGTTCGCCTTCACCGGCACTGCGAATTCGCAGGAGCAGCGCGACCGCATCGTCACGCAAGAGCGGAGCGGCATCACGTTCGCCCTGCTGAACTACACGTACGGCGTGAACGCGTACGCTCCTGGCGACTTTCCGTCGTATGCCGTGAACTTCATCGACGACGCGCAGATCGCCGCCGACGTGCAGCGCGCGCACGAGGCCGCTGACGTGGTGCTCGTGTCAATGCACTGGGGAACCGAGCTTCTGGAAGAGGCCGACGAGGAACAGCTTCGGGTGGCGCAGCTGCTCGCAGACCTCGACGTGGACGTGGTGCTGGGCTCGCATCCGCACGTCATCGGGCCTATGGCGTGGGTTGCGAGCTCGCGCAATCCCGACCACCGCACGCTGGTGGCTTACTCGCTCGGGAACTTCCTGGCCGACCACGATGCGCCCTTGGCTGAAAACGCCGTCGAGGGCATGCTGACGTGCGACTTCGTGCGCGCCGAGGCCGGCGGGGCCGTGACGGTGGAAAACGTGAAGTGGGTGCCGCTCGTGTGCCACTCCACCGAGGACCGCTGGGATTTCGCCGTGTACACCGTGGAGGACTACCCCACCGACCTGGCCAAGCAGAACCGCGCCCTCACCGAAATCCCCGACCCCAAAGCCTGGCTGCTCGAACATTCCAAAGCCGTCGTCGGCGCCGAATGGTTTTAATTCCGGGGAGCGAGACTCGCCTTGCCCCGCTAGCGGGCCCATTCCCATCGCCCCCTCCCATTCTGCTAGACTAACAACCCGAAAGCGACCAAGGGGGATTCATGCAAATCACGCCTGCAGAAGTAGCCGAAACAATCGCGATGGTGGCCGAGCAACACCTCGACATCCGCACGATCACGCTGGGCATGAACCTGCGCAGCTGCACCGACGCCGACGTCGACACGGTGGCGCTGAAGGTCTACGACCGCATGACACATGCGGCGGAAAACCTCGTTCCCACCGCTGAGCAGCTCGAACGCGAATTCGGCATCCCCATTGTGAACAAGCGCATATCGGTCACGCCCATCGCCGAGGTGTGCGCGGCGGTCACGCAAGACGACCTCTCCCCCATCGCCCGCGCCATGGACCGCGCGGCCAAGGAAGTGGGCGTCGACTTCGTCGGCGGCTTCTCGGCGCTCGTGCACAAGGGCGCGTCGAAGGCCGACGACAAGCTGATGGAATCGATTCCCGAGGCGCTGGCCACGACCGATTTCGTGTGCGCGTCGGTGAACGTCGGCAGCACGCGCGCGGGCATAAACATGGACGCCGCGTACAAGATGGCCGGCATCATCCGCCGCTGCGCCGAGCTGACGGCCGACCGCCAGTGCATCGCCGCGGGCAAGCTCGTCGTGTTCTGCAATGCCGTGGAAGACAACCCCTTCATGGCGGGCGCGTTCCACGGTTCGGGCGAAGCCGACGAGGTCGTGAACGTGGGCGTTTCTGGCCCGGGCGTGGTGCGCGCGGTGCTTGCCGGCATGCCGAAGGACGCCGATCTGACTACCGTGGCCGAGGCCATCAAGGCAACGGCCTTCAAGATCACGCGCGCGGGCGAGCTCATGGCGCGCGAGGCCAGCGCGCGGTTGGGCGTGGCGAAGGGCATTCTGGACCTGTCCCTTGCACCGACGCCGGCCGAGGGCGACTCGGTCGCCGAGATTCTGGAAGCCATCGGCGTGGGAACATGCGGAGGCCCTGGTACCACGGCGGCGCTTGCCATGCTCAACGACGCCGTGAAGAAGGGCGGCGTCATGGCGTCGAGCTCGGTCGGCGGCCTGTCCGGCGCGTTCATTCCCGTGTCGGAAGACGCCGGCATGATCCGCGCTGCCGAAGCGGGGGCGCTTTGCCTGGAGAAGCTCGAGGCCATGACCAGCGTGTGCTCGGTCGGCCTGGACATGATCGCCATCCCCGGCGACACGTCGCAGGAGGCCATTTTCGGCATCATCGCCGACGAGTGCGCCATCGGCATGATCAACAACAAGACGACCGCCGTGCGCCTGATTCCCGCCATTGGGAAGAACGTCGGCGACCGTTTGGAATTCGGCGGCCTGCTGGGTTATGCCCCGGTCATGCCCGTGAACGGCCACGCCGGCACCGTCTTCGCCCACCGCGGCGGCCGCATCCCCGCACCGCTGAACTCGCTGAAGAACTAGCAGCGGCCACGGTCCCGAAAACGTAAGCGAGGGATATCGCCCCCGCCTCTTGTCATCCCGAGCGCCCAAACCCCGTCATCCCGGCCCCCTGTCATCCCGAGCGCCCAAACCCCGTCATCCCGGCCCCCTGTCATCCCGAGCTTCAAACCCCGTCATCCCGGCTCCCTGTCATCCCGAGCTTCAAACCCCGTCATCCCGGCCCCCTGTCATCCCGAGCGTAAGCGAGGGATCTCCCCCGATGCAAGCGCCCATGGCTTGCATCGGGGGAGATCCCTCGACTCCGCGCTTCGCGCTCCGCTCGGGATGACAGGTTAGGGGGCGCTTCGCGCTCCGCTCGGGATGACAGGTTGGGGGGGCGCTTCGCGCTCCGCCCGGGATGACAAACTGGGATACGCTTCGCGCTCCGCTCGGGATGACAGGGATGAGGCGCGAAAGGGGGCTTTCTGCCTCATTTTGGGATGAGGCAGAAAGCCCCCTTTCGCGCCTCAACCCCGCGTGGCTTTCAGCAGGTACTCTACGTTGCCGGAGCGCTTGCCGGTGAGAGGGGATTCCACCACGCCGTCGACTGTGAAACCCGCGGCCTCTATTGCGGCGGCAACTTCTTCTATCGTGCGGGCGCGCACCGCCTCGTCGCGCACGACGCCGCGCTCGTCGGTTTCGCCCTGACGCGATTCGAACTGCGGCTTCACCAACCCGATGAACACGCCGCCCGCGCCCACGAGCGACGCGAAGACGTCGGCCAAGCTCGCAAGCCCGATGAACGACAGGTCGGCCACGGCCACGTCAAACGGCGCACCCAAACTGGCGGGCAACGCCGTGCGGATGTTGGTGCGCTCGAACACCGTGGTGCGCGGGTCCTGCCGCAGCTTCCACGCCAAATCGCCGTACCCGACGTCGACGCACGCCACCGACGTGGCGCCCGCTTGCAGCAGGCAGTCGGTGAAACCGCCGGTCGAGCAGCCGGCGTCGATGCAGTGCAGACCTGTTACGTCGAACCCGAACGCGTCCAACGCCCCACGCAGCTTCAACCCGCCGCGCGAAACGTACTGCGCCCGGCCCTTCACTTCCACCGGCGCGTCGGGCGGCACCATCATCGCCGCGCTCGTGGCGTACGCGTCGCCCACTTTCACCTCGTGCGCCAGCACGGCGCGCAAAACCTCCGCCTCATCGGCGAAAGCCCCGCGTTCCACAAGAAGTTTGTCAAGCCGAGTCTTTTTCATTCGATTGCGAACAAATGTTTGTTATAATGAACGGGTCGGCGGTGTAAGTCCCACGTTGCTGGCAACGCCTGCTCTTAAGAGAGGAGGTGATTTGCCCATGGATCTTGCGACCCAAGTCCTCCAGTTTCTCGCAGCTTTGGCTGCGCTGGCGGCGGCGGTAATCGAGGTCCTGTCCAGAGCGCGGGACGTAAGGCGCGTTCACAATAAGCGGAACCGCAAGCGGCGTTAGCGCCCGCGGTTCCCACACTTATTAACGGCGTTGCCAGTTCTCCCAAACGTGGGCTTCCGCCGATTTCGATTATACCAAACAACCTACGGCAGCAGCAATTCGGCGATCTGCACGGCGTTCAGGGCGGCACCCTTGCGGATCTGGTCGCCGACGCACCAGAAGTTCAGGCCGTTTTCCAGCGTCGGGTCCTTGCGCAGGCGCCCGACGTACACGTCGTTGGTGCCCTGCAGCAGCGCGGGCATCGGGTACAGCTTCGAATCGGGGTCGTCCATGACGGTGACGCCCGCGAAGCCCTCCAGCGCCTCGCGCGCCTGCGCAACCGAAATCGGCGCCGCAAACTCAACGTTCACGGCCTCGGCATGGCAGCGCAGCGACGGCACGCGCACGCAGGTCGGCGCCACGGCGATGTCGGCATGGAAGATCTTCTTGGTCTCGACGACCATCTTCCATTCTTCCTTGGTCGACCCGTCTTCCAAAAACACGTCGATGTGTGGGATGCAGTTGAAGGCGATCTGGTGCGCGAACGCGGAAACGGTCAGCTCGTCGCCGCGCTTGCCGTCTAAAAACTCGGCGGTTTGGTCGTACAGCTCGGCCATGGCCGGCGCGCCCGCGCCCGACGCGGCCTGGTACGACGACACGACCACGCGCTTCACGGGCGCCACGTCGTGCAGCGCCTTCAGCGGCAGCGACATGATGATCGTGGTGCAGTTCGGGTTGGCGATGACGCCGTTATGCCACTTCACGTCATCGGGGTTCACCTCGGGAACGACCAGCGGCACGTCCTCGTCCATGCGGAAGGCGCTGGAATTGTCGATCATGACGGCGCCTGCGGCCACGACGGCTTCGCGCATCTGCTTGGAAACGCCCGCACCCGCAGAGAACAGCGCGATGTCGACACCTTCGAACGCCTCGGGCGTCATTTCCCGCACGGTCAGCTCGCCGGCGGGCACCTGCCCGCAGCCTTCGAACGGAATCTTCTTGCCGGCCGAGCGGGCGCTCGCCAGCGTGCGCACTTCGCTCGCCGGGAAGTCGAGGTCGTGCAGCACCTGCATGAACTCCTGCCCCACGGCGCCCGTCGCGCCCGCAACGGCCACCACCGGGTTCGCCGGAATCGTCTTTTCCCAGGTCATTTTTGATCTCCTTTTTCGTTCGCTTCCTTTTGCTCGGGCGTGTCCTCGCCGTTCTGCACCTTCTGCAAGCGCAGGTTGCACACCGAATACGGCGTGCCGTCGTACAGGAAGAACGTCTTGTAACCGCACGCGCCGTACCCGCTGCACGCGCGGCATTTCACCACCTTGATGTCCTGCCCGCGCAGATCTTCATCGGTCAGGACGCTGACGCCGCGTTTCGCAAGCGCTTCGAGATTCGCCATGTCTCCCCCTTCTGAAAGCAGGGGCCCGGTAAACCGGACCCCTCTCAGGCTCTGGTCGAACCGCCCTGATTATAAGCGAGAACGGTGACCTTCTTGTTACACGAAAGCGAACGGTAGCAACCTACTTCTTCAGCAGCTCCATCAGGAAGTTCACATTGTCGTCGAGCAGCAGGTCGTCGACGTTTTCCAAAATGTCGTCGGGGCTGCCCGCGAGCGCCGGGCGCCCGTCTTCCACGCCCAGCAGGTGCATGGTCTGGTATCCCGCCGCCTGCAAGATGGAAGACGCGCTGTCCGAACCGGTCAGGTCGACCGAACCGGGGGCGATGCCCGTTGCCGCCGTGGCCGCGCGCGTGTAGCGCTTCACGCGCGACGAAGCCGCCATCGGGCGGATGCGGCCTTCGGCGGTCGCGACGCACAGCTCGCCCGCGCCGAGCGATTCGACTTCGATGATCATGGAACCGCGCAGGTCGTCGGCGTGCTCGGCCAGGAACGCCTTCGCGCCGTCGTGCGCCGCGCCTTCCGAGCCCAGCGCCACAAACCACACCTCGGTGTTGTACAGCGGGTTGCGGAAGTGGTAAATCTGCTCGATCTCGTCGGCGATCTGACGGTCTTCCTCGTCCGTGATCAGCTCGTCGGCGACGCCCACATCGGTGCCCTCGCCCGAACGCGTGTCGACGTGGCCCAAGCGCACGCGGGAATACGAGCCGCCTTCCCACCGGCGCTGCGAATCGCCGTCTTCGAAGTCGTCGAGCGAATCGTCGCGGAAGCTCTCCCAGCCGCCGCGCTCGCGGCCGACCGTGCGCGCATCGAAGTCCTCGTCGACGTCGAGCCATTCCTGCGGCGTCTCTTCAAGGCGTTCGCGGCCCTTGTTCTTGCGGCGGAAGCGACTGAACAGCCCGCCGGCGCGCGACTTGGGCACTTCCACGGCACCCGCGTCGTCGTAGTCGTCTTCGAGGTAGTCGCTGAACGCTTCCTCGTAGCCTTCGAACTCGCTGGGAATCATGTCGTAGTCGACGACTTCGACTTCGGGTGCGGGTGCGGGCTCGGGTGCGGGTGCGGGCGCAGCTTCGGGCGCCGCAACTTGCTCGGGCTCGGGTGCGACCACGGGCTCGGGCTGCCGCACGGGAAGCTGGCTGACGTCCTGGCCCGCTTCCTGCATGCGGATGACTCCTGACATCGACGGGACGTCGGCGCGCAGGCGGCGGAACATGCCGGAACGCGAGGGATTGGTGGTTTCGGGAACGGCCGGAGCCTCGGGCTCGGCCGGCGCCTCGGCGGCGTCCTGGGTGGCGGACTCGCCGATGGAAGGCAAGCTCACGATGCGGGCTTGGGCTTGGTCCTGCGCCTCGTCGACGCTTTCCGCCTCGCCCGCCTGCATCGCGACCGGATTGAAAGCAGTGGTCGCGCCAAGCGATGCGGCGAACTCGTCGTCGGCAGGCTCGCCGGCGATGGGCTCTTGCGGCTTCTCCGCTTCAACCGCCTGGCTGTACGGCACGAACACGGGCTCGGCTGCCTCGTGTTCGACGATCGGCTCGGCTTCCTCGACGGGCTGGCCCACCTGCTCGGCACGCGGCTCGGCCACAGGCGCAGCGGAGGCGATGGCCGCGCGGGCAGCTTCCTCGCGCGCCTTCAGGGCGGCTTCGCGCTGCTGACGCTCCTGTTCGGCGCGTTCGCGTTCGCGGGCTGCCGCCTCTCGTTCGGCGGCTTCGATTGCCTCGGCGTAACGGGAACGCTGGATGGGTCCGGTCTCGCCTGCTGGCTTCTTGGCGTTCTGCTGCGCGGCGACGAACCAGCTCGGCGCGTTCTTGTAGCCCTCGGCCTCGGCGGGAAGCTCGGCCACGGGCTCGTTTGCGGCTTCGGGTGCAGGCTCGGGCGCGGGTGCGAGCTCGGCCGCAGGCGCAACCTCGGGCTGCTCGGCGGATTCGGCGGCTTCGACCTGCAGTGGCGCATGGGCCGTCAGAGCAGGCTGCTCTGCCACGTCGCCCGGCTCGCCCGCCACGTCTTCAGTGTCGACAGCCGCCGCTTCCACGGGCTCTTCTTCATGCGCGCGCGAGTTCACGAGCTTGCTCGCCACCGAACCGTACACCTTGCGCTCGACGGGCTGGCCGGTCAGCGCCGCAATAGCCGCCTTCGCGGCGAGCAGGCGCTCCTCTTCGTCGTATTCGCCGAGCTCGGAGGGCGGAACCAGCTGCTCTGCCTCGTAGCGGATCTGCGCGCCTTCGGGCACGAGCCCGCTTTCGAGCGCGGCCGCTTCCCCGTGAATGCGAATGTTGCCCGCAGCCTCCTGCTCGGCGAGATCGGCCTCGCTGACGCTGCCGCGGCTGATGCGGCGCGCCACCTCGAGCAGCGCTGCGGCGCCGGTCGCGTTGTTGTTCGCGCCTTCGTTGTACGGCGACGTGCGGTACAGGACCGCGCGCAGCACGGGATACGCGCACACGACAAGCGAGATGACCGTGAGGACGTTCAAGATGATGGCGGGCACGCCCGCGTTGATGAAGATGTGCAGCAGCAGGAAGAACGCGGCCAGCACGATGCCGCACACGCAGATGAAGCCGATGGTGACGGGCAGCTTTATCGACTCGATGCGGCCGATCAGGCCCGGGGTCACCTTGCCGGAGTCGTAGCGCGCCACCAGCACGATCTTGCGGCTGCGGCCGTGCGCCGTCTTGTCGGGGCTGTTCGGCTGGTACTTCGCGACGACGTTCTGGCTTGCCCCGCGGGCGAGCGCGCGCGTGACGATCGGATGGCCAAACGCCTCGAGCGCATACAGGGCGGCCGATGCGGCAGCCAGGATGAACGCGGGAATGGAGAGGACCGGGAAGATCATGGCCAAGATGGCGACCACGATGACGATGATGCCAGGGACGGCGCTGATGCCCTCTATGTTCGACGAAGAGGTGAATTCCTCTATTTGCGCCGAGAAGCCGGAGTCTTTTTGGAACTGCTCCGTAATGTAGAGCGCAGCCTGCTGTTCTTCCTCAGTTCCGGCAGGGCGCGGGCCGATTTCTTTCGACAGATAGTCGGCGTATTCCATCAGTTGTGCCATCGTTTGCCTTCCAATTGCAACTGTTTTTGTGCATACCTGCGAAAAAGTATACGCCTACCACTAACAATTCCCAACATATATGCAGATAAAATGATGAAATTGAAGCATAAAGCCACGATGATGCGCGGGAGGGGAGCTAGCGCATCATTTTGCCCGAAGGGTCCCAAACGCTCTTGCCCTCCCCGCAAAATGATGCGCTAGCTCCCCTCCTGCGCATCACTCCTATCCGCCTAGGTACTCCCTGATCACGGAATCGGCGGCGACAGCGCGATCGCGGGCTTCTTGGTAGCGGTTCTCTATGGAAGCGATGTTGCGCGTGAAACCATTCTGCACGATGTCGCCAATCGAGGCGGGCAGCGCCGCGGCGAGGGCGACGGCCTGCTCATCAGCTGTGTTGTATGCATCGCTTGCCGCCTTCGCGGCATCGCGGTCGCCGGCCAAAAGCGCCTCGCTCGTAACGGCGGCCTGCTCCAACGCTTCGACTTTCTTCGCCAGGTACGCATCCTGAGCCGAAAGGTCCACCCCGTACGTAACGCTGATGTCGGCAAGTTCCCCGCGGGCGTATTCGAAGCCGTCGATTGCCGTGCGGATATCGTCGAGCGATTGGCTCGTCGCCTCCTGCGTTGTTGCCTTGTTCGAAGCGGCGATGGCATCACGCGCGAGCTGGTCGGCGTTCAACACGCCGTTCCAGACGGTGTTCGCACGCTCTACCTGCGCCGAAGACTCCGCGGAAAGCCTGAACGCATCGGCTGCGGCGGTAAGCATGGCGTTGCGCGTCTGGGCCGCCGTGTTCAGCTGGCCCACCGCAACCTCGGTCTGCTCGTCGAGGGGCAACGTCAGCAGCGACTGCGCGTCGACCGACACGCGGTTCAGCTCGGTCGTTAGCTTCGGCATGCCCGACAGCTGCGCCGCACGACGCTCGGCTTGGTCTGCGTTGAACGGGTCGGCCATCATCTCGTCGATTTCGAGCAACGTCTCATCGACACTGGATAAGCGCTCGACCAGATCGCCCACCCGTGCAGCCACGTTGGCTTGGTCTTCCTGGAACCGCATGCCCGCATACACGCCGACCGTGACGAGCGCCACAACGACAACCGCGACGAACGCGTACAGCTGCACGCGACGGTTTTGCCGCGCCCTTTTCCGCTTTTCTACCTCTGCCTGACCCGATAACGTCGACGAGTTTCCGACGCCGTGGAACGTTCCTTTCGACGCCTTTGGCGCTTTGGGGGCTTTCGCACTGCGCGTTTTCCCATCGGCTTCGGCGCTTTTATGCTCTAAAACGTCGAACGAAAGCTCGTTGGAAGAGCCCGCCGTGCGGCGCTTGATGTGCAAGAAGTCGAAGCTGCCAGCCACGTTGCCCCTTACGCCGCCCTACCAGGAACCCATCATGCGCAGCGCCGCGACGATCTCGTCGATAGTGCACACGCGCACCGTGCGGCTCTGCAGTGAGTTCAAAAACGTCTTGCCGTAGCGCTTCGTGACCAGACGTTTATCCGCCAAGATCAGCACGCCGCGGTCGTCGGCCTTGCGGATGAGACGGCCCGCCGCCTGCTTGGTTTCGATCACCGCCTGCGGCAACACGTAGCGCCACCACGCGTGGTCGTCGCGCGCCGCCCGTTCGCAGTACAGCGGGTCGGTCGGCCGTGCGAACGGCAGCTTCGGTATGATCACGCCCTTCAGCGTGGCGCCCGGCGCGTCGAACCCTTCCCAGAACGACTTCAGCGCGAACAGCGACAGGTGCTCGTCGGCCAGGAAATCGTCGCGCAGGCCCTTCACTGACACGCCCCATTTCTGGCACACGACGCGCAGGTCGTCGGCCTTCAGCTGCGGCGCCACTTCGGCGTAGCTGCTTTCCATTTCGCGGCGGTTCGTGAACAGCGTCAGCATCGAGCCGCGCTGCGCCCGGTGCGCCTCGACGAGCAGGCGGTTCAGCGCGGCCAGGTAGCCGGGGTCGTTCGGCTCGGGCATGTCCTTCACGACGTACACGATCATGTTGTTGTCGAAGTCGTAGCTCGAATCGAGCTGCAGTTCGCGCGCGTGCGAGAACTCGCCGCGGTTCAGGCCCACAGCCTGCTCGAACGATTCGAACTTGCCGCCCACGCTCAGCGTTGCCGACGCATATACGACCGAATGGGTCGTGGTGTAGAACGACTCGTTCATCTTGTCGCCCACGTCGAGCATCAGCGCCTGAAGCTTGTCGGCGCGGCGGTCCTTCTTGCGGAACAGTTGCGCCTGGTAGGCGTACGATTCGGGCGCCATTTGGAAGATGAGCTCGGCGGCGTTGCGGATGTCGCGCAGTTCCATGGCGACCGACGCGATGTCGCGCTGCGCCACGGCCGCCTCGTCGATGCCCTCGAGGTAGGCGACGACATCCTGCGCGGCTTTGATCAGCTTGTCGGACGATTCGATGAGGACCGCCGCGGTTGCCGCCACGTCGCAGAACTTCTCGGTGGCGCGCACGTCGGCGTTCACCCAGACGTCGACCTGCTCGTAGGATTGCCCGCGCTTCGTGCGGCTGACCGGGTCGAAGTACAGTAAATCCTTCACGCGCGTGGCGTAATCGTCGGCTGCACGGGCGAACGCTTCACCTGCTTGGCGCGCCTTTGCGACGAGGCCGTAGAACAGCGTGACCTGGTCGCCGTCGGCTGCCGACAGGCTCTTCTCGGCGCGCGAGAACACGTTGCGCGCGCCGGCGGACTCGCCTACGCGGCCGGCTAGGCGCAGCAGCGCTTCCGAATCGACCGTTTGGGCGAAGGCGCTGCGGGCCTCGTCTTCGGTGGAATGCGCCTCGTCGACGACCCAATGGCGAACCGTGGGAAGCAGGCCGCCATCGGCTGCGATGTCGCAGAACAGCAGCGTGTGGTTGGTCACGATGATGTCGGCTTGTTCGGCGCGACGGCGGGCGCCGTGTACGAAGCAGAGCTTCCCGAAGAAGGGACATTTGCGTCGGAGGCATTCGGTGGAAGTGGTCGTAATCTGTCGGCGCGGCAGGGCACGGTAGTCGATTTTCAGCGAATCCATGTCATCGAATTCGCTTTGTTCGATGTAGGAAAGAAGCGCCGCGAGCGCTGGCGCCTGGCTGAGCATGGCGCCGGCGACTTCGCGCATGGCGGGACCGTTGTCGACGAGCCGGCTGACCTTGCGCAGGCACGGGTAATGCGCCATGCCCTTCAGCGGCGCCCAGGTCAGAGGTTTGTCGGGACCAAGCGCATCGGCGAGCGCCGGCAGTTCCTGATAGACGAGCTGGTCGAGCAGCGAGTTCGTCTTGGTGGCAACACCCACGGTTATGCCGTTCGCCTGCGCCATCAGCGCAGCGGGAACGAGGTAGGCCATCGACTTCCCCACCCCGGTGCCAGCTTCGACAACCAGGTTGTCTGACGATTCGAACGTATCGCGGATGGCCCGCGCCATCGTGCGCTGCTCTTCGCGCGGCTCGTAATCGGGGTAGATGCGCCCGAGCGCCCCCTCGGCGCTGAACGCCCGATCGATTTCTTCCAGTTGCGGATACGCGAGCTGGCCGGCCAGGTCGTCTGCATCCTTGCGGGCCTGCCGCGTGGGCAGTTCCACGATCCTCCGTCGCCGCATTTCCCGCACCGAGAACAGCGGCGCGGAATCTGCCACGAGAGGGGGTCTCGTGGCAGATTGCTGGAAGACGTACCCGGTCGACCATTCGGAAAGCGGGGCCATGTTGGCGATTGCCGCCACCAGGTTCGCGGGCATGCTGGCCACGCCGGCGAGCAAGATGCGGTACACCACGCACGTCGCCGCAACATCGTCATCGGCGCGATGGGTGGAAACGGGTGCGTCGAAGGCGTGTACCAGGTCGATGAGCCTGTGCGAACGTAGGCGTGGCAGCGCGACGCGCGAAAGGTCGAGCGAATCGACCCATGTGTTCTCAATCAGCGGATAACCAGCTGGATGGTTCGTCACGAAATGCTTGTCGAACCCGACGTTGTGCGCAACGAGCAAGGCGTCGCCCACGAATTCGACCAAGCCGGTCAGCGCCTCATCGGGCGTAGGCGCATCGGCCAGGTCATCGTCGTGAATGCCCGTCAGGTGGACGATGTCTTCCGAAAGCGGCTGCCCCGGATTCACGAACGTGACGTACCAATCGACTATTTCGCCGCATTCGAGACGTGCGGCCGCAATCTGAATGAGCTCGTCGTGATTGAAGGAAAGGCCCGTGGTTTCGGTGTCGATGACGACGACATTGCGATCGAGCACGCCGAAATCCGATTCAGCTGCCAACGCGGGAAGAGCCTGGTAACGCTCGACAACATCGTCCGGCGTCCCATCAAGCATATGTGCCCGTAAATCAAGCATCTCGTAATTGTACCAGGAGTACGTATGCGCAGGGAGTGATGCGCGGGAGGGGAGCCGGTGCATCATTTGCACTCTTGCAAAATGATGCACCGGCTCCCCTCCCGCGCATCATCATCACGACAGCAATCCGAACACGAAGTACGCTATCGCCAGGACCACTATCACGATGAAGGCGATGCTCACGGCGTAGCAGCCTTTATTGCCGGCGCGCCCTTGCTCGATCATCTTTTCCGACATTGTGCGGTGGTCCTTTAGCACGGCCATGCCGACTTCCTTCTGCGGGAGGGGCATCGTCTCGGTGGGCATCCAGGACGGGTCGTCCAACAGCTTGTCGACAGCTTGCGAACCCAGGTCGATCGCCGGCCGAATGCCGTCGCCAATCTTCGCGGCAACCCGGTCGATGAAGCCGTCTATCTCTTCGGCATAACGCGGGCTATAGCAGAATACCGCCATCTGACCCCAATACAACCCCGGGTCTGGCTCATCGGAATAGGCGACGTACGACAGAAGTGCGCGAATCTTCTGCTCTCGTGCGTTGGCAAGCTGCAGCTTCCGCGACGCATCCACGTCGAAATATCCCGACTCCGCACCGAATTTGTTGCGCAAACATGCGACAACCCTGCCGTCTTCTGTCTTGAAGTACACCTCGTAATCGTCGCCGACAATGTGGTCGGGACCCATCAGCAAGCTTCCCTGCGCCTTGGAATCCGTCTCGAAACGCGCGTAAAAGCCCTCGTAAACCTGATCCATCGCTCACTCCTCGCAATTGGGGCATCTATGATACACCGCGCGTTACGGCGCGGTGTTACATCATTACATATTGTGTTTTTCCGCTGATTATCCACAATATGTTGATAACCATATTAACCATTCATAATGCCATTCTATGCATCATACCCTGTCAGCCTGACCGCTACACCCTGCCCTTCCGAACACTGTCTCCTGTCGTCACGACCATCACACTTAGTCGTCACGACCATCACACTTAGTCGTCCCGGGCATCACACCTAGTCGTCCCGACCATCACACTTAGTCGTCCCGGGCATCACACCTAGTCGTCCCGACCATAGCCTCCTGTCATCCCGAGCGAAGCGAGGGATCTCCGCGAAGCGACGGGCAGGGCCCGAGATCCCTCGCTGCGCTCGGGATGACAGAGTATGATAGCCGGAATGGCGGGGTGTGATGCTCGGGATGATTAGCGGCAATGCTTGGAAAGGCCGGGGGTGATACCCGGGATGACAGGGTGCGACGTTCAGATTGACAGCACCCATGTAATGTCTATTCCAACGCAAACTCGATGAGCTTGGTGCACAACTCGGGGAACGACATGCCATCTGCCTTCGCGGCATCGGGCAACAGCGACGTAGCCGTCATGCCGGGGATGGTGTTCGTCTCCAGAATCCACGGCGTTCCATCCGCATCGATGATGAAATCGGAACGAGAAACGCCACTGCACCCAAGCGCACAGTGCGCCCTGGCCGCGTAATCCTGAATGGTTGCCGTCAGCTCTTCGTCGAGCGGCGCGGGGCAAATGTGCTGCGAACCGCCAGGGGCGTACTTCGAATCGAAATCGTAGAACTCCCCCATCGGCACGATTTTGATGATGGGAAGTGCCTGGGGCTGATCGTTTCCGAGAACTGCGGCCGTCACTTCAACCCCGTCGACAAATCGCTCGACGAGCACCAGGCGGTCGATTTCAAACGTTTCGTCAATAACGGCCTTCAGCGGCAGCGGATCCTCGACGATGGTCACGCCAAGCGCACTGCCCTCAGTCGCCGGCTTCACAACGCAGGGCGTACCGACGATGCGCTCAACCTCGGAGACGTCATAGCCTTCTTCGCGTTTCAACGTTACAGAAGGGGGCGTGGGAATGCCGGCGAGCTCATAGAACACTTTCGACTTCGCCTTGTCCATGGCGATAGCGCTGGAAAGGACGCCAGAGCACGTATAGGGAATGCCCAACAGCTCGAGCATGCCCTGCACGGTGCCGTCCTCCCCCATCTTGCCATGAAGGCAAAGGAACGCGACATCGAACGACTCTTCGATGAGTCTCTTAAGGTCGTCTTTCTCGGCAGGGTCAATAAACGTAACATCGAACCCCGCCTCTTCGAGCGCCTGCTTCGCGCCCTTGCCGGAAGCAATCGAGATTTCTCGTTCGCCGCTCGTGCCGCCAGCCAGCAAGGCGACTTTGCATTCGCTTGGAACAACAGAGCCCATGGAGATCCCTTCTCCCAGAGTCGCAGACCCGACCAGTATAATGTTTCACGTGAAACATGTCCAAAACTCGCAGTCTATAGATATCTTCATTGAAATCGTATCAAGCCCTTGTCATCCCGAGCGTAAGCGAGGGATCTCCCCCGATGCATCGCTTGAGATCCTTCGACTCCGCGCTTACGGCGCTTCTCTCAGGATGACATGATGTCAAGGTATACTTACGCCTATGAACCAGCCAGTCAAAACATATTCGATCGAAACCCTACAGGCCTTGCTCAAGGAGAATGGACTTCCTGCATTCCGCGCCACGCAAATGCTTGAGTGGCTTTACGGCAAAGGCGTTACGTCATACGAGGAAATGACGAACATGCCGAAGGCCGTGCGCGAGCAGTTCGCCGAAGCGTATCCCTTGTACACGCCAACCGTCGCCGATAAGCAGGTTTCCATCGACGGGTCGCGCAAATACCTGTTGCGCTTTCATGACGACGTAATCGTGGAAACCGTCGGGCTGCCTTCCAACGACGGCCGCCTCACCGTGTGCTGTTCGAGCCAAGCGGGTTGTGCCATGGGGTGCACGTTTTGCGCGACTGGCCGTAACGGCCTTACGCGCGACCTTGCCGTTGGAGAAATCGTCGACCAGATACTCGCGGTGCAGCGAGACTTCGGCGAGCGCGTTACCAACGTCGTCGTCATGGGCCAGGGAGAGCCTTTCGCTAACTACGACAACGTTCTGGCAGCGTTGAGAATCATGAACCACCCAAAGTTGCTGAGCATCGGGGCGCGGCATATCACGGTTTCAACGTGCGGTCTCATCGAAGGCATCAACAAGTTCGCAGAAGAGCCGGAACAGTTCACGCTTGCCATTTCCCTTCACGCCGCACGGCAGGAAGCGCGCGACAAGATCATGCCCGCCGTGAAGAACCAGCGCCTCGGCGCGCTGCGACAAGCGCTCGAACGCTATGCCGAGACGACGGGTCGGCGCTTCAGCTTCGAATACGCGCTCATGGAAGGCGTCAACGATTCAGAAGAGGACCTGCAAGAGCTCATAACGTATTGCAAGCGCCTGCTTTGCCATGTGAACCTCATCCCGCTGAACGAGATCGACGACTCCCCCATTCACCCCGTCAGCAACGACGTCATGCGCTATTGGCGCGATGCGCTGGAAAATGCCGGCACACCGGCCAGCATCCGGGCATCCCGAGGATCCGACATAGCCGGCGCCTGCGGCCAGCTGGCCAACAAATACAAGTAGTAGTTGGCGAGCACCCACTCTATCGTCATAAACAGCCGGCCTTAGCGACGCAAAAGAGCCTCTCCGTCACCCTAAAAGCCAACCTTGCCATCGCAGGTGTCCCACTCTATCGCCGCAAAAGCCTTACTCTGTCACTGAAAAATCTTTGCTCTGTCACCCCGAGAGTTTCATTCTTAGCTCCGAGAGCCTACCCTGTCGTCCAGGGTACCTACCCTGTCATCCCGAGGCTCCCACCCTGTCATCCCGAGCGTAAGCGAGGGATCTCGGGGGTTGCCCGATTGGGGGACGTGCTGGTTATTGAGCAAGCGCTATTAGTTATTCGTAATTAGCCTGA
>CAJOIP010000021.1 GCA_905234785.1 uncultured Eggerthellaceae bacterium
TAGCGAGCTTCTTCGTCGCGAACGTGTCTGAGAATCTCTGATGCTGAAGGTGATTGTGGCGAAACGGGAATAGGGTTGAGTTCGGCAATGCGATTGAAAATCGACTTGCGCTTTTCAACATAATCAGGTTTATGGAATCTGACCTCGTTTCGCATAAAACTTCCTTACTATGCTTCAGCAGCACCGTCCCCCAAGCGTGCGCTAATCTTGCACGCCATGACGCCATCACCGCACAGTTCGCGTTCGACAACGTCGACGTCTGCAAACGCCTTATGCAAAACCATGAGCACATCCTGCATGTGAGTTTGGGAAATGACGGCATCGAGCTTGATTGCCCCCTCGTCAAACCCGTCGAGAACCCGCGCATTGTAAGACTCGTTTGCTCCGAGAGCCAGCGAGAAGCCAAGCAGCGTCTCGTTATTGTCGTCGGTATCATCGAAATCGGCATACGAATAAACATGAACGTACTGCCCGTATTTCATATCCGCATACACATCCGGATTTCCATCTCCGTTCAGATGCCTATGAATGCTGGCGCCCATATCCTCTGAACGCCCCATGAACAAACCCGTATACTTCGCTGCACCATCGCGCGCGGGCTTGCCTTTGTATGTGGCTATCGCATAATACCCTGGTATCTTTAGCGGCATGAGCCCGTTGCTTTCGATTGCTTGTGACCAGTTTTTCTCGAAGTCAGCCGCTGACAACGAAGCGGACGCGCCCGCAAGAACTTGCTGCCGTGCTTCAAGAAGCGCCTTCTCACGCGCCCGTGCATCCTGAGCGTTCTTAACCGCATCTGATGCGCCATCAAAAAGCTTTCCGACTCGCTTCGATGCGCCAGAGAAAGCCTTGCCTGCAGCGTCTTTGACCTTCTCGCCCGCTTCCGCACCTGCGCTTGTCACCTTCTTTGCAACAGGAGACAACGTTTCGGCGGCTGCCCCAGCCGTTTCTGCTCCTGCATTTATGGCCTTTGTAGCCGCATTCGCAATTTCGGCCACATTGTTCATTGCCTCTGGGTCGCTCATTATTGCTGCTGCCGCAGAAATTGCTGCAGTTATTGCCGTCACTGGAATCGCCATGAGCCCTCCAACCACTGGCTATTTATTATTTTCAACGATTATATACTCAATTAGAGTTTTGCATGGAACGGTAATCTGCCCAAACTGTCAGCAGAGCACACTTGTTAACACGGCCTCGCAACGCAGGAAGGGCCGCTCGAAAGTGGCCCTTCCTGTCATGAAAGTATTTGAACGGCTTCCCCTGCAAGCCGTTTCGTTAAGGAAACTATAAGGCGGGTTCAGCATTATTCTTGGTATGGGTAAGACAAGGCTGTTGCAAAATATGCAACAGCCTTGATCAACACTTCTCTCTACTACGGAACACTTACTGCAGGCGAGTTTCGATACTCCGCTACTCGAAGCTCGCCATGGAAAAGCCGATGGCGTCGTTTTCCTTTGCGGCATCCCAGCTCCTCATGGATTGCTGGCACGACTCGAAGCCCTTACGGCAGGCATCGTACGCATCGGCGGGGATATCGTCGCTGTAAAACGCGCTCACGCTGAACGACGAATCGATGCCGGTCACGGGCACGATTGCCAGCGCGTCGCCGAACATGGCGTTGTTCAGGCCCGACGAGAACGCCACGAAGCCCTCGGTTTGCACCTTCAGGTACAGCATGTCAATGTCGCGGTAGTATTCGCGGGCCACGGCCTGCGGCGACGACTCGACGAGCTCGTCGATGAGCTCGCTTAAGCCCGCGAACACGAAGCTATCGGGAAGCAGCAGCTTCTCGGCGGGAAGCTCGTCGATCGAGACGCCTTCCGTGCGGCCCGCCAGCGGATGATCCTTGCTCATGACCGCATAGAACCGGTCGGTGTAGATGGGCGTCGAGCGGTAATTCCGCGATATGCGCGGATCGACGTTCACGGCGAGCGCGATGTCGACGCCGCCCTCGTCCATGGCGCGGCGCAGCTCGCTGTATTCCATGCACGTCATGTCGAGCTGCACGTCGGGGTGCTCGTGGTTCATGTAGCGCACGAACCGCACGAGGACGGGCCGGGCCGCGTTCTTCAAGTAGCCGATGCGCACCGTCCGGCCGTCCATGCGTCCGACCTCGCGCGTGCGGTCGACGAGGTTCGAGTAGGCGCGCAGCACGGTTTGCGCCTCGCGGTAGAACACCTTCCCCGCCTCGGTCAGCTGAGCCGACTGATTGCCGCGGTCGATCAGCTTCACGCCGATGACTTCCTCGAGCGCCGCCAAGTGACGGCTAATGACCGAACGGCTGACATAGAAGTAATCGGCCGTGCGCTTGAAGCTCAGCGTCTCGGCAAGGTATATGAACTCGATGAGGTGGTTGACGTTCATGCCGCAGCCTTATTACCAACATTCCACCCGCTGCTGAAACTACACGGCATGCGGGCTTTTCGTGCTATGTGACAGCAGAGCACATCATGGTTTTCGCAGACGTTGCAATCTTTGCAATGCGTTGCAACTCCTGCAATCACCCACTGTGCAAGGCTCTCATCAGGCATTATACCCGAAACATTATCCTCAGTAGCTTCACATAGCCTACATCCACTATGCCGTTCACGATATTATCCGCGCACGACCTGTTTCGTTGGGTATGGTTGCAGAGGTTCGAAACCGACAACCCTCAACGAAAGGACGAAACAATGGAGAACACCGCACGCGACTACGCAAACATGAGCATGAACGACGTCATCGAGGCCGTCATCCGCGACTCGAAGCTTCAGGGCACCATCACCTACCCGCTGCGCACCGAAGGCTACCACACCTGCAGCAACCTGCTCTACACCGAGCGCCTGAAGTAATTACCGCGGGTCACGCGCCCGCACAGGCATCACGAGAAAGCGCCCTGGCATTGCCGGGGCGCTTCTTGTTTTCCAAGGCTTTGGCAATTCGAAACCGCTTTCGACGCTTCCCCCCTTTCGCACCATACGGCAATCGTGCCGGCACGCGCTTGCCAAGCTGAAGCAGCTTTCGACACTTCCCCCAGTTGTTCGCATTGAACGGCAACCACGGAAGCACGCGCTTACACATAGACCCGATATCGCTTCATATTGCATTCTTTTTCGCGTTTCGCGCAGTGATATGAGGCCCGTGTGTATCGATTATGCCGTGCGCAGGGGGAATACGATGCACATGTGCATCGTATCGCTGCATGGAGGTACACATGGAGCCCATATCGCTGCGCGAAACGCAAAATAAGATGCAGCTTGCAACAATAGGGGGCTTGTGCGCGAGTTAGAGCCCCTCAGAGCACGTGGGCTTCGCCGGAAGAGACGGGACAGTCGCCGACGAGGAGGCTGCCATCTGCGTTAACGCCGGTGACGGGACCGGACGCGACCACGTTGCCGTTGCGGTCGGCGATGTCAACCTGCTTGCCGGACAGAGCGTTGCAGGCGTTGTACTCGTCGACGAACGGCGCGAAGCCTTCGCGCTGCCATTGGGCGTAGCGCTGCCAAAGCACGGCCATGACCTCGTCGCCCACGAAATCGATGGCGGATTGGCGGTCGGCGGCCTGATCGAGGCCGTTACGGGCGATTTCGGAAACGTAGGCGGGCGTGTTCTTCCCGCCGACCGGCTGCTCGTCTGCAGGGCGCCACACGTTCACGCCAATACCGACGCACACGCCATCGGCATGCTTTTCCATGGAAATGCCAGCGAGCTTGCCTTCCGCGCACATGACATCGTTGGGCCATTTCACCTGCACCTCGTCGGACATGAGGGCGGCGGCGCTGAGCAACGCGCGTCGCACCGACAGCGCCACGACCAAGCCCAGCGTGGGAAGTTGCCCTGCCGGCACGTCGGGGCGCAACAGGACCGACTGGTACAGGCCGCCGCGTGGGCTCGACCATGTGCGGCCCTGACGGCCATAGCCGCCGACTTGCTCGGCGGCGCGACACACGAGACCCTCGTCATAGCCCATTTCCAGGCCGTGTTTCACCAGCTCGTTAGTGGAAACGACGGTATCGAAACGTTCGATGCGGTACATCTGCATTACGGGCGACTATTCAATGCGTGTGGCTTTGCCGTACTTCACGTCGGCATTGTCGAGCGACTTGCCGTCGGCGAAGGCGAAATGCGGACGCAGCTCGGCCAAGGGCCGCACGACGAAATCGCGCTCGAGGGCGCGGGGGTGCGGCAGCGTGAGCACCTCGTTTTCAGTGACGTACATCTGGTAATCGACGATGTCGAGATCGCACGTGCGCGGCCCGTTTTCAATCGTGCGCACGCGGCCGAGGCTGTTCTCGATGGCATGCAGGTACTGCAGCAACTCCTTCGGCGGCACGCCGCAACGCATGAGCACGATGGCGTTCACGAACTCATCCTGGTCCTCGTAATAAGCCGGCTCGCTCGCGTAGAAGCTCGAAATGTCGACGATCTGCGAGTCGGGAACGGTGCACAGCTGGCTGATGGCATGGTTGAGCTGGGCGATCTTGCCTTCACGCTCTTCCCCGTCGTTGGCGACGAGCGCGATGTTGCAGCCGAGCGCCACCACGACGAGCGGGCGCAGGTTCGCAAGCGCCTTCGCCGTCGCGGCCACGTTATGCGCACGAACCACGGTCGCACCGAGCTCGGCAGCCATGAGCGCCTCGGCTGCCGACGCCTCGTCACGCGCGCTGGGCTCGTCGATGTGGTACGCCCACCCGATGAAGCTCTTGCGCGACACGGCGCACATGACCGGGTACCCCAGCCGCGCGAACTCGTGGAAGTTGCGCACGAGCTCGAGCGTCTGGCTCGGCGTCTTGCCGAACCCGGGACCCGGATCGACGCAGATGCGCTCGCGCGCGATGCCGGCAGCTTCCAGCTCGGCCGCACGGTCGCGCAGGTAATCGCAGACCTCGGCAACGACGTCGTCGTACACGGGGTCGGCTTGCATGGTCTTGGGCTCGCCTTTCATGTGCATGACGACCAGGCCCGCATCGCATCCGCAGGCGACCTCCACCATGGCGGGGTCACGGAACCCCGACACGTCGTTGATGATGGCGGCACCAGCCTGAACAGCCGCGCGGGCGACCTCGGCATGGCGCGTGTCAATGCTGACGCATGCGCCCTCTTCGGCAAGCACGCGCACGACCTCGATGGTGCGGGCCAGCTCTTCCTCGATCGCGACCTCGTCGCTTCCCGGGCGCGTGGACTCGCCTCCCACGTCGATGATGTGGGCGCCTTCGTCGAGCATGCGGTGCGCATGGGCGATGGCGTCTTCCTGTGCGTTGTGGGTGCCGCCATCCGAGAAGGAATCGGGCGTAACATTGAGGATGCCCATGATGATGGGCATCCTCTCGTCGAATTCGAATGTGGCGCATTGCCAGGTCATGTGACCCCTTTCGGTTTACTGCGAATCTTCGCTCTGGCCTTCGGTCCGGTCCGGCTGAACATCGGGAGCAGGTGCTTGCTCGACATAGCCCGGGTCGAAGCGGTGATCGGCGGCCGGCTGCTCAACTGGCTGCTCAGCCGGCTCTTCCGCAGGCCCGACCGGCTCTTCAGCTTGCGAAGTGGGCGGCACGGGCTGTGCGACGACCGGCCGCGGGTTTCCGCACTGGCCGCAGAACGCGCTCCCCTCCAAGTTGGGGGCGCCGCACCGCACGCAGAACCACGAGGCCTGCTGTTCCAACTGCATCTGCGCAGCCTGCTCCTTCTCGCGCCAGTTCGGGTCGGCCAGGCGCTCGTCACGCGCACGCGCAGCGGCTTCCTCGGCTTCCTTGCGGGCGATGATCTCGTCTTCGTGCGCCAGGTACTCGTCCCACTTGTTGTCGAGCAGGGCCTGGCAGGCTTCGCCGTCGACCGTCTCGCGCTCGAGCAGGACGCTCGCCATGAGGTGCATCTGGTCGGCGTGGCTCGACAGTATCTCGTAGGCGCGGTCGTGCGCCTCGCTCATGATGCGCGCGACCTCGTCGTCGATGCGCTTGGCCGTCTCGTCGGAGTAGTCCTGCGTGTTGCCGTAATCGCGGCCGAGGAACACCTCGTGGTTGGGTTGGCCGAACACCTGGTGCCCCAGCGGGCTCATGCCGTATTGGGTGACGATGGAACGCGCGATCTTGGTGGCGCGCTCGAGGTCGTTGCTCGCGCCCGTGGTAATGTCGCCGCAGTAGATTTCCTCGGCGACGCGGCCGCCGAACAGCACGGCAAGCTGGTCGCGCATCTCGGACAGCGAGTTGAGCACCTTGTCCTCGTCGGGAATCGACATGGTGTAGCCGAGCGCGCGCCCGCGCGAGATGATGCTGATCTTGTGCACCGGGTCGGCATGCTCGAGCGTGTGGCCGACGAGCGCATGGCCGCTTTCGTGGTAGGCGATGGTCTTGCGCGTCTCCTCGTTCATCACGCGGCCCTTGCGCTCGGGGCCGGCGATGACGCGCTCCATCGACTCGGTGACCTCCTGCATCGTGATGACCTTCTTGCCGCGGCGCGCGGTCAGAAGGGCGCTCTCGTTCATGAGGTTCATCAGGTCGGCGCCCGTGAAACCCGGGGTCAGCTGCGCGATCTTGCTCAGGTCGACGTCGCTGCCGATGGGCTTGTCGTCGGCGTGAACCTGCAGGATCTTCTCGCGGCCGCGCACGTCGGGCACGTCCACGACGATCTGGCGGTCGAAGCGGCCCGGACGCAGCAGGGCCGGGTCCAGAATGTCGGAACGGTTCGTGGCGGCGATGAGCACGACCGACTCGTTCTTGTCGAAGCCGTCCATTTCCACGAGCAGCTGGTTGAGCGTCTGCTCGCGCTCGTCATGGCCGCCGCCGAGGCCCGCGCCGCGCTGGCGGCCGACCGCGTCGATCTCGTCGATGAAGATGATGGAAGGCGCCGCGTCCTTGGCCTGCTGGAACAAGTCGCGTACGCGGCTTGCGCCCACGCCGACGAACATCTCGACGAAGTCGGAACCCGAGATGCTGAAGAACGGCACGCCCGCCTCGCCGGCGACGGCGCGCGCGAGCAGCGTCTTGCCCGTGCCCGGAGGGCCCACGAGCAAACAGCCGCGCGGAATCTTCGCGCCGAGCGACTGGTACTTCTCGGGGTTCGCCAGGAAGTCCTTGATCTCCTGCATTTCCTCGACGGCCTCGTCCACGCCGGCCACGTCGTCGAACTTCACGTCGGGACGTTCCTCGTGGGCCTTCTTGGCCTTCGTCTTGCCGAAGCCCATCTGCTGGTTGTTGGCCTTCTGCATCTGCACGAAGAAGATCCAGATGAGTGCGCCGAACAGGATGAGCGGCAGGATGGTGCCCAAGATGTCAAGCCACTGCGTGGGCAGCGTGACCTGGTAGGTCATCTGCGGATGCTTCGACACGAGCTGCGCGAGCGATTCCTGGCCGACGTAGGTCGACGTGTAGTTGTGCAGCTCGCCGAGCGTTTGCGTCTGCAGCGTTTCGGTGCCGACGCCCTTCAGCGCGCCGTCGGAATCTTGCTGCAGCATGGACACGCGCGTGTTCAGCGCGTTGATGGCGCCGTTGAACGCGTCGACACCCGTCTTGCCGGCGGTCGCCGCCGGGTAGTACTGGCCGGTGACGGTGTAGTTGCGCGCGTCGTAGACGACCGACGTCACGCGGTCTTGCTCGACGGCCTGCAAGAACTCGGACGTAATCAGCGTGTCGGTGGTGCGGGGCGCCTCATCGTTGCCCGCACCCGCGTTCTGGAACGCGAAGAACTGCTGGCCGACGATGAGGGCAACCACGAAGAACACGACGATCCATATGATGAGGTTTCTGTTGTCGTTGCCCGGTCCTTTGAATTGGGGGTTGTTTTGTGGCATGTGCTTCGTCTCTCTTATGCTCGTATGCTACGCGCGTCTCGTATGCTTATTCGTACACTTCGGGTTTGAGGATGCCGATGTAGGGCAGGTTGCGGTAACGCTCGGCGTAGTCGAGGCCGTAGCCGACGATGAACTCGTCGGGGCACTCGAAGCCGACGTGCGCGCAGTCGATGTGGACCTGCTCCTTGGTCTTCTTGCGCAAAAGCGTGATGACCTCGATGGAAGCGGGCTCGTGCTGCTCGAGGTAGTTGATGAGGAACTGCAGCGTCAGGCCCGAGTCGAGGATGTCCTCGACCACCACGACGTGCTTGCCCTTGATCGGCGACGTCAGGTCCTTCTGAATCTGAACGCGGCCCGAGCTCTTCGTGGAACTGCCGTACGACGACAACGCCATGTAGTCCATTTCCAGCGGAATCTCGGTTGCGCGGGCGAGGTCGGCCATGAAGATGGCGGCGCCGCGCAGCACCGACAGCAAAAGCACGCCTTCCCCGCGAGATGCAGCCTCGGAGTACTCGTCGGTCAGCGCCGCGCCGATTTCCTTCACGCGCGCCTGAATCTCGGTGTCGGCGAACAGGATTTCCTTGATGTCCTTATGCATGGTTGCCCAATCTATCAGCTCTTATACACAAACGGAAAGTGTACCATTTGGCGGTTAATTGGGCTTTGCGATACGTCAACGGCCAGCTAACAAACCATAGGGAATGCACACCACGGGAAAACTGGCGCGCGTGCTCATCCGAAGATGTCGGGGAATTCGGCTTTCAGGCGCTCGACGGGAAACCCGATGACGGTGTCGAGGCTGCCCTCGATGTGGTCGACGAAGGCGCCGCCGCCCGACTGGATGCCATAGGCGCCGGCCTTGTCGAAGGGGTCGCCGCTTTCGATGTAGGCGGCGATTTCGGCGTCGGAAAGCTCGCGGAAGTACACGTAGGTCGTGTCGACGAACGTGCGGTAGAACAAGCCGACGTCCTGGCCTTTCGGGGCGTTGACCGCCCAAAACGACACGGCCGTGTGAACATCGTGCCCATGGCCGGAAAGCGCGCGGAGCATGCGCTCGGCATCGGCGGCGTCGCGCGGCTTGCCGAAGATCTCGCCGCGGAACACCACCATGGTGTCGGACCCCAGCACGACCATCGTGCCGTCGTAGTCAGGCGTGACCAGCTGCTCGACCGCGGCTTTCGCCTTGCGCTCGGCCAGCTTCCTCACGGCTTCGAGGGGGTCTTGCGCCAGGCGCTCGTCAAGCGACTCGTCGACGTCGACCGCGTGCACGCGAAACTCGACGCCCGTTTGCGCCAACAACTCGCGGCGCCGCGGCGACGCGCTTGCCAATACGATGTCGAATGCGTCGATCTGATCAGGCAAGTTTGACATGCTACACCCGCTTCCGGCGCGTGCGGAAGGCGGCCATGGGCTCGATGCGCACGCCTTGCTTGTTGGCGCTGACGGCCAGGTTGCCCTGCACGTTCACGACGTAGCCGCCGTTGGGCTTGCCGTCAGAGAACCCGGCGAGAACCGCTTCTATGGTGGCCGTGTCGATGCGCTCGTCGGCCCCGAGCATCTGCGCAAGCGCACCGGACACCACGCGGCGCTGCAAGGGCACGGGCACGCCGGCGAACGCGGGAGCAATGAGGCAGCCCTCCCCCTCGCCCAGCCACTGCACGTGTTTGGCTGCGACTTCGTCGGCCATGGCGGACACCATGTCGTCTTCGTCGGCGATGAGGTTCATCGTGCGCATGAGCGTCTCGCGCAAGCGCGGGTTGCGCTCTTCGGCCCGCGGGATGATCTCGTGGCGGACGTACGCGCGGAAGCGGTCGGTGTGCTCGTTGGTGGCGTCTTCGCGCCAAAGCGCGCCGGCCGCGTCGCGGGCAACCGGGAACCCATCCTTCGCCCGGCGGCGGATGTAGTCCCTCAGCTCTTCGCGGCTCGCGTCGAGCACGGGGCGCACCACCTGGCCGTTGCGGTACAGCATCGACCTGAAACCGCCCGGCCCCGTGCCCACGATGGATCGCATGTAGAAGTTCTCGATGCGGTCATCGACCGTGTGCGCCACGAAAATGCGCCCCTGCGACACCGGCGCCTCCTCGCGCCGGCACAAATCGGCGAGCGCGTCATGGGCGGCCGCGTATCGCTCGCGGCGCGCAACCGCCTCCACGTTGCCGTGCTCCGCTTCCGCTATGGCGCCGACTTCGACCGTCGCGCAGGTGAAGGGAATGCCCAGAACCTCGGCGAGCTGCCGCGCGAATGCGGCGTCGGCATCGGCCGCCTCGCCGCGAAGCCGGTGGTTCACATGCAGCATGGCGAGCGGTCCGATTGCGCCCCGCTCGCAAAGCCCCCGCGCAAGGTAGGCCATCGCCGTGGAATCCGACCCTCCCGACACCATGAGCAGCACGGGGCCGCCCGCTTCCACGAGCCCGCGGCTTGCAAGCACGAGCTCGGTTCGGAACAGCAGGTCTATCATGGCTGTTGCCCGTTTTCCGCGCTTGCCTCGGCAGCGGCGCGGTCGCGCCTGCGCCTGTATTGCTGCTTGTCCTCGTACATGCGCTCGTCGGCACGGGTGAACACGTCTTCGACGCACGTATCCTGCCCCGGCGCGAACAGGGCCATGCCCTTGGCGATGTTGATGCGCTTCCAGGGCTCGGAAACGGCGGCATTCACCTCTTCGACCTTCTTGTCGAACGCTTCGAGCAGCTGGCTTCTGTTGTCGTAGTCTTCGCCTTGCAAGACGACCGCGAACTCGTCGCCGCCCACGCGGAACACGGCGCTGTGGGCGAACACCCGGCAGATGACCCTGCGTGCGCTTTGCAGGTACACGTCGCCGTTCGCATGCCCGTACTCGTCGTTGATCTGCTTCAGGTCGTTGCAGTCGAGCACGATGAGGCCGAACGTGGGCGGCTCGCCCTCGCCGCTTGCGTCTATCGTCCCGTCGATCTTGGCAGCCAGGGCATCGTATGCGCCCTTGTTCCTCACGCCCGTCAGGGCGTCCGTCGAAGCGCGGCTGTTCAAATCGGCAATGTGGGTTCGCAGCTCGTCACGCATCTGCCTGAACGAGTCGGTGAGCACGCCGACTTCGTCTTTCCCGTCGTATTCGAGCTCCACATCGTAATCGCCGGACGCGAGCTTGCGGGAAGCAGCCGTCAGGCGTTTCAGCGGTTCGGTGACAGCCTCCATGATGACCATGGCGAATATGGCGAAAAGCACGAGGAGCACGGCAGCCGCCACCAAGATGAGCTCGGTCAGCTGACGCCGCGACGCGGCGATCTCGCTCACCGGCGCCGCAACCACGATTTTCAGGCCGTTGGTCAGCGTCGAGAACGCGAGCTGGCGCTCCTGGCCGTCCACGAGGTAGCGGATCATCTCGCCGTTGCTGCTTTCCTGTTGGAAGACGCCCGAGCTGATCAGGTCTTCGATGGCCTGCGGCACGCTTCCCTTTTCCATGCTGGGGTGATACAGGATGTGGCCGTCTTGATCGAGCAGGCAGGCGAAGCCCGTGTCGTACACCTTGATGGAGCTGATTTGGGAAATCATCGTTTCCATGAGGATGTCCATGCCGATGACGCCGATGAGCGTGTTGTCCCTGTACGTCGGAACCACGTACGAGATCACCTGCGCGCTGTCGTGGTAGCGGTCCCTGTAGGGGCCCACCCAAACGGGTGCGCCGGCCTGGATGGCCGCGAAATACCAGACGTCGCGGTCGACTTCGCGCGGGTCGAGGGTATGCGAGTTTATGGGCTGCTGCTCTTCGAACTCGGTAAGGCCCACTTTCGAATAGAAGAAGCCATGGTTCGACGAGCCGAGGTTGGCGTTGATGCAGTAATAGTATTCCTCGACGCCGCTCGTGGAGCTGGCCACGCTGCCGAACGCGCTTCGCACGAGCTCGAAATGCGACGCGAGGAACTCGTCGAGCTTCTGCGCCTGCTCGGGCGTTTGGTTCACGGCACGCGAAGACGCATTGGGAATGTTGTAGTCCTCGAGGCGAATCTGCGACAACGAGTCTTCCGCCACGAAGTCGGCCATGTCGACCGACTGTTTCAGGCTGTCGAGGTACGCGTCGAGCGACTTCTGCGCGTTCTCGCTTATGAGCTGCATCTTCTCGGTCGCGGCCTCGTCGCTTTCCACGCCGATGGTGAACACGGCGATGAAGCCCAGCGTCAGCACGCTGACGATGATCGCCGCAATGGTGACCGCCGTGATCTTTACGCGAATCGAATGCATCCCCCGCCCCTGCCGGCCTGCTCGGAAAAGCGACGATGAACGGCCGACACCAGCATTATACGGCTTTCAGCAGGCAATCGCCCGCCAATATGCGATGCTCGGCACCACGCTCTGGCAAAAAGCGATTGCCGGGGCGGATTTACCGCAATTCAACCGGCTTCTCGTCATCGCAGAACGTGACGGCGCTTCGACGAGCTGGTTGAACGGTCCGCGGTTGAGGACGCCTGTGAGCGGGTCGGTTTCAGCCTCATGCTTCAACGACGCCCTGCGCTTCTGCGCTTCGGCCAGCAGGCTGTTGTAAGCAACCGCCACACGCCTGATCTCATAGCTTCCGACCACGTCGAAGGGGCGCTCTTCCCTCAGGTTCTTCTCATGTGCCCGCATCGGCCGCATCACCAGGAAATAGTTCGAGATGGTGGCGAACGCCACCAGAAGCAGGAGCAGCACGGTTATGACCACCTGCATGAAGAGGAGCCTGTCGGTCGCGCGCTCGTGGTCGAGCACCTTCTGCTCGAGGCCGCGGACAAGCTCGCCGGCGCAATTGTCGACGTCTTGCAGGATGATGCCCTTCATGTCGCGGTACGCATCGCCGAGGACCATCGATTGCGCAAGCGCCCTCTTCTCGGAAGCCGTCAGCACCTCGTCTTCGGCGCTTATACCGACTGCGGCGAGCTGATCGGGAAGCGGGGTCACGCCGACGGCCTCCGCCGTGAGCTTCATGGCGTACATCTCGGTTTCCGCGAGCTCGTTCGACTCCGCAAGGGCCGCGGTCAGCTCCGCAGTGGCGTTCGCGTCCCCGCCTTCCGATCCGAGGGTCGTCACGGCGACATCGCGGCGCTTCGTGACGTAGAGCTCCTCGAAGTACGCGTCCAGGTAGCCTCTCTCGCCCGTCATCACGAACATGCGGCATTGCGTCGTGAGGTAGTCGGAAGCGATGCGCAGCTCGGTGGCGGCGCTGGCGCACTCGTTGTAGCGGGAGTGCACGTGCTCCGACTGGTTGCTCGATTGCACGAGGCGCCCCACGACGACGATCGACACGATGACGAGAATCGCCGCGATGACGACCGATATCGTGTTCAGGACCTGAATCTTGGGCGCATGAATATCCGGTTCGGAAACCTTGTCTGTATCGCTCACAACGCCCTCCCCCGAAGCATGTAGAGCTACCTGCGAGGATGCGTCACGCGCAGCCTCGCGCCCTCCCGATATGGTGAAGCGCGGTTCATAATAGAGATAGCGGCACCGCTATTCTGCGGAAATCTGCATTCGGCCTTCAAAATGTTGACGAATTGGGATTTCTGACGAGGGCTGCTACCGTTTCGATGTGGTCGGTATGCGGGAACATGTCGACCGGCTGCACCACCCGGGTTGGGTAACCGCGCTGGGCCAGGTGGCGCAGGTCGCGCACCTGGGTTTCGGGATTGCAGCTGACGTAGACGATGCGCTGTGGCGCAAGGCGTGCGCACGCATCGAGGAACTCGGGCGTCGAGCCTGCGCGCGGCGGGTCCATGAGCACCACGTCGGCATGTTCGCCTGCCGCCGCCATGTCGTGCATGAACGCCGTCGCGTCTGCGACGACGAAACGGGCGTTCTCGATGCCGTTGTGGCGCGCGTTCTCGCGGGCGTCGCGAATGGCCGATTCCACCGAATCGACGCCTATCACCTGCACAGCCCCGCGCTTTGCGGCCACCAGCCCGATGGTTCCCGTGCCGCAGTACGCGTCGATGACCTTGGAAGGCTCGCCTAGCCCGGCGGGAGCGGCCCCCTTCGGGCCGACGAGGCCCGCCAGCTGCATCGCCGTTTCGTACAGCACCGTGGTCTGCACGGCGTTCACCTGGTAGAACGATTGCGAAGAAATGCGGAAGCTCAGCCCGCAGAGCGTGTCCAGGATGAACCCCGGCCCGTACAGGCGGCGTTCGTCTTTCCCCAAGATGACGTTGGTCTGGCGCGTGTTCACGTTCTGCACGATCGTGGTGATGAACGGGCAGCGCTTCACGAGCGCGCGGCAAAACGCCTTCGACGCCGGGAATTCGTCGGCGTTCGTGACGAGCGTCACGAGCACTTCGGCACTTTCGTGCCCCACGCGCACGACCACGTGGCGCATGAACCCGGTGTGGCGGTCTTCGTCGTAGGGCTCGATGCGGTGCTTGCGCATGAGCTGGCGAATGGAGCGCACGACCTGCTGCGCCTGCTCGTTTTCGACCAGGCAGCCATCGGTGCTCACGAGCTTGTGCGTGCCGGCGGCGTACATGCCCGTCAGGATTTCGCGGCCGCCGTTAGGCCCGCGCTTTCCCGGCGCGAACGGCGAGATGACCTTGTTGCGGTAGTGGAACGGCTCGTCCATGCCGATGATGGGCCGCAGCTCGGCGTTTGCGAGGGCCTCGCCCGAAAACAGTTCCGCCACCCGCGCGTCCTTCGCCTTCAGCTGCTCGGCGTATGGCTCGCCCACATGCTGACACGCCCCGCACGCGCGGGACACGGCGCATTCGAGTTTTGACGATTGGTTGACCATGCCGCTCCTCCAGTTGAAAACATGATACCTTCCTGTTGGAAGCACGATGAGGAGCCGCCATGAATTTCATCATCCGTTGGATCGCAACCGCCATCGCCGTGGGCGCAGCCGTCTGGCTCGTGCCGGGCATCACCACCGTGGGCAGCGACGCCACCATAGCCATCGCCGTCGGCGCGCTCGTGCTGTCGCTCATCAACATCGTGTTGAAGCCGATCCTGCAGGTCATCAGCTTGCCCATCACCGTGCTGACGCTGGGCGTCTTCTACGTCATCGTGAACGCCCTGCTGCTGGAATTGGCGGCATGGGCTGCCACCGGCCTGTTCGGCAGCGGCATCGCCGTCGACGGGTTCGGCGCGGCGTTCATCGGCAGCATCATCATCAGCATCGTGAGCGCCATCGTGAACAGCGTTCTCGGCGGCAAGGATTAAGACCGCGAAGCCGAAACGTCGTTTTTGCCGGTAAATGTACGGCTAGATACGTTTCCGCGCATACATTTCCAGCGATTCTTGGCTTATGTACGACTTAGAAGGTTGTCAGGCGTACATTTCCCTTTCGGAATGTCGTTTTCACTCGCCAAACCTGAATCGGCTACGCAGCAAGCCAATAAATTACCATTACAGGGTAGAAGCCTCGGTTGGCGGGGCAAAGGGCACGATGTGCCCGTTCGGAAACGCGGCGAGCATGCCGTGGTCGTTGCCCTTCAGCAGCTCCTCGGCAATGGCGGTTGCCGCCGCGCCGTACAGCGGATGCGACTGGTCGATGGGATGCGGCTCGGGCGAATTCCCCTGCTGTTCGGCAATGAGCACCACGAACAGCTGGCCGTTCAGGTCGTAGGCGTTCTGCCCGCGTGCCATGCCGATGCCGAGCATCTGCACGATCTTGTCGCGGTTCACGGCGTAGTCGGCGTAGTTGTCGGCGTCTTCGAGCGATTGCGTCTCGGAGTGTGCGAGGCAAATCTGCCAACCCAACAGCTGCGTCGGCTGCTGCGCACCGCCTGCATCGTAGTTGAACGTGTATCCCGCCAAGTCCGCCATAATGCTGCAATCGTAGCACTAGTCGGCCGGGAAGAACACGGCCCGCGTTTCGTCGTCGGGTTGCTTCGTCGCCAGCGAGCCGGCCACCATGAGCACGAGCGCCACGGGAATGCCGATGACGATCTGGTGCAGCCCGAACAGCTTGAAGCCGAGCGCCATGGCGATGCAATATGCCGCCGTGCCGCCGACCATCGACAGGATGGCGCCTTCTTTCGTGGCCCGCTTCCAGAACAGGCCGCACACGAGCACCCAGCAAAACGCCGTTTCCAAGCCGCCGAACGCGAACATGTTGATCTTCCAAATGAGGTCGGGCGGCGTGATGGAAAGCACGAACACCGCAATGCCGATGAACAGCGTCATCGCATGGCTGACGATGCGCACCACGCGGTCGTCGCGCACGGCGTCGGGCTTTCCTGAGGCGCCTCCGACCGGCACCGATTCTTGCACGTGGGCCCTCGGGTGGCGGTAGTTCAGCCACACGTCCTTCACGATGGCCGACGACGCCGCGATGAGCAGCGACGACACGGTTGAGATCGACGCCGCGATGGGCCCGACGATGGCGATGCCCGCCAACCACGGCGGCAGCGTGGCGACGATGACCTGCGGGATGATGTTGTCGACCGAGCCGCCGTACGCCGCCAGGTCGTCGGTCAGCACGCCGGCCGAGAACGTGCCGAGCGCCGTCACGCCGATCATCATGAAGCCGATGATGACCGTGCCGAGCACCATGGCGTTGCGCATGGCTTTCATGTCCTTGAAGCCCATCGTGCGCACGACCGACTGCGGCAGGCAGAACGTGAACACGCCGACGAGCAGCCACTGCGTGAAGTAGAGCCCCACGGGCATGCCGCCCGCGTCGAGCGGTTCGAGCATCTCGGGGTGGTTGGCCGCGATGGTGTCCATGACCTGCTCGTAGCCGCCGCCAGCAGTGAAGATGCCGCCCGCCAGCACCACGATGCCCACGAGCATGGCGATGCCGCAGAGCGCATCAGTGATGGCCACGCCGCGGAAGCCCCCCAGCGTGGTGAACGCGACCACCGCCACCGCGAAGATGACGAGCCCCGTGACGTACGAGTAGCCCGTCACGGCCGCGAACAGCTTCGCACCGCCCACGAACTGGGCGATCATGGTGGTGGCGAAGAACACGACGATGATGATGGCCGCCGCGTTGGCCAGCACGTTACTCTTGTAGCGCGCGCGGATGACGTCGATGACCGTGACCGCGCCGAGCTTGCGCGACACGAGCGCCATCTTCTTACCCATGAGGCCGTACAGCAAAAACAGCGTCGTCACCTGCACGGCGGCCATGTACACCCAGCCGAAGCCCGTCTGCCACGCCTGCCCCGGGCCGCCCACGAACGAGCTCACGGAGCCGTACGTGGCGATGGTGGTCATGGCCAGCACGAACGCGCCGAGGCTGCGGTTTCCCAGGAAGTACTCGCCCACGAACCCGCCGCCTGCGGCCTTTGCAGCGCGGCTGCGGGAATACACGGCGATGCCGAGCGCGGCGGCGAGGAAGACGACGACGGGCACAAGCCCCGCCAAACCGGTGAGGCTACTCATGCGCCCCACCTTCTTCCACGTCGTCGAGGTCGACGTCGGTGATGACGCGCCTGCTCATGACCACGGCCACGATGATGGCGACGATCCACGTGCCCACCGTTCCCGTGATGACCCACAGCGGCGTGTGGAACACTTCGATGCCCGTCGACGCGACGCCGAAGCCCAATGCGACCCAGGCGATGACCACGACGGCGAGCCCGACAAGCGTCGCCTTCGCCTCGCGGTTGGCCTGGCGCATCTTATCGGCATAAGATGCCCTGTTCTTCATGATTGCCTCTTTCGTATATCCGCTTCCCCTTCGTTCGGGAAGTCGGGTTACGATGCGAACTATAACGCACTTCACGTGGCCAGGCTATTGCTACACTGTATACGGTTGGTTAACGGACGGTGCACGGCATCGCGCGACGGAGGACGGACATGGGCAACTCGACACTGCTTGCCGTGAACGTGGGCAATTCGGAAACGGCGATGGGGCTGTTTGACGACGGGGAGCTTTTAGGCCAGTTCGCCATCGCCACGGCCACGAGCACCACAGCCGATGAAGCCGAGCAGGCCATCTGGTCGTTTTTGCAGATGCGCGACGTGCCCGAGCCAGTCGAAGCCATCATGTGCTCGGTCGTACCGTCGCTTTCTTCCACGTGGGGCGCGGCGCTGGAATCGCTCGTTGGAAAGCGCCCGCTCGTCGTGGGCCCCGGCCTGAAAAGCGGCATGCGCCTCGGTTACAAGGACCCCGGCCAGATGGGCGGCGATCGCGTTGCCTGCGCCGTGGCCGCGCGCGAGCTGTTCGGAAGCCCGGTCATCGTCGCCGATTTCGGCACGGCAACGAGTTTCACCGTCGTGGACGAGAAGGAGTCGCTGCTCGGTGGCGCCATCGCCCCGGGCATCCGCGTGGGCATGGAGGCGCTCAGCGATTCTGCCGCCCAGCTTGCGGAAACCGACCTCCAGGCTCCGCGCCAGGCCATCGGCCGCAGCACGGCCGACGCCATCCGGTCGGGGGTCGTGTTTGGCGAAGCCGCGCGCGCCGACGGTCTCGTCGAGGCTATGTGGGACGAGCTTGGCTACGAGACCGCCCTGGTCGCAACCGGACGCTTCGCGCACGTTGCTTGTGCGGTTTCCCGCCACGACTTCAACCAGCGCGACGACCTGACATTGCAGGGCCTTCGCCTCATCTTCAACGCAAACCGGAAGTAGCAGCGCAGGGGCGAGTGCGGAACTTTCAATCACGGGCGTCGCGGGGTGCAGAACCCGTATTTTCGCGCACTGCGAGGTGCAAAACCCACAATTTGGAACACCCGGTGCACGAGATTCGGGGTCTTGCACCCAGCCTCATGCATACGAAAGTTTGTGAACTGGGAAAACGCATGATGGCGAAGGGCTCAATGCCTCATTTCAGGTGCAAAATTCGCATTCTGAAGCATCGAGTGCACGAGATTGCGGGTTCTGCACCCGCAACGCACGAGATTGCGGGTCCTGCACCCCGCAGTGCGCGAGATTACGGGTCCTGCACCTCGGCGTTATGCAGCAAAAGCGTTCCTGATGCAATAAGCCGCGGCTAGCACGACCATGAAACAGAGCGCCAAACAAGTATCCTGTGCGTCTATAGGAAGTCGGCGGGGTTCAGGGCTGTGAAGTCGTCGATGACCCTGTCCGCGTAACGGCCGAGCTCTTCGTGGGTGCCGCAGCGATCGGAGCTGTGGACGCCGATTGCGTGCAGGCCCGTTTCGTGCGCCGTTTGCACGGCGTACCAGCTGTCGTCGAACAGCCACGTGTCAGCAGGGTCGGTGCCAAGCAGCGCGCAGACACGCTGGAAGGTTTCGGGGTTGCGCTTCGTCCAACCGCGATCCTCAGCCGAGATGATGAGGTCGCCTTCGAAGTACTGCTTCAGGTCCGCATGCCCAAGGCCAGCCTGCAAGAACTCCTGGGGACTCGACGAGAGCACGCACATAGGCGCCCCGGCGCTGTGAAGGGCCGCCACGAACTCGGTGACGCCGGGGTTCGGCTGCACCTTGTTGCGGTACGAGTCGATCATGTAGTCGACAATCGTGCGCGCGACCTCGTCCCCGCTGCCCATGACGCCGAACTTGTCATGGAACCAATCGCCGGCTTCTTCGAGCGTCAGCGTGTTCAGCTCGTCGCGCTCGTCTTTCGTCAGCTTCGCGCCGACCATGTCGAGCACGTACTGCTCGGAGTCGAACCAGAGGTTGATGCTGTCGAGCAGGCAGCCGTCCATGTCGAAGATGAAGCCGGCCACTTAGTCCTCCACGCGAATGACGGTCGGGTCGACGAGCAGCATGTCCTCCATGGCGGCGAGCTCGGCCAACGCCGTGCGGATGTTCTTCTCGCGGGCGGTGTGCGTGACGAAGATCAGGTTCACGGCATCGCGCTCGCGCGTGCCCTCCTGCACGACCGAGCGCAGCGACACGCCATGCCTCGCAAAGACCTCGGCCGCCGCGGCGAGCACGCCCGTGCGGTCGGGCACGACGAAGCGGATGTAGTAGCGGGTCTCGAGGTTGTCCATGGGGACGATGGGCAGCTTGTCGGTGCACGTGCAGCCGACGATCGGCGGCACGCCCAGCGTGATGTGGCGCGACACTTCCAGCACGTCGCCCATGACGGCGCTCGCCGCCGGGCCCGAACCCGCGCCGGCGCCGAAGAACATCGTCTCGCCCACGGAATCGCCCGTGACGTAGATGGCGTTGTCGACGCCGTTCACGTGCGCGAGCTGGTGGGTGCGCGGGATCATCGTGGGGTGCACGCGCACGTCGACACCCTCGGGCAGGCGGTGCCCGATGGCGAGCAGCTTCACGGCGTAACCCATGTCGCGGGCCGTCGCCAGGTCGATGGGCTGGATGTTGCGGATGCCCTCGTTGTGCACGTCGCTCATGACCACGCGCGAGTTGAAGGCGATGGAGGCCAGGATGGCGATCTTGGCCGCGGCGTCGAAGCCGTCCACGTCGGCGGTCGGGTCGGCCTCGGCGAAGCCCTTCGCCTGCGCCTCGGCGAGCACCTCGTCGTAGGGCATGCCGTCTTCGTCCATGCGCGTGAGCATGTAGTTGGTGGTGCCGTTGACAATGCCGAGCACCGAGGAGATCTCGTTGGAGATGAGCGAGTGCTTCAGCGGGTCGATGATGGGGATGCCGCCGCCGACGCTGGCCTCGAAGGCGATTTCCACGCCAGCCTCGTCGGCCAGGTGGAAGATCTCCTCGCCGGCCGTGGCCATGAGCGCCTTGTTGGCGGTGACCACGTGCTTGCCGTTCTTCAGCGCCTCGGTGACGATGGCATGCGCCACGCCCGTGCCGCCGATGAGCTCGATGACCAGGTCGATTTCGGGGTCGGTCGTGATGTCGTGGAAATCGCTCGTGAACAGGTGGCCCACGCCGTGCGCCTCGGCTTCGGCGGGGTCGAGCGAGCACACGCGAGCAAGCTCGATGTCGATGCCGTAATGGCGAATGAAATCATCACGATGCTTCTGGATGATGTCGATGCAGCCGCCGCCCACGGTGCCGGTGCCGACAAGGCCGATTCTCACAGGCATGGTATCTCCGTTTCCCTACGCTGAAATTGAATGCACACCAGTATACCCGTCGATTCGCGCTCTGCGAATCGACTCGGCGAAATGCGCATGAGACTGCTGGGGAAAGG
Source organism: uncultured Eggerthellaceae bacterium (assembly GCA_905234785.1). Classification (GTDB taxonomy): domain Bacteria; phylum Actinomycetota; class Coriobacteriia; order Coriobacteriales; family Eggerthellaceae; genus UBA9715. The sequence goes on from CAJOIP010000021.1 coordinate 20,726, forward strand.
GCCGCTGGCGGAGAGGGTGAGCGTTTGTCCTCGCACGCTCAGCGGCAATAGCGCATCAAAAACCGCAACAGCAATCGCCGCTTCGCTTAGCTGCGGAATCGCGCTCATCCTCTTCGCCAGCGGCCCTTTCCCTGCGGCTTATTCGCGGGCGTTGTTGCTGGCGAGGTATAGAAGCGCGTTGCAGATGGCGGCGGCGACGTTGCTGCCGCCCTTGCGGCCGCGCGCCACGATGTGCGGCACGTCGAGCTCGCAGATGAGCTCCTTCGACTCGACCACGTTCACGAAGCCGACGGGAACGCCGACGATGAGCGCGGGCGGGCACGGCATCTCGCCTGCCTGCAGCATCTCGTAGAGGCGCACGAGGGCCGTCGGCGCGTTTCCCACGGCGTAGATGAGCGGCTTGCCGAGCGCGGCGGCGCGTTCCATGCACACGGCCGAGCGCGTGAGGCCGCGCTCCTTCGCCTCGGCTGCCACGTCCGGATCGGAGATGAAGTTGAAGACCTCGCCGCCGAATTTCGCGAGCACGCGCTTGTTGATGCCCGACGCCGCCATCTTCGTGTCGGTGACGATGGAGCAGCCGCCCTTCAACGCCTCGACCCCGATGGTGGTCGCATGCGGCGAGAACACCAGGTTGTCGGCGTAGTCGAAATCGGCCGACGTGTGGATGACGCGCTTCACGACGAGCTCGTTTTCCGGGTCGAGCGCGCGCCCGCCCAACTCGGCCGTGATGATCTCGAAGCTGCGCGCCTCGATGTCGGCCGGCTTCACGAACTGCAACTTGTCTAGGCTGCTCATGTTTCCTCTTCTCCTTCGGGCAATGTGCTCGATTCGTCACTACGCTTCGCGGAGATTCCTCGCTGCGCTCGGAATGACGAGCGGGCGTTGCTCATACGCCCTCCTCGATGATGCGGTAGATCAGGTCCATGTCCATGTTGTCGCGCATGGCCTGCGCGAGCTTGTCGTATTGCTCTTCCTTGTAGGCCTTCATGTCGTGCGCCTGGACGTCGGCGGCATCGAGACCCTTCGCCTCGAACAGGGCGCCTGCCAGCGCCTCGGCGCATTCCCTCGTGTCGAAGACGCCATGAATGTAGGTGCCGTACACGTTGCCCTCGTTGACCATCGGCGCCGTGACGGGCTCGCCTTCGATGAACGTCTCGCCCATGTGAATCTCGTACCCCTCGACGGGCATGCCCGACAGCGCCGCGAGCGCGCCGCCCACCTCGCCGAGCTTCGTGCGCACGCGCACCTGGCGCTTCTCGGGCTCGAACACCGTGCGGGTCGGCAAAAGCCCCACGCCGCGCACGCAGCCGCCGCCCTCCACGCCATGCGGATCGCTGACCTCGAGCCCGAGCATCTGGTAGCCGCCGCAAATGCCCACGACCGGGGTTCCCGCAGAAGCGCGCTTCAAAAGCACCGTCTCGATGCCGCTTTCGCGCAGCCACTTCAAATCGGCGATCGTGTTCTTCGTGCCCGGCAAGATGATGAGGTCGGGCTCGCCCAGATCGGACGCCCGTTGCACGTAGCGCACGCCCACGCCGTCGATGGCCGACAACGCGATGAAGTCGGTGAAGTTCGACACCTTCGGCAGGCGGATGACCGCGACGTCGACGAGCGCGCCTGCGCGGCGCACGTCCAGGCGGTCGGACAGGCTGTCCTCGTCGTCGATGTCGAGCTGCGTGTAGGGAATGACGCCCGCAATCGGGATGCCCGAGCGCTCGCGTAGAATGTCGAGCCCCGGGTCGAGGATGGTCTTGTCGCCGCGGAACTTGTTCACGATGAGGCCCTTCACGCGGGCGCGCTCGTCGTCTTCGAGCAGCATGAGCGTGCCGAGCAGCTGCGCGAACACGCCGCCGCGGTCGATGTCGCCCGCCAGCAGCACGGGAGATGCCGCCATGCGCGCCATGCCCATGTTCACAATGTCGTCGTCTTTCAGGTTCACCTCGGCGGGGCTGCCCGCGCCCTCGATGACGATGATGTCGAAGCGGCTGGCCAGGTCGTTGTACGCCCGCATGATGTCGGGCACCAGCTCGTGCTTGAAAGCGAAGTAGTCGCGCGCGCTCATGGTGCCGATGGCCTGGCCGTTCACGATGACCTGGCTTCCCGTGTCGTTCGTGGGCTTCAGCAGAATCGGGTTCATGGCGGCCTCGGGGGCTATGCCGGCGGCTTCGGCCTGCACGACCTGCGCGCGGCCCATTTCGGCCCCTTCGGCCGTGATCGACGAGTTCAGCGCCATGTTCTGCGATTTGAACGGCGCCACGCGATACCCGTCTTGCGCGAAGATGCGGCACAGGCCCGCCGCGAGCAGGCTCTTGCCCGCCCCGGACATCGTGCCCTGCACCATGATGGGCTTGGCCGTCATCGCTGACCCCTTTCCCCGCCGTATGCCGCGCACGCGTCGACGAAACGGCGCGCGGCCTGCGGATGTGCCGGTAGATACAAGTGCGGATAGCCCGCGTACATGGAAGGCGTGGACATGCCGCATTTCCACGAACGCCCCGATTGCGGTTTCTCGGCCGTGAAATCGTTGCCGGGCGTCTCGCTATCCCAGTAATGGAACTCGTGCGCCCGCAGCTTCTCGTCGGCGTCGGCGAGCAGGCCGTCGTGCGCGGCGGTCAGCGTGATGTAGCCGAACCGCCCGAGCTTCGAGGTCTTAAACGACGCGCCCGGCACGACGCCCACCTCGGAATACGTGCCGCCGTCGGAGTCTTCCAGCACGTCGTGCAGGTACATGAACCCGCCGCACTCGGCGATGGTCGGCATGCCGGAGCGGATGGCGCGCGCAATCGCCGTGCGCATGGGCGCGTTCGCGTTCAGCTCGCGCGCGTGCAGTTCGGGGTAGCCGCCGCCCAGGTACAGGCCCGAGGCGCCTTCGGGAAGGCCCGCGTCGGCGAGTGGGGAGAATTCGACGAGCTCGGCGCCGAGGTGCTGCAGCAACCGCAAGGCGTCGGCGTAGTAGAAGCAGAACGCGTCATCGCGGGCGATTGCGATGCGCGGCAGCGCGGGAAGCGTGCGCGGCTCGATGCCCTGCCATGCGGACCCATTCAGGACGGGCGCTGACGAGGCCAGGCGCAGCAGGCCGTCGATGTCGACCGTGCGCTCCATCACGCTCGCCAGCTTGTCGAGCTTCGCCTGCAGGTCGGCAACCTCGGAAGCCGTCACCAATCCCAGATGGCGGCTCTCCAGGCTGCAGTCTTCGAGCACGGGCAGGTAGCCGTACACACGCACACCCGTCTCGGCTTCGATGACGTCTTTCAGGCGAGGGTACAGCATGTCTGACACGCGGTTCAGCACGACGCCTTCCACATGGCTGTCCGCACGGAAGCGGGCGAAGCCGGCGACCTCGGCGGCAATCGAGCGCGCGCGCCCGCGGCCGTCGATGACGAGCACCGCCGGGGCGTCGATCGTGCGCGCGACGTCCCATGCGCTCGCCTCGTCGCTCACCGCGATGCCGTCGTAATAGCCCATGACGCCCTCGATGACCACGGCGTTGCCATGCGCGGCGCTGTCGGCGACGAGCGCGCGGACCTGGGCCGCATCCGAGAAGAACAGGTCGAGGTTGCGCGAATAGGCGCCGATGACCTCGCTGTGGAACATCGGGTCGATGTAATCGGGGCCGCACTTGCACGCGGCGGGCGCCATGCCGCGCCGCACGAGCGCCTGCAGCAGGCCGCACGTGAACGTGGTCTTGCCCCCGCCGCTTGCAGGGGCGCCGATGACGATGCGCGGTGCCGCTGTCATTGCCGATCACCTTCTATAATCAATTTCCTCGGAGGATATTGATTATCGAACGTGACGATGTAGACCGGGTTCTCGGCGCGCATGAGGTGGTACGAGCCCACCGCGTCGGCGCGGGCGACCGACACCTGCACGATGTCGGCGTCTTCCACGTCGTGCGCGCGCAGGCAGGCCAGCACGTCGGCAAGCGTCTCGAGCGTCACCGCCGTGACGCAGATGCGCACCTGCGGGTTGGCGGCCAGCGCCGCGTTCACGATGGCGTCGAGGTTGCCGGACGACCCGCCGATGAACACGCGGTCGGGCGCCGGCAAGCCGGCAAGCGCGTCGGGCGCCTCGCCTTCCACGGGGACCATGTTGAAAGCGCCCTTGGCAGCTCGGTTCTCGCGCATGAGCGCCAGCGCGTCGGGGTTCTTCTCGACGGCGTACACGACGCCGCGGTTCGCCGCGAGCGCTGCCTCGACCGACACCGAGCCCGTGCCCGCGCCGACGTCCCAGACCACATGGCCGGGGGCGATCCGAAGCTTCGCGATTGCCAGCGCGCGGACTTCCTCTTTCGTCATGGGGGCCTTCCCGCGCGCGAAATCGCCGTCTGCCAGCGACGGCGCCGCGAACGGGCGTTTCACGGAATGCGGGTTCTCGGCGAGCATGACCGACAAGTCCGCGAAGCTCATCTCGGCGAGCTCGGACGCCGTGCCGCGCACGATGCGCTCGTCGTCGTACGACAGGCGCTCGCCCGCCGCAACCGACACGCCACCCATCCCCCGTTTCACGAGGTCGCGGCAAATGTCTTCCACTTTGGTCTTGCCGCCCGTGATGCAAAACGTCTTCGGGCTCGACTGAATCGCGCCCACCGCGTCGTGGTCGCGGCCGTGCGCCGACACGAGCGTCGCGTCCTGCCAGGGCGTGCGCAGCTTCGCGCAGAAGTACACGAGCGACGAGATGCCGGGGACGACCTCGACCTCGAAGTCGGCCAGCTTGCCGTACAGCGCCGTCGCGCCGCTGTAGAAGCCGACGTCGCCGGAAAGGAGCACGCTCGCCTGCTCGCACGTGGCGGCGTGAAGCGCGGCGACGATGTCGTCGGACTTGATGAGCTCAAGCTTTTCGCAGTCGTTGCCTTGGAACGGCTCGAGCAGTCGTTTCGCCCCGATGAGCAGGCCGCTTTCGCGAATGGCGCGCTCAGCGCCCAGCGTCAGCGTGTCGGGGTTTCCCATGCCGATGCCGATCAGATATACCTTCATAACCCCAGCACCTTTTCCAATTCCTGTTTCGCCTGATCCATGCTCAGGCCCTCTTCGTCGCGCGGGCGGTGGATGACCACGAGGTCGCACCCGCATTCACGGGCCGCCTCGACCTTCTCCCAGAAACCGCCAGCCGCACCCGACGCCTTCGTCACGAGCGTGCGGATGCCGAACTCGCGGATCAGCGCCATGTTGAGCTCCTTCGAGAAGGGGCCCTGCATGGCGATGATGTGGCTCGTCGGAATGCCGAGCTCGTCAGCCGCGGCAAGCGACGAGGCGACGGGAAGCACGCGCGCGTACAGCCGCTCGGCATAATCGGGCAGGGCGCCCACGTACAGCGGAAGGTCCTTGCTGCCCGTCGTCAGCATGACGGGTCCCATCTTCCGCGCGATGAGCTGCGCAGCCTCAGCCGGGCTGCCTGCGCCTTCCCACGGGCCCTCGGGCTCGCGTTCGCGCAGCACGCGCAACAGCAGCACGCCGCACGCTTCGGCGGCGCCCGCAATGCTTTCCGACACGCCGGCAGCGTAGGGGTGCGTCGCGTCGACGACGCATGCGAAGGGCTCGTCGCGCATGAGCCGTTCCATGTCGCCCGGCAGCATGCGCCCCGTAAGCGACGTCACGTTGGGAATGTTCTCGACAAGCGACCCGCCGTATTCCGTAAGCGAGCTGACGTACACCTGGCAGCCGCCGCGTCCGCCCAGCCACGTGGCGAGCTCGCGGCCTTCGGTCGTGCCGCCGAACACGAGGACGCGCGGCAACGTGGAACGCGTTTCCGGTTTCCGCTCCATTTGCTCCACGCTAATCCTCCCGCTGAAGGTAGCCGCGCGGAGTGACCATCTTGCCGTTCAGCTCGACCGTCTGGCTGTTGCCGACGAACACGCACGTGAACATGTCGACCTGCGTGTCGCGCAGTTCGGCCAGCGTCATGACATGCGCTTCCTGCCCCTCGCGCCCGATGTTGCGCACGGTGCCGCACACGGTGTCGGGGCTCTTGCCCGCGCCGAGCAGGATGTCGCACGCCCGCTGCAGGTAATCGGGACGCTTGTGCGACGAGGGGTTGTACAGGCTGATGACGAAGTCGGCCTGCGCCGCCGCCACGAGCCTGCGCTCGATCGTTTCCCACGGGGTGAGCAAGTCGGAAAGCGAGATGGCGCAGTAGTCGTGCATGAGGGGCGCGCCGAGTACGGCCGCTCCCCCGTTCGACGCCGACACGCCGGGGATGACCTCGATGTCGACGGGAGGGAACTCGTCTGCCAGCTCGTAGATGAGCCCGGCCATGCCGTACACGCCCGGGTCGCCCGAGCACACCATGGCGACGCTCAGGCCAGCTGCGGCCTTTTCCAACGCGGCGCGGCACCGCTCGACCTCTTTGCGCATGGGCGTGGTTATGATCTCCTTGTCGGGAAACTCGTCGCGCAGCAAGTCGACGTACACCATGTATCCTGCGATGAGGTCGCATGACTCGATGCCCGCGCGCGCACGGCCCGACATGTCCTCGGCCCCTCCCGGGCCCAAGCCCACGACCAGCAGCTTTCCAACCATACTCTTCTCCTGTTTCGTTTATAACCGTAGGAGCTCCATTCATCGAGCCCACGCCGCGGAGCGGCAATATATCGGTTATCACCAATATATCCGCCTTCGGCGGCGGGCGCGATGAATCGCGCCCCTACGAGTCCAACCTATAACAGCAGCGGCCCGCAGGCCAATGCAACCGTCACGCCGTCTTGGGCTTGCTTGCCCAGCAGCAGCGTGCCGCCATCGGCGCACGCGGCGCGCTCGCACACGTTGCCGACGCCCACCGTCTTCTCGACGAAATCGGATTGCGCGAAATCGCCCAGAACGGCGGCCAGCTCGTCGGCCGTGTAAAACCTCAAATCCCACCCTTCCGACAGGGCGAGGGCGCGTATCGCCGGCTCGTCGGCCTTCACGTCGATCGACGCCAAGGTGGAAACAGCCAGCGGAGACACGTGCGCCAGGGCAAGCGCCCTGAACACCGCTTCGCGCACGGCCTCGGCGGCCGTGCCCCTGCGGCAGCCGACGCCCACGGACGCGCGGCACCAGGTGAAGCGTGCGCGCGAACGGCGCCGACGCCTCGTCGAGCGTCACGGCGAAGCCGATTTCGGCAGGCCCGTCGGACACGCCGGCGGGAAGCTTCCAATTCATGTCGAAATCGGACCTGAAGCCGACGACGCGCCCTTCGAGCAGCGCCGCCGAGACTTCCTTGGCGATATCGCGCTCGAGGATGATGAGGCCGTGGCGCACCGCCCACTCATCGACGGCGAACAGGCCGTTCACGTCGGTGGCGGTGGACACGACGGCCTGGCCGCCCGCTATGTCCGCGACGTCGCGCGCGAGGGCGTTCGCCCCGCCCACATGGCCCGACAGCAGCGGCACGGCGAAACGCCCCGCCTCGTCGACGCTGATGACCGCCGGGTCGGTGAACTTGTCCTTCACGTGCGGTGCGATGGCGCGCACGGCGATGCCCGACGCGCCCACGAACAAAAGCGCCTCGTCGGCGGCGAAATGCTCGGCAGCCCACGACGACAGGCTGTCGTATGCGTCGATGCCCGCTTCGTCCGCGAACCGCGCAGGCCCGCTTACGGAAAACGCCGCATCCGCGTAAGTGGGCAGCGCCGCGAGCTCGCGCGCGAGCTTGGCCGCGAGCTCGCAGCCGGCCTTCGTGAACGCAATGCAGCCAATGCTATTCATCGGTGCCTTTGCGGAACATGTGCGTGAACGCGGGGTCGTACAGGCGCGAGCGGTCGTACGCGCCGCCCAAGAACCCGCCGATGGTGATGAGCGCCGTGTTCTTCACGCCGGCCTCGCGCGCCGTCTCGGCAAGCGTGCCGACCGTGCACGGGAACACCTTCTCGTCAGGCCACGTGGCCTTGTACACGATGGCCGCGGGCGTGTCGGGTTCGTACGCGCCAGCCAGCAGCTCTTCCTGCGCCTGCTCGAGCAGGCTCGTGGAGAGGAACAGCACCATGGTGCAGCCGTGACTCGCCATCGACCGAAGCTTCTCGCCATCAGGCACGGGCGTGCGGCCTTCCATGCGCGTGATGATGACCGACTGAGACACGTTCGGCAGCGTGTATTCCGCCTTCAATGCCGCCGCCGCGCCGCAAAACGACGAAACGCCCGGCACCACGTCGTAGGCGATGCCCTCTTCGTCGAGCAGGTCCATCTGCTCGCGGTGCGCGCCGTACAGCGACGGGTCGCCCGTGTGCAGGCGCACCGTCATCTTGCCTGCGGCCTCGGCGGCCTTCATGACCTCGATGACTTCCTCTAACGTCATGTGCGCCGAGTTGTGGATCTCGCATCCCTCGTGAGCGTACTCGAGCAACGCCGGGTTCACGAGCGAACCAGCGTAAATGATGACGTCGGCCTCTTCGAGCAGCTTGGCGCCCCGCACCGTGATGAGGTCGGCCGCGCCAGAACCCGCGCCTACGAAATGAATCATGCCAGGTCTTCCTTTCCGTCAACCTGGGACAATGGGGCCTGCCCCTTTTGTCCCATTTCTTCCAACAACGCGGCCGCGCCCGGGGTATACCCGAGCACGCCGTGAACGTTCGAGAACACGATGGCCTCGACCTGCAGCGCACCGGCCACGCGGTGGTTCAGCTTGTCGGCGAGGCTTTCCATGACCGATTGCATCGCCGCCTCTTCTAGCCCGCACGCGATGAGCACGTCGAGCGCCGCATCGGTCGTCGCCGCGCCCATGATTTGGCGCACGGCATCTTGCGTGGCGCCGACGAGCGCGGCATGGGCCGCGAGCACCTCGACGCGGCAGTCGGCCACGCGGGAATGCGTGTTCATGATGCCGCCCGCCACCTTGGCCATCTTGCCGATATGGCCGACGATGAGCACGCGCGCAAAGCCGAGCACGCACGCCGCGTCGAGCGTGGCGCCGAAGTAGTTCGAGCACGACACCGCCTCGTCCATGTTCAGGCTGAGCTGCCCGCATGCGAAGTCGCGGCCGTAGTTGCCCGGAACGACGAGCAGGTCGGTCGCTCCGCGCGCCCGCAGCGTCTTCATCTCGAGCTCGATCGAGGAGATGAGCGCGTCTTCGCTCATGGGGCGCACGATTCCCGACGTGCCGAGGACCGAGATGCCGCCCTCGATGCCAAGCCGCGGGTTGAACGTCTTGGCCGCGAGCTCGACGCCCGCAGGTATGGAAATGGTCACGAGCAGGCCGAGATCGCCCGCATCGGCACCACCAGCCGCTTCGGCGACCTGCTCGGCGATCATCTTGCGCGGCGTGGAGTTGATAGCCGCAGCGCCGACTGGCTGGTCGAGGCCCTCGCGCGTCACGCGCCCCACCCCGACGCCTCCGTCGACGTGGATGCCGGGCTCGTCGCAGCGCTCGACGCGCGCGTACACGAGCGCCCCGTTCGTCACGTCGGGATCGTCGCCTGAATCCTTGCGCACGGCGCATTCGGCCCAACCGTCGCCCGAGTCGTGCTCCTCGATTTCCACCACCACGTCGATGCCCGCGGGCGTGGAAACCACCACGGCCGGAACCAGTTCGCCGCGCAGCAGAAGCTCGGATGCCGCGCGTGCTGCCGCCGACGCGCAGGTGCCCGTCGTGTAGCCGCAGCGCATGCGCTTCGTGCCGACCGTTATGTACTCTTCCAACTGCTTCATCTGGGTGCGAATAATTGTAAGCCACGACGAAGCGTTTGCGGAGCTGGCCGCGCGAATCGTGCGCATCGACGATAAACCGATGCGTCAATCAGGCCAGGCCAGGCTGACGCGCTTCCAATAACGTTAGCCTAGAGGGGCCTGTCTTCTTTGCATCGGTCAACCCGAATTGCCTTTTCAGCTTACACACGGAGGCCATATCGCTGCATCATGACGATGATTTCCAGTTTCGTGCAGCCATATGAGGTCCGTGTGTAGGTTATCGACCGCGCACGTAGGAATACGATGCACGTGTACATCGTATCCATGCACGGCGATACACATAGACCCCATATCGCTGCGCGAAATCGAGAAAAAGCTGCAATGTGAAGCAAATGCCGGGCGATGTCGTCGGCGTAGGATTCGAACGCGGCGAGGAAGAGCATGCGCAAGAACTCCTCTCGTGCGCTTCAGCCGAATCGCGCCATGCCCGCTCGTGCTACAATCCACCCACTGCGCCCTTTCGCCCATCCGACCTCGGAAGGTTTCCTTGAAAGCCAAAGGCCCGATACTGCTGCTCATCACCGCCATGCTGTGGGGCATGGCGTTCGTCGCGCAGACATCGGCGGCGGAAAGCGTCGGGCCGTTCACGTTCAACGCCTCGCGCAACCTCATCGGCGCGTTGTTCTTAACCGGGGTGATTGCGTTTCGCAAGCGGACGGGGCAAGATGCGCCGCCCGTCGACAACGCCTCCTTGCCCGACGCGCGCGACGCCGCAGGCGAACAGGCTGAAGCCAAAGGGACGTACACAAGGCGCACGCTGATCGTCGCGGGCGTCATGTGCGGCATCGCCCTCTGCACCGCGTCGCTGTTGCAGCAGGCCGGCATTACATCGTACCCACCCGAGGCGGCGGCTTCGTCGCGGTCCGGGTTCGTCACGGCGACCTACATGGTGATGGTGGCCGTCATGATGATCGGAATGGGAAAACGGCCGCACATTGTCGTATTCGCGGCCGTCGTGGTCGCGCTCGTCGGAATGTATTTGCTCTGCGTGCCCGACGGGCTCGGGAGCGTATACCTAGGCGACTGGCTCGTTCTGGCTTCGGCATTCGGATACGCGGTCCACATCCTGATAATCGACCGGTTCACGCAGGTGGATGGCGTGCGCCTCTCGTGCGTGCAGCTCATGGTGTCGTGCGCGATCTCGCTGGTCGGCGCGCTTGTGTTCGAACATCCTGAGCCTGCCGCCATCCTCGCCGCGCTCGTGCCGATCCTGTACGCGGGCATCTGCTCCGACGGCATCGCCTACACGCTGCAGATCATCGCGCAGAAGACGACCGACGCCACCGTGGCCTCCATCATCATGAGCCTGGAATCGGTGTTCGCCGCGCTCGGCGGCTGGCTGATCCTCTCGGAGAGCCTGACGCCCGTCGAGCTTGGCGGATGCGCGCTCGTCTTCGCAGCCGTGCTCCTCTCGCAGGTCCCCGACTTCATCGAGGCGAAGCGCGGAGACGGCGATGCGGCAGCGTCTTAGGGATAGGCGCGCATGCAACGGCCGAACGCCGCGCGCTTCCCGCTGTTCAACGGAATTGCAGGCCCGCGCCTTAGCCCCTGAAACGCTTCGCGATCATGACGCCCAGGGCGACGAAGGCGGAGACGATGACGGCAGACGAAATCGCCTCGGCGACGATCGCCTGCCTGTCGGCGACGGCCGTGTCGCCCACTTTGGGCCCGACCTCGCCGAACACGCGGGCAGACGGCTTGCTGCGGCCGATTTGCGTCATGTGGGCCCAAAAGTGGTTCGACGTAACCGGGATGCCCTTCGCCTTCAGGATCTTACGCAGCGCCAGCACGGTGCGGCGCGACCAGTTCGACGTGCTGAACAGCACGACGCGCCCGACCTTGTCCGGCGCGAGGCGCTCGGCGTATTCCCGAAGTTCGGGCGCCATGATGTTGGCATAGGGCGCACCGCCTAAGAACAGCACGTCCACATGCTCGGGAAGTTCGGGCTCGTCGACGATCGAGACGGCCTTCACGCCCGCGCCGGCTGCGATTTCCTCCGCGATGGCCTTGGTGTTGCCGAGCACCGAAAAGTACCTGACTGCGATTTCCATGGCAAACCCCTTATCGTTGCGGTATTTGCTCATAGTGTACCGCAGCGGGGCAACAGTGCCGAGAACCAGGGCTCCTGCACCCGGACGCTACCCTTTAACGCCCTTAAGCGGTGCGGACGAGCGCAGCAGGGCGGCCCAGCCGACGAGCGCGAAGGCCATGCCGCCGGCCATGAGCCAGGCGACTGCCGAAATGTAGTCGGAAAACACCGGAGCCACCACGGCGAACATGCCGATGACCCCCATGAACGTGCGCGTGAAGTTGATGAGCGCCGATGCGGACCCGGTGTCGTTTTCCTGCTGGGACAGCAGCACGTTCACCGCATAGGGGCGCACGGACGACTCGAAGAACGCAAAGGCCGTGAACAGCGCGCAGAACACGAACGCGCCTGCGGAGCCGAGCACGAGCTCCCCCGCTCCGATTGCCAGCGACGCGATGATGGCGATTGTCGTGAACTTCCGTTTCGTCATGACACGCGAGATGCGCAGCCATGCCACGGGGCCGATAGCACACGTAAGCGCCGCCACCGCGAAGAACAGGCTGTAGCCAATGGGAGGGAACCCGAAGTACTCGATGTAGATGTACGAGCCGACCGAAACGTACCCCATGTAGCCGAGCTCCCACGCGCTCGTGATGAGCAAAAACGCCGTGAACCCGGGGTTACGCGCCACAACGCCCAGATGCCCGAGCGTCGCGAACACGCCCACGCCAAGGCGCTTTTCGACTGGCAGCGTCTCATGGAAGAGCAGCGCCATGACGAGCTCTGCGGCGGATATGAGCGCGAGCGTCCAGAACGTGCCGCGCCAGTCGGTGATGGCCAGGATGCCCGCGCCGATGATGGGCGCCGCAACCGGCCCGATGACGAACATCACCTGGATGATGGCGAGCATCCTCTCGCGCATGTCCTCGCGCACGGCATCCTTCACGACCGCCGTGCACACCGCGCTCATGGCGCCTGAGCCGAGCGCCTGCACCACGCGTGCGGCAACGAGCATCCATATGCTTGCAGACAGAGCGCACGCCATGCTTGATGCGCAGTACGCTGCGATGCCCGCCACGAGCACCGGCTTGCGCCCGTACTTGTCGGAAAGCGGCCCGAAGATGAGCAGCCCCACGGCGAGGAACAGGTAGTAGCCCACGAGCGTGAGGTTCACGATCTCGTCGGTCGTCGAGAAGTACTCCGCCATGCCGGGAACTGCTGGCGTGTACATGTCGAGGGAAAGCGGCGCTACGAGCGAGCCCATGACGAGCAGCACGAGCAGGCCTGCAACGCCCAGCCGCGGCTGCGGCTCGACCAGCCACTCGTCCATCTTCCCCACTTCGTCCCCTCCTTCTGCTCCCCCGAAAGCAGCACCAGCTATTCTGCCATGAAAGAACCTGGTCAACAAGGTGTTTTGCGCAGTGAAGATTCACGGGAAGCTGGCTTTGCGCAGCCGTGGTGCGCTACCGGGGTTGAAGCGCAACGGATGCGTCATGCAATTCGACAAGGTTGCACCGTTCTCGCTCGTTTCCGCAATTATTGGTGTATGTTGTCATGGATGGCAAAACGGGCGTCGGAGAACCGCGAGCTCGGCGCGCGTTTGCTTTCAGCCAATTGGATGAAGCGTTTGGAACAGCAAGGAGGCAAGCATGACCATCAAGAAGGTGACCGTTGCAGGTGGCGGCGTTTTGGGAAGCCAGATCGCGCTTCAAAGCGCGTATTGCGGCTTCGACGTGACCATCTGGCTGCGCAGCGAAGGCTCGATCGAGCGTTGCGCCCCGAAGCTCGACCGCTTCGCCGGCATCTACGAGGCCACGTTGCAGGCGACCAAGGCCAACCCGGCGGCTCGCGCCCGCGGCCTTTCCGACGAGGGCGCCACGGCCGAAGAGCTCGACGCGTTGTGCGCGAAGGTGGCCCCGGCCCGCGCCGGCATTAAGCTGACGTGCGACTGGGACGAGGCGTTTGGCGACGCCGACCTGGTCATCGAGGCCGTAGCCGAAGACCCCGCGCAGAAAGTCGAGTTCTACACCGAGCTGCAAAAGCACATCCCCGAGAAGACCATCTTGGTGACGAACTCCTCCACCCTGCTGCCGAGCCAGTTCGCCGAGGCCACCGGCCGCCCCGCGAAGTTCCTGGCGCTTCACTTCGCCAACAACATCTGGATGGGCAACACCGCCGAGGTCATGGGCCATGCCGGCACCGACCAGCAGTACTACGACCAGATCGTCAAGTTCGCCGAGGACATCCGCATGGTGCCGCTGTGCCTGAAGAAGGAGCAGCCCGGTTACATCCTGAACTCCATGCTCGTACCGTTCCTGTCCGCCGCCGAGGCGCTCTACGCCAACGACGTGGCCGACCCCGAGACCATCGACAAGACCTGGACGCTCGCGACCGGCGCGCCGAACGGCCCGTTCCGCATCCTGGACGTCGTGGGCCTGGTGACGGCGTACAACATCGTGAGCATGAACCCCGAGGCCGCCGACCCGAACTCGACGCCCGGCAAGATCTGCGCCAAGCTGAAGGAGAAGATCGACGCCGGCAAGACCGGCATCAACGCCGGCGAGGGCTTCTACAAGTACAACTAACACCCGGTGAAACCCCGCCCAGGAGTGGTTGGCATGAACAGTGCGGAATTACGCGAACGGCTTCGCGAGCACGTGCTCACGAGCCCCGATAACGCGATTCAGCCAGAATGAGCCCTGAGCAAGGACATCGTCGGCATGCGCATGTGGGACGCCCCGCTTGTGGGCGTGGCGCGTGCCGACGACCCCCTCTTCGAGACCATTCGCGCCACCGACCACATCCTGGGCGACACCTTCCGCCTCCCCGGCGATTGGCTGCCCGGGGCGAAAAGCGTCATCTCCATTTTCTACCCGCACACGAAAGACGTGCGTCGCAGCAACTGGGAGAACCTGGGCGTTCCGTCCGGCCCTTGGCTGCACGGACGCATCGAAGGGCACGACTTCATACATGCGACAGACCGCATGGTGGCGGGATGGCTTCAGGAAGAGGGACATGCCACTTGCATACCCGCGCTCGAGCCGTCCCTGGTCATCAACAAACGCGAGCCGGAGGATGCCGTTGGGCGCCCGATGTTCACCAGCAGCTGGTCGGAGCGCCACGTCGCATTCACATGCGGGCTCGGAACGTTCGGCTTGACCGCGCATCTCATTACGGAAGCGGGCAAATCGGGGCGTTTCGGAAGCATCATCACGACGGCCGAGCTCGAGCCAACCGAGCGGCCGTACGGCGAAGACCCGTACGCGTACTGCATCCGCTGCGGAGCATGCACGACGCGCTGCCCGGTTGATGCCCTTTCACTCGAGCACGGCAAGGACTTCCAAACGTGCTGGGTTTACCTGGAAGAGTCGAAGATCCGATTCAAGCCCCGCTACGGCTGCGGGAAGTGCCAGCTGCAAGTGCCGTGCGAAACGCGCATCCCCGCCGCTTCGGCCCTATAAGCGCCGGTGGCTGCGCGCACATTGCAGAACGTCTGTTTTTTGCCGGGTTTCCAATCAGAACGGCTCATTCTTGCCCTCAGCTAGAACTCGCGGTAAGAATCTCCCAAGCAGAATAGAGATGACGATGCAGAACCGCTAAAACTTGGCGTTTCCCATTCACTTCAACTCATTCTTACCGCGTTTTGGTTCTATTCAATCAATTATTGCCATGAAAACATCATGCTGGCAACAATACGCCGTTGTGAAGAGTCCGCCCTGCGTTGGCCTTGCTTGGTCACTTTGGCGCGTTAACATCCGCTTTGCGCAGCTTAAGAATCCGTTACGAAAACGGGCGCGATGAATCACTTCCCCACGGATGGACGCGCAGCAGGTCACTTTTCGGGTTCGGAGAGAACCTGGGCGAGCAGCGGCATGAGGAACACCGATATCGCGGCGCCGGAGATCATGAGCGAGGCGCCGGCCTGCGTGAGGGCGCCGGCATCCACCGCGGTCGAGGACACGGCCACGATGATGGAAAGCGCCGTGGTGATGTACGCGGAGACGGCGGCGCGGTTGCGCACCGAGAGCTTCTCGCCCTTGCCCAGCGACTGAGCGATGAACGCCGGCAGCGCGCGGACGATGACGAGTGCGAGCACGGCGATGACCAAGCGCGTCGGAGCGGCGCCGACCGAGAGCAGGTCTATCTTCATGCCCGATTCCACGAAGAAGATGGGGATGAAGAACCCGTAGGCGATGGCGTTGAGCTTGTCGTCGGTGCGCTGGTGGCCCTCCGGCAAGATGAAGCGCAGCACGAAGCCGGCGGCGAACGCGCCCAAGATGACGTCGAGGCTCGCCACCGAGGCGGCTGCGACGAGCACGACGAGCAGCAGCACGGCGCAGCGCACGAACAGCTGCGAGGACGAGTCGCCCTTCTCCTCGATGATCCGCATGAGCTTGCCGCCGCGGTTCTTGACGCGGCGGGTGCCGAGCGCCACGAGGATGCATATTCCCACGAGAACCGCCAGCACGATCAGCGTCTGGTACGCGCGGCGCGTGGAGAGCAGCAGCGCGATGGCGATGACCGGGCAGAGCTGGCCCCACACGCCATACGTCATGATGTTGTCGCCGAGCGCCGTGCCCTCAAGCCCGCGCTCTTTCATGATGCCGATGAGGGTGCCGAGCGCCGTGGACGTCATGGCGATGGCGACGGCCGCGAAGGCCATGAAGTTGTCGGCCGGATTGAACAGCAAAGCCGCCGCGCCGAGCGCAAGTGCGAACGTGACGCCCCACGTGGCCAGCCCCTTCATGCCGCGCTTGCCCGTGAGCAGCGTCGGGTCGATCTCGTAGCCTGCGATGAGAAACTGGAACGCCAGGCCGAGCTTGGCCATGAACTGGATGGTCTGGTCGTCTTGTATCGTGCCGACCAGATGCGGACCGAAGATGGCGCCCGCGAGCAGCAGCAACACGGCTTCGGGAATGATCTTCCTCGGCACGATCTGCGCGATGATCGGGCAGATGACAGCCGCGGCGACAATGGCGAGTAGCGAGATGTAATCAGCGGTCATGCTTTGGCTCCTTCCGTTGTCTGAAAGCCGTCCGTTGCCGGCGCCGGCAAAGCGCAGAGGTTGGCGCCGAGCCACTGGGCATGCGCGATGAGACCCGCCACGCCAGGCTGGCCGTCTGGCGGCGCGTCGTCGGGAAACGCGTCGAACGACACGCGCTCGACCCGCTCCACGATATCGCCGATGGCGCCGCGCCCGGACATGACGTCATCGATGCCGCACAGGACCAGATCGAGGCAAACCAGCGCGAACTGCTCGACCTGCTCGCGCTGGCCGGCATCGGCTGCGTCGCCGGCGTGTTCGCGCCTCAGCTCGTCGGATGCCGCCGAGTACTCGGTGAACGCCTCGGTCAGCACGATGGGCCTATCGGCGTTATCGCGCAGGGTTTCCAGCACGCACAGCGTAGAGCGCCACATGGTGTCGACGCTTTCGCGCATGGTCGGATGCGGCACGGGGCGCACCACCACGAAGCCGCCGACGACGCCCACAACGATGGACGCGGCGATGACGACGAGGTACTCGACGATGTAGGAAACGGGGTCGGCTCCGCTCGTGCCCACGGCCATGCCGATGGACATGACGGCCATGAAGAAGTACGCCAGCGCGGGATTCGACAGCATGAACCACATGCCGAGCAGCTGGCAGACCATGGCCACGGGAAGCATGACGTGCGCGGGAAGCACGGCGGTCAGCACGGCCGATACGACCATGCCCGCCGACACGCCGATGATGCGCGCCTTCGATTTCGCCAACGTGGCATGCCAGCTCGACTGGAGGATGGCGAACGTGCACAGCAGCGCCGACGCCTTCAGCGAAGTGCCCGGGGGAAGCAGCGCCGTGGTGAGCGCGATCATGACGCTCATGCCGATGAACGTGCGCAGCGCATGGGCGATCTGCACCTTGCGCTCGCGCAGCAGCGGCTTGCCGGCGATGGCCCGCAGCGATTCGCGCGAGGGGCGCGTCGTGACGCCGGCCGGGCGCGCGATTGCCGCTTCGAAGGCAACGGCCAGGCCATCGGCGGCTTGGCCGGACATGCGGCCAGCCTCGCCTTCCAGATGGACCTCGGGCAGGGAAAGTTGGCAATGCGCATCGGGCGCCTTCGCACGCACCTGGCCGGCAACCTGCCCGGCGGCGTCGGTGTACTGGGCGATGAGGTCGTCGAAGCGGCTGTCAGCACGCCCGAGCAAACGCAACATGTGAATGCCGCCGCGCGAGCGGCATGCGGCCGAAATCACCTTCGCCTGCCAGAGCTTGCGCCCTCCGAGCAGCCAAGCATGCAGCACGCCTTCCAAATCGGGCTCGTCGGCTTCGAGCAAACCCGCGATGCTCTCGCGCGTGGCCTTGTCGGGGTCGCGCGCACCCGTCAGCAGGCGCAACAGCACCGGCCAGATCACGGCCACGGCGATGGCCACCACGAACTGCGCCGCATTGAATTCGCCGGGCAGCGCCATCGCATACGAGAAGATGACCGCCATGCCCCCTCCCATGCGCGCGTTGCCGAGCCGCTCGTCGTGCAGGGGCAACAGCACGACCACGAGCAAGCACGCGCACGCCGCTACAGCACCGGCGACGGCGTTCCATTCGGAAACGAGGCGGGGAACCGTGGCGGCCACGAAGATGAACGGCACTACGACCGCAGCGGTTTTCATGTCGGCGAGCAGCGAGCCGCCGATGATCGAGATAAACGTGAACAGCGACACCATCATCGCGATCATGGCCACCGAACCTGCGCCGAACAGCGTCGCGAGCGCGTAGGCGGGTAGCCCGCAGACAACGAGCCCCACTATGATGATGGGCAGTGCGTTGGCTTTTCCGCCTGCGGCCATTCCCTCGCTCCCCGATTTCCACTCGTAGCCCAGAAGGAACACGCCCCTTTTGGTTCAGCGCGGGCAAGAGCTTATACTATGGGTATGTCAGCCGTCAATCGAAGGCTTCGCGGCACGCGAGGGCGAACGACCTGGAAGGAAACCGCGAAACGAGCTACGGCGTGGATTTGGCAGCTCACGCACAGCGTGACAGATGGCGTCGCGACTTCGCAAACGCGGTGCGCATTGCGGTCGTCATCATCGTGCTCGTGGTGATGACGGGCTCCATCGGCGTGGTCGGCGCCATGGGCTAAGCTGCCTGGGCGAGTCTAGCTGCGCGTTGCAGATTAAGCGAGGCCGCATCGAATTCCAGCTTGGCAGCCTACTCAGCGCTCGAGAGAATCGCTCCTCGCATATCGAGTCTTCCGGCCTGCGCCGATCCTGCTTAGGGTCCCGTCGTCCACGAGTTTCTTCAGCGCAGATTCGACCGACGAGCTGCCCAAGCTCGGGCAGGCTTCGAGCGCGTCCCGCTTAGTGAACGTGCCCACCTTCCCCATGACATAGCTCCTCACGATGTCGTATGAAGTGCTCCGGGCTCCGGCGTCTTCGACAGCGCCCACACGCGAGTCAAAGTCGCGGTAGCAAGACAGGACAACGCCCAGCAAGTACTCGATGAAGGGCTTGGGGTCGTTCTCGCCGTCGTGCCAGCCAGCGTCTGCTGCGGAGAGCGCCCGGTAGTAGGCTTCCTTCGTGTCATCTATTGCCTTCTCGACGCTGACATAGCGGCCCACCAAATATCCGGCTTGATACAGCAAAAGCAGCGTCAACAGGCGGCTCATACGCCCATTGCCGTCTTTAAAGGGATGGATGCACAGGAAGTCGAGCACGAAGCATGGGATGAGTATCAGGGGATCGACTTCGCCCTCGGCGATTGCAGTGTTGTACGCTTCGCACAGCTGCTCCATAGCCCCAGGCACTTCGTGCGGCTCGAGCGGCGCGAACAACGTGACCACTTCACCGCTGGGAAGCACCGTCCCTATCTCGTTGGGAGCCGACTTGAAGCTACCGCCGAAGGAGTAACCGGTATAGCGCAACAGGTCGCGATGAAGCTGCAGGATGTAATTCGGGCGCACAGGGATGTACTCGTAGCTCTCGTGGATGAGGTCGAGCACGTTGCGATAGCCGAGTATCTCCTCCTCGTCGCGGTTCCTGGGCGTGGTCTTGTCTGCGATGAGCTGTCGGAGCCGAGGGCCGGTGGTTCTTATTCCCTCGATGCTGTTCGAGCCCTCGGTGCTCCGGATCCTTGCGATGTCAACAAGGCGGTCGAGTGCCGCGGGTTTTGCGGTCAGGTACAGCCCCTGCCTGCCCTTGTACTCATGGATCTGGGCGACACGGGAGACGATTTCGTTGCTCCATGTGCGTTTTTTCAGAACGCCGTAATCAAATTCCCTCATGCGTTTTCTCTCAACTTGCTTCTATTTCTCCCAAATATACCACCATTTTGGGAGAAATAAACCGACGCTTGGGAGAATGCCTCATCGCATTGCTCGAGCAAGGGCGACGGCGAGGTCTATGCCCCTATGGGCCCGTGCGCGTTACGCGCGGCGGATGTGGTCGTTTTCGACGGGCACGATGTCTTCGACCTTGCCGTCGCCGAGGCACTTCAGCGTCTGCACCGTGTCGCCTTCGTGCGTCGATTCGACGAGCACGAACGTGGCGGTGTTGTTGAGGTCGTCGGTGTTGTTGTCGACCCACGTGCCGCTGTTGGCGAACACCTTCGGGCGGTCGTAGCCCGTGAAGTCCTTGTAGCCGGGCACGTGCGTATGGCCGAACACGACCACGTCGACGCTCGGGTCGACGTCGAAGTACGCGCGCGCGGGCAGCTCCTCGATGCGCTCCTCGTTGTCGGCGGCGTGTTTCAGCGAGTGCTCAGCGCTGACGGGCGCGGGCACGAGGTTTCTGCGCTGCACCTCATCCCAGTTCTTCCACAGGTCCTTGTACAGCACCGCGTTCAGGCTGCCGTCGGGCTGCACGGCGGGCAGCAGGTCGGAAAGCGAGAACTCGCCGGCCAAGCCGTCGACGGCCACCTTCACGAACGTGTCCTGCATGCCCTCTTTCACGGGGAACCAGTCGTTGATGATGTCGGCCCACACCTTCCAGTACTCGTAGGCCGCACGCGCGTCGGCGTCGTCCGCGTCGGGCGCAGGCGGTGTGGGAAGGTCTTTGCGCAGCGATTCGTCCTTCGAATACGCGAGCCCCTCCGCCCCCGACTGCACGCCCACGCGCGCGAAGAAGTACCCGGCCGGGAGCATGGGGTAGCCGTATTCCATGAGCTCGGCGTTGGTGATGGTGTCGGGCGCGCACATGATCTCGTAGCGGTGCGAGTGCTCGATGACGACCTCGCCGCGCACGCCGGTGCGGTAACGGCCCAGGCCCGGCACGTCGCGCGCCTGGCGGATGCCCGGCACGATTTCCGCGAGGATCTCGTGGGTCATGGTCATGTCGTGGTTGCCCGGCACGTACACCACGGGGATTCCCGACTCGATGAGGCGGACGAGCGCGTCGACGACGTCCTGGTTGTTCTTCGCGCAGGCCAGGTAGAACTCGCGCGAGTCGCGCGGCAAGTCCACGCTTCCGGGGTAGTACCACTGGTCGAGGAAGTCGCCCGCGATGACGAGCTCGTCGGCCATCTTCTCGGTGCGGATCTTGTCAATGAAGTCGACGAGCTTCGGGCGGTTCTTCACGTCCTCGGAAATGCGGTCGTCAAGCCCCAGGTGCAGATCGCTTACAATGATCGTCTTCATGCATGCCCCCGTTTCGCCGATTTATGCGGTAACTCGTCTTAGTTTACAGTATGCGCCCTTGAAATGGGTTAGGCGATACAGGCGCGCGACGGCGCCAACCGACTTCGCCTCACCCTTTGCGGGGAGACGGCGGTTGAATGCGCGCAGATTACGTCGTGCCCAGCCCCTGCCAGGCTGCTACTACGGCATCTGGATGCCGCGGACGATGAGGTCGATGCCCGAGAAGATGATGGCGACGCCCAGCATGGCGCCGACGCCGACCATGACGGCCAGCGGGTTGAACAGGCATAGCACGCCCAAGATGACGATGATGATGCCCAGCACGAGCAGCAAGCCCCAGCTGCCGTCGATGGCGCTGCCAGTGGCGTCGCGGAACTGGCGCAGCTTGACCGCCGCGATGATGCGCGTGATGCCGCCGATGACGAACCATGCGGCGATCATGTACGCGATGAACAGGTCGACGGCGAACTGCGCCACGTAGCTGACGAGCAGGATGCAGCCCAAGATGATGGAGACGATGGCGCCCAACAGCGTCCAACCGTCGGCGAACCCGAGCTTGCGGCGGTCATTCCACGTGACGACGCTGCCGATGCCCTCGACGAGCATGGCCAGGCCGATGAGCCAGCTGAGGACGGAATACGTGGCGATGGGGGTCATCAGGCAGTACACGCCGCCGATGGCGAGCAGCACGCCGAGGACGATGGATAAGATCTTCATGCTGTTCCTTTCGCGTTTGAGGCCCTATTTTCTGATTCATTGTACCAGCAATCACATGAGCCGCCGCGCCCCGTGCTAGGACAGGTACTCGGCAATCGCGGCGAGCGTCTCGTCGATGTGCTCGTCGGTGTGCGCGCACGAGATGAACATCGCCTCGAACTGCGACGGCGCGAGCGAGAAGCCGCGGTCGAGCATGAAGCGGAAATAGCGCGCGAACGCATCGGTATCGGACGCCTTGGCCGACGCGTAATCGGTCACCGGGCCAGGCGCGAAGAACGTGCTGCCGATCGAGCCGATGTGGTTGACGCAGCACGGCGCGCTGCGATCTTCAAGCAGCTTGGCGATGCCGCCGAACAGGCGCTCGCCCGCCGCTTCGAGCCGCTCGTAATGCTCGGGATGGTCGTGCAGCTCCCTCAGCTGCGCGAAACCGGCCGTCATGGCGATGGGGTTGCCCGATAACGTGCCCGCCTGGTACACGGGGCCCGCAGGCGCCATGTGGTTCATGACGTCGGCCCGACCGCCGAATGCGCCGACCGGCATGCCGCCGCCGATGATCTTGCCATACGTGACCAGGTCGGGGCGCACGCTGAAACGCTCGGCCGCGCCGCCGTATGCCAGGCGGAACCCGCAGATGACCTCGTCGAACACGAGCAACGCGCCCGCCTCGTCGCAGAGGGCGCGCAAGCCCTCCAGAAAGCCCGGCGCGGGAAGCACGACGCCCATGTTTGCGGCGACCGGCTCCACGATGACGGCGGCGATTTGCCCGGGGTTGCTCTCGAAGAGCGCCCGCACGCTTTCCAGGTCGTTGTACGCGGCCGTCAGCGTGTCGCGCGCGCAGCCCTCCGGCACGCCTGCGCTTCCGGGCACGCCTGCGGTCATGACGCCCGAACCGGCCTCTACGAGCATGCAGTCGCTGTGGCCATGGTAGTTGCCCGCGAACTTCACCACCTTGTCGCGCCCGGTGAAGCCGCGCGCCAACCTCAGCGCGCTCATGACGGCCTCGGTGCCGGAATTCACCATGCGGATCATCTCGACGTGCGGCACGGTGTCGCAGATGAACTCCGCGATTTGCACCTCGAGCTCGGTCGCGGCGCCGAAGCTCATGCCCCGCCCGCACGCTTCCTGCACGGCCTCGCGCACAACCGGGTCGTTGTGACCCAGGATCATCGGGCCCCACGAACCGATGTAGTCGAGGTAGCGGTTGCCCTCGACGTCCCACACGTACGGCCCGTCGGCGCGCGCGATGAAGCGCGGCGTGCATCCCACGCTCTGAAACGCCCTCACCGGCGAGTTCACGCCGCCGGGAATGACCTTCACGGCGCGTTCCATCAATTCAGCTGAAGTCGGCATGTGATTCCTTTCGATTCTCTTTGTCATCCTGAGCGTAGCGAAGGATCTCCCTCGCCGCTTCGCGGAGATCCTTCGACTCCGCGCTTCGCGCTCCGCTCAGGATGACATGCGGGGATGCTTCACGCGTCCTGAAGAATGACATGCGAGTTACCCCACGGCTCCTTCGGCAATGAGCTTCGCGATGAGCTCGGCGTAGTACGTCAGGTAGATGCCGGCGCCGGCGCGGTAGACCGAGGCGGCCATCTCGCCGACGATGCGCTCCTCGTCGATCCATCCCTGCGCGGCGGCGGCCTTCACCATGGCGTACTCGCCGCTGACGCTGTAAGCCGCGACCGGCACGTTCACGGCGTCGTGGACCTCGCGCACCAAATCGAGAAACGACATGGCCGGCTTCACCATGACGATGTCGGCGCCCTGCTCGATGTCCTGCAGCGCCTTCTTCACGGCCTCGCGGCGGTTGTGCACGTCCATCTGGTATGAGCGCCGGTCGCCGAACGCGGGCGCCGAATCGGCAGCCTCGCGGAACGGCCCATAGAACGCGCTCGCGTACTTCACGGAATACGCCATGATGGGCACCGTCGTGAAATCGGCGGCGTCGAGCGTCTGGCGGATGCCGAGCACGCGGCCGTCCATCATGTCGGAGGGCGCCACCATGTCGGCGCCAGCTGCCGCATGCGACACGGCCGTGCGGGCGAGCAGCTCGACCGACGGGTCGTTGTCGACTTCCTGGCCGCGCAGCTGTCCGCAATGCCCGTGGCTCGTGTACTCGCACAGGCAGACGTCGGTGATGCAGTACAGGTCGGGCGCCTTTTCCTTGCACACGCGCACCGCGCGCTGCACGATGCCGTTCTCGTCGTATGCGCCTGAAGCGACCTCGTCCTTCTCGGCGGGGATGCCGAACAGCATGAGGCTGCCCACGCCCGCTTCCTGCAGCTCTTCGAGCTTTTCGGGAAGGCGGTCGAGCGACCAGCGGAACTGCCCGGGCATCGAGGGGATCTCCTCTTTCACGCCCGTGCCTTCGACGACGAACATCGGGTAAATGAGCGACGACGCATCGGCGCGCGTCTCGCGCACCATGCGGCGCAGGCCCTCCGACCCGCGCAGGCGCCTCGAACGTTGCAGCAATTCCATGGTTTGGCCTCCTCGGCTGGCGTGATTATCTGCACGAGCAAATGATACCAGCGCGGGAGGTTTTATGCGCGGCTAAGCGGCCGCGGGAAGCTCGGTTTGCGCGTCTTGGCCCTCGTTGGCGCGTTTGCGCAGCTTCAGCAGCTCGGGAACGATGAACGCGGCGGTCGTGAGGATGGACAGAACGTCGGCTGTCGGATACGTGAAGCAGATGGCCTGCAGCGCCGTGACGCTGATGAAGCCCGGCAGGAACTGCGGCAGCAACAGCAGCAGCGGGATGAGGAACAGCACCTGGCGCGTGAGGCTTAGAAGCGACGCCTTCAGCGGCTGGCCGGTCGACTGGAAGTAGTTCGAGCTCATCATCTGGAAGCCGACGAGCGGGAACATCGCCGTCATGACCTGCAGCGCGAAGATCGTGAATTCCTCGAGGCCGCCCTCGACGCCGAACAGCTGCACGATGGGGCCTGGAATGACGTGAATCAGGATGAAGAAGAACGTGATGATGATCGTGGCGAACAGCACGCCCAACCCGTACGCCTTCAGCACGCGGTTCCATTTGCGGGCGCCGTAGTTGTAGCCGATGAGCGTCTGCGCGCCCATGAGCACGCCGATGGCCGGCATGAACGCGAAGCCGTTGACGCGGCCCGCCAAGCCGATGGCAGCCAGCGCGCCGGCTGCGCCGATGGGGTCGAACTGGCCGTAATACGCGAGCGTCTGGTTCAGAATGGTGTTGATGACCGCGTTCGCCACCTGCATGATGAACGAGGCGATGCCCAGCGACAGGATGACGCCCCATAGGTGGAAATCGGGCTTCATGCACGACAGGCGCAGGTGGAACGGCGCGTCCTTGCCGCGCATGAGGTACCAGATGACCGGCACCATGCCGCAGCCCTGGCCGATGATCGTGGCGAACGCCGAGCCCGCCACGCCGAAGCCCATCCACATGACCAGGATGAAGTTGAAGATGATGCACATGATCGTGCCGAGCACGCTCGTGCCGAGCGCGAGCATCGGCTTGCCCTCGGTGCGCAGGAAGTTGTTCGCGCCCATGCCGAGGCACTGGAACAAAAAGCCGATCATGACGATCTGCATGAAGAGCTTGGCCATGTCGTACAGCTCGGGCGTGGTGCCCACGAGCGCGAGCAGCGGGTCGATGAGCACGACGCCCGCGATCGCGATGATGATGGCGATGATGATGAGCAGCAAAACCGTGTTGCCCACGGTGCGTTCCACATCGTCGACCCGGTCTTCGCCCAGCTGAATGGCCGCGAGCGCATTGCCGCCCTGGCCGGCGAGCGCCGATAGGCCCATGAGCAGCGTCATGATGGGAAACGCCAACGTGGTGACCGCGATGCCGTCAGGCCCGACCGCCTGGCCCAAGAACACCGAGTCGACGATGTTGTACAGCGCGTTGAAGGTCATCATGATGATGGCCGGAATCGAGAACTCGATCAGCAGCTTCAGGATGCTGCTCGTGCCCAGGCGGTCGGTCGAGAGCGCGGCGCGCTCCTCTTCGACAACCTCGGCGCTTTCTTCGAGCGTATTGGTTTCAGCGAGCTCGTCGCGCTCGCTCAGTTCTTCCGTCATTTCCGTTGTGCCCCTCTAGAACCTGTTGTTTTCCAACCCTTGATTATGCTCATATCAGCCGCCCCTATTGCAACTCGGAGCAAAAACCCTAACTTCACCACTTTGTGTTCGGAAAACCGCCAATCGGCGCGGGCGCGATGAATCGCGCCCCTACGGGGGTGGCCTGCAGCTTCTAGCGGGAAGAGAACTCGCGAACGATGAGCTCGGTGAGGCTGTCCATGGTGGCCTTGCCGGACATGCGGGTTCGCATGCCGAACGACGCGGCCGTGGCACGGGTCTTCTCGCCGATGCAAGCGGCGAGCACCTTCGAGAAGTCGAGCCCAGGGTTCGCCTCGGCGAAGGCGCGCACGCCCGACGAGCTGGTGAAGACGGCGCAGAAGATGCGACCTTGCTCGAACTCGGCGGCGATGTCGACGAGGCCGCCGGGCAGCGGCACGGTATCGTACGTCGGCACGTCGTCGACCGCGTGGCCGGCGGCGACGAGTGCTTCCACGAGCTCGGGGTTGCCGATGCGCGCCCGCGGGATGAAGATCTTGCTGTTCGGCTCGGCGGCTTCCGCAAGCGCTTGGCCGAGCGCCTCGCCCGTCGCCTCCTCGGGCACGAGGTCAGCTATGTAGCCGTGTTTGCGCAGTTCGTTGGCCGTGCCTTGCCCGAGTGCGGCGATTTCCGCCATGAACAGGCGCCGGTCGATGCCTGCCTTGCCGAGCTCGTCGAAGAAGATGCGCACGCCCGACGGGCTCGTGAAAACGACCCAGTCGTACAGCGCCACGTCTTCCAACGCCCTGAAGAGCCGCTCGTTGCCCTGCACGGGCACTGTGGCGATGGCGGGAACCTCGAGCACTTCGGCGCCGAGCGCGCGCAGGCGATCCGACATCGTGGAGATGAGCTCGGCCGGGCGCGTGACGAGCACCTTGCAACCCGAAAGCGGCAGCTTCTCGTACCAGGCGAACTGGTCGGCCAGGCCGCACACCTCGCCCACCACGATGATGGCGGGCGCCGCGATCTGCGCCTTCTCGGCTTCGGCGGGAAGCGTACCGACCGTGGCGACAACCCGACGCTGCCCCGCCGTCGTGCCCTCCTGCAGCACGGCAGCAGGCACCTCGGCGCTCATGCCCGCGTTCATGAGGCCGGCCATGATGTCGGGCAGCGAGCGGACGCCCATGAGGAACACGAGCGTGCCCTTCGTGCGCACGAGCGCTTCGAAGTCGATGTCGTAATCGGCGCCGGCGCGCTTGTGGCCGGTGATGATGTGCAGCGACGACGTGAAGTCGCGATGCGTCACGGGAATGCCGTTGTAAGCGGGAACGGCGACGGCCGAGGTGATGCCGGGCACGACCTCGTACGGCACGCCGTGCTCGGCGAGCAGCTCGAGCTCTTCCCCGCCGCGGCCGAACACGAAGGGGTCGCCGCCCTTCAGGCGCACGACCTTGTTGCCCGCAAGCGCCTCGTCGAGGAGCACCTGGCTGATCTGCTCTTGCGGCATCGTGTGATTGGCGGCGCGCTTGCCCACGTCGATCGTGCGAGCTTCGCGCGGAACGCATGAAAGCACGCCATCGCCCACGAGCGCGTCGTACACGACCACGTCGGCCTGCTGCAGCACGTCGTAGCCCTTGCGCGTGAACAGACCTGCATCGCCCGGACCGGCTCCGACCAACCACACCTTGCCCATTACCTTGCTCATATCTGCTCTCCTTCGCCGGCGCGTAAGCGGTCTGCCAAATCGCGTGCGTGCGTAAGGGCCTCCTCGACCGAACCGCTCACACTGCCCCGCCACGCCTGCTGAGTCCCCTCGTCGTAATACATGCCGCGCAACTGGAACATGCCACCTTCCACCGTGGCATGCGCCGCAATGGGCGACGAGCAGCCGCCATCGAGCCGCGCCACGAACGCACGCTCGGCCGCCACGGCCACGGCCACCTGACCGTTCGCAAAGCCTTCGAAGAGCGCTGGCTGCGCATCCGCACGCCCCTGCACGGCGAGCACCCCTTGCCCGGCTGAGGGGATGACTTCATCAACCGCCAGGTAGCGCCCGATGCGCTCTTCGAGCCCCATGCGCTTCAGACCCGCCGCCGCCAACACAAGGGCACCGTAACCACCCTCATCGAGCTTGCGCAAGCGCGTCTGAAGGTTGCCGCGCACGCTTTCGAACGTCGCATGCGGGAACAGCGCGCGCAGCTGAATCTCGCGCCTGCGCGACGATGTGCCGATGGGCTTCGACCAATCGGGTTCACTTGCCCCTTGCGGAAACACGAGCACGTCGCGCGGGTCCTCGCGCACCGAGAAACACACGAGCGGCAAGTCGTACGGCACTTCCATGGGTAGGTCCTTGCAGCTGTGCACCGTATAGTCGCATTGTTCCGCGCGTAGCGCTGCGTCGAGCTCCTTCACGAACAGCCCCTTGCCGCCGACCTCGTCGAGCCGACGGTCCAAGATCTTGTCCCCCGTCGTCTTGAACGTGGCGAGCGACACGTCCATTCCGGGATGAGCTTCGCGTAAAAACGCAATGACCATCTGGCTTTGCACGACAGCCAACTTGCTGTCGCGGCTTCCGATAACCACCTTCACGTTACAGGTCCTCTTCTTCCAACAGCCTTTCAATGCGGGCGCGCAACTGCCGCACGCGGCGATGGTCCTTGCCACCGGCGCTGATACCGACGACGAGCCCTGCGTTTTGCACCACGCCCGGGAAATAGAAATCGCACTTGTACCGGTCGCTGCACACGTTCACGGGAATGTGGCGCTGTTTGCATGCAGCCCACACCTCGTCGTTCAAATTGGAATCGTTCGTACACGCAAACACGATGTCGGCGCCCTCGAGCACCGATTCGTCGTACGGCTTCCGCACAAGTTCGAGCGCGCCGTCGAGCGCAAACCGCTCGAGCTCGGGCGTGAAATCGGGAGCGTACACCACGATATCGCCCGCAAACGGCAGCAGCGTGCGGACGCGCCGCAGGGCGATGGTGCCGCCGCCCACGAACACGGCTCGCTTGTCGCTGATGTCGATGAACGCTGGGAAGAACGCCCCGGCAGGCGGGCGCTCGTTCGCCATGTTCTCGCGGCGACGGGTCCAATCCCAAAACTCCTCGACGCCCTCCGCCAGCATGCGCTGTGCCGTAGCGATTGCCTGCGCGTTCTCGGTTCCAATTTGCGCCGAGAAGCTGTCGATGTCGTGAAGCGCACATCCTGACACATCCGCAATGGAGGGGTCGATGTCGTGGGGAATGGCAAGGTCGAAAAACTCAATGTGCGCATCGGCACCAAGGGCAGATGCCAACTCGCCGCGTTCGAGCGTATAGTGCGGGCTCGTCGTGGCGCTCATGACCACCTTGCAGCGCCCGATGTAATCGTAGCGGTCGGCGTAAGGAATGCCCGTGCACCCCCTGGGAATGGTCACCGCGCCGTGCGTGTACTGGCGCACGGTTACGAGCACCTCGGCACCCTGCTCGGCAAGTGTCGAGGCCGCCAAGCGGCCGTATTCGCCATTGCCGATGACCATGCACGTTGCACCGAAAAGATCGACGCCGTCATCGTTCAACTGCTCGACCGCCTGATCGATGGCCGTCGCATAGGCGCGCGTGAACCGCACCCCGCTTTTCACCTGCTTTGCCGCCGTCACAGCTTGGCGGAACAACACCTCGAGCACGCTATCGGCCACGCCGATCTCGCGCGAGTAGGCTATCGCCTGCTTCACCTGCGACACGATTTGGTCTTCGGCCATGATGGCCGAACGCAAGCCGCAAGCAACGTTGAACAGGTGGTCGACTGCCGCATCTCCCGACCGGCATGCGAAATACCGAGCGTAATCAGCAGGATCGACCATGTGCATCTCGCATATGACCCGCAGCAACGGATCGTCAGCTTTGGGAGCGCCGCCCGCATCCACGCTGCGCATGGGGGCTGGCACGCCGTCGAAACTCGCCCACAACTCGGTGCGGTTGCACGTGGCCAACAGCACCACGCCGCTCGCACCCAACTTGACGCGGGCGAGCGCCAACACGTCCTCGCGCACGTCGGTCGGCAGCGAGAACGCCGAGCGCACATCGGCCGAAGCCAGCCCATGATCGGTGCCGATCATGCAAACAAGTTCATCGCGATTCATTCGCCTTACCTCTCAGGTGAGCGCAATGGCGGGCGTGAGCCCGGCGGGCAGCAGGGGCATGCGCCGCTTGCGCAGCCGCCATTTTTGAAATACCCAATACATTCGGCGAGCAGCCGTAGGCGCATGCCCCTGCTGCCCGCCGGGCTCACGCCCGCCATTGCGCTCACCGTTTCCTTCTCTTCTTCAACACGTAATTCAAAATACCGCCCACCACAATGATGACGATGGCGATAATGAGCACCTTTATGGCCGCCTCCTGCGGGATGGCGTCCTTGTCGTCGATCGTGGTCGAATAGAACGTCAGGTGGTACTCGATTTCCACCGGGTCGCCCATGGCCGTGGTATCGGCCACGACCGGCATCTCCTCGTCCATCTGGGTAATGGGAATGATGAACGTCGAGTTGCTGCCATCGTCGGTCAGGTTCTCATAGCGCTGCTCGTCGACGATCATGTAATCGTAGTACGAGCTCGACCACAGCAGTCGCGCATAGGCGTGGCCGTCTTCGACGATGAGCCAAGTCGGCGAGCTCACCGAGGCACGCCCGCTGCCGCCCGTCATGTTCACCTCGATGGAGTACTCGCCATCGGGCAAGTCGACCGCAACGGCCTCGTAACCGTCCTCATGCACGACACCCGTAGCCACATCGGCACTGGTCTTCGCCACGTTCACGCTTTCCGGGTCGACGGGGTCGCCGTATGTGGGCAAATCGACGAGCAACGCGTCGGCCGGCAACGTGGCCGCGTAGAACATGAGCTTGCGGTCGTACCACATCTTGCGGCGCTTGCTCCACGCCGCGCAGTCGATTTCGGCATCGAGCGCTTCCACGGGCACGGTGAACGTCCAGGAGTCGCCGTCGAACTCGATGTAGTCGCTTGCGGGCGCATCTGCGGCCTCCTGGCCCGTTCCCATGTACACGAGCGGATAGCTCTTCGAGTCGAACCCGATTTCCGCCGTCATCTTTCCGTTGCGCACGGTCAGCTTCGCGCTCTTTATCTTGAAGAACGGCGATGTCGATTCAGCTTCGATTTC
Source organism: uncultured Eggerthellaceae bacterium (assembly GCA_905234785.1). Lineage (GTDB taxonomy): Bacteria > Actinomycetota > Coriobacteriia > Coriobacteriales > Eggerthellaceae > UBA9715. Next base: position 51,933 of record CAJOIP010000021.1, read on the forward strand.
GTACGTGCCGTCTTTCACCTTGTCGCCCGTGATGGGCGCCATGCCCTCGAGCAGCAGCACCTTCGAAGACGCCATCTGGCTTGCAGACGCCACCTTGGCATGCGCTTCGTCGGCGAAGGCAGGCTGCGCGAACGCGCACGCGCCCAGCAGCATGCCGAGCATCAACGCCACGAGAACGGTTGCAGTATGCCGAGCGACATTACCCACGCAGGGCAACCTCCCTCATCATGAGCGCCTGCTCCACGTGGTCGCACACAAGCTGCTGAATGCCGGCGTATTCGCCAAGGCCCTTCAACACGGGAACCGCCTCGAGCCCGCATGCGGCAACGCGGCTGGCCCACGAGTCGTCATCCTCGCCCGCCAAGTCGTTTTTCGCATGATCGCCGGCAACGATCATGAGCGGCGCCAAGTGCACGCGCGCAGCCCCGCTCGCCTGAACGAGCGGCCATACGTCGTCGAACGTCGGCTCGCCTTCCACCGTCGCCACGAAAAAGCGGTCGTTGCCCTGCGCATGGAACGCTTCCTGCACCTGACGGTACACCTCGTTGCCGCCGGTCGGCGATCCGTGGCCCATCAGCAGCACTGCGTCGTCGGCACCCAGGCCTGCAAACTCATCGGCAATGGCGCGCGCCACGGCGGCCTGATCGCCAGGGGAATTCAGCAACGGCTCGGCAATCTCCGTCGGAATGTTGCGCTCGGCGGCCCACGGAATAACGGCTTTCTCGATCTTGGCCATCTCGGCGCCGTGCATGAGGCACGTCGTCGACACGATCAGGTCGTCCACGCCGTCCAGCGTATCGTGGTGCTCTCCGCGCTCGGCAGCCACCTTCTTTATGATCATGCCGCTCGTCCACGCGCTGTACGGCGTGCAATCCGGAAACGCCGCGCGCACCTTCGCCTGAATGGCGTCGATGGTCTTCACGCGCGTATCCTCGTGCGACGTTCCGAAGCTCACGAACAGCATGCCCCTCATATGCGCCCCCTTACAGGTTTTTCTTCTTATAGATGAACGCAAACGAAATGCCCGCGAACACCGCCAGGTACACCGCCAACACCACAAGCCCCATCAGGTTGGGGTCGTTGCCCTGCGCGATGGCGCGCACCATGTCGGAAGTTTGCGACAACGGCAGCGCCTGCACGAATTCCTTGATGCCGTGCGGCATCTGGTCGGTCGAGAAGAACGTGTTGCACAGAAACGACATGGGCATGATGATATAGGTGTTGAACCGCGGTGCGTCGGTGTAGCTCTTCGCCAAAAACGACAACGCCACCGCAATCGTGGCGAACACGGTGCCGTTCACGAACATGATGACGAACGACAGCCAGTTGAACACGAGCGACGTGCGGATGGGCGATATCAGCAGCAAGATGACCACCGCCGCGTACATGCCGCGCAGCGCGCCGCCCACAATCTGCCCCACGATGAACTGCCACAACGGCGTGGGCGACACCATCACCTGATCGAGCGCTTTCTCGTACAGGCGCTGCACGCTCATGTTCTGCGACACGGCGCTGAAGCTGCCGGTCATCGTGACCATGGCCACGATGCCGGGAATCAGAAAGTTCAGGTACGGCTCGCCGTGCGAGGTGGTCTGAATGCCCAGCCCGAACACGAGCAGGTACATGAGCGGCGAGATCATGGCCGCGACCGTGATCTTGTAGAAGTCGCGTTTGAACTCCGCCCATTTTTCCCACAGTACCGTGATGATGCCCATAATTACTTCCGCCGTTGCATCTGGCGCCCCATTCCAGCTCAGGAAACGCCGGCTGATTCCGCCTCAGGATGCCGCCTACAGCTGCTCGGCGGGTATCTGCAAACCATCCCCATGACTATGCCGCCTGCGCAAGCGGCCACATCCTGAGGCGGAATCAGCCGGCGTTTCCCTACCTTTTCGTAATGCGGTGGCCCACCCTTTCCACGAACACGTCTTCCAATGTCGTCGCGCGCAGCACGGCGTCGTCCGGCAGCTCGCGCAACCGTTCGATCGCCGCTTCGCGCGTGGGGAAATACTCGCTTTCCAACTTGCCATCCACCAGGTTGTCGATGGCGAAGGGACCCAGCTGGTCGATGAGCGCAAGCGGCGCATCCACCACGTCGAGCTTGCCGCCGTCGATGAACGCCACGCGGTTGCAGAGCGCCTGCGCCTCGTCGATGTAATGAGTCGTCAGCAAGATGGTGAGGTTGCGGTCCTTCAGGCTGCGCAGCAAGTCCCACATCTGGCGGCGCGCCAGGGCATCCATGCCGGCCGTGGGCTCGTCGAGCAGCAGGATCTCGGGTTCCACCATGAGCGCGCGGCAAATCATGAGCTTGCGCTTCATGCCGCCGGAAAGATGGCGTACCGTGCGATGCCCGAAATCGGAAAGGCCCGCGAACTCGAAAAGCTCTTCGGTTTTCGCGCGGATCTCCTTCTTGCGCATGTAATACAGGCGGCCCTGGTATTCCATGACCTCGTTCATGGTCATGTCCTGGCGCATGGAATACTCCTGCGTCACCACCGACAGCTTGCGTTTCACGGCGGCCGCCTTGCGGTTCAGCTGCTGTCCGTCGATCAGGATCTCGCCCGACGTCGGCAGCAGCACCGTCGACATCATGCTGATGGTCGTGGTCTTGCCCGCACCGTTCGGGCCGAGCAGCCCCATAAACTCGTTCGTCTGAATGGTCAAGTTCAGGTGGTCGACAGCGGTGAAGTCGCCGAATCGTTTTGTCAGGTCGCGAATCTCGATCATCGAAGCAACTCCGCTGGATGCTGGGCGGGCAAAGCCCGAGATCCCTCGCTAACGCTCGGGATGACAAAGGGGGCGTGCTTCGCGCTCCGCTCGGGTTGACAAATATGGGGCATGCTTACGCGCCCTTCACGATGACGACCGAGAAGTAATCGCCGTCTTCGTCGATATCGGCAAGGTGGGGAAACACCTTTTCATCGGGCAGCCCGCAATTGGCGACCATGCTGGCACGGTCGAGTTCGCCGCGCGCTTCCAGCTTGTCGCGCAAATCGTGCACAGCCTTGCCCGATTTCATGAACACCTTGTTCGCCGGCACGTTCAAGATCTCGTCGACGTTGCCCGACATGACCGGCGAAACGAGCAAGCGCTCGGAACCTTCGCACAGCACCATGCCCAGCCGGGCCGCGCTCGCTGAAAAAGACGTGACGCCCGGGATGATTTCCACATCGTAGCCGGCAGCGCGCACCCGCTCGTTCACGGGCGCGAAACTGGCGTACACGCCGATGTCGCCAAGGCACAGGTAGGCGACGTTGCGCCCCTCGGCCAGAAACTCGCAAATCCTCCGCGCGTTCTCGGCATAGGCGGCCTGGCGCACCTGCGCATCGCGCGTCATGGGCGTCGAGCACTCAATCTGGGGCTTGCCCTTTATGTGTTCCGCAGCAATGGAAAGCGCCGTCTGACGTCCATGCCCGATGTTGGGCACCGCGATAACATCAGCTTCGCGAATGGCGCGTATCGCCTTCAGCGTAAGCAATTCGGGATCGCCCGGGCCCACGCTCACGCCATAGAGTGTTCCTTTAACCACCATGATTCCCTTCTTGACGATTCCCATCATTCTACATCGCAAGCGAAGAGCTGCGTGTGCGAGAAGCCAAAAGCCGCTTTCGATGGCTGGCTGGAGCTTACAGCTCTTCCAACTCGATGTTGCCGGTTATGGGATCGAAGACGCCAGGCTCGAGGTCGTACAGGTCGTTGATGACTTCAGGCGTGAAAATCTCGTCGGGCGCGCCCTGCGCGCAGACGCGGTCGCCCTTGATGCACATAACGTAGTCGCTTACCTTGCGCGCAAGCGGTAGCTCGTGCAGCGACATGATGACCGCCACGTCGCGCGTGCGCACCAGGCGGCGCAGCACGTTCAAAAGCTCGATCTCGTAATGGATGTCCAGGTAGTTCGTCGGCTCGTCGAGCATGATCACATGCGGTTCCTGCGCGATGGCGCGCGCGAGCATGATGCGCTGGCGCTGGCCGTCGGAAATCTGCATGAAGTCGCGGTCGCGCAAATCCCACACGTGCACCATATCCATGGCCTCGCGCACCTTGACGCGGTCTTCCTCGTCGAGGATACCCAAACGCCCCGTATACGGGTAGCGGCCCGTTTCCACGATGTCGGCGCACGTCAGAAGCTCGGTGCGCATGCGCTCGGTCAGCATGACCGACAGCTCCAGCGACATTTCGTGGGCCGAAAGCTCGCCCACGGGCTTTCCCGAGATGAACACGGCCCCGCCGAGCGATTCCAAATAGCCCACGATGCTCTTCAGGATGGTGGACTTGCCCGCGCCGTTCGGGCCGATGAGCGTGAGGATCTCGCCCGCGTGCAGCTGGATGTTCACATCGCTTATCAGCGGCACGCCATCGTAGCCGACAACGAGGTCCTTGGTTTCGAGATAACATGCCTTTTCTACCGTAGGGGCGCTCTCCGAGCGACCGCCGACCGCGGTAGAGGGGCGCTCGGAGAGCGCCCCTACGGGATTATTTGCTCCGGGAGCGTTCATTAGCGCCTCGCCTTCTCGCGTTTCAACAAGATGCTGATGACGATGGGTGCGCCGAAGATGGCCGTGACCGCCGAGATGGAAACCTCGGTCGGGGCGAACACGCACCGTGCGATGAGGTCGCAGAACAAGCAGAAGATGGCACCGCCCAAGAACGCGCCGGGTATGACCACGAGCGGCTTCGACGTACCGAGCGCGCGCTTGATCACATGCGGCACGGCAATGCCGACGAAGCTGATGGGGCCGGCGAACGCCGTCACAGTGGCCGCGAGCAAGCTCGACAGCAAGATGAGCGCAATGCGGAAAAAGCGGATGTTCACGCCCATGCTGCGCGCGTACTGCTCGCCCAGCTGGAAGGCCCCGATGGGCTTCGACATGCAGAACACGGCAATGCTCGCCACGATGACGACGACCGTCATGATGCCGATGTCGTTCCAATTCGCACCCGAGAAACTTCCGAGCGACCAGTTCTTCAGGTTCACGATGTTGGCGTCGGACGCGAACGTGATAAGGAAGTCGGTGGCAGCCGAGCAGATGTAGCCGATCATGACGCCGGCCACGATGAGCATCGACATCGAGTTGATGCGCCGCGACACCAGCAACACGAAGATCATCGCCAACAGCGAGCCGACGAATGCCGAGACCACCATCATGCCGCTCGTCATGACGCCCGACCCGCCCACGACCACGATCATGACCAAAGCCACGACGAGCTTCGCGCCCGAGCTGATGCCCAGGATGAACGGGCCGGCGATAGGATTGTTGAAGAACGTCTGCAACAGGAAGCCCGACAGCGCCAACGCGCCGCCCAGCAGCGCCGCCGAAATCAGGCGCGGCAAACGGATGCTCCAGATAACCTGGTAGTTCGTGCTTTCGGCGCCCTGGCCGAAGAGTATTGCCCACACGTCGCCGATGGGCACGTTCAGGCTGCCGATGCACAGGTTTGCCGCCGACAGCAGCACGAGCAGCACGGCCAGCGCCGAGAAGACGACGGTCACCCGCCGATGCCGCACGCTGCGACCGAACGCATCGTCTAGTTCGCTTTGCTTCTGCATCTGCCCCCCTTGCAAATGCGCTCCGTCTCCTTGTCGTGCTGAGCGAAGCGAAGCATCTCCCCCGCTGCATCGGGGGAGATCCCTCGGGCTTCGCCCTCGGGATGACAAGAAGAAGGCGCCTATTTCAACTTGCTCACGTACAGCGTATCGGCTCCCGAACCGGTGACCGCCGCGTTGAAGTCGGCGATGATGCGACCCGTCTGCATCATCTGCTGGTACATGTTCTCGCTCGTCACCCACACGTCGCCGTTTCGAACGGCCTTGAAGTCGCCCAGCAGCGCGTTTTTTTGCACAAGGTCGGCCAGCTTCGACACGCTGCCGTCGATGGAAGCGTTGTAAATGATGACGTCGGCATCCTTGCCCAAGGCGTAGAAGCGCTCCATTTCCAGCGTCACGCTGCTCGTGGAGCCCTCGCCTTCCGATAGCTCGTCAAACACGTAGTGGCCGCCGGCCTGCTCGATCATCTTGGTGATGTAGTCGCCGGGCTTGCGCACGACCGCCGCCCCATTTGAATTGATGTAGAAGAACGCCACGGTCTTGCCCGTGTCGGCACTATCGATGCCGCCCACTTGCGCCACCTGCTCGTCGAACAGCTGCTGCGCCTTGTCTTCCATATCGAGCATGGCACCGTAGCACTTCACCCACTCGGTGCGGCCGAGCGGCTCCGATTCGTAGCTCGACATCTCGGTGAACACGGGAATGCCCAACTCGATGAGCTTCTCGCGCACAGCCGGCGTGTGGTTGATCATCGTCGATTCGACGGCCAGCTTCACGCCCTTGCCGAGCAACAGCTCGTAATCGGGCGTATTGTACTTGCCACCGTACACCATAGCACCCGATTCCATGGCCTTCTCGGCGGCGGGAATGTACCAATTGTCCTTGGAAATGCCCGACACCGTGATGCAATCGAGCGCGCCAAGCGCATCGAACAGGCACATCGTGTCGGACGCAACCAAGTACACATCGGAAAGCGGCTGTTGAATGACCGCGATGTCGCTCGCGAGGCCAGACGGCACCTCGGCGCCTTTGGGCACCGTCAGGTAGCGGCCTCCGTCCGAAAGGCAGAACAGCTTGTAGCCGCCGTCGTAGTAATCGACCGTGAAGCATTTCGCGTACTGCAGCGGCATCGAGCGCACCGCCTTCCACCCATTGCCCAAATCGGCGTTGTGGAAGTTGGCCACCTGCACGGTCGTCGGGCCTTCAGCAGTGTCGTCTTCGGCGCTCGCCTCGAAACTTATCGTGTAATCAATCAGGTGCGGCGTGCTCATGGCCGTGGTCTCAGCCTGCACGGGGAAATCCTCGTCAAGCGAGGCCACGGGAATCTCGAACGTCGAATTGCCCGACTCGTTCACGGGCAAGTACTCCACGCCGTCGACGACCATCTTGTCGTAGTTCGAGCTCGACCACACGACCGTGAGCGTCATCGAACCGTCTTCGGCAACCGCCACCTTCGCGGGGCTTTCGATGCTCGCACGGCCCGAGCCTCCCGTAAGCACGACGTCGACCTCGTGCTCTGAAGCCTGGGAAGCGGTTGCGGCCGAAGAGGAGCCCGCCAACGAGCCGGCGCCGACGCCAGTCGCCCCGCACCCCGCGCAGAGCGCGAGCGCGGAAAGCAGAGCTGCCGTCATTGCCGCAGTTATGAACCTTTTTAGCATGATCTGGCCTTTTCTGTCCGATAACCATCGTGGGGGCGCTTTCCGGGCGCCTGCCTGCCATGGTTGACGGGCGCCCGGAAAGCGCCCCCACGGCGGTTATCGTAACTCAACTTCAACACAAAGTCGGCGGGGCAGACGAGAATACGTCCGCCCCGCCTGTAGGGAAAGGAAAGCGTTCACGGGGCGGACGGATAGCCCGCCCCGCTTACCGCTCGAGAAAACAACGCTCGCTTAGCCGATGACGGCCTTCACGTGATCGACGTAGATCTGCTGGATAGCCGGGATCTCGCCCAGGCCGTTGATCTGGCAGTCGATGTTCTTGAACGCGCCAGAGGCGGTGAACTGGCTGAACCAGGACTCCTCGTCCTCGGGGTCGGCCATGTCGTTGTTGGCATGGTCGCCGGCGACGACCATCAGCGGACGCAGGATGACGTTCTCGTAGCCGGCATCCTTGACCTTGTCGATGACGACGGAGCACTCGGTGTCAGCAGGCTCGCCCTCGACGGTGCCGACGAAGACGTTCGCATAGCCGAGCTCGTCCATGACGGTCTGCATCTGGTCATAGGTGACGTTGGCGGTGTGCGACGTGCCATGGCCCATGAGCACGAGAGCGGTCTTGGCCTCGGCAGCGGCGGCGGCGTCAGCGAAGCCAGCCTCCTGCATGGCAGCGGCCACGACGGCCTCGGCGACGGCCTTCTTGTCGTCGTTGATGACGGTGGCGTCAGCGCCCACCTCGCCGAGCAGCGGCTCGGCAACGGTGATGGTCATCTTGTCCTCGTAGGGCTTCAGGGCGGCGACGAGCTCGTCGTACTCAGCACCGTGCATGAGATGCGTCGGGGCGACGACGAGGTTCTTCACGCCAGCTTCCACAGCGGCATCGAGAGCCTGGTCAACCGTGTTGATCTGCTCGCCATCGCGGGCAGCGATGTGGTTGATGATGATCTGGGCCGTGAACGCGCGACGGACAGCCCAATCGGGATAAGCGGCCTGGATGGCCTTCTCGACGGCGCCGATCGCGGCAACGCGGCTGTCGTTGAACGACGTGCCGAAGCTCACGACGAGGATCTCGTTCTCCTTGTCGGGAGCGGTGGCCAGCGGGTCGTCCTTAGAGGCATCGCCCGTGTCGAGGCCGAAGTAATCGGCTTCCTCGACGAGTTCCTGCTGGGCAGGGGTCAGGGCGTCCCACGCGGCCTTGGCGGCGGCGCAGTCGGCGTCGGTCGTGTCGGTGCGCTCCTGCACCTGGATGGCCGCGATGAGCTCGTCGACCTCGGCAGCGGCGGCGGCATCGGCGTCAGCAGAAGCAGACGAAGCCGAAGCGCTTTCGGAAGCCGAGCTGGCGCTGGCGGAGGCGGCGGAAGAGCTGCTCGAAGAGGAGCAGCCGGCGACGCCGAAGGCCAGGCAGGCCGAGACAGCCATCACGGCAAGCGGTTTAACAAACTTCATAGTACCTTCCCTTTCTTTTTTCCTTTACGCCTTTCCCTTTTCCGTAAAGGCGAGCCGAAACCCGCCTTGCGAAACCATGGTTACTGTGCGATCGGATCGGTCACGGACACCTTGTGGTCGTACCACGTGCCCTTCTCGCCGAGAATCGCCACGTCGAATTCCTCGCCGATGGCGGGCACGGGAATGTCGAACCCGTACACGTCCTCGGTGGCGCCGTCGCTGTACGTCACCGAATCGGTCGTCGGCTGAAGCCAGTTGGCCTCGTCGGCCTCGGCGTCGGCCGCCGTGCCCACGTACAGGTTGACGATCTTCTTCGACACGAGGGTAACGTGGATGGTCATGCCGTCATCGGAAACCGTGAGCACGCCCTTGCCATCGCTGGTCTCGTTCACGTGGAACATCGAGCTGTCGGTGTTGAACGTGGCGGAATACTCGCCGTTGTCCAAAGCCGCAGCCTGCGAAGCGGCGGATGCGGAGCTGGCCGAAGCCGAGGAGCTCGCGGCGCTGGCAGACACAGACGAAGCGCTTGCGCTGGCACTTGCGCTCGACGCCGAAGCGGATGCGGCAGACGAGCTTGCTCCCGAAGAGCACCCGACAAGCGCCATGGCCATGACGACCATCGCCACGACGGCGATCATGCTGATAACACGTTTCATGTACGTCTCCTCCAAACGTAACGATGCGCGCCTCTTGCGAGCGCGCAGCACATGCAAACGACTTGTTGTCGGGAACGATCAGACACGCCTCGAAGCCGCTTGAAGCGGGCTTCGATGAGCGTGCCGCCGGGGTTCACGGCGACAAGGCTCCGCTGAGCAGGCTGGGTATCCTGACTTGGCAACACGCGCCTAACAGTAATGGCCCTTGTCCGGGACTTTCACCCGGTTCCCCCAGCACGTCCGCGTGCGCGGTACGCTGGCTGCCCATGTGCGTTTTCAAATAGCCTTGCTAGTATACGACTTTGGGAGACCGAGCGCAGGCGCCGCCAGGGAATGCCGCCCAACTTCGCAAAATTTGTGCAAATGGACGAACTTTCACCTATCGTCGACTAGTTAACTGTTTATTGATGACATGTTTGTTCTGCTCCTATAAAATATTTTTATACCTGTCGGGAGGGACGGTACAGCAGGTCCGCATTCGATTATTCGATTGCGGGCATTTTGATTGTGAGGGAGGGTTTACCTTGGCTCCCAAGAGCGGGTGCGACTCCGCCACCGAACAGGACCACGTGAACGCATCAGCCGCACTCGACGATCTCGTGGCCAGCATCAAATCGAACGTCAATCTGAATGGCATGCTCCACCCAGCCCTCGACAAGCTGGCGGAATACGACCGCGCGAACTCATCCGATTTCCTGCGCACCTTGAAGGTGTACCTGGAAAACGACTGCAACGCGCAGAAATGCGGCAGGCTGCTGTTCCTCCACCGCAACTCGCTCGTGTACCGCATCCGCCGCATTCAGGAAATCGCCGGCTGCGACCTGTCCGACCCGGACGAGCGTTCCTACCTGCGCCTATCGCTGCTGCTGCGCTAGACTCGCAACCTTATGATAGCCCGCTTCGCGGGCTTCTGAAGATCCCGCCTTCGGCGGCGGGCGCGATGAATCACGCCCCTACGGGTTCAGCCTGCAATGGAAAAGGGCCGCAGCACGAAAGCTGCGGCCCTTTCGTTTCGCTTGCTTCGATTGCGCGCTACACGCAGGTGTAACCGCCGTCGACGGCGATGGCCTGGCCGGTGACATAGCTCGATTCCTCGGCGCCCAAGAAGACCGCCACGGAGTTGAGCTCGCCCTCGTGGCCGTAACGCTGCATCGGAACCGTGGACTTCGCGAAGTTCTGGAAGTACTCGGTGTCGAGCGTCTCGGTGGTGAGCTCGGTGTAGAAGTAGCCCGGGCAGATGGCGTTGACGGTGATGCCCAGCGGGGCCAGCTCGGCGGCGGCGCCGCGGGTGAAGTTCACGACGGCGCCCTTCGAGGCGTGGTAGGCGATGGTCGGGATGGCCGTATTGCCCACGAGGCCGTAAATCGAGGCGATGTTGATGATGCGCCCGTAGGCCTGCTTGCCGGCCTCGATGTTTTCGGCCATGTAGGCGGCGAACTTCTTGGTCATGGTGAAGACGGAGCTCAGGTCGAGGTTCATGGTGAAGTCCCAGTCGCCGCGGTCGAACTCGACGAGCTTCGTGCCCGTTCCCTTCTCGCCGCCGGCGCAGTTCACGAGGACCTCGACATGGCCGAACTTCTCGTCGGCAGCGGCGAGGGCCGCGTCGATGACGGCCTCGTCGGTGACGTCGCATGCGAGCGGCAGCACTTCGACGCCGTACTTCTCGTTGAAGGCCTTCGCGCTTTCCTCGAGGCGCTCGACGCGACGGGCTAGCAGGACGAGGCTCGCGCCCTGCTGCGCATAGCCTTCCGCCATCTGCTTGCCGAGGCCCGAAGACGCGCCCGTGACCGCAACGACCTTGCCGGTGTAATCAAACATGTGAAACCTCCCGAATCATTTCCGACGATTAATATCTTTTCATAATACTACCAATCTTGCGGAGACGTCGCCCCGAGACCGCCCGGCAATCCAGCGAACGGCCTAAGCGGCTTTCTTATGGTAGGCGACCCAGTACACGAGCCCCACCATGATGGCGCCGCCGACGATGTTGCCGAGCGTCGCCAGGCCGATGTTGTAGCATGCGCCGCCTACGTTGAGCGCCTGCGTGATGGCGTCGAGCTTGGCGGCGTCGATGTCGCCGACGTAGCCGTACGTGTTCAGCGCAGCGATGCCCATCGGCAGGAAGAACATGTTGGCAACGCAGTGCTCGAAACCGCAGGCGACGAACGCCATGACCGGGAAGATGCTGGTGAACACCTTGTCGATGACCGTACGGCCGGCAAAGCCCATCCACACCGCCAGGCACACGAGCCAGTTGCACATGATGCCGCGGAAGAAGATGACCTGCGGTGCCAGCGAGATCTTCGAATACGCCACGTTGATCATGGCGTTGCCCACCGCCCCGCCGTTCATGCCGGCGAAGTTGCCGCCGATGAGCAGCGCGACGATGATGAGCGAGCCCACCAAGTTGCCGATGTAGACGATGACCCAGTTCTTGATCATCGCGCCCCAGCTGATCTTGTTGCTGGCAGCGGCGCAGACCATCAGGCAGTTGCCGGTGAACAGCTCGGCGCCAGCCACGATGACGCACAGCAGGCCGAGCGCGAAGCACAGGCCGCCGAGCACCTGCGATGCCGCGAACGGCAACGTGGGGTCGCCCTTCACGAGCAGCATGAACGTCGCGCCCGTGGCGATCATCATGCCGGCCATGATGGACAACGCGAACGCCGGGGCTATGTCGAGCTTGGTCTTCCCAATCGCGACGTTCTGCGCCTGGGCGAACAGCGCCGCAGCGCTGCGCGCATCGGGTTTGGCGGCGGCTACCTCTTTCTTGAGCTCTTCCATGGTTCTCCTCACTTGTAAACGAACTGGTAATTGTCCGTCTTATCTGTCATCCCGAGCGTAAGCGAGGAATCTCTCCCCCCCCCATTGCAGCGTTGGAGATCCTTCGACTCCGCGCTACGCGCTCCGCCCAGGATGACAGAGGGGGATGCGCTACGCGCTCCGCTCAGGATGACAACGAAGCATTAGATATCCCACGTCTCCTGGTCGGTGTGGAGCCATTCGTGGGACGTGTGACCCAAAGGCTCGCCGAGAACGTCGGCGTACAGCTTCTGGATGTCCGGGTTCTCGTGCGAATAGCGCAGCGTATCAGCCGCGTCAAGCGCGTTCAGGTTGGCAGCGCGCGAAGACGCGAGCTCCTGGTTGAACGCGATCGGCTGGCCGCCGCCGCCGACGCATCCGCCCGGGCAGGCCATGATCTCGACGAAGTCGAGGTCGACCTCGCCCGCCTCGATGGCGTCGAGCAGCTTGGCCGTATTGCCCAAACCGCTCGCCACGGCGATGCGCACGGGCGTGCCGGCAACGTCGAGCTCCTTGGTGACCCAGGGCTTCTCGGGCGTCGACGCGGTGGTGTCACACGTCGAGAAATCGGGGTTCTCGCCCGTGATCAGGAACACGGCCGAGCGGAGGGCCGCCTCCATGACGCCGCCCGTGCGGCCGAAGATCGTGCCCGCGCCCGTGGAAAGGCCCAGCGGGTTGTCGAACTCGGTTTCCTCGAGCGCCGTGCAATCGACGCGGAACATCTTCAGCATGCGGTCGAACTCGCGCACGGTCAGCACGGCGTCGACGTCGCGGCCGGCTTCGGTGGAAAGCTGCGGCACGTCGCATTCGTACTTCTTGGCCACGCACGGCATGATGGACACGACGAACACGCGCTTGCCGTCCTCGTCGGCTGCGGCCTTCATCGTGTTCTTCACCACGGCGCCCATCATCTGATGCGGCGACTTGGCAGACGAGAGCTGTCCCACGAACTGCGGGTAGTGCAGCTTCGCGAAGCGCACCCAACCCGGGCAGCAGCTCGTGAACATCGGGCGCTTCTTCTCGGAGGACATGAACTGCACGAACTCGCTGCCCTCTTCCATGATGGTGAGGTCGGCCGCGAAGTCGGTGTCGAAGACGCGGTCGAAGCCGAGCGCGCGCAAGGCGGTTGCCATGCGGCCGGGCGTCGCCTCTTCGCGGGCAAGGCCGAGCGGCTCGCCCCAGGCGGCGCGCACGGCGGGAGCCACCTGCACGACCGTGATGACATCGGGGTCGGCCAGCGCGTCCATGACCTTGGGAATGTCGCGGCGCACGGTCAAGGCGCCCGTCGGGCAATGCGTGATGCACTGGCCGCAAAGCGCGCAGCCGGCCTCGTCGATGCGCAAGCCGTCCTTCACGGTGACCTTCATGTGCGGGCCGCTTCCCGTGAAGTCCCACACGGCGCAGTGCTGCACCTTCTCGCATTCGGCCACGCAGCGCATGCACTTGATGCACTTGCTGGAGTCGCGCACGAGCGGGAACTCCTCGTCCCAAACGCCCTTGGGCGGCTCGGCGGCGAACGGCAGCGTCTGGATGCCGAAGTCGGCGGTCAGCTGGCGCAGCGCGCAGGTTTCCGAACGCGCGCAGGTCGTGCACTCGCTGCGGTGCTCGGAAAGGATCATCTGCAGGTTGGTCTGGCGGGCGCGCACCACGGCGGGCGTGTTCGTGCGGACGGACATGCCCTCGCGCACCGGCGTGTTGCAGGCAGCGGCCATGCGCTCCTCGCCTTCGACCTCGACGACGCACACGCGGCACGCGCCGATGTCGTTGATCTTCTTCATCCAGCACAGCGTCGGGATGTCCACGCCGGCGGCTTTCGCGGCGCCGAGGATGGTCATGCCCTCGCGGGCCTCGACGGTGCGTCCGTCTATCGTCAGCGCTACCATTTGTCGGGCCTCCCTCCACGCAACGAGCCCATGCCGAAGTAGTCGCACCTCAGGCATCGGCTGCATTCCTGCGCCGCTTCCTCATCGCGCAGCGGAATCTCGACGCCGTCGAAATCGGCTCCGCGCTCGTCAGCCGGGCGCTCTTGGATGTTCACGCGGCCGCACGCCAGCTTGCTGTCGAACACCGCCTGCGGGATCTTCACATCGTCGAAGACGTCGTGGCCGTATCCCAGGTAGGCGTCGATGTTGGCGGCCACGGCCTTGCCGGCGGCGATGGCGCGGATGACCGTGGACGGGCCGGTCTGGCAGTCGCCGCCCACGAACACGTTCTCGAAGCCGTTCGCACGGCCGTGCTCGTCGGAAAGGAAGCGCCCGCGGTCTTGCTCGACGCCCTTCTCGGCGAAGTAGTGGTAGTCGATGATCTGGCCAATGGCCTCGATGAGCACGTCGCACTCGAAGATTTGCTCTTCCGATTCCGTGGCCACGGGAGCAGGACGCCCCCACTTGTACAGGCTCGGCATCTGCGGCTGGCCGACGAACGCGATCGGATGCTCGGTGCCCTTGTCGATGCGAACCGGGCTCATGAGCTCGACCATCTCGCAGCCTTCGGCGATGGCGGCTTCCACTTCCTCGGGAAGGGCCGTCATGTCCTCGATGCGCCGGCGGTAGATGCAGCGCACGCTCGCAGCGCCCAGGCGCTTGGCCGTGCGCGTGGCGTCCATGGCGACGTTGCCGCCGCCCACGACGACGACGTGCTTGCCGACGAGGTCATCGGGCATGTCGTCGGCCACGCGATGCAAGAACGACGCCGCGCTCATGGTGTTCTCGCGCGTGGCGTATTCGATGCCGAGGTCGCGGAAGTGGTGCGCGCCGATGGCAATGTAGATGGCGTCATAGCCCTTCACGAGGTCTTCCCACTTCACATCCTCGCCGACTTTGGCGTTCAGCTTCACGTGAATGCCGAGCGACAGGATGGCGTCGATGTCGTATTGCAGGTTCTCCTCGGGCAGGCGGTAACGCGGGATGCCGTAGAACATCATGCCGCCCAGGCGGGCGTTCTGCTCGTACACGGTGATGTCGTGGCCCATGAGCGCCAGGTAGTACGCGGCGGTGAGCCCCGACGGGCCGCCGCCGATGATGGCGACCTTCTTGCCGGTCGCCGACGCCTTCTCGGGCACGTCGACGGCACCGGCGGTGAGCACCGCGTGCTGCTTCATGCCGCGGATGTTCACGGGCGCGTCGATCATGCCGCGACGGCACGTGTGCTCGCAGGGATGCTCGCACACGAACGCGCAGGCGCTCGGGAACGGGTTGTCGTTGCGGATGACGCGCACGGCATCGGCCGCCCGCCCGTCTCGCAGGCACGCGATGTAGCCGGGGATGTCCACGTGGCTCGGGCATTCCTTCACGCACGGCACCGCGGTGAACGGCTGCGTGCACACGCCCTTGGCCAGGTGGCTTTCCGCGTCTTCCTTGATGAGGTCGGCGAATGCCAGGCCCACGCGCCCCGCTTGGAAGCCGATGGCGCAGTCGGCCGACTTGTACAGCGTGTCGCAGACCATGATGACCTGGTCGACGATGCCCTCGACATGCTCGCCGCGAAGAATCGATTCCAGGCCGTCGGCCAGGCGCGCCAGACCGATGCGGCACGGCGTGCACTTGCCGCAGCTCTGCGAGGCGCAGAGCTTGAAGAAGCCCACGGCGGTTTCGAGCGGGCACGTGGAATTGCCATACACCGACACGCGGTTGATGACCGCATCGGCGATGACGCGCGCTTGCTCGTCAGCCTTCGTGGGTGCGAAAACAGGTAACCTGCTCACAGTTTCCCTTTCCCTCTCTCGCCCGCATCTCTCCCATGCGGGCCCCAAACAATCAGTTTCCTCCGAGGAAATTGATTGCCTTTCGTTTTCAATTGATTGCCGCGAGAACAAGAAGCCTTACTTGAACAGCGACAGCGCTTCGGCGCGGGTCTTCTCGTCTTCCTTGAACGAGCCGCGCACGGCGCTGGTGATGGTCAGCGAACCCGGCTTCTTTATGCCGCGCGCCGTCATGCAGCTGTGCTCGGCCTCGACCACGACGAGCGTTCCGAGCGGCTGAAGCGACTGCATGATGGCGTCGGCGATCTGCGAGGTCATGCGCTCCTGCACCTGCGGGCGGCGGGCGTAGCCTTCCACGCAGCGGGCGATCTTGGACAGGCCGGTGATGCGCCCCTTGCGCGGGATGTAGGCAACGTGAGCCTTCCCCACGAACGGCAGCAGGTGATGCTCGCACATCGACGTGAACGGGATGTCGCGGACGATGACCATTTCCTCGTGCTCTTCTTCGTGGAATTGCTTCAGCAAATGTGCAGCGGGATCTTCCTGCAACCCCGCGAACACTTCGGCGCACGCGCGAGCCACGCGCGAAGGCGTGTCGAGCAGGCCTTCGCGATCGGGGTCTTCGCCGATGGCGTACAGTAACTCGCGAATCGCCGCTTCAGCGCGCGGTTGATCGAGCTTGCCATACGTAGGTTCAGCCATGGAAGACCCCCTTATCGTCTTGATGATGCGACCATCGTAAAGCCTGGCAGCAGGTGCCCGCAAGAAGCGCCCGCCGAACGGAACTTCTACGCCAGCGTGCGTTCAGCGGCCTGCACGACGTGCGATGCGAGCACTGCCGTCGTGACGCTTCCCACGCCGCCGGGAACGGGCGTGATGGCGTCGACGATGGGCTCGGCAGCGTCGAAGTCGACATCGCCGCACAGCTTCTGGGCCTCTTCGTCCCAGTTGATGCCCACGTCGATGACGACCTGCCCCGCACGCACCGCGTCGGCGCCCACCGTGCGGGCACGGCCCACGGCCACGACCAGCACGTCGGCCTCGGCACACTTGGCGGCGAGCTCCTTCGTGCGCGTGTGGCACATGGTGACGGTGGCGTTGGCGGCCTGCAGCATCATGGAGACGGGCTTGCCGATGACGAGCGAGCGGCCCAGAACGGTGACGTTTGCGCCGGTCAGCTCGTAGCCGTAGTGCTTGAGCACCTGCATGCAGGCGTCGGCCGTGCACGGCGGGAAGCCCACCGGCTGGTTGGCGAACACGCCGTAGAGCGAGCCCTGCGTGATGCCGTCGGCGTCCTTCGCCGGGTCGAGGGCGGCGCAGGCCGCGACCTCGTCGAGGTGCTTGGGCAGCGGGCGGAACATCAGGCAGCCGTGAATCGCCGGGTCGGTGTTGACCTCGTCGATGGCGGCCATGAGCTCGTCTTGCGTGCAGTCGGCGGGAAGCACGAACTTCTTCAGGCCCAGACCCAACGTCTCGCAGCGCTTCGTGGCGCCGCGCTCGTAAGACAGGTCGTCGTCGCGCTCGCCCACGCGGATGATGGCCAGCGTCGGGGTGACGCCGGCGGCCTTGCAAGCCTCGATGCGCGGTGCCAGCTCTTCGTTGATGGCGTCGGCAACCGGCTTGCCCTTCAAGATTTCTGCCATAGTACTCGTCCTTTCGTCGGTGGAACAATAAGCGAGTATGTTCCGCTCCTGTCATCCCGAGCGTCAGCGAGGGATCTCGGGCATTGCCCGGCGCTTCGCGGAGATCCTTCGACTCCGCGCTTCGCGCTCCGCTCAGAATGACAAATGCACCTGCGTTCGCGCTCCGCTCAGGATGACAAATGCACCTACGTTCGCGCTCCGCTCAGGATGACAAATGCACCTGCGTTCGCGCTCCGCTCAGGATGACAAATAGAATTACGCACGGATGCCGGCGGCGACTTCGTCGGCAACGGCCTTGGCGCGGGGAACGTAGGCCAGAAGCTCGTCGGCCTCGGCTTCCACCTTGGCGGCGTAGTCGCGGTCCTTCAGGCCCTTGGTGTTGATGAACACGTTCATGGAGGCGGCGCGCATGGCGGCGGCGGCGCACACGGCACCGCAGCCCACGTCGCTGATCAGCATGCGCGAACCCTTCACGTTCATCTCTTCCAGAAGCTCGATGGCCTTGGCTATCTGGCGCATCATCTCGAGCGGACCGGCGAGCGCGTCCTTCGTGCACTTTTCCAGCACCTCGTCGCGCGTCGGGTCTTCTTTGGGAATGCCGTAGGCCTGCGACAGCGGGTAGAACGCGGCGGCGTCCTCCTCCACGAGCTCGAGCAAACGGGCGCGGACCTGCTCGCCTTCGGCCAGCATGCGCTGCACGTCTTCCTCGTACTCGGCGTACTTCTTCTTGCCGGTGGTGAAGTTGCCCACCATCGAGCACAGGGCCACGCCGAGCGCGCCCACGTAGGCTGCGGCCCCGCCGCCGCCCGGCACGCTGACCTTGCCGGCCAGCTCGGCTGCGAACTCGGTGCAGCTCTTATCCATCATCTTGTCGGTCATGAAGCTTTCCCTTTCATGTGAGGAAACATAAGCCCGTAGGCCCCGAGCGCTTCCGTGCTCTCTGAAGCTGCGAGAAGCGCAGGTGCAGCGGTTAGCCCGCGCTGTCTGAGCCCGCGAAGCGGGCGAGTTCGCGGGCTGCTGCACCGAAGCGCCGAGCGGTTAGCTTCAGCGTTCACGGAAACGCTCGGGGCCTGCGGGCGGGCGGAGCGGAACCACCGCCCCGCCCTGGGGTCGCGTTTAGAACAGGCCCACGATCTTGCCGTCGGCGGTGACGTCGATCTTCTCGGCGGCCGGGACCTTCGGCAGGCCGGGCATCGTCATGATCTCGCCGGTCAGCGCCACGATGAAGCCAGCGCCAGCCGAGATCTTCAGGTTGCGCACGGTGATGCGGAAGTCCTTCGGGGCGCCCAGCTTGGACGCATCGTCGGTGAAGGAGTACTGCGTCTTGGCGACGCAGATGGGCAGCTTGTCGAAGCCGTTGGCCACGAGCGCGTCGAGCTGCTTCTTGGCCTTCGGGGTGAAGTCGACGCCGTCGGCGTGGTAGATCTTCGTGGCGATGGCGTTGAGCTTGTCCTCGATGGAGTCCTCGACGTCGTAGCTGAACTTGAAGTCGCTGGGCGTATCGCACACGCGCACGACTTCCTCGGCCAGGGCCTTAGCGCCCTCGCCGCCCTTTGCCCAGTGCTCGGCCAGCACGGCGTTCACGCCGAGTTCCTTGCACTTGGCCTGCACGAGCTCGAGCTCGGCGGGCGTGTCGGTCGGGAACGCGTTGATGGCCACGACCGCGGGCAGCCCGAAGACGTTCTGGATGTTGGAAACGTGCTGCAGCAGGTTCGGCAGGCCCGCTTCCAGGGCTTCCAGGTTCTCGTTGTTCAGGTCGGCCTTGGCCACGCCGCCGTTGTGCTTCAGCGCGCGCACGGTGGCCACGATGACGACGCAGGACGGCTGGATGCCCGCATAGCGGCACTTGATGTCGAGGAACTTCTCGGCACCCAGGTCGGCGCCGAAGCCGGCCTCGGTGACGACGTAGTCGGCCATCTTGAGGGCCGTCGTGGTGGCCTGCACCGAGTTGCAGCCGTGGGCGATGTTGGCGAAGGGGCCGCCGTGCACGAACGCCGGGTTGTTCTCGAGCGTCTGCACGAGGTTCGGCTTGATGGCGTCCTTCAGAAGCGCGGTGCATGCGCCCTCGGCCTTGATGTCGGCCACGGTGACGGGCTTGCCGGAGCGGCTGTAGGCGACGACCATGCGGCCGAGGCGGGCCTTCAGGTCGTCGAGGTCGGTGGCCAGGCAGAACACGGCCATGACCTCGGAGGCCACGGTGATGTCGAAGCCGTCCTCGCGGGCCACGCCGTCGCCAGCGGTGCCGAGGCCGTCGACCACGTTGCGCAGCTGGCGGTCGTTCATGTCGACGCAGCGGCGCCAGATGATGTTGTTCAGGTCGATGTCGAGCTCGTTACCCTGCTTGATGTGGTTGTCGAGCATGGCTGCGATGAGGTTGTTCGCAGCGCCGATGGCGTGGAAGTCGCCGGTGAAGTGCAGGTTGATGTCTTCCATGGGAACGACCTGGGCGTAACCGCCGCCAGCCGCGCCGCCCTTCACGCCGAACACGGGGCCCAGCGACGGCTCGCGCAGCGCGAGCATCGAGGACTTGCCGATCTTGCAGAGCGCGTCGTGCAGGCCCACCGACGTGGTGGTCTTGCCCTCGCCAGCCGGCGTGGGGTTAATGGCGGTAACCAGGATGAGCTTGCCCTTCATGGGCTTATCCTTGTAGGAGTGGATGTCGACCTTGGCCTTGTAATGACCATAGGGCTCGCACGTAGCCCAGTCGATGCCGGCCTTCTCAGCTACCTCCTTGATCGGCAGCATCGTCGCTTCCTGCGCGATCTCGATGTCGGACTTCGCCATCTTTCAAGCCTCCTTAAGCTCGATGTACAGGCCCCCGCCCCTTGTAGCAGGCGGCCTTGTTTCCTTATCGGTCAGTTGCCCGGTTGCAGCCTAGCGCGTCGCAGCCGGGCAACCCATACCCAAAATCATGCAGCTTTCGTTCCCAATTTAGGGAAGCTTCGTGTCGACCTTCTTCAGCAGGTCGGTTTCGGGCGTGACGCCGCCCGGCGCGCCGGTTTCCAAGCCCAGCGACACGGGAATGCGTCCCGCGCAGTTGTCGCGGCGGTGCGTGTAGGCGCTCCACGGGCTGGAGCTGTACAGCTCCCAGTGGTTCGGCGGGGTGATGTAGCTGGTGATGCGCTCCATCTCGTCGGACTTCTTCGCCTTGTGGTACGCCTTGTACCAGATGCAGTAACGGCTGCCATCTGGGAAGACCTCGCAGTAGCCGTCGAAGGTGCCGCCGCACGGCCCGTTGCGCTGGCACTTGGGGCACTGCGTCATCGGGCAGGTGTACAGCGTCGCCTCCAAGCCGCAGTCGCCGCAGTCCATGCAGCCGTACATCATCGACTTGCCGGTGTGCTCGAGGCCATGGTGGCGGTAGACGCCCTTCTTCTTGTCGAGCGAGTCCATGCGGCTGGCGAGGATCTTGTTGCCGCGCTTGCCCAGCGTGAGCACCCAGTGGTGCGCGAAGCGGGAGATGCCCCACTTGCTGAAGACCTTGCTCGAGCGAGCCTGCTCGGGCTTCGGGCTCTTCGCGGGCACGTTCAGGCCGGTGAGGTTGCCTTCTTCGTCTTTCTCGGGCTGGTAGATGTAGTAGCCGTCCTTCTTGCCGAAGCTGACCTTCTTCACGCATTCGCGCCATGTCGGTGCCAGCTCCTCGGCGCGGTCGAGGATATGCGAGAGCATTTCGGCCGTGACGCCGAAGCCGCCGATGTGCACGCCGGCGTACCCGAGGCCCTTGGCGATGGCGACCATCTGGGCGGCGCGCTCGATGCGGGCGCCCTTGCCCTTGTCCTCGGCCTGCGATTCCTCTTCAAGCTGGGCGAGCAGCTCGTCGCTGACGTAGCAGCCGGCGATGGTGCCCTTCCTCATGAGCTTGGCAGCGCCCTTGGTGATCAGGAAGATGTTGGCGATGATGGGCGTGTCGAAGCCGCGCTCGTCGCGGTAGCGGATGAGCTCTTCCATCTTGCGCGAGTCGTATCCGAGCTGCGTGATGAGGAACTTCGCGCCGCCGATGATCTTCTTTTCCATCTTCAGGTACTGCGGGATGACTTCGCCTTCCAGGTACTTGAAGGGGTTCACGACGCCGCCGTTGTAGAAGTGCGTCTGCTTTTCGGTGACCGGGCCCTTGCGGCCGGGGACTTCCAGGCCGTTGTTCATCTCGGTGGCGAGCATCTGCAGGTGCACCGAGTCGAGGTCGAAGACCGGGCGCGCGCGGCCGTCCCAGCCGGTGCCCTGGTAGTCGCCCGTCATGAACAAAAGGTTCTCGATGCCGGCGCGCTCCATGCTGTAAAGCTGCGAGATGATCTGGTTGCGCGAGCGGTCCTTGCACGTGAAGTGCACGAGCGGCACGATGCCCTCGCTGACGAACTCCTCGCCGAGGCGGTCGGCCAAAAGCGCCGGGTTGCCGCTCGGATTGTCCGTGATGGACATCGCGTGAACGCGCCCCGTCGCATAGATTTTCTTGGCTTCCTCGATTTCCTTTTCCTGGGCTTCCTCGTGCGCGCCGCGCCCGGGAATGATTTCGCAGGTTACGACGAACTCGCCTCTCTCGAGCGCGTCCTTGAATCGATTCTCCACCAGATCACCCCTTCCAACATGCTGTCATGAAGTTAGTTTATCCCGCTTATAACCAATCGAAGAATAGGGTTTTTCTCGCAGTTGGTCATTCAATGCTTTGCACAAACCGCACAAGAAGCCATTGTGCGAAATGCACATGAGCTGCAATTGCGCAGGCCGAGGGCGTTAACAAAGCGGTTTGGCAGGTGTCGCCTGCGCGGTTGCGGTACAATTTTGGGGCTTGAAAGCGAGCCTTCTCGAGGAGGTGTTGGCGTGGACATTTCGCAGATGCGCATGATGCTCGTGCTTGCCGAGTGCAAGTCGATGACGACCACTGCGAAGAAGCTGCACGTGACGCAGCCCGCCCTCACCTATCAGCTGAAGGCCATCGAAAGCGAGCTGGGCTTCAAGGTGTTCAACCGCACGCGAACCGGCACGTCGCTCACGGCCGAGGGCGCGTTTTTGCACACGACCATCAAGGACATCGTGGCGGAATACGACGAGACCGTGCGCTTGGCGCGCGCCATGGCCAAGGGCGGAGCATCTGGCACCATACGCGTGGGCGTGAACAACTGCTCGCGCGACAGCGTCTCGTTCCTGCTGAGCATGGCGCAGGCAACCGCGCAGTTCTCGCTGATCCCCATAGGCTCGTCCGACCCGGTTCGCCTGCTGCGCGAGGGGGTCATCGATTTCTGGTCGGCTTCCGAGGCCTCGATGGTCGATGCGCCGCAATCGCTGCGGTTCGCCGAGCTCAGCATGTCGGGGCAGTCGGCATTCGTGCCGAAAGGCCATCGCCTCGCCCGCAAGGTGGCGATAAAGCTCGCCGACTTGAAAGACGAAACCGTCTGGCTGTGGCCGCGCGGCACCGCGTCTCTCGCATCCGACCAGATGCGCGAGACGCTCGAGGAGGCGGGCGCCGACATCGCGGACCTCATCTTGGGCATCCCCGCGCTCGTCGCCGCCTTCATGGACGACGACGTGGTGGTCTACGACGATGGCTTCCTGCCGCCTTCGTCGCAAACGGCCATGAAGGTGCCGATCATCGACGCGCCGCGCGACACGTTGGGGCTCGTGTACCTCGCCTCGCAGCAGGAGCGCCTCGCGCCGGTCATCTGCAAGCTGAAAAGCCGCACGCCCCTTGGCGGGGGACGCACGGTCACCCAGTCGGAAATCGCAGCCGAGCGCATCGTGTCGGTGCTCGACGAGATCAGCGCCACCGTGCGGCGCGGCGGCATGAAGGACATCGTGCCGCTTGTCGAATACGGTTTGGAGCTCGGCATTTCCGCGCATCACCTGCTGAACCGCGGCTTGCTGACGGGCATGAGCGACATGGGCGACCTGTACCGGGAAGGCGAGGTCTTCATGGCGGACATGATGGCCTCCATCTCGACCACCAACCTGGCCATGGACGTGCTGCAGCCCTACATCGCCATCGAGGACCAGCACCCGGTTTCGGGGTCGGCCGCCATCGGCACCGTCATCGGCGACGCGCACGACATCGGCAAGAACCTGGTGCGCATCATGCTGGAAAGCCGCGACATCAACGTAACCGACCTGGGAACCGAGGTCGCGCCCGAGGCGTTCGTCGAGCATGCGAAGAACAACCCGGACTGCAACCTCATCCTCATCTCGGTGAACCAGTCCGAGCTGCTCGAAGAGGGGCGCAAAGTCGTCGAAGCGCTGAAGGAGGCCAAGCTGCGCGACCAGCTGTTCATCATGGTCGGCGGAGCGGCGGCCGACGAGTCGTTCGCAGGTATCATCGGCGCCGACGCCTTCACGAGCAGCGCCGAGGACGCCGCCGAGACGGCTTACGAGTTCCTGAGCCTGTAGCTGCCCCGAAGAGGGTGAAGCCGCCAAGGCCGTCGAGCGAGGAGGAAAAGTTTCATGGCACAGACCGACCGCGAGCGCGTCATCGTCCGCACGAGCATCATCGGCATCGTCGCCAACGTCATGCTCGTCGCCTTCAAGGCGGTTGTGGGCCTGGCGGCAAACTCCATCGCCATCGTGCTCGACGCCGTGAACAACCTGACCGACGCGCTGTCCTCGGTCATCACCATCTTGGGCACGAAGCTGGCGGGCAAGAAGCCCGACCGCGACCACCCGCTGGGCCACGGGCGCTACGAGTACCTGTCGGCCATGGTCATCGTGGCCATCGTGCTGTACGCGGGCATCACGTCGCTCATCGAGTCGGTGCGCAAGATCATCGCGCCCGAGGTCGCCGACTACTCGACCGTCACGCTCGTCATCGTGGCGGCCGCCGTCATCGTGAAGATCGTGCTCGGGCGCTACGTCAGCGCGAAGGGGCGCGCAGTGGACTCGGGCTCGCTCGTCGCTTCGGGCAAGGACGCCCTGTTCGATGCTGCCATCTCCGCATCGGTTCTGGCTGCGGCCCTCATATACCTCGGCACGGGAATCAGCCTGGAAGCGTACGTGGGCGTGGTCATTTCCATCGTCATCATCAAGGCGGGCGTCGACATGCTGCGCGAGACGCTCGACGACATTCTGGGCCACCGCCCCGAAGGCGAGCTTTCCACGGGCATCAAACGCACCGTCTGCGAAGACCCGGATGTGCTGGGTGCCTACGACCTGCTGCTCGACAGCTATGGACCCGACCTGACCATCGGCGCCATACATGTGGAAGTGCCCGACACCATGACCGCCGCGCAGATCGACGCCATGACGCGCCGGCTGCAGGCGTCGGTGTACGAGAAGCACCACATCGTGCTTGCCACCGTGGGCATCTACTCGCGCAACACGACCGACGACGAGCTGGTCGAGATGCGCTCGGCCATCACGCGCGTGGTCATGGGCCATGAGGGCGTGCTGCAGATGCACGGCTTCTATGCCGATTCCGAGCAACACGTCGCCTCGTTCGACGTCATCATCGATTTCGACGTGAAAGACCGCGACGGGCTGTACGCCCATATCGTCCAGGACGTCCAGAACCTGTATCCGAACTACGCGTTCAGCATCACGCTCGACCGCGACCTGAGCGACTAGATTCCCGTTGACCTTGCATGCGCAGTGCGGTACTATTCGTTTAAACATATGAACGAGTGCTCAGATGTGCAAATGATAGGAGACGCCCATGCGCAAGGCATTCAAACTCGATGGCGAAATCTGCGCGAACTGCGCCGGAAAGATTCAGGCGGGCATCGAGAAGCTCCCCGGCGTGAACAAGGCATCGGTCAACGCCATGACCTTGAAGTTCACGCTCGATGCGGAAGACGGCGCGTTCGACGAGGCGCTGGAAACGTCACTGAAGCTGTTCGCTGACATCGAACCCGACTGCGAAGTGCTCGTATAGCGACGCAGGCAATGCAATCAATCTCCTCCGAGGAAATTGATTATCCATGAACAATAAGCAGAAAAAGAAGCTGCGCCGCATCGTCGTTGCGCTCGCCGTCTTCGCGGTGCTTGAGGTTCTCGCGGTCGCCGGCGTGTTCGAGTCGCTGCCCTACGGGCTGTGGATCGAATTCGCGGCATTCCTCGTCCCCTACCTCATCGCGGGCTACGACGTGCTGCGCCGAGCATGGCATGGCATCGCGCACCGCCAGCCGTTCGACGAGAACCTGCTCATGTCGATCGCGACTATCGGCGCGTTCGCGCTGGTGTTTTTCCCCGACGCCGAGCCGCATATGGCAGAGGGCGCCGCCGTCATGTTGTTCTACCAGGTGGGCGCACTGTTCGAAAGCTACGCCGTCGGCAAGACGCGCAAGTCGATAGCCGACATGATGGACATCGCGCCCGACTACGCCAACGTCATGCAGGGCGGCGAGCTTATGCAGGTCGACCCAGCCGATGTGGCCGTCGGCGACGAGATCGTCGT
Source organism: uncultured Eggerthellaceae bacterium (assembly GCA_905234785.1). GTDB lineage: Bacteria > Actinomycetota > Coriobacteriia > Coriobacteriales > Eggerthellaceae > UBA9715. The sequence continues at coordinate 77,751 of CAJOIP010000021.1, forward strand.
GAAGGTCGGCGAACGCGTGCCGCTCGACGGCGTCGTCGTTTCCGGCCGCTCGCAGCTCGACACCTCGGCGCTGACCGGCGAATCGGTGCCGCGCGTCGTCGGGGAGGGCGCGAGCGTGGCGAGCGGCTGCGTGAACATGACGGGCGTTCTCACCATTCGCACGACGAGCGCATTCGAGAACTCCACGGTCTCGCGCATCCTGGAGCTCGTGGAAAACGCGAGCGAGAAGAAGGCGCGCACCGAGAACTTCATCAGCCGCTTCGCGCGCGTGTACACCCCCGTCGTCGTGGGGCTGGCGCTGGCGATCGCCGTTTTCAGCCCGCTTGCGTTCGGCCTCCCGATCAGCGAGAGCGTGAAGAGCGCGCTCATCTTCCTCGTGGTCAGCTGCCCGTGCGCGCTCGTCATCAGCGTGCCGCTGTCGTTCTTCGGCGGCATCGGCGCCGCAAGCCGCTCGGGGATCCTCGTGAAGGGCTCGAGCTACCTCGAGGCGCTGGCGCAGGTCGACACCGTCGCGTTCGACAAGACGGGAACGTTGACGAACGGCACCTTCGGCGTCGTCGCCGTGCACGCCGGCGAGGGCGTCGACCGAGACCTGCTGTTGTCGTTCGCCGCACATGCCGAAGCGTATTCCGACCACCCCATCGCGCTTTCGGTCGTGGCGAGCTATGCGGGCACGATCGACCGCGAGAAGATCGCCGAGGTAGAAGAGCACGGCGGGCAGGGCGTTTCCGCACGCGTCGATTCGCATCGCGTGCTCATCGGCAACGACGCGCTGATGAGGGCCGAGGACATCGACGTGCGCAACTGCCACCTCGTCGGCACGATCCTGCACGTGGCGGTCGACGGCGAGTACCTTGGCCACATCATCATCGCCGACATGATGAAAGACGATGCCAAAGAGGCGATCGACGGCCTGCATGCCGCCGGCGTGAAGAAGACCGTCATGCTGACCGGCGACCGCGAACAAGCCGCTGCCGCCGTCGCCGCAGAGCTCGGCGTGGACGAGTACCGCGCGCAGCTGATGCCCCAGGACAAGGTCGCCCAGGTGGAGGCGCTTCTGGAATCGCATGACGGCAACGGCAAGGTGGCGTTCGTGGGCGACGGCATCAACGACGCGCCCGTGCTCATGCGCGCCGACGTGGGCATCGCCATGGGCGGCATGGGTTCCGACGCCGCCATCGAAGCCGCCGACATCGTGCTCATGAACGACAAGCCCTCGCAGATTGCGCGCGCCATCCGCATCGCCCGCAAGACGCTTTCCATCGTGAAGCAGAACATCGTGTTCGCCCTGGCCGTGAAGGTCGTCATCATGATCCTGGCGCTGCCCATGATCGGCATCGCCACCATGTGGCTTGCCGTATTCGGCGACGTGGGCGTGTCGGTGCTGGCGATCCTGAACGCCATGCGCTGCCTGCGCGTGCGGAAATAGCGGTCTGCCATGCAAAGCGAATCGAGAAATCACCGGCATTGTATCGGGGGAGATCCTTCGACTCCGCGCTTCGCGCTCCGCTCAGGATGACAAAGGGGGTTTCGCTTCGCGCTCCGCTCGGGATGACAGAGGGGGAATCGCTTCGCGCTCCGCTCGGGATGACAGAGGGGGTTTCGCGGCACGCGCGAGCTTGCCCAATGGGCAGTATTCCTCTTGGGCTAGCGGTGCAGGAGCTTCAGGACGTATTCCAGCACGTCAACAGCGCGGTCAATCTCGCCCATCGTATTGTAGAACGCAGGCGACATGCGCGTGATGCTTTGCACATCGTAGGCTTCGTATAAGAGCGGCTGGGCGCACTGGTTTCCACTACGGAGCGCGATACCGAGCTTGTCGGCCAGCGTGGCGATGTCGAACGGATGCGCTCCTTCCACCGTGAAGGACAGGCACCCGGCTCGGTGTTGGGGGTTGCCCAGAACCTGCAAGCCGTCGATTTCGCCCAAGCGTTGCTCGGCGTACGCCAGAAGCTCGTGCTCGTAGGCGCGCACGTTGTCGCGGCCCATCTGCTCGAGGTAGTCGATGGCCGCCGCAAGCCCGATGGCGCCCACATAGTTGGGCGTGCCCGCCTCGAAGCGCAGCGGCAGCTCCTCGAACGTGGTCTTGCCCACGCGCACGTCTTCAACCATCTCGCCGCCAAACCGCACAGGGCGCAGGCGCTCGAGCATGGCGCGCTTGCCGTACAGAACCCCGATTCCGGTGGGAGCGCCCATTTTATGACCCGAAAACGCGAGGAAGTCGCAGTCGATTGCGCGAACGTCCACCCGCTCGTGACGCACGCTCTGTGCGGCATCTACCACGACCGCCGCCCCATGCGCATGTGCGAGCGCGGCGATGGCCCGCACGGGGTTCACCGTGCCGAGCACATTGGAAACGTGCGCGACTGAAACCAACGACACGTCGTGCCCTTCGAGCAGCTCTTCGAAGGCAGCAAGGTCGATATCGCCATTGGCGTCAAGCGGAGCCGCGCAGAACGCGCAGCCTTTCCGCGCACACGCCTGTTGCCAGGGCACGAAATTGGCATGGTGCTCCATCATGGTGACAACGATGGCGGTGCCGGGCCGCATGGTCTGCGCCCACATGTCGGCGAGCATGTTGAGGGAACCGGTCGTGCCGCTCGTGAATACGACCTCGTCGGCAGACTCTGCATTTATGAATGCCCTCGCACGTTCGCGGGCGTCTTCGAGTGCGCGGGTCGACCTCTCGCTTAAGGCGTGAATGCCACGGTGCACGTTGGCATTATCGTGCGTGTAGTGGCGCACGACGGCGTCGAGCACGGGCTTGGGCATCTGCATGGTCGCCGCGCTGTCGAGGTACACGAGCGGGCGTCCGAACACCTCTTGTTCGAGGACGGGGAAATCATCGCGGACGGCTTCGACGTTAAGCATCGGCCCCTCCCCTTCGGTCGACGAGGGACTGGGCGAACCGCTTGATGCGCCCCACGATGGCAACCTGGCCGGCCACGCGCTTCGAATCGAACGCATAGGCCAAATCGGTGCGCTTGATGTAGTCGACGTCGCACGCCACCACCGCCTCGGGCGGCTGATGGTCGAACATGTCCTTCAGAATCTGAATGGTCCCGCGGATCATGAGCGTGTCGCTATCGGCCTCGATGACCGGGCACCCGTCGACTTCGCGCAAGTACAGCCACACCTGCGACTGGCAATCCTTCACCAGCACGTCTTCCACTTTGCGCTCGTCGGGCATCTCGTCGAGTTGGCTTGCCTTCATGAGCAGGTAATTGAACTGGTCGAACGGGTCGCCCGACTGGGTGATCTCGCCGATGATCCGCTCTTGAATCTCTTGAGGCGTTTCCATCGGGCATCTCCTTACGCATTCGAAAGCAGGCGGGATTTGACGGCGTCGAATTCCTGTTGCGTGATGGCCCCCATTTTAAGGAGCTCGAAATACTGCTTTATTTCGGCTGCAGCCGACGAAGGGTCGGCGTCTTCATGTTCCTGACGGGAAGCCGGCGAGCCGAGCAAGACCGCGGCGTCGAGAAGATCGCTTCGGTCGAACGACGGATTCGCCAGCGCGCAACGCCGAACCTGCGCATCGGAGTCGCTTGCCAGCACGACAAGGCCGCGTGGCGAGGTAGACGGGTTCGTCGCAACACGCCTTCGGATATGCGCATCGGAATCGGCCAGCAGGGCATCGAGGGCCTCTGCCGGGGCACTCGCGTTTCCGGCTGCGGCCCTGCGAACATGCAGAGCTTCGTCACCTGACAGCATGCCGAGCGCGTCTGCGGGCGTTTTCTCGTTTTCCGCAACGTGCGTGCGAACGTATTCGTCGGCGTCGCCCGCTAGACGGCCAAGCGTTTCGGCACATGCGGCGGCATTCGAAGCCACCTGCCGTCGCACGGCTTTCCGCACATCGTTGGCGAGCGTTTCGAGCACTGACGCAGAGACCTCCTCGCTCGCCGCAATGCATCCGCGTACGAGCGCCGATTCGTCAGACGCCAGCGCTTCCAGAACGCCGATAGGCGTCGAGGGGTTCATCGCCACGCTCTTGCGCACGTCCATCTGGGGGTCGTTCGCGCATGCGAGGAGCGCTTCGGCAGGGAGGTTCGGGTTTTCCGCCGCACGTGCGCGCACGTCGGTTTCGGCGTCTTGCGCCAGTTCCGCGAGAAGCCCTTGTGGGCAGGACGGGTTAGCTGCAACCTGGGCGCGTATCTGGGCGACGCCATCGGCGGCAAGCTGCGCGAGGACATCAGCGGGAGTCGACTCGTTGCCGGCGACGTCCCATCGGGTGTTCTCGTTTTCATCAGACGCCATGCGCACAAGCACGCCTATCGGCATGTTCGGATTGCGCATGGCGTTGCGGGCCACTTCCTCATCCTCGTCGTCGATGAAAGACGCCACCGATGACGCGGGCACGCTGGGATTCAAGGCCACGAAGCCGCGAATCCATTCCTCGGGGTCGGATGCGAGTTGAGCAAGTGCCTCTTCGGGCGCGTCTTCACGTGACGCCACCACGCGGCGCACGCCCTCGTCGGCGTCGTCGGCAAGCATCATCAGAGTAACCGCGTCGGCAGCCGGGTTATGCGCGGTGTGCTCGCGTACTTGCTCGACCGGATCCGCTGCCAGCACGCGCAGCAAATCGGCTGTTGCGCCCTCGTTCGCGGCCACTTTCACACGTACGTTGGGTTCGGCATCAGCCGCAAGCGCCATCAGGCATTCGATCGGCGTGCGCGGGTTGGCGGCGGCGCCTCGCCGAACCTCGCTGTCGTAGTCGCCGGCAAGCTCGGCAAGTACTACACCATCCGCATCGTGGCGCATCGCAAGCGCGCGACGTGCCTCGTTCCTATCTATCCTGCCCATGTTCATCCCCTCAATCGCTAGCCCAATGGGGAGTGTCCCCTTTGGGCCAAAAGCGCATCGTACAGCGCGTCGGCCATGCTCGTGATGGTCGTGAGCTCGGCGGAATACTCCGGCGTGAACTTCACGCCCAAGTTGCGCTGAAGCGTCATGGAAAGCAGCACTTTCTTGATGTCGGTTGAGCTCTGGTTGGTGCACGTGGTCGATCCTTCGGCCAACTTGACGCTCTTGTCGGCATTGCGCAGCATTTTCTCGACGCTGGCGTTCGCAAGCTTCAAGATCTCTTCGGTTCCCTCTGCGCAAGCCTCTTCCTCGGTTAAGAAGAACTTCGCCAGCGTGAACACGCGCACTTGGCTTCTGAACTCTTCGCGGCTCAGGTCGCCCGCTTGCAGCTTGCCCATTGCCTCGTCTGCCACCCCGGCAGCGATGTCCAGGCGCTCTTTCAAGGTCATTGCCGGCATTGCGTTGTCCTCCTTTCACACGACCGCTGCCCGCAGCGCGTCATGAATCACGCTGCGGGCAGGATGGCCTATTCAGCTTGCCACGAAGCGGCTATGCGCGCACGATCTCCAGACCGAGCAGTTCGCCGAGCTGGATGACCTGCTCTTCGAAGTCGCCGTAAATCAGCGGCATGTGGTTGCCGATGGCAGCTTGCTTCTGGAAGAAGTCCTTCGAATCCTTCACCTGGAAGAACACGCCCATCGAGCAGTTCGTCTGGTCGTAACCCATCGAAGTGAGGATCGTGCCC
>CAJOIP010000022.1:0-38181 GCA_905234785.1 uncultured Eggerthellaceae bacterium
AACGCTGCGCGCATGGCACGAAGGCCAATGCGCTTGCGTTTCGAGCCAATCTCGGGCACCACAGAGCCGCTCGCTTCATGTACTGACCAGAAGCGCTTTTAATATAAAGGAGCCATTATGAAGAGCATCGCGTATTACAACGGGCAGACGGGGGCGCCGGAAGAGCTGACGGTGCCGTTCAACGACCGGTCGCACTTCTTCGGCGATGGCGTGTACGACGCCGCCATGGGCGCCAACGGGAAGATCTTCCTGCTGGAAGAGCACCTCGACCGCTTCTACTCGTCAGCTGCGGCCTTCCGCATCGAAGTGCCCGTGGGCCGCGACGAGCTGGCCGAGCTGCTGCTCGACTTGCTTTCCCAAGTCGAAGGCGCTTCGCAGTTCGTGTACTGGCAGGTCACGCGCGGCATTTCAGGCGAACGCGCGCACGCGTTCGACGCGCAGCAGCCCGGCATCCTCTGGGTTCTCATCAACCAGGAGGACATGGCCGACCCGCAGAAGAAGCTGAAGCTCATCACGCGCCCCGACACGCGTTTCGAGCATTGCAACGTGAAGACGCTGAACCTGCTTCCCGCCGTCATGAACACGCAAGCCGCCCTCGAAGCGGGCGCCGACGAAGCCGTGCTGCACCGCAACGGCATCGTGACCGAATGCGCGCATTCCAACGTGCTCATCTTGAAGGACGGAACGCTGTACTCGCACCCCAACGACGAGTTCATCCTGCGCGGCATCGCGAAGACGCACCTCATTCAGGCGGCGTACCGCGCAGCCGTGCCGGTCATCGAGCGCCCGTTCACGCTTGACGAGCTGTTCGACGCCGACGAGGTCATCGTCACGGCGTCTTCGCACCTCTGCTGCATCGCGAGTGAAATCGACGGCGAACCCGTCGGCGGCAACGACCCCGCCACCATCCGGGCGTTGCTCGACATCGTCTACCGCGAGTACTTCAACTACTGCGACCTGCAGAAGCTGAATTAGCGCTGATCGATCGGCAGGTATTCGCGCGAACCGCGGAACGTGGCTTTGTAGGCGGGGCGGATGATGCGCTTGCCGGCGACGATCTCCTCGAAGCGATGCGCGGCCCAACCCGCCATGCGCGCGCAGGCGAACAGCGGCGTGAACAGGTCCTCGGGAATGCCCAGCATCGAATACACCAGGCCGGAGTACATGTCGACGTTCGCGCAGACGTCCTTGTTCGTGCCCTTCACGTCGCGCAGCACCACCGGCGACAGGCGCTCGATGCTTTCCAGAAGGCGGAACTCGCGCTCGTATTCCGAGCCTTCGGCCAGCTCGCGCGCGAACTGCTTGCAGATGACCGCGCGCGGGTCGGACTTCGTGTACACCGCATGGCCCATGCCGTAGATGAGGCCCGTGTGGTCGAAGGCCTCTTTCTTCACGATGCGCGTCAGGTAGGCGGCGACCTCGTCGTCGTTGTCCCAGTCGTCGATTTCGAACTTGGCCTCGGCCTGCATGGCGCGGATCTTGTGGTTCGCGCCGCCGTGGCGACTGCCCTTCAGCGAGCCGATGGCCGCCGCGTACGTGGCGTACGGATCGGTGTCGGACGACGTCAGCACGCGCGTGGTGAACGTGGAGTTGTTGCCGCCGCCGTGCTCGGCGTGGATGCACAGCATGATGTCGAGCATGCGCGCTTCCGCCTCGGTGAACTGGCGGTCGGGGCGCAGCATCGACAGGATGGTCTCGGCCGTGGACTGGCCGGGGATGAACGGATGCATGATCATGCTGCCATGGTTGAAACGCGCTTCCTTGGCGTAGTACGAGAACACCATGATGCGCGGAAGGCGCGAGATCAGCGATACCGCCGTCTGGATCTCGTGTTCGATGCTGCGGCTTTCGGCCTCGGGGTCGTGCGCGTACAGCGAGATGATCGTGCGCGCGAGCGTGTTCATGATGTTGTCGGGCGTGTCGCGCAAGATCATCGACGCGGTGAAGCCCTCGGGCAGCTCGCGCTGCGCGTCGATGACTGAAATGAACCGCTCGAGCTGGTCGCGCGTGGGCAGCTCGCCCATCAGCAGCAGGTACGCCAGCTCCTCGTAGCGGAAACGGCGATCGTCTTGCGGCGTGCCCAGCAGGTCGTACAGCTCGTAGCCGCGCAGGCGCAGCGAGCCCTCGTCGGGCACCTTCACGCCGTCGGAGATGACGTAGCCGTGCACGTTCGAGATGTTCGTCACGCCGGCCAGCACGCCCGTGCCGTCCTGGTTGCGCAGGCCGCGCTTCACGTCGAAGCGCTCGTAGAAGCTGGGATCGACGGCGTTCACCGTCGCGAAGCTGTCGTACAGCTCGAACAGCTCGTCCTTCTTTTCCGCCATGATTGGCCTCCTATAATGAAAAAGCCGTTCGTAGAACGGCTTTAAGATGCGTGGCGCGCCCTGTAGGATTCGAACCTACGACGCCCTGATTCGTAGTCAGGTCCTCTATCCAGCTGAGGTAAGGGCGCGTTCAAACAGCTTGCATATTGAAACACTCCACATCGCGCCTGTCAACGCATAACGCACTCGCGCTCACGGAATGTCCATTCTAATGATGCGCAGGAGGGGAGCTGCTGCGCGTCATCGGCCTTTCGGCTACTTCGTCCCAGCTAGCAGGCGCTTCGCTTCGGCTTCGAGCGCACGCCCGATGATGACCTCGGTGGATTCTCCGTCCTGCAGCGCGTCGAGCAAGTCCTGCACCGAAATGGAAGCGAGGAACATGTCGAGGCTGTCGGTGACCATGCTGTGCATGGCACGCACGGCGGCAGCGGAATCGCTTACCTTGCGGCCCTTCTTCATGGGCTGGCGCACGTGCTTCAAATCGCTGTCGAACGCATCGAGGATCTGGCCCACCGTGATGTCGGCAGGGTCCTTGGCCAAAACGTACCCGCCGTTCTTGCCCGGACGCGCCTTGATGAGACCCGCGTTGCGCAGGCGAAGGGCCAGTTGGATGAGGTAATCGCGCGGAACCGACATCTCTTCGGAAATCTCGCGCGACGAACAGGTGGTGCCCTTCACCGCCAAGTACATGATCGCGCGGACGCCGTAATCGACTGATGCCTTCAACTTCATAACATTGACCTCCCCAACAAGCCTTTTCAAAACAGGCGGCACGAGCCCGCCGATGCACCAAAACGTGACATTGTTCGTGACACAATTGGCAATTACTATAATCAATATTGTCCACTTATCTGGGCAAAGTTTCAAGCCCCCAACTTAACTCGGCACCGCCCGCGCAAACGGCGATGGCACTCCAGCGTGCTACATTCACCGAACTCGGAGCCTGTTTTACGTTGCGAATTATGAGCTTCCTTATATAATATGTGCGCATTTTCGACAGGAGGGCATATGGAATTCGTAGGTACGTTCTGGGCGCTCGTCCCGCCCATCGTCGCCATCGTGTTGGCGCTCATCACCAAGGAGACGTTCAGCTCGCTGTTCATCGGCATTTTGGTGGGCGCGCTTTTGCTGGCGCTGCAATCGGGCGATGTAGCCAACATCATCAACTACATGATCCTGGGCGAAATCGGCGAAGGGGACGACGCCATGGGCGTCGGCTTCATCACCGCCATTTCCGACCCGTGGAACGCCGGCATCTTCATATTCCTGGTCATGCTCGGCATCATGGTCGCCATGGTGAACGTGGCCGGCGGCTCTGCGGCGTTCGGCCGCTGGGCTGCGACGCACATCAAGTCGCGCGTGGGCGCCATGCTCGCCACGTTCGTGCTGGGCATCCTCATCTTCATCGACGACTACTTCAACTGCCTGACGGTCGGCGCAGTCATGCGCCCCGTCACCGACGCCGAGAAGATCTCTCGCGCCAAGCTGTCCTACATCATCGACGCCACGGCCGCGCCCATCTGCATGATCGCGCCCATCTCGTCGTGGGCCGCCGCCGTGTCCGCCACCGCAAGCGACCTCGACACGGGCGTCACGGGCATCCAGCTGTTCATCCAGGCCATCCCGTTCAACTTCTACTCGCTGCTGACCATCGTGTTCATCATCGGCATCTGCATCATGGGCTTCGATTACGGCCCCATGGCGAAGGCCGAGTTCGAGGCGTATCGCAACGGCAACACGGGCTCACTCGGCAACGACGAGGCAATCGAGAAGTCGAACGCGTCGCTCGTCGACCTGCTGCTGCCGATCATCGCGCTGATCATCTGCTGCATCATCGGCATGCTGTACGTCGGCGGCTTCTGGGACCCCGAGGCTGACGGCTTCGGCGACGTCATGATCGCGTTCGGCGACACCGACGCTTCCGTCGGCCTGCCGTGGGGCTCGCTCATCGCCGTGGTCATCACGTTCATCTACCTGCTCATCCGCCGCGTCGTGAACTTCAAGGAAGCGACCGGCTGCTTCGTCGAGGGCTTCAAGGCCATGGTTCCGGCCATGCTCATCCTCACCTTCGCCCTGACGCTGAAGCTCGCGACCTCCGCGCTCGGCGCCGACGTGTTCGTGCACGACGCGCTGGCCGGTTCGGCCGAGGGCCTGTACATGATGCTGCCGGCCATCATCTTCCTGGTGGCGCTGTTCCTCGCATTCTCGACGGGCACCAGCTGGGGCACGTTCGGCATCCTGATCCCCATCGTCGTGGCCGTGTTCGACCCGACGTCCACGCTGCTGACCATCGGCATCTCCGCCTGCCTGGCTGGTGCGGTGTGCGGCGACCACATCTCCCCCATTTCGGACACGACGATCATGGCATCGGCAGGCGCCAACGTGAACCACATCGAGCATGTGAACACGCAGGCGCCGTACGCGCTGACCGTCGCCGCCGTGGCGTTCGTGTGCTTCATCATCGCGGGCTTCACGCAGAACGCGATTCTCTGCCTGGCCATCGGCATCGTGCTGACGATTGGCGTGCTGCTCGTGCTGCGCAACACCGTCGGCAAGAAGTCGATCGAAGACCGCCGCGCCTTCGAAGCCGCCGCCAAGTAGCGGGCGCTCAAACATCACCTGACAAGAGAAGCTCCCGATTGGGAGCTTCTCTTTCATGGAATTAGCGACGACCCTTGCGCGCAATCGAGGCGCATGGAATCGTTGGCTTTCGAGCACCTACCCTACTGCATGCCGAGAGCATATGGAACATAACCCCCGAATCCTTGCCATGACGGGTGCAGAACCCGCAATCTCGAACGCCCCGGGTGCACAACTCAGGATGCCGCCACACATCTCGGGTGCAAGAGTCGCAATCTCGAACATCTCGGGTGCAAGAGTCGCAATCTCGAACATCAGATGTTGCAGATTGCGACTCTTGCACCCGAAACAGGCCTCTTGGACTATTGCATGCCGGCGTTTTCCCTGGTCACAACTTTCCATCTAAATTGAAGCGGGTGCAAAACCCTGAATCTCGAACAAATGATGTTCCAAATTGAGAGTCTTGCACCCGGATTGGCGCAAATCGCGAGTTTTGCACCTTCAGCATGAAGCAAACCATGCCGAGCGAATGCGAAGCTCGCCACACCTAGCGCACGAAGCTCGCTGTGCCTAACGTTGTCCCCGTTTGGAATCGGGGATGCCGGCGATCTCGTCGGCAGCGGCGCCTTCGATTCCGCGCCCGCCCGTTTCGGCCGAGATCTCCTGGCCGGCTGTGGCGGCCTCGAACGCCAGGTCGCCTACGCCCTTGGCGGACGGCGGGTTGATCTCGAACGGCACGCTGGGCGTGAACAGGCTCACGACCGGCACCACGATGATGGAAAGCACCATCGCCAGTGCGCCCATGTTAATGGGGTTCGCGCACGCCGGGCCGAAAATCGCGGCGGCCATGGCGTTGTTCGTGACCATGTTGCCCACGGTCAGCACGAGCGCCAGGATGAAGCTCACCCACACCGATGCCTTCGAAACCTTGCCGGAGTACAAACCCCACAGGAACGGGCCCAAGAACGCGCCGGCCAGCGCGCCCCAGGAAATGCCCATGAGCTGCGCGATGAACGGCAGCGAGCCCTGCACCTGGATGATGCCGATGCCCGCGGACACGGCGATGAACACGACGAGCAGCACGCGCATCCAGAGCACCTGCTTGCGCTCGTCCATGTCCTTCACGACATTGCCTTTGATGAGGTCGAGCGTCAGCGTCGACGACGACGTCAGCACGAGCGACGACAGCGTGGACATCGAAGCCGAAAGCACCATGACCACCAGCACGCCCAGCAGGATATCGGGAATGTTCGACACGAGCGCGGGCATGATGGAGTCGTACACGATGGCGCCGCTGGCGGAGTACTCGATGTACGTCGCCGCAGCGCTGGTGCCGGCCAGGCGCCCGAAGCCGCCGAGGAAGTACGAGCCGCCGGCGATGATGAACGCGAACACGGTGGAGATGATGGCGCCCTGCTTGATGGCCGGACCGCTCTTGATGGCGTAGAACTTCTGCACCATCTGCGGCAGGCCCCATGTGCCGAGCGACGTCAGTACGATGACGCCGATGAGATTGGCCAGGTCGGGCCCGAAGAAGCTGGTGTAGGCGCCTTGCATCTCGGTGCCATCGGCCTGGATCTGCGACAGCGTGATAACCGCGTCGGAAAAGCCGCCGTAACCGTTGAGCACGGCCCAGATAACGGCCAGGATGCCCACGATCATAACGCAGCCCTGGATGAAATCGTTCATGACGGTGGCCATGTAGCCGCCGAGCACCACGTAAATCGCCGTTACCACGGCCATGAACACGATGCAGTACTCATAGGGAATGTTGATGCCGAACGCGATGACGATCAGGCGCGACAGGCCGTTGTACACGCTGGCAGTGTAAGGAATCAGGAAGACGAAGATGATGGCCGCAGCCGCGATGCGCAGGGCCTTCGACGCGTAGCGCTTGCCGAAGAACTCGGGCATCGTGGTAGCCTGCAAGCGATGCGTCATCTCGCGGGCGCGCGGGCCGAGCACCCACCAGGCCAGAAGCGAGCCCAGAATGGCATTGCCGATGCCCGCCCAGGTGGCGGAAAGGCCGAAGCGCCAGCCGAACTGGCCAGCGTAGCCGACGAAGATGACGGCGCTGAAGTAGCTCGTGCCGTACGCGAACGCCGAGAGCCACGGCCCCACGTTGCGGCCGCCGAGCACGAAGCCGTCGACGCTGCCGGACGAGCGGCGCGAGTAGACGCCAACGCCGACGGCGATGGCGACGAAGATGACGAGTACGATTATTTTCCAAACCATGGTGCTTATCCTTACTGGTTGTGCGTGCCAAACTGGCCAGGCTGCTTTGACACATGTTGACTCAAGCCGAACGGGAACGCCCGAGTGCGGCCGCGCGCAGGCGAACGCCGGCGCGACGAAGGGCGAAGTGGGGTTGCACACGACTTTCCCGCCGGCACTAAAAAAAGCACCCGGCGAAAAATCCGTGTGCTAGCAGTATCGAAAATAGTAGATTGCGGTGTACGCGTCGTTACGACGGGACATGGGGTTTTGCGCCAGCGCGGCGTTCATACACTGCATGGCGAAGACCTCGCTCATGACGGCGCGCTCGTGCGCCCCCGTGTATCCGATATGTCCCTGCGCGAATTGCATGTGCGACACTTTACCATATTAAAGTGTATTGACAAGACCATAATTCAAGACGGGAAACGCCCTGCCGGGAACCAGCTCCACCGCAAAGGCGTTTTATACTATGCCCATGGATGTTTACGATTTCGACGGCACGCTGTACAAGGGCGACTCGACGCGCGACTTCATTCTGTGGTGCGCGCGGCGCCACCCCCGCGCTGCGCTGACGCTACCGCGTGCGGGCGTGGCCACGGTCGCGTGCTTCGGCCTGCACCTCATCGACAAGACGGCGTTCAAAACCGCGCTGTACCGGTTCCTGCAGTTCGTGCCCCACATCGAGCGGGAACTCGAGCTGTTCTGGCAAGCCCACGAGAAGAACATCACGGGCCCCTGCCGTGCGAAGCCGGGCGACTTGGTCATCTCCGCGGGCGCCGAATTCCTGCTGGGCGACGTATGCGAAAAGCGAGGCCTTGCGCTCATCGGGTCGCTCGTCGACATGCACACGGGCGAAATCCTCGGGCCCAACTGCTCGAACGAGGAGAAGGTGCGCCGCTTCCGCGAGCAGTACCCCGACGCCGTGGTCGACCGGTTCTATTCGGATTCGCGCAACGACGACCCCATGGCGGCGATTGCGCGCAAGGCCTTCATGGTGAACATCCCCCGCAACGAGCTGCTGCCCTGGCCGCGGAAGTAGCGCTGCCCATCGCCTGCGCCAGACGTGCGCGAATCATTATCAAACAGTGCTACAATGCTCGACATTGCCACGAGAAAGAAGACCATCATGCAAATGCAACCGGCTCAGCTTGAAGCCATCACCAAGCAGTTCGCGACGCTGAAGGACCACAGCCCGTTTTATGCGAGGAAGTTCGACGGCATCGAGCTGGGCGACGTGAAGACCCAGGCCGACTTCGAGAAGCTGCCCTTCACCGACAAGGCCGACCTGCGCGAAGCGTACCCGCTGGGACTTGCGGCCGTGCCGCAGGAGAAAATCGTGCGCATCCACAGCTCGTCGGGCACGACGGGCACGCCGGTCATCATCCCCTACACCAAGAAGGACGTCGAGGACTGGGCCATCCAGTTCGCGCGCTGCTACGAGTACGCGGGCGTCACGCCGTCCGACCGCGTGCAGATTACGCCGGGCTACGGCTTGTGGACGGCCGGCATCGGGTTCCAAGCCGGCTGCGAGCGCTTGGGGGCCATGGCCATCCCCATGGGGCCGGGCAACACCGAAAAGCAGCTGCAGTTCATGGTCGACATGGAATCCACCGTCCTCACCGCCACTGCCAGCTATGCGCTGCTGCTGGCCGAGGAAATCGAGAAGCGCGGCATCAAGGACCAGATCAAGCTGAAGAAGCTGGTCACGGGCTCCGAGCGTTCGGGCGAGAAGATCCGCCAGCGCATCATCGACGGGCTGGGCGTCGAGTTCTACGACATCTACGGCCTCACCGAGGTGTACGGCCCCGGTATCGGCATCAACTGCCAGTACGGTCACGGCATGCATGTTTGGAGCGACTACGTGTACGTCGAGATCATCGACCCGCAAACGGGCGAAGTGCTGCCCGATGGCGCTTGGGGCGAAATCGTGCTGACCACGCTGCAGAAGGAAGGCGCGCCGCTCATCCGCTTCCGCACGCACGACCTGTCGCGCATCATCCCCGGCTCGTGCGCGTGCGGCCACGACGAGCATCCGCGCCTCGACACCCTGACGGGCCGTTCCGACGACATGATGAAGATTCACGGCGTGAACGTGTTCCCTGCGCAGATCGAGGAGATCCTGAGCGAGTTCCCCGACCTCTCGAGCGAGTACCAGATCCGCATCTCGCATTTGGAGGGCCGCGACACCATGCGCATCTACATCGAGGCGCCGGGCTCCATCGACTGGGCCGAAACCTCCAAGGCGGTCGCCGCCCGCGCGAAGAGCAAGATCGGCTTCACGCCACTCATCAAGATCGTCGAGCTGGGCTTCCTGCCCCGCAGCGAGAAGAAAACCAAGCGCGTGTACGACGAGCGGTACTAAGGCGCGAACAAGGCAATCGCAAACGCCCGCCGAAAACGGCGGGCGTTTTTCGTAGGGGCGCGACAGAGGCCAATCTCTGCGAGCCGCTACAGAATTGCGGCGTCGATGGCGTTCAGGTTCATATCGACGAACTGGGGCTTCACGCATACGCGAACCGCCTCGCGCACATCGTCGACGGAAAGCGGCAGGCGCCCTGTCGCGACGGCGCACGCGAGCAACACGGTGTTCAGCACCTTCCGGCTGCCCGCGCGCTTCAGCAACGCGTTGTCGGGAACGACGACCAGGCGATCGGGAGCGCCGTCGAACGCCCCGACCAGCTGCTCGATGATGCGCGCGCCGCGGTACGGGTCGGCGCTGAGCGCTGCGGTGACGGGCTGAATCGCCGTCGTGGCGGTAACCAGAGTGCCGTTGCTCGAAAGGCACGGAAGCACGCGCGCGCCCTCCGCAGGCTCGAACGAGATGATGAGGTCGGCTTCGCCCTTGGCGATGAGCGGCGAGTACACCTCTTCCCCGTCGTTGCCCATGCGGACATGCGACACGACCGAGCCGCCGCGCTGCGCCATGCCGATGGTTTCGGCCGTGCGCACGTGCCAGCCCTTTTCCTGGGCGGCCTGGGCGAGCACCTTTGCGGCAAGGACGGTCCCCTGACCGCCGACGCCGGTGAGCATGACGTTAAGCATCCTGGCCCCCTTCCGCCGGCGCGGCTGACTCGTCGGGCTGTTCGGCAGCAGTCTGGGAAGCCTGACTGGCCTGCGCCTCTTCCGGAACTTCCACGCGAGGGAAGGCAACCGTGTCGCTTGCCGACAGCGTGACGATGGCCTTGAACGGGCACACCTGCAAGCACAGGCCGCAGCCGTTGCACAGCGCCGGGTCGACGAACGCCTGCCCGCGGTCGCCGCTGCGCGCTCCGGGCGCGTTCGGATCGAACCCGATGGCCGGGCAGCCGATTTCGGTGATGCACTTCTTGCAGCCCGTGCATACGTCCGGATTCACCAAAACGGGGGCGCCGGGCTTGATCAGCTGGATGCAGGGCGATTCGAAGATGACCGCCGAAGGCCCCTCGTATTCGACCGCCGCCTTCACGGCCACGATCGAAGCGTCCTTGTCGAGGGGGTCGGCATGGTACACATGCTTGAAATTGCACGCGTTCAGGATCGCTTCGATGCCGAGCGGCTCGCGGCGCGGCCCCATGAGCGAAACTCCCGTGCCCGGATGCGGCTGGCTTCCAGTCATGGCGGTCGTGGCGTTGTCGAGCACCATGACGGTGATGTCGTGGCCGTTGTACGCCGCATTGGCCAGGCCGGTCATCCCACTTGCGAAGAACGTGGAATCGCCCACGTAGGCAATGGCCTTCTTGCCGGGGTCGGCCACGGCCAGGCCCTGCGCCATCGTGATGCCCGCACCCATGCACAGGCACGTGTCGACGGCGTCGAGCGGCTTTGCGTTGCCCAGTGTGTAGCAGCCGATGTCGCCGCACATGACGGCGGGAGTGCCGCGCAGCGCCTGCTTCACAGCGTAGAACGCGCCGCGATGCGGGCATCCGGGGCAGAGCACCGGCGGGCGAACAGGCAGCTCGTCCGCGCTGATGGCAGGTTGGATTTCCTCGAGCGCATCGTCGGCGCGTCGGCGCAAGCGCAGCCTGCCCGACAGCCCGAGGAAGCGCTCAATGCGCGACGCGATGTCGTCGACATCGTTTTCACCGCGGTCGCGTGCTTCGCCCGTCAGCTTGCCGTGCACGGAAAGCGAGGCATGTGTGCGGCCCGCCCACATGGCAAGCGCATCTTCGAGCACGTGGTCGAGCTCTTCGATGACCAAAACGTCGCCAAGGCCGTTCGCGAACGAGGCAACTGCCTGCTCGGGGAACGGGTACGGCGTTCCGACCTGCATGAACCGGCACGGCGGCATGTCTATGCCCGCTGCGGCGGCGCGCTGCGCCACGATGCGCAACGCCTCGCGCACATACGCCGCGCTGATGCCCCCGGCCATGATGCCGAACGTGGCGGGCTCGCCCGCGCGGCCGACCCCCGTGCGCTCGTTGAACGCCGCGAAAGGCTCTTCCGTCGCGAACGCGGTTGCGATGTGCGGTAGGCGCTCGTTAATCTCGCCGTGCGCCTCGTACGCGCGGCGCGGAAAGATGACCCACTTCGACACATCGCGCTGGAAGCCCTCGTCGGGAACGGGGCGAGCGAACGTTTCGTCTTCCACGTCGAAGAACGCCGACGCGTGGTCGACGCGCGTAGTCGGCCGCACGATGACGGGCGTATGGAACCGCTCGGACAGCTCGAACGCAGCTTTCACCATGGCATACGCCTGCTCGGGCGTGGCCGGGTCGAGCACCGGCACCTTCGCGAACGCCGCGAACCGGCGCGTATCCTGCTCGGTTTGCGACGAGATGGGACCGGGGTCGTCCGCCACGACCAACACCAGGCCGCCGCGCACGCTGACGTAGTTCAGCGACATCAGCGCGTCGCTGGCCACGTTCAAGCCCATTTGCTTGCACGTGAACAGCCCGCGCGCACCAGCGAGCGACGCGCCGAAGAGCACCTCGAGGGCGGCCTTCTCGTTCGTGGACCATTCCACGTGCACGTCATGCGCCGAACCTGCCGCATGCAGCTTCGCCACGGTCTCGACGATTTCCGACGACGGCGTGCCGGGATACCCAGCAACCACGCGCACGCCCGCCTCGAGCGCCGCATGGGCCATCGCCTCGTTCCCCATCAGCAGTTTCTTCGTCATAATCCCTCTCTCTAGTACGCGCATCGGGGCATACCCAAGCCAACAAGCCCCATGTGAACCGTAGGGGCGCTCTCCGAGCGCCCGTCAGCCACAGTAGGCGGGCGCTCGGAGAGCGCCCCTACGGCTGACCTGCGACATTCCGCCGCTTCCGACGTTACGCTTCGGCCATGGCCTGCTTGAAGTCGATGATTTGCTGACGCGCGGCCTCGTCGCCCGTGCCGAGCATC
This sequence comes from uncultured Eggerthellaceae bacterium, assembly GCA_905234785.1. Lineage (GTDB taxonomy): Bacteria > Actinomycetota > Coriobacteriia > Coriobacteriales > Eggerthellaceae > UBA9715. The sequence goes on from CAJOIP010000022.1 coordinate 12,447, forward strand.
TGAACGGCCAGGATGGCCGCGTTCTTCGCGCCGTTTATGGCCACGCACGCCACGGGCACGCCGCTGGGCATCTGCACCATGGAAAGCAGCGAGTCGAGCCCGCCCAGGTCGCTCGTCTTCATGGGCACGCAGATGACCGGGCAGGGCGTGAACGCCGCCACCACGCCGCCCAAGTGCGCCGCCTTGCCCGCTGCCGCGATGATGACCTTGATGCCGCGCTCGTGCGCCGACGTGGCCCAATCGTGTACTTCGTTCGGCTTGCGGTGGGCGCTCGCCACCTTCACCTCGTAGGGAATGCCGAACTCGTCGAGCTGCGCCATGCACGCTTCCATCGTCGGCATATCGGAGGTCGAACCCATGATGATGCCCACGACGGGCGTCTTCTCTGCCATGCTGCACTCCTTAATCGTTGGAAGGAACACCCACATTATAGAAGAGCCGCCTAACCAGGCGGCTCTAAATGTGGTAGTTGAACATCCCAATAGTAGGTGATGTTAGCCCACTTCCGACATGAGCACGGGTTTCTCGAAAGGCGCTACCTGTCTTTGAAAGGCTGCGGGCATGATAGAGGTGTTCAATCAGTGATTTCGGGAGTTTCAGCCAAGAATCGGCGTTAATTGGTTAGTCGGGGGCGCGTTCAAGGTGGCAAACCACGCGAAGCGATTGCATAAGGCCCGGTGGGCGCTTTCCAGCTTTCGCTCTTTGGTGTTCACGCACGGATGAGCTAACCAATTAAGGCGATTTTTTGCCGAAACTCCAGAAATCACTGATTGAGCTGACAGCTCGGGGCCAAGCGAGCCCTGAGTTTCTTGGGTGGGCATATGTCAGAGGTGAACTAGCATGTCCCAATTGTGGAACGGCCAGCCTGCTTTTTACGCAACGGCAGAGCCCGCTGCCTTAACGAGCGTCTGCAACAGCTCGTCGCGGTTGGCGAACGGAAGCGGATCGTCGTCGGGACGTTCGGGCAGCGAGACCTCGCCTTCCCATTCGAGCTCTTCGGGCGTGCCGTTCGTCTCGTCGGCTTCCCGCGTGACCTTGAACTTCTTCGAGCGCACGACGAAATTGAACTTCGGGTCTTTCGGCATGTCCTTCACGTCGAACGTGTACTCGAGCTCCTTGATCACATCGTGCATGCGCTGCACGGCTTCCTCGGGCCCCTCGGCAGACGAGCTGCCGGCTTCCGCGTTATATATGTAGTTGTCAGCGACATAGCACGTCCGCGCGCGCTCCTGGCGCTTCTTCTCAACGCGGTAGATGACGTAGCAGGCAACCGCCACGATGACCCACCAGATAATGCTGAGCACCAAATCGAGCGGGTAATCGATATGGTTGAAGCCCAAATAGAACCACAGCCACAGCAGAAACGCCGAAATGATGATGGCGATGATGAACGCGATCCAATTGCTCTTCTTCATGCGTTGACTCCTCGTAAGGCCGGTATAAAACGAGTCGGAGGATTGCACCCCCGACTCGTTCGCAGTTTCGCTATCGGCTGCCCCCGGCTACTGCTCCGACGAGCTCATAGCCGGTTGCGTGCCCAGGTTGGCGGACGGGGCGGGCGTCGTTGCATCCTCGCCCAGCGTGCCGTTCATGACATCCTTGTCCTGGCCCTTCAGCTTCGAGCTGTGGCGCTTGCGGCGGCCGATGACGACCGAGCTGTACACCGTAGTCAGCAGCATGCCCAGCAGGATCCACCAGTGGACCCAGCAGTCCTCGCCGTGACCGTCGCCATCGAATGCCGCAAGCGGGTTCTCGTCGTCAGCGATGGCCTCGACGGCTGCGGCAGCCAGCGGCACGCCGTCGTCTGCGATGGCCTCGACAGCGGGGGCGGCAACAGGCGCAGCCAGCGGGGTTCCGCCGTCAGCAACCGGCGTGACCGCAGGCGCGGGCGTCGGCGTCGTGGCGGCGGGCGTCGGATCGGGCGTCGGCGCAGGTTCGGGCGTGGGCGTCGGGTCCGATGTGGGAACCGGCGTCGGGTCCGGCTGAGGCGTCGGCGTGGGATCGGGATTCGGCGTGGGCGTCGGCGTGGGGTCGGGGTCGGGCACGACAGGCTCGGGTTCGGGAATAGTGACAGGGGCGTTCGGGCGAATGGCCACGGCGTCGAAATGCGTCACTCCGTTTACCGTGAAGCCCGCGTCGTAGGTACCGAACGCGTAGTGCACGGTAACTTCGTCGCTATTGTTATATGTGTAATACACGTACGTGTAGTCCGCATAGCTACCCTGCTCAGCTTCGGAACCATATACCGTGGCGGCGGTTCCCGTCTTGCTACCATCGGTCACGGCAGAATAGCCTTCGTCAGCCAAGAAGCTGAACAGGGCATCTTCCGGACCTTCCACGAACACAATGTACGTACCGGTCGGCAACGTAACTGCCAGGCTGGTGTAACCCGACGGCACAGCCACATGCGTCTCGGCGCCAGTCGCCGTGTTGCGGAACACGAGCGTGCCTCCATCGACGCCGAAGAAGCCCATGCCGTCAACCCCTTCGCCGTAGAAGTCGTCGTCGAGCAGGCGCAGAACCATAACGGAAGTAGAACCAGCAGAGTCGGCTTCGCGGGCAAGTGCCCACTTGCTGCCAAGCACGCCCTTGTTGTCGGTGCGGCCATCCTGCACCGCTTCATAACCGTAACCGAACGCGTTCACCGTCGCGCCGTCTTCGATAACGACTGCAGCATCGACATCCGAGAATATGCCGCTGCCGTCAGCGCCGGAACCGATAGCGCACGGAACCTTGGAACCGCCCGATTCCTTGGCGCCAGCGAATGCCGTAACCGCGGCGCCAGAGCCAATGGTGATGTCAGGCGAAACGCCCTTGTATCCGCCGCCAATACCGGCAGCCAGCGTACCGCCCGTAGCCATGACGACGGAATTGCCCAAGATGGAGATGCTGACGGAAGCTTGCGAACCGCCATACCGCGAACCCTCGGGACGAGACGGGTCGCCAACGCAAAGGTCCTGGTAGCCGCTGCCAATGCCAGCTCCTTGGTTTCCGCCCGTGGCTACAACGTTCGAGTTGTTGATGACGACGCTCGTGGCGAACACGGGGTCGCTGAAATCGTCGTGGTTGCGACCGGCGTTACGCGACGAGCCGATGGCGGCGGCGGTGTTCCCGCCTTGGGCAATGACGCTGCCGACATTGTTGATGACGACATCGGCGCCAGCCCAGAAACCTGCGCCGATGGCGGCAGCCTTCGAAGCGCCCGTGGCGACGACGTTGCCCACGTCGCTGATAGTGACCTTGCCCTGCGTGACATCATGAGTACGACCGCCGCCGATGGCGACCCCGCCCTCATCGGAGCCAGAGCCCGTCGCCGTGATGGACGCCAAATCGTGAATGGTGATATTGCCCGCATCGGTGCCGGTCTTGTCGTAATACCCGATGCCGCAGCCCCAACTCGACGCCAACGCCTGTGCCGTAAGGCTATCCGTGCCGTCCTTGCCCGTGGCGCCCGAGACGTCGAGCGTCGCACCGGCGGGGACGCTGATGCCGTTTTTGCCCGTGAGAGAACAATCGCCTTCCACGATGATGCTGACCTCGGCGCCGTCTTCAATGCTAATCGCCGCACGCTCGATGCCGGAGTTGATGTTTGCATTCACCAGACGAAGCGCAACCTGGATGCGCCCGACGACGGAAACGCTCGTATCGCCTTCGCCCGAAAGCACGTAGCTGCCGCTTTCAGAGATGGTGTACACGTTGTTGGCGTCCGCGCTGATTTCGACCTGCGCGCCATCGTCGGCAACCTGAACGAGCGCCTCGGCCGTGGTTTCAGCAGCAGCTGTTTGGATGTCCACCTCTTCAGTCGATTCAGCTGTTTCGACTGCTTCGGCCGTTTCGGTTGCTTCGACCGTCGCATCCTCGGTGGTCGCTGCCGGCGTTTCGACCGATTTGGCTTGCTGGACATCAGCCGCTGCGGCAGTGGCCACGGCGGGCTGGTTATCCGTCGAGGTGCCGTCGGCCGTTTCGTCGGCGTATGCCGGCGCCGTGGATATCATGAGCGCGGCTATGCTTGCCAGGAACATGGAGATGATGGCCTGGCGAATCTTGATGAGCCATTTCACACGTTGCATCTGTTCCTACTTTCCCTCAGCGCCGCTATCGTCTGCGCTGTTTCATTCGCCTTTTCGCCTGCGCCTTTGCCGTTTGCCCACAACATACTGAGGGCAGCTGCGCAGACTTACCCAATTTGGGATGTATTATACCACGTTTTCCCTGTTCAGGGCCGCTATGCTGCGCCTGAAACCGCCTCGTTACCATTGTGCGGCGCCACCCTGTAACGCACCTGAAAGCGGGCGAGATGAATCACGCCTTGCGAAGGCTCGCCGGCGCTTGAACGCAATTCCGCCACCGGGCCGTTAAGCCGCGTGGGACCGTTCCATCGTCGACAGGTACAGGCTGTGGTCGTCGAGGGTGTACAGCAGAAACACGCGCATCTCGAACTCGTCGCCCGCGCCGTCGTTGCCGCCACCGAAGCGGACCGCTCCCTCGCTTCCGCCGAGCAGGTGCTCGCCGGCTTGCTCGAACAAGTCGAGCAGCTTCGCGAACTCGTCGGGATGCATGAACTGCGCGAGGCGGATCGACTCGGCTTCGACCGCGCTGATGCCGACCATCTGCGCGTATTCGTCGTTAAGCTGCACGATGGAAACGTCGTCCCCTTCCACCTTGTATATCGCCGCCGCGCGCAGGATGCTCTCGAGCAGCGTGTCCGAGACGAGGCCTTCCTTTATCATGTCCCTAAACCGCAGGTTGCCCAACGACTTCTCGAATCGGCCGCCATAGCCGTCGGTCACGTTTTCAGGGTCTTCGATGAGCTTCTCGAATTCCTCGGGCGGCATCGGCCGGTGGAACAGGAACCCCTGGGCGAAGCTGTCGCCGAGGGCTATCAAGTTTTCCTTCTGCTCTTCGGTCTCGACGCCCTCGGTCACCACGCTCATGCCGATGAGGTGCGCCATCGAGACGACCGATTCCACGATGCTGATCGCGCGCTTGTCGCGGGTGTCTTTCGACATGAACCGCACGTCGGTCTTCAGCACGTCCAGGCTCATCTCGTGCAGCATGCTCAGCGAGCTCGAGCCGCTGCCGAAGTCATCCATCAGGATGTAGAACCCCGCCTCGTGAAGCCGGCTGACCGCCTCGGCGATCGTGTCCATGTTGTCCGTGAACGCGCTTTCGGTTATCTCGACGCCGATCAGCTTCGGCTCGAGGTCGTACCGTTCGACCAGGTCGATGAAGTGCTGGGCGATGTCGTCGAAGTAGAAATCGACCTTCGAGACGTTCACCGAGATGGGCACCGGCGTTATGCCGCGGTCGATCAGGCTGCGCTGCCACTTCGCCACCGATTCCCACACATGCGAGTCGACCGTGTACACGTACCCCGTCTTCTCGAGCATCGGGATGAAGTTGCCCGGCGGAATCAGCTGGCCGTCGTGCAGCCAGCGCACAAGCGCCTCGCCGCCGATGATGAGCCCCGACTGCTCGTGCACCTGGGGCTGGACGTAGAAGACGAACTCGCCGTTCGACAAGCCCTCCTTCACGTTCATGAGCAGCATCTTGTCCTCGCGCTGGTGCTGGTGCTTCTCGGCGCTGTAGAAGCGGATGTGCTCGATGTAGTCGCCTTTGATCTCGGAAAGGGCGTTCAGCGCGCGGTCGTACAGCGTGATGACCGTTTCGCGGCGGTCTTCGGAAAGATAGGCGCCCATGGCCGGCGAGAACCCCTCCGGGAACTCGATCATCGCGTAGATTTCCTCGATGGCCGCCTCGATTTCGGCGTTGCTGCGGTTGCGGGCCGGCGCGATGAGGCAGAAGTTGTCGCCGCCGATATAGCCGCAGATTCCCCCGAAACGCTGCGCCGCATCCGACACGATGCGCGCGATGTTCTCGAGGAAGGCGTTTCCCGCATGGCGGCCGAAGATGTCGTTGTACAGCTTGAAGTAGTTGATGTCGGTGACGATTGCGACGACCGACCCTTCGAACAGGTTGGCCAGGAAAACATCGGCGATGCGGAAGAACTCGTCGCCTTTGGGAATGGAGATGCTCGCCTCGTCCTCGTCTTTGGTGCGCACGGCCTGGTGAGGCTTGGTTCGATGGGCCGCTATCAGCCGCTTTTCCTCTTCGCATCGCACGTGCACGTCGTGGATGAGCTCGTCGACCGCGCCCGGATGGGGGTCGAGCCGGCCGCGCCATTCCCCGGCAACGGACGCCAGCAGGTTGTGCTCGCGGAAAAGCCCCTTCACGTTCAGCACGAGCAAATCGAAGCTCGCTTCGTCGGGGTCGTTTGCGATGATGATGAACTCGCCGGTGGTCACGCGGAACACGTGCTCGTCGTCGAACAGGTTCACCAGTATCTCGCCCGCACGGAGCAGGGTTTGCTCCCGCTCGAGGTGAAGGGCCTTCCCCTCGGCGTTATCCCACCCGATGAGGTCGACGGAGATCACGCCGATGGGGTCGTCGTAGTCGATGGCTTCGATGCGCTCGCGGAGCAAGACGCGGTTGCCCGCACCGGTCAGCGAGTCGATGTAGCCGAGTCGCCGCAGGCGCGAGACCAAGTTGCGGCTGTAAATGAGCGACGAGAGGATGTAGCGGATGCCGGGCATGACAAGGTCTTTGTCGCGCATGACGGTGTCGCTCGGGTCTTCGAGGATGCAGAAGCCGAAATTGACGCCGTGGAAGGCGAGCAGCGTGACGATGGCGGAATGGATGTCTTCCGCGATGAACATGTTGTAGACGTCCGGGTCGCTGTCTTTGATTTCCTCGGGCGAGCAGATGACGATTGTCTCGTGGTTGGCGAGCCGGTCGTGCCATGAGTCGAACTTCGCGATTGCGACGTGTTGCAAAACGAGCTGCTCGCGGACGACGTCGGGGCGGCACCATTCGTACGTATTGTCGCAGTAGCCGTCCTCGTTTTCCTCGAAGATGCTTATGCGCTCGCATCCGAGCTCTTCGCCCATGCAAGACAGCAGCTCCGAGATGCTGTCGTCGTTTTCGCTATGCAGAAACGCTTTCTCGAAGGCACGGTTCAGGGCGTCCATATGCATCGTTGCTCCTTGTAATCGCGCTTGCTTTACAGCTCTCATCAGTTCTTTCGCATAATAGCATGAGCCGCCGACCAAGCCCGGAAGCGCGGCATCGGGGGCTGCGTCCTCATGTTCTGCGATTGAGGCGTTTGAAGCTTCCTAATGCCCAGAGGTTTCTTGGCAAAGAGCCCGCGATGGAACGCATTCGAAGGCTTCACCGCGCTCTGGCGAAGGCCCGCCGACGCTCGTTGGGTGCGAACGGGTGCAAAAGTCCGATTCTCGAACATGCGATGTTCCAAATTGCGACTCTTGCACCCGGAAAGCCGCTCTTGGGCGGCTTCCGGCCACTGTTTCCCCAGGTCGCAAAATTCGACTGTGAACATTGCGGGTGCAAGAGTCGCAATTCGGAACATTCGCTGCACGAGATTCGAGGTTCTGCACCCACACGCAGTCAAAACGCGTGCTTTTGCACCCCAACGTGATCGAGATTGCGACTTCTGCACCCTGGCATGGCCCGGATTGCGGGGTTCAAGTCCGTGGAATGTCCCCGGAAAAGCAAAACGCCCCGGGCGGGGGCGTTGGGTGTTCATGGTGGTCAGGGAGGGACTTGGGCGCTTGCTACGCAAGCGCAGGCCTCGCGCGGCCGCTATCGCTGCGCTCGGCCACGGACAGCCCACTGGGCTGTCCGGCTCTCGCGGGGTTCAAGTCCGTGGAATGTCCCCGGAAAAGCAAAACGCCCCGGGCGGGGGCGTTGGGTGTTCATGGTGGTCAGGGAGGGACTTGAACCCCCGGCACGGGGATTTTCAGTCCCCTGCTCTACCAACTGAGCTACCTGACCGGTTGTGTGACGCGAAACGTTATTCTAGCGGTACCGTTTTCGCGGGTCAAGCTGTATTCACGATTTATCCGAACAGCAATTCGCGTTCTTCGCCGGGCAGGGCGGCGCGGGCCTGGTCGCGCAGGTTGTTCACGCCGATGAAGAACTGGCGCATCATGGCGACCACCAGGTAGCGGCCCTTCGGCGTGAGCGTCAGCTCCTCGGGCGTGTCGGTGGCGAACGCGCCGGCCAGTTTCATGAAGGCCATCTCGGCGGGCAGGCCGTTTTCCACCGTCATGCCGAAATCGCGCTCCCACTGCAGCTTGTCCAGACGCAAGCCGAACAGCTGCATGAGGAAGCGGTAGCGCATGCGGTCGTGGATGTTGAAGTCGGTGCGGCCCATGAGCGACATGCGGCCGGCCTCGATGGCCTCGCCGTATTCGCGCAGGCTGAAGGTGTTCACGTACAGGCTGCTGCCGAGGTACGTGATGCCGCCCGACCCGATGGCCGGGTATTCCTCGTATTGCACGACGTACTCGTCGATCATGTTGGAGGTCGGTTTGGACGCAGCCCTGTTCGGCTTTGGCGGGCGCACGGAGTGCGCCCCTACGGGGAGGGGGGACGATTCGTCGGCAGGGTCGGCAGGGCGAGGAGCATCGCCTTGATCGACGGGCGAGCTCGCGCGGCCCTCATCAGTAGCGCTCAGCACGTCACCTTCGTAGTCGAAGCGATTGTACGTCCAAGCGCTGCTGTGGGTGAACAGCGGCTTGTCGCCGCCGGCCAGCAGCTCGTCGATGATTTGGTAGAAGCGCTGTTCGCGGTCGTAGTCGACCTTGCCCACCGTGCGAGCCAGCGAGCGTTCGACCGATGGCGACGCCATGAGCGGGTAGAACGTCGTCTGCGTGCAACCCGACTCAACAATGCGCTCGACGTCGTGGATGAGCATGTCCTCGGTCTGCGCGGGGAAGTTGAAGATCATGTCGGCGTTCATGCTGGTGAAGTACGGCGTGGCCAGCTGAATGCGCTCGACGATCTCGTCGGCGCAGCCGTACTTGTCGTAGCGGTCCATCTGCTTCAGCAGGCCGTCGTCGAAGCTCTGCACGCCGACGGAGAGGCGCTGCACGCGGCCTTCCAACTTCTCCAAAATCTCCGGCACCAGATGGTTCGGGTTGGTCTCGCTGGAAACCTCCTTCACGCTGAACAGGTCGCGCGCCTGATCGATCGTGGCGCACAGCTCGTCGATCATGACCGTGGGCGTGCCGCCGCCGACATACACGCTGTCGAAGTCGTAGCCGAGGTCGGCCAGCATGCGCATCTCCTTGCGCATCGATTCGAAGTACGGCACGGCGCGCTTCTCCGAAAACGGGAAGCGGTTGAACGAGCAGTACGGGCACAGCTTCGTGCAGAACGGCACGTGCATGTACAGCATGTACTTCTGCCCCGGCTTGGGGCCGGGCACATGCGTGTCGGTCGTGGGGTTGATCTTCAGGTAGTTTTTCGACGTCTCGCGCACGGCGAGGCTGATTAAACGTTCGGATAACATGAGATTCCTCGGTCGTTTCCCTATGCTATAATTCGCCGTGAAGGCGCCCCGAGCATCCGGGTAGCGTTTTCGGTTTGGTTAAGCCGGGTCGTCCTCTAAACTGGCTCGGCTTTTTCTTTCTTCAAACACCATTCGCCGTCACTCCCTTCTCACCAGCATCAAGCCGATAATCCCTATCACCACGAGCAACAAGTCACAAATTGCAGAGACTGTCTGTGGGTCCATTGGCAACCCCCATTCGGTAGGCTACCCGGATGCAGCGAAGCGCCTTTGCCGATTGTAGTATTCAGCCAAGGCGCTTCACGTTACAGTTCGCTTTCACTAGCCCAATGGGAAGCCTTCCCCTTTGGGCTATTCCCAGGAGCTGCGGCCGTTGATGGCGCGCAGGCCGATGTCGGTGCGGTTTTGCTTGCCCTCGTAGCTGATGAGGTCGCATGCCTTGTACGCCAGCTCGCGCGCGGCTTGGAAGGTGTCACCCATGGCGGTGACGTTCAGCACGCGGCCGCCCGCGGTGACGAGCTCGCCGTCGCGCATGGCGGTGCCGGCGTGGTACACCTTCACGTTGTCGAGCGCGTCGGCTGCGTCGATACCCGTGATGACCTTGCCCTTCTCGTATGCCTTGGGGTAGCCTTCGCTGGCCAGCACCACGGTGACGGCCCACTTGTCGGCCCACTTCAGCTGGATGTCGTCGGGGCGGCCCTCCGCCACGGCCAGCATGACGTCCGCGAGGTCCGATTCCAAGCGCGGCAGCACGACCTGCGTTTCCGGGTCGCCGAAGCGCGCGTTGTATTCCAGCAGCTTGGGGCCTTGCGGAGTCAGCATGAAGCCGCCGTACAGCACGCCGCGGTAGTCGTGATCAAACTCGCCCGCCGTTGCGGCCGCAGCCTGCGCCATGACCTCTTCCATGCGGGCGAGCTCGTCGTCGGTGACAATGGGCACCGGCGAGTACGCGCCCATGCCGCCCGTGTTGGGGCCTTCGTCGCCATCGTAGGCGCGCTTGTGGTCCTGGCTGGGGGCCATGCAGTACGCCTTGCCCGCGCTGACGAACGCGAGCATGCTGCACTCGGGGCCGGTCAGGCACTCCTCGATGACCACCGTGTTGCCGGCCGCGCCGAACGCGCCCTGGAAGCACTCGGTCACGGCGGCGTGCGCCTCTTCGGCCGTGGCCGCCACGACCACGCCCTTGCCCGCAGCCAGGCCGTCGGCCTTCACCACGATGGGCGCGCCCTTCTCGTCGATGTAGGCATGCGCGGCCGCTTCGTCATCGGTCGAAAGGTATTCGGCCGTGGGAAGGTTGTTGCGCATCATGAATTCCTTGCAGAAGGTCTTGCTGCCTTCCAGCTGGGCGCCCTGCGCATCGGGGCCGAACACGGAAATGCCCGCGCCGCGCAGCACGTCGGCCACGCCCGCCACGAGCGGCGCCTCGGGGCCGATGACGACCAGTTCGACGTCGTGCGCCTGCGCGAACTGCAACACCGCAGCACCATCCTCGGCGTTCAGGCCGGCGACGTTTTCCGCGAAGCCCGCCGTGCCGCCGTTGCCCGGCGCCACGTACAGCTTCTCGCATTTCGGAGATTTGCTCAGCGCCCACGCGATGGCGTGCTCGCGCCCGCCGCTACCGAGTACCAGGATGTTCATGTTCGTTCCTTTCCTTGTCGTTGCGCTTCGCGCAAGGGCCTTCGGCCCGGGCGCAGAGGTCTGCGCCCCTACGGGTTCCACCTGTGCGGCCAGCACCCCAGCGGGCGGGCTCGGCCTGCGCGGCCAGCACCCCAGCGGGCGGGCTCGGCCTGTGCGTCTGCTGCAAGGGCCAGTATCGCTATGCTTCGTCACGATACCAATCGCGGACGATGGTCTGATCGCGGTCGGGGCCAACCGACACGAAGCTGATGCGGGCGTCGGTGATCTCTTCCAGGTGCTTCACGTAAGCCTGCGCGTTGGCGGGCAGCTCTTCGAACGTGCGGCATTCCGAGATGTCCTCGCCCTTCCAACCGGGAAGTTCCTCGTAAATCGGCTTCGCGTGGAACAGGACCGACTGCTGCATCGGGAAGTAGTCGTAGCGCTTGCCGTCGCACTCGTAGGCGACGCACACCTTAATGGTGTCGAATTCGGAGAGCACGTCGAGCTTCGTCAGCGCGATGTCGGTGAGGCCGTTCACTTCCACGGCATAGCGACCAATGACGGCGTCGAACCAGCCGCAGCGGCGCTTGCGGCCGGTGGTCACGCCGAACTCGTGGCCGACGGCGCACAGCTTCTCGCCGATCTCGGCTTCCTCGCCCGTGCCGCCGTCTTCGGGGAAGCGCTGCTCGGTCGGGAAGGGGCCGGCGCCGACGCGCGTGACGTAGGCCTTCTGAATGCCCAGCACGCGGTCGATGGCCTTCGGACCCACGCCCGTGCCGGTGGCCGCGCCGCCCGCGCAGCACGGCGACGAGGTGACGAACGGGTAGGTGCCGTGGTCGATGTCGAGCAGCGTGCCCTGCGCGCCCTCGAACAGGATGGACTTGCCGGCCCGCAGCGCCTCGTTCAGAAGCTGCGTAGTCTCGGCCATGTAAGGTTTCAGAATCTTCGCGTACGGCAGGTATTCCTCGCAGATTTCCTCGACCGAGTACGTGTGCAGGCCGTACACGCGCTCCAGAATGAGGTTCTTCTGCGCGAGCGCCGTCTTCAGCTTCAGGCGGAAGATGCGCTCGTCCATGAGGTCCTGCACGCGAATGCCCTTGCGGCCGGCTTTGTCCTGGTAGCAGGGACCGATGCCGCGCTTGGTCGTGCCGATCTGGTTCTCGCCGAGGCGCTTCTCGTCGGCGCCGTCGAGGTCTTTGTGGTACGGCATGATGATGTGGGCGTCGCAGCTGATCTTCAGGTTCTGGCAGTTAATGCCCTCGGCCTGCAGCATGGCCATTTCCTTCACGAGCACACCCGGGTCGATGACGACGCCGTTGCCGATGACCGGCGTAACGTCGGGGTACATGACACCCGACGGCATGAGGTGCAACGCCAGTTTCGTGTCGCCGTGAATGACCGTGTGACCGGCATTGTTACCGCCCTGATAGCGCACGACGAAATCGTAGTCGTGGCCGATGAGGTCGGTGACCTTGCCCTTGCCTTCGTCGCCCCATTGGGCGCCGACCAGCACCGTGTTCATACGCTGCCTCCTTGGGAATTGGTTGCAGGGATGATTATATAAGAGCGAAGACCCCAGCCCGGCAGAGGCTGCCAGTTTGGTCGATTATTCGTCTTGTAAGAGCCGCTGGGCCAGCAGCAGCACGAGGTAGTTGTGCTTGGCGATGCGCAGGCGGGCGCGGATTTGGTGGTAGTCGAGCTTCACGCTGTCGAAGGTTCGGTCGCCTTTCGCTTGCTCGAGCTTGCGGGAAAGCTCTGCCAGGCGCGTGTCGGCGCCTTCGAGTTCGGATTCGAGCTCGTCGTGCTCAGCCGCCTTGGCGCGCAACGTCGCCTCGAGCGTGCGGATGGGCGCATCGGGTTCGAGGCCGGCCGCTTCCTCGATGGAGCGGCGGCGGGCTTCCAGCTCCGACAATGCCTGGTTGGCGGACGATTTGCGCATCTCGTTGGCCATGGCGCGCTGGCGCTGCTCTGCCATGCGGGCACGCACGTCCTTTGCATCGTCGAGCAGCAGGAGCGCCTGGCGCACCGACCCGTCGGCAGCGCCGAGTCCCATGCGGTCGAGCAAGCCGCGCAATTCGGCATCGAGCTTGTCGCGTTCGGCCGTGCGCGCGTCGAGCAGCTTCTTGTCCTGCAGCATGACCCAATGCGCGTCCGAACGGCGGTTGTCGAGCGCATCGGCGTCCCTGTTCGGGCGGAACAGCACCACGAGGGCCGCTGCCGCCAGGAAGAACGCCAGCACCGCCAAGCCGATGCTGAACACGGTGAACGACAGGCTGCCGATTTGGCGGCCATGCACGAACAGCGGAACCGCCGCGCAGATGAAGATGACCGGCAACAGCACCGACACGACCGCCTGCACGGTGCGCGTGCGCCGACGTGCGCCATGCGCTTCGTCCTCGTCGATTTCGAGCAGCGCCTCGTATGCCGCGCTCGACGAAGCGCTGCGCTCCTTCGCCTCGTCGACGGCGTGCGCGAGCTTTTCGCGTTCGGCCGCATATTCTTCCAGCTTGTCGCGGAGCGCGCGGTCGTCCTGCGTCGTCAGGGCCAGAAGGCGCGGGTCAGTCACCGCTTCGTTTTCGATGAGCACGGTCAGCCCGTCGGCTGAATCGCGCAACCGTTCGAGCTCGCCTTGCCGCTTGGCGATGCCCGCATCGACCTCTTCCAGCTGGTCGCGCCAGGCGGCGAGGTCTTCGACCTCGTCGCTCAGGGCGGCCACACGCTCGACCATGCCCTTCTTGCCCGATGACAGCTCGTTGAACTCGCGGTCGCTTTGCCTGATCGAAGCCGTCGCCTCTGTCGCGCGACGCACTTCGAGGTACTTCCCTTCCAACTGCTCGCCCAGCACGTACATCGACTGGTCCGACGCCCCCGTGCGGTCGGTGAACATATCGATGCGACGCGCCACCTCTGCGCGCGCATCCTCGGCGCTCAGGCCATCGCCCCGCTCGTCGACCAAGTCGAGCACCAGCGTCTTCGCCGCCTTGCGGAAATCGCCGAAGCGCCTGGAAAGGGCATCGGGCACGGGAACGCCGCGCTGCACGAGCGTGCTTTGCAGGTAGTCGACGAATTCGGTTTCGTGGGCCGCCTGGTAATCGGCTCGCCGCGCCACGGCGTTGGCCAGCTGCGATGCAGGTTTTGCCTCGGATTCGCCGTATTCGGGAAAGCGGGTTCCGTCGACGAGCGCGTCGCAGAAAAACCCCGGGCAGCTGTCGTTGATGTGCTTGCGCATGTTCGCGACGACATCGGGCTGGCGCAGATAGCCATGCAAGTCCGTCGCGCCGACCAGGTTCACGTGCGCGACCATCTCGCTGCAGAAGTCGTGGCTGTTCTCGCGGAACAGCTCGACCTTCACGACGCGCTCGACGTCGGGCAGCGTGCGGCAGTTCGACACGTCGACGTCGAGCGAATGGAACGCCACGCTTGCCGTCGGCACGAACTCGAGCCGCGGCGACACGCCCTCTTCCAGTTCCACCAGATAGCAGCCGCGCTCGCCCGATTCCTTGATGTCGCGCCCCTGCACGCAACCGGGGAACACGATGCGCGGGTCATCGACGATCGGCCGCACGAAATGGCGATGCAGGTGCCCGCACGCCCAGTAGTCGATGTCTTGCGCCAGGAGCACGTTCTCGTCGGTGGCGGCCTTGCTCGCATCAAGGTTGAGACCCGTGTGGATGATGCCTATGGAAAACGGCGCATCGGCCACATCCGGATGGGCTTCCTTCAACGCGCCGATGGCGTTCGCGCGCGTGATGCCGTCGGCAATGCCCTCGTCAGCCGGCCAAGCCTGAGCGTAGTAGCTGCGCCCGCCTATCAGGCACAGCGGCTCGCCGTCGCGTTCGAACAGCTCGAACGTCGGCACGCCCACGCCCAGCATGTGCGCGGATTCGGGAAGGCGCGGCATGTTGCGCGCCCACGAGGTGTACGGGTCGTGGTTTCCCGTGACCATGTACGTCGGAATGCCGGCCTCGTGCAGCTTTTCGAGCCCATCGAAAAAGCCCAGGTAGTCGCAGTACGACGAGTACGAAGCATCGAACATGTCGCCCGCCAATATGACGAAATCGACCTCACGGGCGATGGCCGTCTCGATGACGCGGTCGTACGCTTCGGGAATGGCGGTCTGCAGCCGCGTCGCCCATTCGTCGGACAACGCGCCCAGCCCGCGCGTCGGCGCCCCCAAATGGAGGTCGGCCGCATGTATGAATCGGACTTTCCTGGTCATGATGATAAGTATATAGCAGGTCAGGTAACGGACAAGCCACCGACCCCCGCCCTGCAAAAGCAGGCGTCTAAGCGGAAGAGCGCAGCCTGGCTGGCGAGAGGGGGTAACGCGTGCAAGCGCCGTTTGAGCGCCTGGCGGAATGCGGGCCGGGTGCAGAACCCCGAATCTCATGCACGCGATGTTTCAGATTGCGACTCTTGCACCCCGTTTTGTCGCAAATTGCGGGTTGTGCACCCAAATTCAATGCGTTTCGGGTGCAAAAGTCGAAATCCGATGCATCGAGTGCACCAGATTGCGGGTTATGCACCTTTACATGCGGGAATCGTCGGCGTAATCCATGAAGCGGGTGTATTCGGGGACGAAGGCGAGCGTGATGTCGCGCGTGGGGCCGTTGCGGTGCTTGGCCACGATGAGCTCAGCGGTGTTCAGCGGCGGGCGGCCGTCCTGCTCGGCTTCCATTTCGTCCATGGAACGGTCGATGAACATGACGATGTCGGCGTCTTGCTCGATCGAGCCCGATTCGCGCAGGTCGGAAAGCTGCGGGCGCTTCTTGCCGCGCATCTCGACCGCGCGCGAAAGCTGCGACAGCGCGATGACCGGCATGTCCATTTCCTTGGCGAGAATCTTCAGGCCGCGCGAGATCTCGCCGACCTCGACGGCGCGGTTGCCGTCGCGGCGGGCGGTTTGCGGCTGCATAAGCTGCAGGTAGTCGACGATGATGAGCCCGCGCCCCTTCTCGACTGCGCGCAGCTCGCGGCGGGCCTTCGCGCGGGCTTCCAAGATGGAAAGGCCCGGCGTGTCGTCGATGAACAGCTCAAGCTTGGCCAGGCGGTTCGACGCGTCGGCGATGGCGCCCCAGTCGCCTTCCGAGATGAAGCCGCCGCGGATCTTCGACAAGCTGACGCGCGCATCGGCGCACAGGATACGTTGCACGAGCTGGCCGGCGCTCATTTCCAACGAGAAGAATGCCACCGACGTGCCCGCCTTCGCGGCGTTCACGGCCAGGTTCAACGCGAACGACGTCTTGCCCACGCCGGGACGGGCGGCCAAGATGACCAGGTCGCCGCCGCGCAAGCCGTGGAACAAGTCGTCGACATCCTTGAACCCGGTGGGGACACCGGCCATATGCGACTTCTGCTCGGCGAGCTTCGTGATTTCCTCGAACGCATCGTTGATGAGCGTGTCCATCTTCACGAACGACGACGACACGCGCTTCTCGGTGACGTCGAACAGCGTGCGCTCGGCGTCTTCCACCACTTCGTCGAGGTCGTCGGGTGCGTTGTAAGCCAGCGCGCTGATCTGCGTGGATGCGTAGATGAGGTCGCGCAGGATGCTCGTGCGCTTCACGATGTCGGCATGGTTCGACCAGTTCGTGAGCGCGAACGTGTTGTCCGCAAGCTCGATGATGTACGAGCGCCCGCCCACGGCGTCAAGTTGGCCGGATGCGTTCAGGTTGTCCGCCAGCGAGATCTGGTCGACGGGGATGCGGCGCGAATGCAGGTCGGAAACGGCCTCGAAGATGATGCGGTGCGATTGGCGGTAGAAGTTTTCAGGACGCAGCTTCACCATGATCTCTTCCAAGATGTCGGCATTGAGCATGCATGCCGCGAGCACCGACTTCTCGGCTTCGATGTTGTTGGGAATGGGTTTGTTGTTCGCTGCGCTTTCCGGCATGGTTCCCCCATCGTGCATGGTAGTTTGTATGCATGGTAGCGCAAACGTTTACGCTGGTCTTGGACTATTTTCCGTCGATTTGCAGACCGATCATCACTCCACTCGCTTATGTGGAAAACCCCTCTGTCCTCGTAAGGAGCAGAGGGGTTTTTCCACTTTTTCCACCATTTTCCACGGTGGAGAAACTTTTGTAGGAATCGTAAACCTACTCGGCAGCCTCTTCGGCTTCGACGGCCTCTTCGACGGCTTCGGCGGCTTCCTCGACCGCTTCGGCAGCTTCTTCGACGGCCTCTTCGACGGCCTCGGCGGCTTCCTCGGCGGCAGCTTCGGCCTCGGCGGCAACGGCGTTGCCTTCCTCGTCGACGACGTTCACCTTCACGGCGGCCTTGATGTCGCGGTACAGCGACACGCTCACCGTGTGCTCGCCCACGACCTTGATGGCCTGGCCGACCTCGACGCGACGACGGTCGATTTCGATGCCCGCCTCGGCGAGCGCGTCGACGATCATCTGAGCGGTGACGGAACCGAACAGGATGCCCTCGTCGCCCACCTTCGCCTTGATGGTGAGCTCGGCGGCCTCGAGCTTGGCCTTCAGCTCCTCGGCGTTGGCGATGCGCACTTCCTCGCGCTTGGCGATGTTCTTGCGGCGCTGCTCGAGCTGCTTCAGGTTGCCCTTGGTCGCCTCGATGGCGATGCCCTCGATCATCAGGTAGTTCGCAAAGCCGCGGGGCACATCGATGATGTCGCCCTCGCCGCCCCTGTTTTGGAGCTCCTTCTGGAGAATGACCTTCATGTGCGCACCCCCTAATCGCGGTTGCGGCGACGGTCGCCGCGGCCGCTGACGGCGGGAACCGTATACGGCATGAGGGACATGGTACGTGCGCGCTTCACGGCGTTCGCGATGTCGCGCTGATGCTGCACGCAGGCGCCCGTCACGCGGCGCGGCTTGATCTTGCCGCGGTCGGTGACGTATTTGCGCAGCAGCTGCGTGTCTTTGTAGTCGACGTAGTCTACCTGGTCCTTGCAGAACTGGCAGTACTTACGACGAGGCTGCTTGGAGTAATCAGCCATGCGTAACCTCTTTCTTAGAATGGAATGTCGTCATCATATACGGAAGACGAGGAATCAATGACCGGCGCGGACGCTGCCTGCTGTTGCTGGTAGCCGCCCTGCTGGCCGCCCTGGTAGCCACCGCCCTGGTAGCCGCCCTGACCGCCGTTGCGCGAGGACATGAACTCGAGCTCGTCGACGATGACCTCGATCTTGTTGCGCTTCTGGCCTTCCTTGGTTTCCCACTGGGACCAGCGCAGCTTGCCCTCGATGGCCACCTTCATGCCCTTCGTCAGGATGTTGGACAGGCTTTCGGCGCGGTTGCCGAACATGGTGCAATCGATGTAGTTGGCGTAATCTTCCCACTCGCCCGTCTGGTTGTTGCGGCGACGGTCGTTGACCGCCACGCCGAACCCCATGATGGCCATGCCCGACTGCGTGCGGCGCAGTTCGGGGTCGCGGGTCAGGTTACCGCTGATAACGACACGATTGATGCTCATTGTTCCACCTCTTCTTCCTTTGCGCCCCTCGGTTCGTGCCGCCCTTGCCAATCCAAACGAAGCCGGAGCTTCCGAACGGAAATCCCTCGCCTGCGGCTCAGGATGACAAGGAGGGTGCCCGAGCGGGCATTTCCCGATTAGTCGCGATCGGTGCGGCGCACGATCATGTGGCGCTCGACGTTGTCGTTGATGCGCAGGATGCGATCAAGCTCGGCGATGTGGTCGGGACCGGCGTGGAAGTCGACGAGAATGTAGTCGCCTTCGGCAAGGCCGTTGATCTCGTACGCGAGTTTGCGCTTGCCCCAGGATTCGACGTTGTCGACCGTGCCCTCACCTGCGGTGATGACACCCTCGATACGGCTCTGCACGTTTGCGCGAGCCTCCTCCTCGAGAGTCGGGGCGACGAAATACAGCAATTCGTAAGCCTTCATCAGCTCACCTCCTTTGGACTAAACGGCCCCGGCCGGTGAACCGGAGCAGGTAAAAATAGCCTGTCCATTCTAGCAAAGCGCGCCGTTCGAAGCGACGCTTCACAAGAACTACCCAGTTCGCAGCCGTAACCCAGCACCAACCGCAGGAGCGCCTCCGAGCGCTCGGCAACCGTGGCATGCGGGCGCTCGGAGGGCGCCTCTACGGCGATGCTGCAACATGCCGGCCAATCACAAGGGAAACACTAACAAGGCGAGGGCGCACGTTTACCCGCAACCTGCCAGCGGAAACCTCCGCGTTTAACGGCGGCCATGCGGCGGAAAGAAAACGGGCGCCGACGATTGCGTCGTGCGCCCGTTACGTGGGTTCGACTGAAATCCGACAGGGATGCTCTATTCTTCCGACGCGGTTTCGCCTTCGGCCTCGTCCTCGTCGTCATCGTCGGGATCGGGAACGGCGTGCAGCATGTAGTTCAGCGCCTTGCTGACGTAGATGGGCTCGGCTTGGAACACCGGCTTGCCCTCGGCGTCGAAGGTGTACGGAATGCCGATGGCATGGCCGTACTCGGCGCCGGGAACGCCGCCCTCGGCGATGAGGCAGTCGCTCTTGCCCTGGTCGGTGTCGATGTAGCCGTCGTAGCAGAAGCCGTACGCGTCGGCGCCCTTCGCGTTTTGCACCGTTTTGCGCGCGCTATGGAAGCATTCCGCCACGTCGTCGCCCGGATGTTCTTCGAAGAACAGCGTCTCCTTCACGGCCAGCGCCGAAAACGGGATGATCTGCTCGCCCTTTTCCATGCGCTCCTGCGCGTCCTTCAGGCAATACCGCAGCACGCTTTCCAGCACGCCCGGGATGATGATTCTCTCTTCTTTCGTTGCCACCACGGTGGGCCCCCTATCGTTCGTTGTTAAGCCGAACCATTATACCTAAACCAGCTATCTGTCGAAACACGTTCACTTGACTTGGCTGGCGGGCAAAGCCCGAGATCCCTCGCTTACGCTCGGGATGACAGAGTGAGGCACTCGGGATGGCGGGTTGAGGCTTTCAAGATGGCAAATTGGTTGAGGCGTTCGGGATGGCGGGTTGAGGCTTTCAAGATGACAAATTGGGCGAAGCATTCGGGACAGCGGGTTGAGGCGTTCGGGATGGCGGGTTGAGGC
Organism: uncultured Eggerthellaceae bacterium; assembly: GCA_905234785.1. Classification (GTDB taxonomy): domain Bacteria; phylum Actinomycetota; class Coriobacteriia; order Coriobacteriales; family Eggerthellaceae; genus UBA9715. Next base: position 32,466 of record CAJOIP010000022.1, read on the forward strand.
TTTCAAGATGACAGGTTGGTTTAGGCGCTCGGGATGACAAATGGGAAGGTGGGCGCCCCAGACAGGCGGGGGCGCCCACGTACGGGCGAGCATTGGGGGCAAAGCCCCGTTGCTCGTTTTGCTAAAGCTCCAAGGCGTCGATGTTCAGGGGCTTTTCCACGCGGCAGGTGTACTTGCCCTCGGCGTCGACGTCGATGAGCACGTGGTCGCCTTCCAGCAGGTTGCCGCGCACGACTTGCTCGGCTATGCGGTCGACCACCTCGCGCTGGATCAGGCGCTTCAGCGGACGGGCGCCGAACACCGGGTCGTAGCCGTCGATGGCGAGCGATTCCATGGCGGCCGGCGTAACGTCCAGGGTCACGCGACGGTCATCCAAGCGTTTGCGCACGTCGGCCAACTGCAGTTGCACGATGGGTTCGATATCGCTGATGGAAAGCGCGTCGAACGTGACGATGTCGTCGATGCGGTTCAGGAACTCGGGACGGAACGTGGCCCGCAGCGCCTCGTCGATGGCGCGCTGCATGGTCTCCGCATCGCCGTTTTCCGAGAACTCGCGGATGAACTGGCTGCCGACGTTGCTCGTCATGATGATGATCGTGTTCTTGAAGCTGACCACGCGGCCCTGGCCGTCAGTCAGGCGGCCGTCGTCGAGCACCTGCAGCAGCACGTTGAACACGTCGGGGTGCGCCTTCTCGATCTCGTCGAGCAGCACCACGCTGTAGGGGCGCCGGCGCACAGCTTCGGTCAGCTGGCCGCCCTCGTCGTAGCCGACGTATCCCGGAGGCGCGCCGATGAGCCGCTGCACGCTGAACTTCTCCATGTACTCGGACATGTCGATGCGCACCATGGCGCGTTCGCTGTCGAACAGGTACTCGGCGAGCGCCTTAGCGAGCTCGGTCTTGCCCACGCCGGTGGGGCCCAGGAACAGGAAGCTGCCGATGGGCTTGTCGGGGTCGGAAAGCCCCGCGCGGTTGCGGCGGATGGCGCCGGCCACGACGTCGACCGCCTTGTTTTGGCCGACGACGCGCTCGTGCAGCTTGGATTCCAAATCGACGAGCTTTTCCATCTCGCCCTTCATCATCTTGGAAACGGGGATGCCCGTCCACACGCTCACGACTTCGGCGATTTCCTCTTCGGTGACCTCTTCCTTCAGGATGGCGCCGTCTTCCTCGCGCTCGCTGAGGGTGCGCTCGGCTTCTTCCAGCTTGGCGCGCAGCTGCGGGATGGTGGCATAGCGCAGCTCGGACGCGCGCGACAGGTCGCCTTCGCGCTCGGCGCGCTCCTCTTCCAGTTGCGCGGCGTCGATGTCGGCCTTGATGGTCTGCACGTCGACGATGACGTCTTTCTCGTTCTTCCACTCGGCCGTGCGAGCGTCGAGTTCCTCGCGCAGCTCGGCCATTTCGCGCTGCAGGTTTTCCAGGCGCTCCTTGCTGGCCTCGTCGCTTTCGCGCTGCAGCGACAGCTCTTCGATTTGCATTTGGCGCAGCTTGCGGTCGAGCGCGTCGAGTTCCTCGGGCATGCTGTCGATTTCGATGCGCAGACGGCTGGCGGCCTCGTCCATGAGGTCGATGGCCTTGTCGGGCAGGAAGCGGTCGGCGATGTAGCGGTTGGAAAGCTCGGCTGCCGCCACGATGGCGCCGTCGGTAATGCGCACGCCGTGGTGGATCTCGTACTTCTCCTTCAGGCCGCGCAGGATGGCGATGGTGTCTTCCACGCTGGGTTCGCCCACGAGCACCGGCTGGAAGCGGCGCTCGAGGGCGGCGTCCTTCTCGATGTACTTGCGGTACTCGTCGAGCGTGGTGGCGCCGATGGCGTGCAGCTCGCCGCGCGCGAGGGCCGGTTTCAGCATGTTGCCCGCGTCGATGGTGGAATCGCCGCCGCTGCCCGCGCCGACGATGGTGTGCAGCTCGTCGATGAACAGGATGATGCGGCCGTCGGAGTCTTTCACCTCGCGCAGGACGGCCTTCAGGCGGTCTTCGAACTCGCCGCGGTACTTCGCGCCGGCCAGCATGCTGGCGATGTCAAGCGTGATGATGTCGCGGTCCTTCAGGCTGGAAGGCACGTCGCCGTTGACGATGCGCTGCGCCAGGCCCTCGACGATGGCCGTCTTGCCGGTGCCGGGTTCGCCGATGAGCACGGGGTTGTTCTTCGTGCGGCGGGAAAGCACCTGAATGGTGCGGCGGATTTCCTCGGAACGGCCGATGACCGGGTCGAGCTTGCCCTGACGGGCCTGCTCGGTGAGGTTGGTGCCGTACTGGTTCAGGGCGTCGAGTTCCATGCGGCCGGTCTGGTCGGTGATGCGCTCGTCGCCGCGCAGCTTGTCGTAGGTTTCCTCGACGGCCTTGGCGGTGACGCCCGCGCCGTTCAGCACGCGGCCCGCGTCGCCCTTGTCGTCGGCCAGCGCCACGAGCAGGTGCTCGGTCGTGGTGTAGCTGTCGCCCATCTTGTCGGCGACCTTCTCGGCGCGGTCGATCGTCTTCACGAGGTCGTTGCTCGGCATGGTTATGGGCATGCCGCCGCTTTGCTTCGGCTTCTTGGCGATGGTCGCGTCGACGTTCGCCTTCAGCAGGGCCGGGTCGGCGCCGACGCGCTTCAGGATGGCTTGCAGGTTGTTATCGGATGAATCCAGGATGGCCTTCAGCATGTGGATGGGCTCGACGACGCTTGCCTGCGCGTCGCCCGCCACTCCCATGGCCGCCTGGAAAGCCTCTGCAGCAGAGGCGGAAAGTTTGTCTAGCCTCATGTTGTCTCCTTATTGCTCTGTCGTTACGAGCTTCTACCTTTTCCTAATCGCCAGCGAAGTGGTGGAGGCGACCAAGCTGGTTACGCTGGCGTGTGTTTCCAGCTCGTGTACGCGATCGGCGAGACGGCGCACGCGGCGGTGCAGGTCGTCGAGTTCCTGGTCGCGTTCGGCCAGGCGGCCCTGCAGGTCGAGTATGCGGATGACGCCCGCAAGGTTGATGCCCTCGTCGGTGAGCTCGTTGATGAGCTCGAGGCGCTCGATGTCGGCCTGCGAGTACATGCGCGTGTTGCCGCTTGTGCGCTGCGGCGTGACCAGGCCCTTCTGCTCGTAGCTGCGCAGGGTCTGCGGATGCATGCCCGCCAGCTCGGCCGCCACGCCGATCATGTACAACGGTCTGTTTCTATCTTGGTTCGCCATTGTTTCCTCTTTACAGTAGTGCCACCGCTTCGCGGAGATCCTTCGACTCCGCGCTTCGCGCTCCGCTCAGGATGACAAGGGGGCGCGTTTTGCGCTCCGCTCAGGATGACAACCTGGGGGCGCGTTTTGCGCTCCGCTCAGGATGACAACCTGGGGGCGTTTCTGCTTCACTGAGCTCCCGTTTTGTCATCCCGAGGGCGCAGCCCGAGGGATCTCGGGCTCTGCCCGCCCTACTCAGGGCAACGCCAAAACCGCTACGCATTCCTGAAGTCTTCCAGGGCTTTGCGCTGGACGTCGTTCAGGTTCGTGGGAACCGGGATGTCCAGCGTGATCATGAGGTTGCCGTTGCCGCTGCCCTTCACGCGCGGGGCGCCCTTGCCCTTCACGGACAGCACGGTGCCGGGCTGCGTGCCGGCGGGAACCTTCACGCGCACCTTCGTGCCGTCGGGCGCGGGCACCACGATGCTCGTGCCGAGCGCCGCATCGGCCATGCTGACCTGGGCAGTCGTCAGCACGTCGGCTCCCTTGCGGGAGAACCGGCCGTTCGGGGCCACGCGCATGGTGATGATGAGGTCGCCCGCCGCGCCGCCGTTCGTTCCGGGGACGCCCTGTCCGCGGAAGCGCTGGCGGTCGCCGTCGTTGGCGCCAGCCGGCACCTTCACGTCGAGCGTGATGGAATCGTCGCGGCCCGGGATGCGCAGCGTCACGCGCTTCGTCGTGCCGTTGAATGCCTCGTCGAACGTCAGCTGCAGATCGGCCGTCGTGTCCTTGCCCTTGCGCGGTTGCGGCGTGCCGCCGAAGTCGAAGTTGAAGCCGTTGCCCATGACCCCTTCGCCGCGCAGCACCTGGTCGAGGATGTCCTGCCAGCTGCCGAAGTCGCTGAAGTTGACCGTCGTGCCGCCACCGCCGCCGAAACCGCCCCAGTTGAAGGGAACCTGGTTTTGATCGGCCGTGCCGTACTGGTCGTACAACTGGCGCTTCTTGTCGTCGGAGAGGACCTCGTATGCCTCGTTGATGTCTTTGAATCTCTCCTCGTCGCCGCCTGCGTCGGGATGGTTCTCGCGCGCAGCCTTGCGATAGGCTTTCTTTATCTCGTCGGCAGTTGCGGTCTTCGACACGCCGAGCGTCTTGTAGTAATCCGGTTTGTTCGCCATGCCGCACCACCTTCCTTTACATGTGTTAAGCGCTTCGCGCTTCCGATTATTCCGCCTTCGGCGGCGGACGCGATGAATCGCGCCCCTACGAACGCGTCGCGGGTTGGTCCCGTAGGGGCGCACACTGTGCGCCCGCCGGCGTTAGCCGGCATTCTTCGGGCACCCGCGAAGCGGGTTTGCGCTTTTCAAAAAAGGGCGAGCCACACGCCCGCCCTTCAACGCTTACTCTTCAGACTCTTCGTCTTTCGGACGTTTCGGGCCACCCGTGGTGACTGTGACCATTGCGGCCCTCAGCACCTTCTTGCCCATCTTGTAGCCTTTCTGGAACACGTCTTTCACCGTTTCCTCGAAAGCTTCCTCGTCGGGAACCATCTGCACCGCCTGCGCTTCGAGCGCGTCGTACGGCTCGCCAGCCGGGTCGATGACCTGCAGGCCGCCCTTCGTCAGGACGTCGATCAGCTTCGACTGCACGGCCTTCACGCCGTCGAGCAGGCCCGTTTCGCCGTTTTCGGCGGCGTAGGCCACCGTGCGCTCGAAGTCGTCGAGCACGGGAAGCAGGTTTTCCATCAGCTTCTCGGTGGCGCGGGCCTTTTCCTCGGCGCGCTGGTCCTGCGTGCGGCGACGGTACGTGTCCCACTCGGCATGCAGGCGCATGTAGCGGTCCTGCCATTCCTTCGCCTTGGCGTGGGCGGCCTCCAGCTGCTCTTCGGCAGACAGCCCTTCGGCAGCTTCCTCGACGACCGCTTCGGCCTCGGCGATGATCTCCTCGTCGTCGAGCTCGGGGATATCGTCGTCGGTTTCGTCAGCCTCGTCGGCAGTCGCCTCGTCAGAGCCGCCTTCGGCGGCGGGCGCAGAGGTCTGCGCCCCTACGGGGTCCTCCTGAGGCGTCTCTTCACTCGCGTCCTCGATGGGAATCTGGAAGCCCTCGTTGGCGACGTCTTCTTCGTTGCGTTTCGCCATGATGTTACTCCGTTCTATCTAATCTTTCGTTTGTCATCCCGAGCGTTAGCGAGGGATCTCGGGCTTTGCCCGCCGCTTCGCGGAGATCCTTCGACTCCGCGCTTCGCGCTCCGCTCAGGATGACAGGGGGAAAGCGATTCGCGCGCCGTCCTGGACAACTGAGGGTGCGATTCGCGCGCCGTCCTGGACATCTGAGGGTGCGATTCGCGCGCCGTCCTGGACAACTGAGGGTGCGATTCGCGCTCTGTCCTGGTCGACCGGGGGTGCGCTGCGCTCCGCTCAGGATGACAGGAACGTTAGGCTTCCTTGCTTACTTGTCCTCGTCGGGGTCGACGACCTCGTAGTCGGCTTCGATGGTGCCGTCATCGGCCGGAGCGGCGCCCTGCTGGGCAGCGGCGGCTGCAGCGGCAGCGGCCATCGGGTCGAAGCCCTCGGCGCCCGG
>CAJOIP010000022.1:38187-57235 GCA_905234785.1 uncultured Eggerthellaceae bacterium
ACGACCTCGGCCAGCTTGTAACCGGCCTCCTGCAGCTTCTCCTGCGCGGCCTTGATGGCCTCGATGTCCTGCCCTTCCAGCGCGGCCTTGGCCTGCGCGATGGCGTCCTCGGCAGCCTGCTTGGAATCGGCCGGCACCTTGTCGCCGAGCTCGTGCAGCGTCTGCTCGGTGGCGTTCACGAGGCTGTCGCAGTTGTTGCGGACCTCGATTTCCTCCTTGCGCTTGGCGTCCTCGGCGGCGTTGGCCTCGGCGTCCTTCACCATGCGGTCGACTTCGTCGTCGGAAAGCGCCGTGGAGCCGCTGATGGTGATCTGCTGCTGCTGGCCGGTGCCCAGGTCCTTAGCCGACACGTTCACGATGCCGTTGGCGTCGATGTCGAACGTGACCTCGATCTGCGGCACGCCGCGGCGGGCGGCCGGGATGCCGGTCAGCTGGAAGCGGCCGAGCGTCTTGTTGTCGCGCGCCATGGGGCGTTCGCCCTGCAGGACGTGGATTTCCACGCTGGTCTGGTTGTCGGCGGCCGTGGAGTAGATCTCGGACTTGCGCGTGGGGATGGTCGTGTTGCGGTCGATCATCGTGGTCATGACGCCGCCGAGCGTTTCCACGCCGAGCGACAGCGGGGTGACGTCGAGCAGCAGCAGGCCGTCAGCGCCTTCCTCGCCGCCGAGCACCGCGCCCTGGACAGCTGCGCCCATGGCCACGACCTCGTCGGGGTTCACCGACATGTTCGGCTGCTTGCCCGTGATGGTCTTCACGAGTTCCTGCACGGCCGGCATGCGGGTGGAGCCGCCGACCAGGATGACCTCGTCGATCTGGCTGGACGTATAGCCGGCGTCCTTCAGAGCCTGCTCGACGGGCTTGCGGCAGCGCTCGAGCAGGTCCTTGGTGATGCGCTCGAACTCGACGCGCGTGAGCGTGTAGTCGAGATGCTTCGGGCCGGACGCGTCGGCCGTGATGAACGGCAAGTTGACGTTGGTCTGCGTGACGCTGGAGAGCTCGATCTTGGCCTTCTCCGCGGCTTCCTTCAGGCGCTGCAGGGCCATCTTGTCGGTGCGCAGGTCGATGCCATTGTCGGCCTGGAACTTGTCAGCCAGCCAGTCGATGACGCGCTGGTCCCAGTCGTCGCCGCCCAGGTGGTTGTCGCCGGACGTGGACGCGACTTCGAAGACGCCGTCGCCGAGCTCGAGGATGGAGACGTCGAACGTGCCGCCGCCGAGGTCGAAGACGAGGATCTTCTCTTCCTTGTTCTTCTTGTCGAGGCCGTACGCGAGCGCCGCAGCCGTGGGCTCGTTGATGATGCGCAGGACTTCCAAGCCGGCGATTTTGCCGGCGTCCTTAGTGGCCTGGCGCTGGGCGTCGTTGAAGTACGCGGGAACCGTGATGACGGCCTGCGTGATCGGCTGGCCGAGTTGCTTTTCGGCGTCTGCCTTCATCTTCTGCAGCACCATGGCCGAGATTTCCTCGGGCGTGTAGTCCTTGCCGTCGATTTCGACAACCGCGCGGCCGTCCTTGCCGGCCTTCACGTTGTAGGAAACCGTCTTCTGCTCTTCAGCGGTCTCGGAGAACGCGCGACCCATGAAGCGCTTGATCGAGTTGACCGTGTTCTCGGGGTTCGTGACCGCCTGGTTCTTCGCGGCCTTGCCGACGACGCGCTCGCCGTCCTTGCGGAAGCCCTCGACCGACGGCGTGGTGCGGTCGCCTTCCGCGTTGACCAGGATTTCCGGCTGGGAGCCTTCCCAAACGGCCATCGCACTGTTGGTGGTGCCCAGGTCGATACCAAGAATCTTCGCCATTTTTCTTACCTCTCATCCCTTCGGGTTTGTTACCTTAGTTTCATTGTTGCGCTGCTTGCTGAAATCTTCCTGAACTAGCGCAAGCTACTTCAACGGTTCCCAATATAAAATCTTAGTCGTTCACTGTCAAGTTTTATTCTACGCGCGTCATATTCCCGTTACCTAATGATGCACGGGAGGGGAGGCGGTGCATCATTCCCGATTCGGTTGAGCGACAGGCAATCCTTCCTCGCGCAACATAAGCAAAAAGGCCAGCACGATGGCTGGCCTTCCTACTACATATGTATATACGTGTTAGTCTTCGGCGATTTCGGTGATGGCACCCATCGGGCACTCTTCGAGGCACTCGCCGCAGGCGATGCAGGCGTCTTCGTTCACGACTTCGGCGACGCCGCCGGGAACTTCCAGAACCTCTTGCGGGCACGCGTCAACGCAAATACCGCAGCCGATGCACTCATCGGCGGAAATAACGGGATGGGCCATGATGGGTCTCCTTCTCTCGACTTGCTCTCCCCATGAATCTCTCTGCGGTGCAAGATACCATTACTTTGCGGGAATGCAAGCCCTTCCGAGTTTTTTTCGGTTACGAAATCAACCCCTCCCCCGTGAACTGGCGCAACAGAATGCACCCGAACAGCCTAAGGCCGTTTGGACGAGTTGTTAACAGATGCGGGGAAGCTGCTCGCCGACAAGCATGTCGAGAATGCGACGGCCGCCGAAGGCGTTGCGGATGTAGACTTTCGGGCCGCGGTCGGCACGCGCTTCGGCAATCTCGCCGATGATCGCCGCATCGGCGCCGTAGGAGCTACCATGCATCGCCGCTAACGCAGCCTCGGCCTGCGCGGCCGGAACAACGCACACCATCTTGCCTTCGTTGGCGACCTGAAGCGGATCGTACCCGAGCATGTCGCATGCGCCGCGCACAGCATCGCGAACGGGAATCGACTCTTCGTCGACGAGGAAGTCGACCTGCGACTGGTCGGCCAACTCGTTCAAGGTGGAAGCCAAGCCGCCGCGCGTCGGGTCGCGGAAGCAACGCACGTCGGGCGCCGCAGCCAACACGTCGGCAATCAGGTGGTTCAACGGCGCCGCATCGCTCTTCACGTCAGCCGTGAACGATAGCGATTCCCGGCAACTCATGATGGTGATGCCATGGTCGCCCAACGTGCCGCTGACCAGCACCGCATCGCCCGGTTGGCACTTCGCGCCGCCCAAGTCGACGCCCGCGGGAATGACGCCCACGCCGCTCGTGTTGATGAACACGCCATCGCCGTGGCCGCGGTTCACGACCTTCGTATCGCCCGTGACCAGCGCAACGCCCGCTTCGCGTGCAGCTTCGGCCATGCTCGCGCAGATACGGCGCAAATCCTCGATCGGGTAGCCCTCTTCCAAGATGAACCCGCAGCTGAGGTACAGCGGGCGGGCGCCGCTCGTGGCGATGTCGTTCACCGTGCCGCATATGGCAAGGCGGCCGATGTCGCCGCCGGGGAAGAAATGGGGCGACACCACGAAGCTGTCGGTCGAGAACGCCAGGCGCTCGCCTTCCGCCAACCCCGGCAGCACGGCCGCGTCATCGCCGCGGCGCAGCTCGTCGCCCGCATACGCCTCGAAAAACACCTCGTCGATGATGCGCTTCATCATCGTCCCGCCGGAGCCGTGCCCCAGCAATACCTTGTCTTCCATGCACAGTACCTTTCCTAATGGAACGATGCGCGGGAGGGGAGCTACTGCATCATTTCGCAGGGAGACTACCAAATACCCTTGTCCTCACTGCAAAATGATGCAGTAGCTCCCCTCCCGCGCGTCCTTACACCATCTGACCGGTCGTGGTGATGACCAGGCCGCCGTTCTTCACGCCCTTCGTGCCCAGGATCTGGTCGGCAATCGCGCGCACGTCGGTGGTTTCGCCGCGCAGGATGATGACCTCGAGGCACGTGTCTTCGTCGAGGTGCACGTGCGTGGTCGAAACGATCATGCCGAAATGCCCATGCTGGATGATGTGCAGCTTTTCCTGCACGTCGCTCGCATGGTGGTTGAACACGATGGTGAGCGTGCCCATGACCTCGGTGCCGGGCAGACTGATGGCGTCGTCGATGAGCGCATCGCGCACCAAATCGCGCACCACTTCGCTGCGGTTCTTCGCCAAACCGCGCCGCGCGACGAACGCATCGAAGCTCATGAGCAGGTCCTCGGGCATCGCCACCGAGAACCGTACGAGTTCGCTCGACATGGCGCCTGCTTACACGAGGCTGACGGTTACACCGCCAGCGGCCTCGGCGTCGTCTTCCAGCGCGTCCTTCGCATCGGTGAGTAGCGCACGAGCCTCGTCGAGCAGTTCCTGCACCGAGTGCAGCTTGTCGTCGACCGTCGCGAAACCGGCGTCGCCCGCCTTATGGGCGAGCTTGTGAACCCAACGGCGCTCGAGCGCGATGTGGTCGTCGATCTGCGCGATCATTTCCTCGAACTGCCCGGTGTTCACTCCGTTTGTGCACATGGTGGCTTCCTTTCCCTGTTGCCGTTCAAATGCTTGATATCATGTCCGTTATACGACGGGTTCGTGCGATGTGCAAGAGGTCGTGTGACGAAATTGCCGCAGAGTAACATATATAGCGCGTCAGCGGAGGAAATCCGCGACTTGTTCGACGATTACCTACGCGGTTCGCGCGCATGCATCGCATTGGCCCTGAGCGAGCGCCCGCTGCCGGACGAGGCGCGCAATGCCGTGGAAAAGTCGCTGGAAAGCTTTGGGTACGGAACCGACTCGTGCGCCTATGCGACGTTGCTCCCTACCGATGCGGACGTGGAAGGCGGCGACATCGCGTTGGATGCCCAAGCGCTGTTCCTGATGATAGAGGGACTTGACCCCCTGTGCGTCATCTGCGCGGACGAAGCCTCGGCCCAGGCGCTGGAGCAGGCGTATCGCACGGCGTTTGTCCCTGACTCCGCAGCGCGCCTGTTCGGCCGCCCTGCCGTCGTGTTCCGCGATTTTCCCGCCATGATGAAGTCGGAAAAGGGCAAGCAGCAAGCCTGGCACCTGCTGAAGTCGCTGCCGCGGCGCTAGGGAGCGATGCGCGGGAGGGGAGCTGCTGCATCATTTTGCAGGGCACTCGGGAGTCTCCCTGCAAAATGATGCAGCAGCTCCCCTCCCGCGCATCGCTTCTGTAAGCAATTAGGACACGAGGCCGACGGACGTGATGGGCCACACTTTCACGAGGGCTTGGCCGACGACCTGATCGGCGTCGATGAAATCGGCTTCGCTTGTAAGGCCATTTACCGTGGCATCCTCCGCATCGCCGAGGACGTAGTACGAGCTTTCGGGAACTTCGCGAGCTGTGACCTTGCTCGCATTCGCGCCGAACACGTTTGCAGCTGATTCGGTGCTCAGGGCGCTGTCGCTCACTGCAACGGTGCCATCCGGCGAAACGCTCACCCAATCGCCAGACTCGGCCACGACACGGCCGAACTGCAGCTCTCCCCCGTCGTCATGGTATGCAACGACAGTTCCCGAGCGAATGTCGTTCGCGTTCATCGTGAGGACCGCCTGGCCTTCCGACATCACGGGTTCCATGTCAGAATCGTTAACCGTGCGGGCCGAAACGCCGAACATGATGATTGCAGCCGCCAGCGCAGCAACGACAAGCAGGATCGCAATCACTATGAGCGCGATGTTGCGCCTGCGTGCCCTGCGAACACGCTCGATTTCGCGCCTGAAATCTGCGGCGGTGAAGCGCACCTGACCAGTCGAGCCGGGCGAAACCGCCTGGCCGTTCGTCATCAGCGCCCTCCTTCAGCAGGACGGGCGTGGCGACCTCGGGCAGGAGCCGCAGCGCGCGTTGAAGCGCTGGAATCAGCATTCCCGGATGCCGCACTCGACGCCGTCTGGCTCGCCGATTGGGCGGCGCTGGAAGCCTGACTTGCCTGCGCCGTGCGGCGGGCAGCTTGTTGCTGCGCGTCCGAACGGGCCGCCTGAATGACGGCGTCGGCCTGGTGGTTGGCCCGTGAGATGATGGAACGGGACTGACGGTTCGCCTCTGTGAGCAGGGCCTCGGCCTTTGCGCGGGCATCAGAAACAATCGATTCGGCCTGCGCGTTGGCGCGCGCGAGAATCGCCTGGGCCTGAGCAGTGGCCTGGGCGGTGGCCTGAGCAGTGGCCATTGCGGCGTTTCCGGCCTGGGGCTGCGCTTGAACCGGAGTCTGGGCGCCCGCCGCCGTGCGGGCGGCAACCTGGTCGTGCATGCGCTTGATCTCGCGCAGGTAATCGTCGGCGGCATGCTGCGCGGCCTCGAAGAAGCCGTTCGCCTGCAGGGCAAGCTCGGCAATCGAGCCCACTTTGGCGGCCCGCGACATGGCGGGCTTGGTCGCGAGTGCCTGCTTCAGCTGGGCGTTCTCGGCTGTGATGGCGTCGTTTTCCTCGGAAAGCTTCACCATGAGCTCGAGCAGGTCGAGACGGCTGAGTTGCTTCAGACTTTTATCCATAATGCTGCGTTTCTACTCTGTTACCATGGATAATGCGTTTAGTTCGATTACAGGTCATTATTGACTAAATTTCCCTGCGGCACAAGGGGGCATCGCATGGCGAAAACAGAAGAGACGGCTTCGGCGAAGCCTTTGGAATTCGACGAGGGAATGCCCGACGAGGAAATCCTGTACGACCTCGCCGACCTGTTCAAGGTGTTTTCGGACACGACGCGCATCAAGATTCTGTTCTCGCTGATGGCGGGCGAGCTCTGCGTCGCCGACATAGCCGAGGCCATCGGCGCGACGCAGAGCGCCGTGTCGCATCAGCTGCGCATCCTGAAGGCGTCGCGGCTGGTCAAGTTCCAGCGCGACGGCAAAAACGTGCTGTACTCCCTGGCAGACGACCACGTGTACACCATGCTCGCGCAGGGCATGACCCATATCTGCGAGTAGGCGTCTGTCCTTCTGTCCGCTTTTGGCGGAGGGAGGGGGTGCGTGCTCAAACAGTCCTCGCTTTGGAAAACAGCCCACTGGGCTGTTTTCGTCGCTGCGGAACTGCGCGCGCCACCCCCTCCCGCCGCCAAAAGCTACGCGCTTCCGCGTGTGACCCGGTCAACCTGTAGGGTTATTCCTCTTCGGGCTTGACTTCGTCAGCGGGCGTTTCGGGGATTACCACGAGCAGGTCGGGGGTCGTGGGCTCGGACGGGTCGGCGCCGGTGGGCGAAACCGGTTCTTGCGGCGCCGTGGAAACGCCGGTGTAGGTGAAGCCGGACAGCTGGCCAGGCTCGATGGCGGGCTGGGTCGGCTGAGCGTCTTGCTCGGGCTCAGCAGCCTCTTCCGCAACCTCTTCGACAGCTTCGTCGACAACGTCTGCGGGTGCCGTTGGCGCCTCTTCCTGAGCAGGCGCCTCGAACGGCGAGGACTGCCAGTACTGCTCGGGCGTGACATCGGCCGAAGGCGGAACGGGCGTCTCGGACTGCACGGGCTGCGTCGGCTGCTGTTGCGGATACGCGCCATAGGGCATCTGCGCCGTCTGCTGCGCTTGGGGCGCTTGCGCAGGCGTGGACGCCACCGGCACAACCGGCGCTACCGGGTACGCAGGCGGCACGTTCGCCGCCGGGGGCGCCGTCTCGAAGGGCATCGGGTCGTCCTGGCCGCGCCACTTCGGAACCTCGAACTGCATCGTCCAGTAGCCCATGGCGCGCGCCACGAGCGACATGACGAACATCTCGCCCAGGTACGCGATGAACGCGAGGAGCAGCATGCCGACGAACCCGACCACGCCCGCGCTCGCGATGAACCGCAGGAACATGGTCGTCGCCTGCGCGGCGCTCATATGCTCGAGCGAGGCGACGTTGTAGCCGCTTGCCGCCAGCCCGGCGACGCCCACGAACACCACGACGAACACGATGAAGAACGCGATGATGGAAATGACGATGCCGATGATGAAGCCGACGAGCAGGTTCATGCCGAAGATGCGCATAACGCCGTTCGTGTCGTAGCGGAACATCTTCCAGATCTTGCCCAGCTGGAAACCGGCCGACAGGCGGTCGTAGATGCTGATGCGCATCGAGCCAATCCAGGCGAGGATGCTCAGCAGCAGCGCACCGACCAAGCCGACGAGGTATACGAGCAGGCCGAGCCCGGACACGATGGAGCTGCCGACCGCATGGGCGTTGTTCGCCACGCCCCAAACGCCGGCGCCTTGCATGCCCGCGCCGATCTGCATGACGATGGAGGGAACGAGGGCCGCGACGAACACGAGCACCAGGATGAACCAACCTCGGCGGTACAGCTTGCCGTCTTCGTTGGAGAAGATGCGCGTGGGCATGGGCTCGTGCGTGCCCCAGGCGATTTCGCGCGCCCAGCCGTACAGGTAGCCGAACGTGACAATCTGCCCGAAGATGGGGATGAAGTTTATGAGCGCCAGCAGGCACAGCTTGCCGAACCAACCGGGCGAGTTCTTGATATCGCCCCACGCTGACTTGAAATATTGAATCTGCTGCATCACATGCCCCTTTCAAGTGTTTGAATGATTATCCCCCATCGGGAATCTCGGCGCAAAACCCGTTGCTATTTTGATACGGGTTGGCGTAGTGAGTCAGCGAGCGGCCACTATTATCGGCTGCCGTAGGCAGACGGAATACAAAAGGGAGCGCCGAAGCACTCCCTTTGATTGAGTCTGTGACCCGCTTGTTACTTCAGGGTAACAGCAGCGCCGGCTTCCTCGAGCTTGGCCTTGATCTCCTCGGCCTTGTCCTTGGCAACGCCCTCCTGGATGGTGTTCGGGGCGCCCTCGACGGCCTCCTTGGCTTCCTTCAGGCCCAGGCCGGTGATCTCGCGGACAGCCTTGATGACGGCGATCTTGTTGTCGCCGAAGCCCTCGAGCACGACGTCGAACTCGCTCTTCTCCTCGGCGGCGGCGCCACCCTCGGCACCCGGAGCGGCGGCGACGGCCACGGCGGCCGGAGCAGCGGCGGATACGCCGAACTCTTCCTCGATCATCTTGACGAGCTCGGAAGCCTCGAGCAGCGACATTTCCTTCAAAGCCTCAATGATTTCTTCCTTGGTAGCAGCCATTTCGCTGTTTCCTTTCTTTTCGTGGCCAAGTGCTTAGCCTTTACGTTTCCTCTATCCGCACAACCCGCTTTGCGGAGATCCTTCGACTCCGCGCCCTGCGGGCGCTGCGCTCAGGATGACAACCTGAGGTGCTTCGCAGCATCCCTTCGCTTCGCTTCAAACGGCAGCAGAGCGAAGGCAACGCGGAAGGCACTGCGCTTACGCAGCCTTCTGGTCGGCGACCTGCTGGATCGCGCGAGCCAAACCGCTCGGGATGCCGTTGATGGAAACGGCCAGGCCGCGAGCGACGCCGGAGATGGCACCGGCGATCTGGGCGAGAAGGACCTCCTTGGAGGGCAGGGACGCGATGGCCTTGATATCCTCGGCATTGACGAACGCGTTGTCCATCATGCCGCCCTTCACTTCCAGCTTTTCGTTCTCTTTCGCGAATTCGGTAACCGCCTTTGCGGCTGCAGCCACATCGCCTGTGCAGAACACGAACGCAGACGGGCCAGCCAGGATTTCGTCCATGTTGACCATGTCGAGCTCGGCAAGGGCCTTCTGCATGACGGTGTTCTTGTACACCTTCATGATGGCGCCGGCTTCGCGGATGGAGCGACGAAGGCCCTCGACTTCCTTCACGGTCAGACCGCAGGCGTCGACGACCCACACGGCGTTGACGTCCGCGAGGTCGGCCTTGATGTTCTCCATCATCTCGAGATTACGAGCATTGGGCATATGCTTGGCACCTCCTTCCTTTTCCAACTAAGGTTCCGCACCTGGGTGGAATCGCTTACTTGGAAAAGAAAACGACCCCTGCATCAAAGACAGCAGGGGTCGCGCGTATCCCATACACTTGACCACCTCGGCGGGCCGCTTTCGCGATTAAGCCTTCCGGCGCCAGCTGTCTTCGGTAGCGGAACTGCCAACAGTTCACGCTGCGGTTAAGCAGCCTGAATATAATACCCGCTCTATAGCGGCAACCATCGAACTCGACGTTTTCTCCACTTCATCAGAAAGCCCGAACCAACAGGCAGGCGGCGAAAAGACCCGGCTCTTGCCCCTTATCAACGCGATCCGCGTAGTGCACTGATGGCCTCGTCGAGAGACAAGCACGGCACGGGCTGATGGCGAAGCATCTGCTTGTCCGATGTGACGAGAAAATCGGCGTTCGAGCGGCGATACGCCGCTGCAATCAGGTCGTCTTCGAAATCGGAGTGGCGTGGCCTCAGCGAAACGGCGTCTACGACATCCGATGCATCGGCGCCGACGATGACCGACTGCGTGCGAAGGCTCTTCACGCACGCCCACGCTACTTCGTCTATCGCGTTGGCGGATGCTTCGGAAACCTCTCCGTTCACTTCCCGCTCCATGCGCTTTAGCTCAAGCCCGATGAGGAAATATACGTCCTTCACAGCCGTGACAGGCGTGAGAAGCACCGCGCCGCTGTTGTTCGCCTCGGTGAAGAGCAATCGGGCGCTATCGTGATGCGTACTTCGGTCTATGAAGAAGTCGAGCCAGATGTTCGTGTCGAGCAGCAGAATGGGCGCGCTCATGCGAGGCCCCGCTCACCCAGGCGCTGCTCCCAAGCCGCCTCGCGCATTTCACGGTAGTCGAATTCATCAAGGGAATCGGGCGCTGTCAACCCGAGTTTTTCCCGGTAGTTCGCAACGAGGTTGTGCGCCCGGTCGGCTACGCGCTCCCGATAGCTCCGGTCGAGGTCATAAGCGGCCGAGGGGGGCTTTTCAAGGGCTTGCACCACGATGCTCGGCGCTTCCCCATGTTCAGCCGCATATTTCCATACGCAACGAACGACCTGTGAAGGCGAAAGCCCCATTGCGGCGAACACCTCGTCACCCCGCGCCTTCACATCAGGTTCTATGCGAACGTTCATCTGAGAGTAGACTCCCATGCTGCCTCCAACTGCTATACACTCATTTGTAATTAGTATAGCGCATAGAGCCGACTAACATGAACGCTCTACAAGGGTCAGATTTGGTTTCCTTGACGGCAATGGGCCGCACGCACCCCAGATCTGGCCGTACGCATCCCAGGCCGGGCCGTAGGGGCGCACTCCGTGCGCCCGGCCGAGCGGAGCGAGGCTTTTATTGGATACCCGCCGCAAGGCGGGTTAGCGCTTTTCGCAGCAGCGGGCGCACGGAGTGCGCCCCTACGATTCGGTTGCAGCAGAGATGGCGCTGGCAGAGGCGCTGGCAGCAGATTCGGGGCTCGCGGCAGATGCGGCGCTGGAAGAAGAGGCGCTTGCGGCGGCGGCGCTTGCCGAGCTCGACGCTGCTTCTTCCTCGGCCTTGGAGGCTTCGACCTTCTGCTTCACCGTGCCTGACGTGATCTCGCTCACCGTGTTGGTGGGTTCGTTTTCCACGAACGTGAAGGCGATGTCGTCGCCCACGGTGTAGCCCACGATCTGGATGGCGCCCGGCAGCACGAAGTCGTAAATCGCGTCGTCGCCTTCGAGCGTCACGTAGAAGTGCGAGTTGCCCTCGATGACCGCCTGTGCCATCGTGCGGATGGTGCCGTTGGCCTCGCCGAACGTGGCCGACGAGCCGATGTCCTCGGTCGAGATGGTGCCGTTGGTGGCCAGCAGCGTCTCGTAGTTCTTCTGGCATTCGGCCACCGTGTCGCCCACCGCCACGTTCTGGTATCGCTGGATGTCGATCATCGCGAACTTCTTCACCAGGCCGGCGGCGTCTTTCAGCGCCATGAAGTACGTCGGCTGGTTCGACACGTTGATGAGCAGCGGGAACGTGGAAATGTAGCGAAGGTTCTGCACCTGGCCTTCGGCCGATTCCATAGCCGATGCCTCGGTGGCGCCGGCGACCGCGTAGTAATGCGACTCGGCCGTGCGCTGGTCGACGAGCACGAACCCGACGATGGAGTTGTCGGCCGTCGCCGACGTGACGCCGGTGTAGACCCACACGTCGTCGTCCTTGGCGATGTAGTTGTAGCCGAGCGAGCCGTTGGTGCCAGGCGTGGTCTGCACGACGCCCGACTGGCCCAGCCACGAGTTGAACCAACCCTGCTGGTAGCGCCCGGACCAGTTGTACTGGCGGATGAGCAGCTCGGCCGGGTACACGCGATCGACCCACTGAGGCACGTCGGCGAGTGAGAGCTCCTGGCATTCGCCAGTCGACGCGTTGCACATGACCACGTGGTCGATGGTCTCGCCGCCGAACAGGCCGATGGTGTACTTGCGCACGGGGCAGATCCACCACGGCTGGCCGTCTTCGTCGATTTCGAACGACTTCTCGTCGAAGATGTAGAACGGGTACTTCAGCTGGATGTAGCGGTCGATGTTGCGCGCGAGCGGCTCCGATGCGGTGTATTTCATGCCGTTGCCCTCGCCTAGGCGCACGATCTCGGCGTCTTGCGTGGTCATGTTCACGAGCGCGTACGCGGGGATGCCCTCGCCGCGGTTGGTGAACCACTTGAACAGGTCGGCGTAGCCCAAGGGGCTGACGCGCACGGGCGCGCCCTGGTAGTTGATCTGGCTGTACAGCGGGTCGATTTCGAACTGGCTGACGTAATCGGGAATCGTGCCCATCTCGCGGTTGCCCAGAAGGATGGCCGAGTCGCGGTCGATGACGGGCACCTGCGAGTAGTTCACTTCCTGGATGTCCTCGGCGAACGTCATGGTGTCGGTCTGCAGCACCTCGGCGTACTTCTTCGCGTTGCCGGGGAACAGGTCGAGCGACGCCACCCAGCCGACGAGGCCGAGCGCCAGGATGATGACCGGCACGAATGAGAGCACTTTGAACGATTTCGACTTGCCGGGGCTGGGGTCGAGCTTGCTGTCGCCCGTTTCGTAGCGGCGCGAGCGGCCGCGGAAGAACAGGAAGCACGGCAGCAGGATGAAGATGGTGACGAACACCCACGTGTCGACGCTGTTGATGCTGATGGGCGGATGGAACCACCAGTATGCCGCCAGGATGATGATGATCGCCACGATGACGGCGACGACGATGGTGCGCTTGCTCCACGACGCCATGCGGTCGCCGAGCTGGCTGGCGAACTCGATGGTCGGCGGCTCGTCGCCGCCGTTGCTGCGTCCGCCGTCGCCGCCGTTGCCGCGTCCGCCGCCGAACGCGGTGAACGGGAAGCCGGCGCCCCCGAAGGGCATGTCGCCGCGGCTGCGCGAGCTGCGGCCGGAACCGGAGCCGGAGCCGGAATCGCCGACGCCTTCGGAGGAAGCGCTTGCAGCGGCGGGCTCGTCGTCGGAGCCGCCGCCGATGTTGTCAACGTTCATGCCCGACTGCTTCAAGGCATCGAGCAGGTTGTCGAATCCGCTTGCCATGTGCATCCTTTCAAAAAAGCGTGTCGTGCTTCGCACTCATTATATATGTCGGCTTCGCCGACGGGCGCAGAGGTCTGCGCCCCTACGGGTCAATCCTGCATCTTCGCCACTTAGAACAGCACCCATCCTCGCGGACTACATCAAAACCATCAGGCAACAGCGTTATAGGATAGCCCCGTAGGGGCGCGCACCGTGCGCCCGCCGCGCTTGCGCGGCATCCTTAGGAAGCGCGAAGCGCGACACTGTCTTACCCTACAGCCTGCTGGCGATGGCGTCGATGAAGCCCTCGGTCGAGAGGACCTTCGGGTTTTCCAAGGTCGTGATGCGGGCGAGGTCGCCGGTCATCTCGCCGGCCTCGATGGTGGCGATGGTGGCCTTCTCCAAGCGGTCGGCGAATGTCTGCAGGTCGGGCAGGCCGTCCAGCTCGCCGCGCTTGCGCAGGGCACCCGACCACGCGAAAATGGTCGCCACCGAATTGGTCGAGGTTTCCTCGCCTTTCAAGTGCTTGTAATAGTGGCGCTGCACCGTGCCATGCGCGGCCTCGTACTCGTACACGCCCGACGGCGACACGAGCACGCTCGTCATCATGGCCAGGCTGCCGAAGGCGCTCGAGATCATGTCGCTCATCACATCGCCGTCGTAGTTCTTGCAGGCCCAGATGAACCCGCCGCGCGCCTTCATGACACGCGCCACGGCGTCGTCGATGAGCGTGTAGAAGTACTCGATGCCCGCCTCGGCGAACGCGTCGGCGAATTCCGCCTCGAAGATTTCGGCGAAGATGTCCTTGAAACGGTGGTCGTACTTCTTCGAGATGGTGTCCTTCGCAGAGAACCACAGGTCCTGGCGCGTGTCGAGCGCGTACTTGAAGCAGCTGCGCGCGAAGCTGGCGATGCTCGCGTCAAGGTTGTGCACGCCCTGCGCGACGCCCGGGCCGTCGTATTCGTGCACGAGCTCGCGGATCTCGGTTCCATCGGTGCCCGTGTACACGAGCTCGACCTTGCCCGCGCCCGGCACCTGAATCTCGACGTTCTTGTAGATGTCGCCGTACGCATGGCGCGCGATGGTGATGGGCGCCTCCCAGTTGCGCACGACCGGCTGGATGCCCTTCACCAAAATGGGGGCGCGGAAGACCGTGCCGTCGAGCATGGCGCGGATGGTGCCGTTGGGGCTCTTCCACATCTCCTTCAGGTGGTACTCGTCGACGCGTGCGGCGTTCGGCGTGATGGTGGCGCACTTCACGGCAACGCCCAGGCGCTTTGTCGCCTCGGCCGATTCCACGGTGACGGCGTCGTCGGTTTCATCGCGATGCGCGAGACCCAGGTCGTAGTACTCGGTCTTCAGGTCGACGTGCGGGCAGATCAGGCGCTCCTTGATGAGCTGCCAGATGATGCGCGTCATTTCGTCGCCGTCCATCTCGACGAGCGGCGTCGTCATTGCGATCTTGGTCATGCAAATCCCTTCCGTGCGACACTCTTATTCATTCCGAGCGCCCTCTTGTCATTCTGAGCGCCCTCTTGTCATTCCGAGCGTCCCCCCTGTCATTCCGAGCGGAGCGAGGAATCTCGGGCTCTGCCCGCTCAACCCGGATAGTCGGGCAAAGCCCGAGATCCTTCGACTCCGCGCCTACGGCGCTCCGCTCAGGATGACAACCTGGCTAACACCTACGGCGCTCCGCTCAGGATGACAACCTGGTTAACGCCTTTGCGCTCCGCTCAGGATGTGGGACACCTTACTAATGGCGCTACAACAGGCTTCTGAGCACGTATTGAAGTATACCGCCGTGAGCGTAGTATTCGTTTTCCGTTGGCGTATCGATACGCACGGTGGCCGGGAACGTGATGACCGTGCCGTCCGCACGCGTCGCGGTGACCTCGGCTGATTGCTGGCCGGTGCGCTTTATCGCGTATTCCTCGGTGCCGTCGAGCCCCAGCGTTTCGGCGCTTTCGCCATCTTGGAACTGCAGCGGCAGGATGCCCATGCCGATGAGGTTCGAACGGTGGATGCGCTCGAAGCTTTCCGCCAGCGCCGCGCGGACGCCCAGCAGCATCGGGCCCTTGGCCGCCCAGTCGCGCGACGAGCCCGAGCCGTACATCTTGCCCGCCACGACGATGACCGGCGTGCCTGCCGCCTCGTAATGGGTGGCCGCGTCGAACAGCCAGCTGACCTCGTCGGTCGTGAAATCGCGCGTCCAGCCGCCCTTGCGGCCCTCGGCGAGCTGGTTTTGCAGCTTCACGTTGGCGAACGTGCCGCGCATCATGACCTCGTGGTTGCCGCGGCGGCTGCCATACGTGTTGAAGTCCTCGGGCTTCACCCCGCGTTCCTGCAGGTAGCGGCCGGCAGGCGTTTCGGCCGCGAACGCGCCCGCCGGGGAAATGTGGTCGGTCGTGATGAAGTCGCCGAGCAGCGCGAGCACGCGGGCGCCTTCGATGGCCGCCGGCGGCTCGGGGTCGCGGCCCATGCCGTCGAAATACGGCGCGCGTCGCACGTACGTGGAGGCGTCGTCCCAGGCGAAGAGGTCGCTCTTCTCCACCGACAGCGCCTGCCAGGCGGCATCACCCTCGTAGAGGCCCTGCGCGCCCTGCGCGTACAGGTCGGCGTCGACGAGCGGCATGAGCGCCTCGATTTCCTCGTCGAGCGGCCAGATGTCGGCCAGGCGAATGTCCCGGCCGTGCTCGTCGGTTCCCAGCACGTCGTGTTCCATGTCGAAGTCGACGGTGCCCGCGAGCGCATAGGCAACGACGGCCGCCGGCGCCATGAGGTAGTTCTGCGCCACGTCGGGCGAGATGCGGCCCTCGAAGTTACGGTTACCCGAAAGCACGCTCGCAAGTTCAACCTGGTCGCACACGTCGTGCAGCTCGGGCAGGATGGCGCCCGAGTTGCCGATGCAGCTCATGCACCCGAAGCCGCACGTGGCGAACCCCAACTGGCGCAGGCCGTCCATGAGCCCCGCGCGCTCAAGCAGAAGCTCGGTGGCGTGGCTGCCGGGCGCGAAGATGGTCTTCACCCAGGGCTTCGGCTTCAGCCCCAGCGCCGCCGCGCTCTTGGCGAGCAGACCGCATGCCAGCATCATGCGCGGGTCGGTCGCGGTCGTGCAGCTCGTGACGGCCGCGATGGCCACGTGGCCGTGCTGCACGTCCCACGTTTCGCCGTCTTTCAATACGAGCGCATGCGCGCAGGCGTCCACCTGGCGCTCGGCGCAGATTTCGCGGAAGCGGCGCTGCCCCAGCGCGATGTCGAAACGGTCGTGCGGACGCGACGGGCCCGACATGCTGGGCTTCACGGCGCCAAGGTCGATCTCGATGATTTCGGAGTATACGCGCTGCGCGTCGTCGCGCCAGAGGCCCTGCGCCTTGGCGTACGCTTCCACGAGCGCAACCTGCTGCTCGCTGCGGCCGGTCATACGCAGGAAGGCGAGCGTCTGGTCGTCGACGGGGAACAGCGTGCACGTGCTGCCGTATTCGGGCGTCATGTTGGAAATGCAGGCGCGCTGCGTGGCGGACAGGCTGGCAACGCCGGGGCCGAAGCATTCGACGAACTTGCCGACCACGCCCTTCTCGCGCAGGCGCTGGGCGAACGTGAGGGCCACGTCCATGGCCGCCACGCCTTCGCCGAGCTCGCCTGTGAGCTTCACGCCCACGACCGGCGGCACCAGGATGGTGATGGGCTGGCCGAGCGCCGCAGCCTCGGCCTCGATGCCGCCGACGCCCCAGCCGAGCACCCCGATGCCGTTGGCCGTCGGCGTGTGCGAGTCGGTGCCCACGAGCGTGTCGAAGTACGCGAGCGGCTTGGCGTCTTCGCGCATCATGACCACGCTCGCGAAGTTTTCTATATTGAGCTGATGGCAGATGCCCTGCCCGGGGGGCACGATGCGCACGTTTTGGAACGAATCCTGCGCCCACTTCAGGAAGCTGTACCGCTCGCGGTTGCGCGCGAACTCGAGCTTCATGTTAGCCTGGCGCGCGCCTTTGCAGCCGAACTCGTCGGCGATGACCGAATGGTCGATGACCAGGTCGCACGGCACCTGCGGGTTGATCTTCGCCGGATCGCCGCCCAAGGCCACGCACGCGTCGCGCATGACCGCGAAGTCGACGAACACGGGAACGCCCGTGAAGTCCTGGAACAGGACGCGCGCCGGGGCGAACTCGACCTCGTCGCCCGCCGTGCCTGCAAGCCCGGCATTCATGATGCGCTCCGCGTAGGTTCGCGCCTCTTCGGGCGTGCGCGCATTGCGCAGCACGTTTTCCAGCAACACCGTCAGCGAATACGGAAGCCTTTGTGCACCTTCGCATTCGGAAACGGGATAGTACTCGTACTTCGCGTCCCCGACTTCGAGGATAGAAGCTGCAACGTCGTTCATCGTGTTCCTTTCAACGAGCGGTGCGTTCCATTATAAGGAAGTCCATAGGCTAAACCACCATCGACATGCCTCATGTCAGCCGTAGGGGCGCTCTCCGAGCGCCCGTCAACCATGGTAGGCGGGCCTCGGAGAGTGCCCCTACGGCTGACTTGCCACGTATCAGCATTGGTTCAGGATTGATGATGACGCAATGTTGTTACAGATTGTCGACGATTTGCTGGGCGCGACGCTGCAGCGTGCCCTTGCCGTTGGCGGCGTCGAACGCCATGCGCGCCTTGAACGCTTCCTTCACGTTGTCTGACAGCTTTCCCACCGAGAAGTCGACGAGCGCGATGAGCATGTCGTTGAATTCCAAATCGCCGTGATAGCACTGGATGCCCTCGTCGATGAGCGGCCAGACTTTGTCGGAGCGATTCGCGGTCGTGGCGCCGATCTTGCAGAGGAAGCGCATGGCGGCAAGGCGCACCGGGCCGCTTTCCTCGTCGAACAACGCGGTTTCCGCTTCGGGGATCGCTTTTCCGCACGTACGCGCGTCGAGCGGAACGAGCAGCGTGAGCGCCTCGAGCACCTCCCAGCGCGTTTGCGCCTCGGGACGGTTCAGGGCGTCGATGAGCTTGTCGCAATGCGGCACCAGGCTTTCTGCATTCGCCTTGGCCACGACATGCAGCACCGATGCGGCATTCTGGCGTTCGCGGCGAGAGCCCACCGCGAGCTCTTCCACCACTTCTGCAAGTTTCTTCTCGTTCGAAAGGGCTTCGTCTGCGCGAGCCTTGATGTCTGCGTTTCGATCGCTCACGTGATTCCTCGCTCTGGTATACGCGCTTGGTACATTACGGTTTGAATTATAAGAGCTGCGCGCTGAATAAGCAGTCCAGATGCCGAAACAAACGGCTCAAATGCATAAATGCCCCCAAGACATCCAAAGGACCTGAGGCCATTTGGATGAGGGGGCGCAAAAAAGAAAGCGCCACGCGCGAGTGCGGCGACCTACCCTCCCGCAGCCTGGCGCTGCAGTACTCTCGGCGAGGGCGGGCTTAACTTCCGGGTTCGGAATGGGACCGGGTGATCCCCGCCTCCATGGCCGCACTCGCGCGGGGCGCTCCCCGCGCGGGCGCAATATGCTCCCGTTTCAAGGTCCGGGGGCGCGCGGTCCCCGCGCGACCCTGGCGGCTGCATGGCGTCCCACCGAGTGCGACCGCATGCCCAAAGCGCATGCTGAGAGTCGGAATGGGAAGAGCTCGGGCGATTAGTAGCGCTCGGCTGAGCGCGTCGCCGCGCTTGCACCTGCGCCCTATCAACCTGGTGGTCTACCAGGGCCCTTACCAAAGAGGGATCTCATCTCGGGGGCGGCTTCCCGCTTAGATGCCTTCAGCGGTTATCCGCGCCGGACGCGGCTAATCGGCGGTGCCGTTGGTCGACAACCGATGCACCGGAGGTCCGTGCGCCCCGGTCCTCTCGTACTGGGGGCGCGTCCCCTCAAATCCCTTGCGCCTGCGGAGGATAGGGACCGAACTGTCTCACGACGTTCTGAACCCAGCTCGCGTACCGCTTTAATGGGCGAACAGCCCA
>CAJOIP010000023.1 GCA_905234785.1 uncultured Eggerthellaceae bacterium
CTTGAATTGCGCAGACATGCTAAAACCTCGTGGTAGTGCTCGTTGTGTTCGGGGCTATTGTAGCATGCGCTTTCGCCAAGCAGGGTAACGTGCAAGCAGTGGGCCCATTCGTTTCTATACCTACACGCACGAAGCACCTTCCGAGGCGCTGGGCCTTGGGGAGGCGCTTCGCAGGGAGGGGAATGTTCGAGAACGCAATTCCTGCGGTTGCGTTGGGAGCAATTACGTCCATTTTGCGATGTCGGTCATGCGCTCGATGCGCCACTCCAGGGCCTCGCGGATGCGCGGCAAGCGATGCGAAAGGGCCTCTTTGGCCCCCTGCGCCCCCAATGCATCGCAACAGGCAAGGTAATGCTCGTATGCGTTCAGGCCAGCGGAATCGCCGAGCGCGGTGAATTCCATGCGCCTTGCGTCGTACACCACCTCAGCGACCTCGTGCGTACGGTTCATCAGCGTGAACGCGAGCTCATTCGCCCCTTTGCCACGAGCAGGCCTGCCGCCGCGCTTGTCGACAGAGTCAGCGTCGATTATCCACACGCCTGACACTTTCGATCCTTCGAGAGAACCAGCTTTCACGAGCTCCTGCACACGGCGCTTGGTAACCGCCAACCTATGCACCGCCTCGTCGCTCGATATCATCTCGCACATAAAACCCCTCGTTGGAACGAATAGTTAAGTTGATAATCAGAAAGCAGATATACCATTCGTCATAGCGAACCGTTAACAACACGCCGACAGACACCTGGCGGTGGTGCGCGCGCAAAACGCGAGCGGGCAACTTGCGGCAATTTTGTCTTCTGATGTAAAATCTGCCGCAACGTAAGGAGTGACCCATGTACATCAAGCGCGACATCGAAGGCGAGTTCCTCGCCCTTTGCTCAGAATTCCCCATCGTGCTCGTAACCGGAGCCCGACAAACGGGTAAGTCGACGATGCTCGAGCACCTCATCGATGATACGAGAACCCGGGTGACGCTTGACGACTTGCAGCAGCGTGCGCTCGCGCGGGAGGATCCCGAGCTGTTCCTGCAAACGCACGAGCCGCCAATCATGATCGACGAAGTGCAGTATGCTCCCGAGCTCTTCTCTTACTTGAAGATATGGTCGGACCGAAACCCCGATTCGATGGGCGCGGTCTGGCTCACCGGATCGCAGCCCTTTTCGCTCATGAAGCTCGCAGGCGAGACGCTCGCGGGCCGCGTGGGAATCGTCCGGTTGCTGCCGCTATCGCAGCACGAGACGTTCGGCTCGGGCGAACCAGAACCACTCATACTCGAAATAGACGCGCTTATTGAACGAGCGGCGCATGGCGCCCCCGCGACGCTGCCCCAAATTAACGAGCGCCTATACAGGGGCTCCATGCCCGCCGTCGCGAACGGCAGGCATAAAGACCCCGCACGGTTCTACCGCAGCTACCAGCAAACCTACATCGAACGCGACGTACGGGAGCTGGACAACGCAGCGGATATGGTTGAGTTCTCGCGCTTCATGGCCGCTGCCGCATCGCAGGCATCGCAAACCCTCAACATCGAATCGCTCGCGAGGGATGTCGGGATCACCAGGCGCAAGGCTGAATCATGGCTTGCGATCCTCGAGCGCTCAGACATCGTATTTCTACTGCAGCCGTACTCGAACAACGCCCTAGCGCGTGCGGTTAAGACGCCGAAACTCTATTTCAACGACACGGGACTTGCCGCCTGGCTCGGTAGGTGGACCTCGCCCGAAGCGATTGGCGCAGGCGCCATGGGCGGCGCCCTCTTCGAGAATTACGTCGTCTCCGAGGTGCGCAAGACAGTGATCAACTCCTCTGACCCCGCGGCCTTATGGTTCTACCGCGACCGCGATATGAAGGAAGTCGACCTGATAATCGAGCGCGATGGCGTGCTGTCCCCCATTGAAGTGAAGCGGACGGCGAATCCGCAAGCCAGCGCCGCTAAAGCGTTTCCCCTCCTCGACCGTTCTGGGTTGAAACGCAGCGCAGGCGCAATCGCATGCATGAAGCCGGAAGTCGGCATGTTGCCAGGCGGGACGCTGTACTTCCCCGTGTGGGCAATTTAACTCTGCCCTTTAAACAATCGTTCGACTTCGGAGCGTAAAACGAGCCTCCCCCGGCGGGATCGGCGGGGGAGGCTCGTCGGGTTGGAGGGGCATGAGAAAGGGTTGGAAACTTTGGGCCTATCGGAAGCCAGCGGCGAGGGCGGCGTCCTGCTCGCGCGTCTTCGTTGCGGTGTTGACGAGCGACGTAGCGATTTCGTTGATGAGGTCGCGGAACGCGCTGAAAACCGGGCTTGAAGTCGGAGTTGTAGCGGTCGATGTATGCGCGGCTCACCTCGCCGTACCACTCGCCCTACAGCTGATGAAGCATGCGGCCCATCTGCGTGATGACGCCATCGACCTCGTTGTCCTCGTTACGATACTCGCCCTCGCGGGCGTTCATGGTGTCCGGGTCAATCCTAATGTTCGTCATTTTCTTTCTCCTTTTTTTGGGCGCCCGTCCCTTGCGAGCTGATGGTTACAGTATGGGGCAGCTCGACGCTATCAGCAGGTGCGCAGCCGTCAGGGGCTACTGTTGCGCAACAGTAGCGAAACGCAGATTTCGAAAGAACTGCGGCGTAGCTAAATTACAATTACCGCTGGTTTTAATTTATTTTAACCATTATAATCAGCGGTATAAATGCTTATTTTTCTATTTCCGCTGAATAAGGGGCTAGTATGCAATTAATTGGAAGAAAAGAGGAGCAGCGGGAACTCCAACGTTATTGCGAATCGAAAAAATCGGAGTTTGTCGTTGTCTACGGGCGCAGACGCGTCGGCAAAACCTACCTCGTGCGCCAGTTCTTCGCAGGGCAGTTCGCGTTCTATGCGACGGGAATCGCCGGTGGAAACATGCGCATGCAAATCAAAGGATTCAACGCTACCCTTGAACGATACGGAGGGCGCGGCGGCGCGCAGAATTGGGTTGAAGCGTTCGAACGGTTGCGCGAACTCCTTGAGTCGGATAGAGCCTTGCGCGATGCGGCGTGCGGCAAGCTTGTCGTTTTCATCGACGAGATGCCCTGGCTAGACACCTCGCGGTCAGGTTTCATCGCAGCGCTCGAATTCTTCTGGAACAGCTGGGCGTCCGCGCGCGATGACGTATTGCTCGTAGCATGCGGATCCGCTACGTCGTGGATTGTAAATAACTTGTTCAAGAACAGAGGCGGGCTGCATAACCGCGTAACGGGCCGCATCCATCTTGACCCGTTTACCCTGGGGGAATGCGAAAGCCTGCTGCGCAACAATGGTGTCAATCTAAGCCGCCAAGAGGTAACCGAGGCATACATGGTCTTTGGCGGTATACCTTACTATCTTGAGCTCCTCGACCGCAGACTTAGCCTGGACCAAAACATCGACTGGCTCTGCTTCCGACATGGCGGGCAGCTGCGTGATGAGTTCGAAGAGCTGTTCCGCTCGTTGTATAAACACGCCGACAGGCACCTAGCGGTGGTGCGCGCGTGCGCAAAACGCGAGGCGGGCATGGAGCGCATCGAGCTGCTCGATGCCGTGAACATGTCCGATGGGGGCACGTTCACGTCAACGCTCGAGGAACTTGAGCAATGCGGGTTCCTGCGCAGCTACCCGAGGTATGGCGGGGGCAAACAGGGAGAGATCTATCAGCTCGTCGACCCCTTCACGCTTTTCTGGCTGCGGTTCGTTGATGGAAACAACGATGAACGCTGGTGGAGCGCAAACCGTTTGAGCGCAAAGATAAGATCCTGGAGCGGCAGGGCATTCGAGCTTGTTTGCCTGCTTCACGTACCTCAAATGCTACGCGCTTTAGGCGTATGGGGGGTGTCGGTAAACGCATGCTCGTGGCGCAGCAGGTCAACCAGCCCGGGCGCTCAGATCGACCTCGTTCTAGATCGCGCCGATGGAGTGGCGAACCTCTGCGAGATGAAATGGGTAAGCTCGGGCGAGGAATACGCGATTGTCAAGGCTTACAGCCAAGCCCTTTTGCGTAAGGCCGAGGCTTTCGCGCACGAGACGGGCGCATCCAAGGCCCTCCACATCACCTTGGTGACACCGGGTGGCCTGAAGCGCAACGCCTACAGCGGTACTGCTGCAGCCGCAATAACCGCAGACGACCTGTTCATGTAGCGGCGAAACGCAAGACTGCCGCCATCCGCGTGTAGACGGGGTAACGGAAGGACCCGGCTCGTGGCTTGCAGGAAATGCTAAGCGGCAACTTCGTCAACCCCTTGGCGTTCGCAAACCAGGCGCGCCACATCCGGCACAATAATCGTCATCAATGCGGCATGCTTGTCGGCTTCCACTAGCGCGCTACCTTGATAGAGAATTCTTCGAATTGTGATTGGTTTGCCGTCGCGTAAAACCCGGGGCCTAAATTGAGATGCTTGTTCGATGCCAGCAAACGGGGCTTATCGACAGTTAGATTGCCTCCGTGATAGACGAGCATGGCGTTTCCGTCCGAACGACGTGAAGGACTTGTGGCCTGTCCAGTATAGCAAACGGAAAATGGCGAGGTGCGATCGCCCGTCAGGGCGTGGCGCCGCTCCCATAGAGGCGATGAGGCTCGGCTAAAACGTCTAGCGTGAGGTTTACTTGCGCTTGCGCTTCTTCGACGCCTTATTCTTGCGCTTGTTTTGCTTGCGGGTGTTCTTCACCGTGCCGATAACGAGCAAGATAGCGAACACGAGGACCACGACGCCGACGACGATGAGGAGAATCTGCCACCATTGGAACTCAGAATCGCCCTGCTCGGCACCAGGTTGCCCGTCGTCTGCCGACTCGTTCTGAGCCTCGCCATCGGCAGTTTCCAACGAAACGTCGTCAACCTGCGCATCGCCGCTTACCGCAAGCGTAAACTGCCGGCCCTCCTCGACCGCCACGTTCTCGAACGTCTTCTCGCTGACGATATCGCCGGTGTCGGGGTCGATGCTCTGCTGCGAGACGGCCATTTCGCCGCTGCCGGTACCCACGACCTTCACCGTATAAGGCTCACCAGGCGGAGCGTACACGTACTTCGCGTCGCCATCTGTCATGACGAGGACGGTGCTCGTTTCCCCGATTGTCGCATCTTCGCCCTTGGTCGCGCCCATAAGCGCGCCATCGGGGCTGTAAACCGCAATGTCAACCGGGCAATGAACCGAAGTGAGCGAATACGGATTAACCGCCCCATCGCCCATGTTGTAAGGTAAGTTGCAAAGCATCATTGCAAGATAGGTGGAGCATATGTGCTCGTCGACGATGTTTCGCGGATGCCAGCCGTTCTCGCCGTAAACCCTCTCATAGTATGGTTGATATCGGCTTTCCGAGGAATCGTAGTACCACGTGTGCCCATATTTCTTATAGCCGAAAGGAACGTTGGGGACCGCGTCATGCAAATTCACGATATTGTGAACATTCGTGAAGCTTTCCCTGTTGTAATTAAACGTTTCATGATTCGGCGTGGCGAACGTATACGCGAAAATGGCATTCCTCAATCCGCAGCTTCCCTCTAGCATCTGCGCAAGTTGGCTGGCCACTGCCGCACCCATGCTATGACCGGTAATGAAGAGAATCGTATTTGACGAGTTGACGGTAAACCCATACCGATCGCTCAGGCTGCCATAATAGGACTTGAACTGATTGCTCACGTTATCAGCCGCAGGATAGAACCCGTCTATCTGGGAACGCAAATCAGTGAGCCAGTCTCCGATTTCGTCCGTTTTCGTGCCCCGCACCGCAATAGCCACGATAACTCTCTGCGCTCCGTTCAGGCTGATGTCTTTGGACGCAAACACCGTTGCGGGCATTTCGGCGTTCTCGGTATTACCGCCGTAGTAAACGGACGACGTGTTTTCGAAACCCAAATCACGCATGCGCTGCTCGCCCGCTTGCTGCCCCAGCTCTGCGGCTTGGCTGAGGACGAGCGCCGCCATGGCGATGTCATGATCGTACTCCGAAGAATCCTTGCCGAATAAATCCCAGCCCCAATTCAAGCTGACGGTGTTGTCGTCATCGAATGCAACGTCCATTTTCTGAATCTCGCTAGAGGCGCTCGCTTCGGCCTCATCATTTCCCTCGCTTCGCGTTTCGTTTTGCTCGTGGGCAGAGCCCTCGGAAGGCAGCGTGAAATCGGCTTTCGCGCCAACCCTGGTCAGCGGCAACTTGCAATTCGAAGACCATGCCGTGTAATCGCCGTACACCTGGACCAAGTAGAAGTTGTCGTCGTTGCATTTCAACACTTCGAAATGGTAGCCCTCGTCAACGCCGCCATACGCAAGTTGCATGAGCCACAAGACGCTCGACCCGTCTATCTCGATAGGAAAGGCGGCGCTTCCCGTGTCCTCGGTCTTCCATGTGCCCTCTTCGGGCCATAAGCCGAAATCGCTTACGCAGGTGCCATTTTCGTAAAACGAGAATGTCGCATCACCACTACTTGTGGCCCAATCGCCTACAAGGAAGGAGTTGTCGGCGAACGCGGCATTCGGAAACAACAGCAAGACGGCCGCTAGCGTCGCCGCCATCAGAGAGAACAGCTTCTTCATGAGACGATCTCCAATCTGGAAATCAGGCATCGCCATGAATGCAGGCGCTCGCCTATCGAGCCCTGAGCATCGCGCCCGACGGCTAGCTTCCGCACGACATCATGTGGATGTTGCGCTCCATCTCGGTGGCGAAAGGACGCCCGCAGCGCGGGCAACTCCATGTGACCATGCGCACCCTGTGCCACATGCGCTGCCACATCGAAAGCCGCTTCTCTTCGTGACATGTGCAGTTCTCAGCCATAACTTGCCCCTTTCGTTTGGATGTCCCGGGCAGTCGAATGCCGCCACCGAAACCATAGGGCGAGTATAGGCACGACCGTTCAGCATTTGCTCAGCATTCACTCAGGACGATTCAGGATGCTTCGCAACCAAGGCGCGCGGCCAACGCCGCGATTCGGGCTTGGCCCACTGCCCGGTCAAGACAGGAATAGGCTTGCATGAAGGCGCGCAAGCCCTCATCGGACACCAGCCACCCCACCGTGCCCGCCTGATTGGCGATTTCGATGACACCCTCTTCGGAAAGGCGCTCGCACCAGTCCTCATCTGCGGCGAAATCGCCTACGGACATCCTCGACACGCCCTCAGCCTGCCTTCGCATCGGAAGTTTCGCCGCCGGTGCGCCACAAGCGCCTTCTGCCGCAGTGGAAACGACACCGTGGGCGTCGGGAACCACAACCTGGTAACTCTTCGTAGCCCGGTTCGTCACGATGGCGCTTTCCGGGCCGCCCGCCTTGGCAATTTTCACCCTGATGTTGCACATGTGCTGCTGAATGCTCCGCTTCCGCTGCGCAGCGTCCTTCGTCCCGCTGTCAGCCCCGCCACCATGATTCAACGAATACAGCTCGTCAACAGTCGCAGAGTGGCTTTTCTTGCTGCACAGGTGCTTGAGAATAACAAGCTCGGACGCTGTCAGCGCCTGCGGCGATGCCGTAGAGCCAAGGCGGCGAACCTCGCCCGTCGCCATATCGAGGAGCATAGAGCCGTCGGGGCCAAAACGCGCAACGGGAACGCTGCCCGCACTCCGCCCTCCGCCCATCGTCTCAGCTCGTTCAATACGCCTCGTCATCTGCGCCCTCCCCTTGAAAGCAAGGCAGCCACAGCATCTTTCAGAAGCTCGGGATAGAAATCGCCGTTCGCATAGAAACCGACTCGGAACGTCAGCGCATAGGCAAGTGCGGAAGCTAGGAGGTACCAGCCGAATCCGAACGGGTTGAACACCTCGCTCGCAAGGGCAACGGCGGCAAGCGGGCAATTCGTGCAGGCCGTGAAATAGGCCACCAGGGCGATGGCCGCCATGAACGCTGAATCGACTCCGCACGCAGAGCCGGCAAAGCAGCCGAACGTGGCTCCGACGCACAACGTGGGCATGATCTCGCCTCCCTTGAAGCCAACTCCGAGCAAAACAAGCGTGAACAGGAACTTGCCGACGAAGAAGGGGTCGTCGATGCTTCCGGAGAGCGCAGGGGCAATCTGGGCCATGCCGGTCCCGGAATACGCATCGCCGCCGAACGCCAAGACGAACGCGGCGGCCGCAACGCCGACCGCGACGAGAACCGGCACCTGAACCCTCTTTCGACCTGAAAGCGAGCGCAACGAGGCGAGCGCCAAACAGAAGCACGCGGCCAACAGGGAGCAGGCCGCAGTCAGCGCGAGGGCTTCTCCCAACAGCTCGGGCGAAGCCGCGGGGACGAGGCCTTCGATCGCAAGCGAATCGAGCGACATGCCCCATGAAGCCACCCGCGCAGCAGCCGAAGAGGCGGCGATGGCAAGGTAATCGTGCACCTTGCGCGACCGATACTGAAGAACCTCCACCGCAAACAGGGCGCTGGCCACCGGGGTGCCGAGCAGCACGCTCAGCGCGCACGAGAGGGCGCATGCGCACAAGAGGCGCTCATGCTCGGGGCCAAGCTTGAAGAACCGCCTTAACGTAGCCGCCATGCCGCCGCCCATCTGCAACGCCGCCGCTTCCTTGCCCACCGACCCGCCTACGCAGATCGTCAGGCACGTCCCGACGAATATCGCGGGCACGACCCGCGCGGACACGGGCTCGCTGCGTTCCACGTTGCCGACGATGTGCTTGGTCGCCCACTCAAACGGGACGCGCAGGGCGCGATACGCCGCCCATGTGACGACGCCCGCAATCGGAAAGGCAAAAGCGAGCTCGACATGCTCGCGGAACAGCACGGCCACCGCGTCGACCGAAAGGCTGAAGGCCACGGTCAGCGCCACGGTAGAGGCGACCGTCACCGCAATCGCGCCAACAACCCGCAAGCCCTCCATAAATCAGCTCGCCTTTATGACGATGAGCATGTCGGCAGCCCCAAGGCGCACGACCTTCCTTCCGTCGGCTCCCCGCGCAGGGCACAGGTGATGCGCTCCCGCGGCCATGTCGACATAGCCGAGCAGCACGCGCTTTTCCTTCGGATCCGAAGGCGTGCGCAAATGGCGCGCCAAACGGTCGAAGTCGACGGGGGTCTGCCCATCGAGGCTCTCGCGCGGAAGGTACAGATCGGCTGGCTCGAGCTGGATGTCGGCCCCGCCCGGTCGCAAAAGGTCCTGAAGGATGCGGTACCGGTGCCCGCTTTCAGCGATCTGCACCTGAAGCGCTGCGATGAACTTCCAGCTGATGATGTAATCGCTAACGTACTCGTTGTACGCCAAGTCGACGTTGTCCATGTTCTGAATCTCGCTGGTGATGCGAAACGGCGCCAAGCGGCTTTCGCCGTATCCTCCGCTTCGCGCGTTTTCGGCGATAGCCTTCAGGTACAGCAGCGTGAGCAGCGTCTCGGTATCGGCGTCTTCCTGGTTCATTTTCAGGTCGCTCAGCACGATTACATGGCTGAACCGCTCGCCCGAGAAGAACACCCCTTCCAAGACGGGAAGGTCGACGACATCGGACATGGCGCACTGGAACTCGACGCGAGTCGACAGAATCTCGATGTCGGTGTTCGCGTTGCCGTTGCTGTCGGAGCCGTGCGTGGTTTCGAGCTCGCGCACGGGAATGCCCTCGATGCCCTGGGAGAGGAAACGCTGGCGGGCGGCCATTACGCGCGGCTCCCTCTTTATCCGGTACAGCAGCTTAATGATGCAGTTAACCGGCTTATCCCCTGGGCGGACGGCGTTGTAATACCGCGCAAGGTTAACGATGGTCTGGTCGAAGGTCTCGTCATAACCGACGACGAGAATTTGGTTCGACGCCTCTCGCAGCGCGCGGTTTTGGTCGAATTCGAACTCGGGGAACACCGCATCGGCATCGACGGGCGCAAGCAGGTCCATGTTCCTTCCGTCGTGCGACAGCATGACCAGCTCGTCGCCCGCACGTATCGTCATGGCCTCGTCGTACGCCGACGCGCTTACGTCGAGAGGGACGTTCATGATGACGTCGAGCGCGCCGCCGGCCGCGTTGGAGCCGTCAGCGCGACAAATTCCCAACGGAACGGCTTCGTTAAACCTGCCGACAAGGTCGTCGAACCGCAAACCAACGCAATCGTCCGTCGGACGGATGTACAGCTCGGAGCCTTCGTAGCTGTATATCTCGGAAAGAACGCTCGACAACCCGGGCTGGTAACAGGTCTTGGCGATGAGGCTCGAAAGCGTGTCCGAAAGCGAGAGGATGCGCAGGCTCGACTCCTCGGCAGCGTGTTCGGCAGCGCGGGCGAATTGGCTCTCTCGGAACGTGCAGACTGTCGTGGGCAGGACGAAATCGGGGTTGGCCGCCTTCTCCTCCCGCATGAGCGAGGCCACGGCAAGCAGGGTTTTCAGAATCAGAGCGTCGTCGTAATCGTTGATGATGACCGAGCACGCCCGTTCGACAGCGCAGCGGCGCAAATCGTCGACTTGGCGCAACTCCGCGTTTCGGCAGATAATCTTGCATCCCGTGCGCTTCTCGAATTTGCTGAGGGACGTTCCGACAAAGCCCGAAAGGCGCCGCTCCATCTCCTCTCGGGTCATTTTGTCGTCAAGCACGACGAAGCACTGCCCTTGGTCTCCGTCATAGCCCAACCGCAGTTCGCGGATAATCGTCTGGACATTCTCGTTAAACCCTATGATGACGATATGACCCGTTTCCAGAACGGGCGAGAAGCCACGCTGCAGCCCCTCGTAAAACGTCGTCAAGGCCGTGGTGATGATGCCGACGAGCGCCGAGGTTACGAGTAAGCCGATGATGACGACCACGACGGTGATGGCCATGCGGCCATGCCCCATCGAGGCGTCGGAGAACTCGGGCAATTCCGGGTTTATGGTGTATGCGAACGCCGAGTAGAACGCCTCCCCGACCGTCATGCCCGCGCTGCTGCAAAACAGGAAATAGGCGAACGCGGCGATGAGCACGACCACGAGTGCGGCGATGAACAGCGCCCAGGCCAAGGAGGCGAATCCGCGCGACAAGAGGTTGTCGAGGAAATTGGAGAACCTGAAGCGTCTCAGCAGTTTTTTCTCCGCGACTCCCAAACCCAATGCCCTTCTTCTTTTCGCCCGCCTAGAAATTACAGCCCGAACAGGCCGCCAGCCACGTCAAAGGCCGAGCCGAAAGCGTTCGCCAACTGGTCCGATAAGTCTATCTTCCAACTATCGCCTTCTTTGACCATGGAAAACGTCTCAGCCTGATCGACCTCCTGCGTGTCCGACCCCGACGTGACGGATATATGCACGTTGACGTTCGCCGTGGCGTGAGCGTCATCGGAGAAGCTAACGTCGATCCTCGTCGGCTTTATCTCATACGTAACGCCCTGCTGGCTAAGCGCGGAGCCAATGGAAGGGTACAGCTGCATGATGTAGCTGCGCACATCGACATCCGATGAACCAGAAGAGTTCAGGAGAAGGGACAGCAGATCCATCGAGCCGTTAATCGCGGCGGATGTCGCGCTGTCGCAGCAATCGATCATGCCCTGCAAGTCCCCATTGTTCAGCGACGCGTAGTACTTCTCGACTGTGGCCTTCGCCCCCGAGTCGTTCGGACCGCAGCCTGCTATACATAGGCATGCAGCCAAGGCGACGACGATTGCGATGATTTTCTTCATATTCAACCTCCTGCAAATCGACGCTGGGTTAAATGGGCCCCTCCACGTGATTGAACGGGGTGTCGCCTTCCAGCATGATTCCGCGTGAAAACGGATACTCGTTCATGAACAGGCGCAGCCCGAAGCCATACACGTCGGTTCGAAGCGCTTCGTTGGCGAGGGCGCGTTCGGCCTGGGTCGTCTCGTTCATGAGGAACAGGTACTGGATCTCGGACCACTTGGACATGCCCTCGTATATCGCAAGCGTATGTTCGCCGTACTTTTTCTCGATGGCATTGGCATCCCAATGCGAGTACTGCCAAATATGCGTAAGCTCGTGCGCGGTCGTCGCGATGAGGCTGATGCGCGGCACGCCGTTTTCGAACATGACACCGTACTTGCCCTTGCGGTTGGTGGCCAAGCCGACCGTGCGCGCGTCGAAGTTTTTCGATGGCACGAACTTCTTCCCCGTTGCACGGGCGAGTTTCTTGGTAGAGACGACCTGCACCGTCATCTTCGCCGGCAAGTCGATTCCATATTTCTCGATTAACCCCTCGCGAACCTGATGGAACAGGACCTCGAAGTTCTCCTTGCCGTGCACGACGGTTTCACTGCATTCCGAGCAGCGGTCGCGGCCGTCCTTCAGACGCTCGTACTCTGCGCCGGACAGCGCCTTTCCGCAGAAGTCGCAGTACCGCTCGGTCGGGTCTCGGTACCCGGCATAGAGGCTCGACTTGCCCTTCAGCTTGCGCGCTTGCGTAAGCGGCCCATCGGTTGCGACGCCCATACCGGCAAGGTAGTCTTTTGCCGCATTGCAATCGAACGCGGCATCGTAGACCTCGGTTGATCGGGCACCGAACAGCAGGTAATGGTTCAGCTTGTAAAAGTCGCCGTCGGGAATCTCGGAAGCATCGGGGCCTTCGGCCCCGCCAAGCAGGGCGCCGCCTTCCTCGACGAGCTCATCGCCAGCCGTCATCTTCGACCCCCTCTCCTTGCGCTTCTTCATCACCCTCGATGAGCTCGGACCCTGCCTCGAACTCTGGCTCGGGGTCGGGCACGAACGCCGACTCAGGCTCCGGCTCTTGCTCGGGCTCGAAATCGGGTTCAGGCTCCGGCTCTTGCTCCGGCTCCGACTCGGACTCGGGTTCGGGTTCCAGCTCGAACGCGAATTCGGGCTCGTCTTTCACTTCGGGCTCGGAAGCCGCCGGCGATTCGGGAGCTGCGGGGGAGCCATCGCCTTCGCCTCCCTTGCGCTTACGCTGCTTCCCAATGCCGAACAGGCCCTTGATGCGGTCGACGAGGCGGCCGAAAAGCCCCTTCGGCGGCTCGTATGGCTCCGGATCACCGGGGAACTCGCCCACTTCGACGCGCTCGGGCGCGGGACGCTTCCCCTCCATCATGTCGCCATGCCAATCGAGGTAATCCCAGCACATCTCGAGCACGCGCATGATGTTGCGGTCGATCGACGAGACAAGTCCGATGTCGATGAGGCTGTCCTCGACGATGTGCACGCAGCTTTCGCTTTCCGGGCAATCGGCTGAATACAGGACCCCTTCGGGAAGAAGCTCGCATGCAGGCGCGAGCACGGCTATGTAGGGGTGGTCTTTCGGGTACAGCGTCTTGAACAGTTCGCTCATGAGCACGGCGAGCGTCGTGACGGCGGCGCTGGACGCGCCCTGGAAGTCGATTCGCAACAAGCTCTTGTTGCAATAGCGGCGGACGGGAATGTCCGACAGCTCGATTCGCCGGACATCCTCAAGGTCACCGTAGTCGGCGAGGTCGAGATAACCCGCCGTTTCCACGACGATGGACGCACGCCCCTGGCTGATGCGGATACCGCCGATCGTCCGCGTGTCGCCCGGCCTCTCGCTTTCCTCCCAATCGCTCACCGCATACGAGCGCAGCTGCCGGTAATACCGGCGCCGCGTGAAGTGGTCGGCGGCACGCCGCAGCATGACGCCCCCATCACTCGACATGGAAAGCACTTCGTAGTACTTGCCTTCCACCGTGAGGAACTGTCCGGGCAGGAACAGCTGGTACACATGCCCGTACAGCCGCGAGCCCAAGAGCATTTCGGAGCCGTCGGGCGCCTCGGTGATCAAAGGCACGTTGCGCAGCGACTCGAACGCTGTGGATATGCGCGCGTCTTCCCCGAGCTCGTAATAGCGGTTGGTTACGATGTCGCGCAGGGCCGGCACGTATTCGGAAACCTCGGTGACCACGATATGGTTCTCGGGCAGGTCGTCATCGTCGGCAACTTCGAAGTGCTCTATCATCATGCCCTCGAGCGCCTCGCGGACGCTGCGCCCGTCTAGCACTCCCGCGTAGCGCAGGCGCGCCTCCACGTCGCCTTCGAGAAGTCTGCGCTCGCCCTGCACCATCATCATGACGATGGAGAAGACGACGTTGCGCTCGCTCTTCGAGTAATCGGGAGCGAACGCGGGAATCGCCTTCGGATCCTTCGCGAACATGTCCGAGTTCTGCACCATGTAATCACGCAGCAGGTAATTGGGCGAGAGCACGTTGACGAACGCCTCTTCCGACCCGCGCGTCGAGAACTGGCGGCTCATTTCGAACAGGTTGTTGAACTCGTCTTCCGCCACGACGAAGCGACGCGGCTCCTTGGGCATCGACCACATGTCCGGGTAGAACTCGAAACGCTTGTCAACCTGCCCCTGCTCTTGCGGAAGGTCGGCGAAGCGGAAGATCTCGCCATAGTATTGACCGAGTATCCAGCGTTGGTCGACCAGCGGCACGGAATCGCGCGCCGCCCAGGCTGCTTTCGATATCTGGGCGCGCAGGGCGACGAGTCCCAGTTCCGACCCGAACCCGAGGTAGTGGGCGACGTCGGGGAACAGCCGGTGCTGGACGAACTCGCCGTCGACGCTCCAAAGCATTCCGACTGACGTTCCCTCGCAGTACTCGGTCGCGCCCACTTCGGTGAGGTTCGTCCGCAGCGCATGCGAGAGCGAGTCAATGAGCCCGTCGCTGTTCTTATCGAAGATACAGTACGCCACATCCCTGCCGACGGATAAGTGCTCGGCCAGGATATTCAAACCGACCTGATACGTGGCGAGCATGCTCGAAGGGTCGATTACCAGGGCGAAGCTCACCTGCTTGAAGAAATCGGAGTTGCGCAAGATGGTGCGCGTGTCGCCTAAATCCGAAAACGGCATGATGGCCACATCGGGGTACGCGTCGCCTTCGTGCGGCAGGCTCCCGACCGTCCACATGTCGCGGACGTTCGTCACGAAGGCGAGCCCATCGGAAACGAAGTCCGCAAGGCCCGCGCCCGCATTGTCGGTGCTGGCATCGGCGCCGTTTTCACCCGCATGAAGCACGAGGGCCTTGCCGTCGCGCAGCAGCTGGGCGTTCATGGGGAGGAACACATAGGGCAGGTAGTCGCGGTAGAACGGCGAAGCGAACATCACGCTCTTACCTTCGAGCAGCTTCACCACGCTCATGACGACGTCGTGGTTCAGCTCATCGTAGTCGCCCACCGAACCGCGCCCCAAGAGGCCCTTGTCGGTCAGCGCCATGAAGTAAGCCCCCGCCACGCGCTCCGAGAACTGGGCGCTATGGCTGAGCTCCTCGCAAAAGTCGTGATGCGACCCTGCAGAGGCGCGCCGCCGACTGCGCGAGAAGGCGTGCAGGACGCGGTCGCCGAAGTAGTGCTCGAGCGACTTCTGAACCTTCGCGTACTGGAACACGCGCACCGCCTGGTCGTCCTCGAACTCGACGCTCTGCTTGTACTCTTCCTTGGTCAGGCCGTCGAGGAAGAAGAACACCTCGCCTAAGACGACGACGGCGTATGCGGGGTAAAACGGGTTGCGGAAAGCCGGCAAATCGGAGAACCCGCGCGACGCCAGGAACAGCAGCGTCGCTATCACCACGGCCGCGTAGAACAAGTTGCGGAACAGTCGGCGAACGCCCCGATACTCCTCGCGCAAATACCAATGCTCGTATTCCTCGTCGTAGTCGTAAAACGCGCCAAACAGACCCTTGAGGGCGCTCTCGTACGGCTTTGAAAGCCCTTGCATGGCGCCGCGATATGCAGTTTTCACGGCGGCGAATGCAAGCATGAACAGGCAATTGAACGCGACGGCTTCTGCGAACGCGGTATTTATGGAGGCGAAGAACGGCACGAAGCGTGCCAACATGCCCAAGCCGTACTGAATGAGATTGTTGATGTCGTTGAACCACACGATGAGCACGATGCCGTACACAACTGCCACGACGGGGAGAAACAGCTGCCGGTATCGGTTCGTCTTTACGCAGTTGGCCTTGGCAACTACGAACACCGTAGCCAAAAACGGGACCGAGCCGCCGAGCACCATGAGTAACGATTGCAGCACGGAACCCCCTAACACACGTCGATGGGCTCGAGGCCCATGTTCACAATGAAGCTGTACGGCATTTTCACGGCCATTTGCGAGGCTGTCCCGCCGTTCAGGGTGCGCTCGACGCGCCACGCATCACACACGCTGAAGAACGACGGGGTCTCGAGCAGGTTCAACGCCCGATCCCAGCCACCGCGCAAGATGCCGTTGTACAAGTCGGGGTTTATGGTGGCGTTTGGCGCAATTCGCAATATGTCGTCGGTGCGCGTGCGCAAAAGCGCGTCTTGCTGGTCGAGCCCCTTGGCCCGCTCGGTAAGAGCGCCTCGACGTTTCTGCCGATACAGGATCTCTTGCTTCTTCTTGAATGTGGCATAAGCCGAAAGCCGCGCGCCGAGGCGGTTCGCATCAGAATGAAGATTCGCCAGCAGCCGCGAGATGACCCCATTGAAACTGCGATACGAATCGCGGACGTTATTGCGCATCCGAAGCAGGGTGACGGCCACCGTTGCAAGCAGCACAAGGCAACACGCCACCGTCACAAGCCAGGCCGACGCATTCGATGCCGCCCCGCCCATAATGCCGAAACAGTAGGGAACAAGCCCTATGAACAGCGCCGCGCATGCGGCGATTGCCGCAAAGATTGCTTGCGACTTGCTCGGGCGCCTGGCGATCGACTCGACAATGACATCGCTTGCGTCATCGATGCTCGAACGGTGAGACGCTATATCGAACGACTGAAGCCCCACGCCACGGGCGAGGTCGTATTCCATCGCTCGCACCTCGTCCTCGAGCTCGGCGCGTTGGTATCCGTTCAAAACACAGTATTCCAACACGCTCGGATCAAGCGTGTTGGACATGCGGAACCGGGCCGCGGCCATGGAAAGCCCGCGAGCGGGGGCGCGCAGCAGCGAACGGAACTCGTCAAGGATGGATGCGCGTTGGCGAGCCCACACAGACCGGTCGTTTTCCGGCACGTCCTTGATGAAGCCGACCTCGTTCGGGTCGGCATGCAAGCCCGATTCGTCCACCGAGCCGAATGACACGGCGATGCTCGTCGTGCAATCGGGGACCTCGTTCATGAACAGGTCGGAAGTCGCAAGCTTCAGCTCCTCGCCTTCAAGCTCCAGCGCAATGCGCCGGCGAACCGCCGACCATTCGGTGTAGCGCCGCGAGAAGACGGAATCGAGCTGCTCTTCGTCTAAATCGACGTGAATCTCGTGCACCTTGTACGGGCGCAGGTAAGATGACGGGACGTCTGCCACCACGAGAGCCAGCACGCTGAGCCAGAAGTGAAACCAGGGGTCGCGTTTCGTGGCAGACGCGACACCGCCGGTTTGGGGCTTCGGCAATTCGGGCGCATCGGGCGCATGCTCGTCGGGCGTTGCCGCTGCAAGTCTATCGCACACGATGAAGCGTGCCGAGGACGGGTAGCTGTTTCGCTGCCAGAATCCCAGGGGCACCTCGACCTCGAGCTCGGCCCTCTCTTCATCCGTGAGTCCTTCCAGCCCTTTCCAGTTGGCCTTTTCGATGAGCTCGATTTCGCGGCTCTCGCGGAGCTGTCGCTCCTCCTCGAAGTCGCTGCGGCGCTCTTGGGCGAGATCGGAGTCGATATCGCGCGGAGTGATGCAAAGCAGTTCCTGCGGGCGGGCCACGCCGAGGCGATACCGCTTCAGCAGATCGTAGCGCTCGTCCGATTGCGGCAACAACACTTCGAACTCGTTGAGGCTTATGGCCTCGTCAGCAAGGATGACGTCATCGGGCCTGCCAAACGCATCCGCCGCTTCGCGGCTCGATTTGGCAAAATCAGGCCATTCAATCACCGACTTTTCGGGCAGGCCTCCGAGCATTTGGGTAAGTCGTACGATGGGGCGCTGCGACTCCCGCAAGGGCTCCCCCGCAGGAACGTCGTAGTTTTCGGGAAAGTCGTACGGGTTGTCGAAGTGTCGGTCGGTTTCCGGGTCGACCATCTCCTTGCGCAGGTCGCATACTATGATGGCGCGCCACGACTCCTCGTCTCCCACGATGTCGGCCAACTCGGGCACGGCGGCGCTGACCGACATCCCATCGGGATGCCAGTCGCACACGTCGAACGCGCCCGCTTCGCCGTATTCGTCGAGCACGAAGTCGTAGCGCAAAAACGAGCTCCAGACCTCTTCGTCGGCTTTGTCGATAAACAGTACCGTTTTCATGTCTCAGCTGCTAACGGATCGAGCGCCAGGCCTTCTCGATGCCAACCTGAACCTTCTTCATCCGCTCGAAGCGGCTGTCGACTGGCTCGAGGAAGCTAAGCGTCTTCTCGCGAATGGTGTTCACCACGCCGTTCGTCCCGATGCCCGGGAACGCGCGCTCGACGCTTACGAGGTTGCGTTCGAACAGCAGGTACTGCTCTTCGAAGAACTGGCCGCTCTGGTCGTCGAGGTCATCAGAGCTCGTGAAGTTAGCCAA
The DNA here is from genome assembly GCA_905234785.1 of uncultured Eggerthellaceae bacterium. GTDB lineage: Bacteria > Actinomycetota > Coriobacteriia > Coriobacteriales > Eggerthellaceae > UBA9715. The sequence goes on from CAJOIP010000023.1 coordinate 18,315, forward strand.
ATGGGCTCGCACGATGCTGAAGATGCTCTCGATCATGATGTCGATCTCGCCGCTGCGCGTCTCAGACTGCGGAAGCGAGATGCGGTAGTACACGGGAATCTCGAGTATCGACCTGCGGGCGCGATCGCCAGCCGGAGCGGCGGGCTGTTCCTCGTCGACGCCGAAATCCCATCCAAAATTGTCGACCTCTTCGTCACCGAGACCGAAAAAGTCGGTGACAAGCGCCGTGTCGAGACGATGTGCAGGTTTCGAGGCGGCATCCGCGTCGCGTTCTTTCAGCGAAAGGATGTCCGCAATGATGAGGCGCGCCGCTTCCTTCACGGCGTCATCGTTCCAGGAGCGCTTGAACGCCTCGGAGCGCACGTTCTTCAGCAGCTTGCAGCTTTCGATGGAAAGGCCGACCGTGTTGTTCCTTTCGCGCGTCAGCTCCTCGGCGCTGCGCGATATGAGCTTTTTCACGGCCCGCGGGTTGAACTTCATGGCGTCGTACACTTCGTAGAAACGGTCGCACGGCGTGCCGTTCGACACCCACAGATGGGTTTCCTTCTGGCGTGCGGTGCTGGTCAGGTAGTACACATCGTCGCCTGTGGAAATCTGACGCGCCTTGAACTGCTGGTAAATGAGGCCGAACAGGTACGCGTGGACGATTTCTTCCCTGATGAGAGCTTCATGCTCCTCGTTCAAGTCGGGCAGCGCCTCGACCAAATGCCAGTTCTTGTCGATGTGGGGCGTAATGAGCTTGTTTTCCTTCAGGTTGGGCGAGAGTTGGTTCACCAACATGAAGTACGCATGGTGGTACTCGCCTTCCGGCATGGGTTGCATGCCGCCATGCGCAGGCGCGTACTTCGGCAGGTTGGTGGCGCAGAAGCCGTACATCGAACGGTAGAACATGATGGAGTACTTGCTGTACTCGCGCGAAGGGAGTTTCGTCGCGTTGTACTGCGCGAGCTTTTCCGTGAGCGCCTCGGCGTATCCGCCCGCGTTATCCAGGATGCTCTCGGAATAGGCGCAGGTCTTGAACGTGCGCGGCGTCTCGCCGACGGGCGGCTCGATGAACGGGGCGGCCAGGTGGAACGTCTGGTCAAACACGGTGCGCAGGTAGCTGTTGACATAGGATGCTTGCTCATCTTTGCTGGAAAATGGGCCGTCGTGCAGATACACGGCCTCGGCGGCGATGGCCTGCGCCACGTTCTTGTCGACGACGAGCGGATAACCCTGCGTCGGGTCCATGACGCGCTCGACCCAGTAATCGACGATGGTCTCGTTGAAGATATCTTTGAATGCCTGGTTCTTCACCTCGTTCGAGCGCTCGGTCTTATTCACCTTCGTGAACGCGAGCAGGCTGTTGTAAATACGGCCACACAGCTCGAACGGCAGCTCGGACGTGTCGCCCTTCACCGGACATTCGTCCTTCAGACCCTGCAGGCACCTGGTGGATGCGCACACGTAGCGGTGCGTCTGGCCTTCGACGTCGTTCTTGTAGCGCGGGTCGTTCTCGATGGAATCGGCCTCGGTGGTCAGGTTGTCGATTTGCTGGCCAAGGTACGAGTAGAAGCCCTCGAATGCATCGCTGAGCGCGTCGACGTATTTCTTCGCCTCGACGAGGAACGCCTTCTTCACCGTGAACTCGAGGCGCTTGTCGATGTTCTTCTTAAAGCGGGTAAGGCCATCGGCTTGACCCAACATGAGGGAAATGGTCGACTCGTCAAGCGATGCGCCGCCCTGCCACGGAAGCGACAGCTTTATCTTCCGCTTGCCTTTCTTCCCCTTCTTGCCGTCATCCTCGACCTCTTCGGCAGCGTCGTCCTGCCGGTCTTGAAGGTCGATGAAGCTTTTGATGGCGCTCTTCGCGGACGCGATGTTCGATTCGCAGTCCTCGATCTCCTCCGCCAGGTTCAGCGAGGATTGGTAGAGCATGTAGCGCACCGCGCCGGGGTGAATGGCGCCAACGCCCGACCCGTCCTCGATCCTGAGCAGGCTTTCGATTTGCCAAGGCGAGGAGTTCGATTCCAGAGGGTTGCTGTTGAAATCGGAAACCAGGTACGTGGCGGCGGCGATGCGACTTGCCGCCGTTTCGACCTCGTTGTCGATGGCGGCATTGTAGCGGCGCGCCACCTCGTAAAAACGCTCGTACTGGGCGGTGAGCTCGGAAACGGGGTCGTCAGAATCGTCTGCGACCATTTCGATGCCCTCGTTCGTCGTCTGGATAGCCGCCTCTTCGAACTGCGCGATGGCGTGCTGCATGTCGCTGCACTGCCTTCCGAGCTCGGATTCGATGACGTTCTCTGCGCGGGTCATGACCGCATCGGGGAACTCGTCGGCAGGCCATTCGCGCATGATGCGCCCGCCTTCGCCTTCGTACTCCGTGTACACGCGCCGGCCAATCTTCTTGTAGAACGGCACGCCGTCCATGAGGCTCTTGAACGTGCTGCTGTAGTAATCGGCGATCTTCAGCTCGTCATCGTCGCGGCGCATGCGCTCGTACTGCGTGTCGAGCTCGAGCCACTCCTGCGAGATGTTGTCAGCCGCCCACCGCAGGCCGATGTAGCGCTGCACCTGGTCGACGGGGTATTCCAAGAACGACGAACCAGCGCCGCAGTAACGGCTGCGCCCGTTGTTGGCCGCAAGGTTGCGGATGATGTTGTCCTCGCTGGAATTGCTCCGCGCCGACACGGCAGATAGCGCCTGGGCATAAATAGTCTCAGCTGCATGCTGCAGGTACGCGTCGTGGCTCGGCAAGTGCTCGCCTTCGCTGTTGATAGCGTCCATCAAGAACACGAAGTGATACGGCAGGATGTTCGGGTAATCCACGCGTTCACCCGAACCCGGTTGCGGCGCATTGAACACAACGTGCTTAAACTCGTCACCTTCGCCGGCATACTCCTTGCGGAAGAACGCATCGATCTCGCGAATGGTGGCATAGGCGTTGCAACGCAGACTGTTGCGCTCTTCCTCGTCGACAATGAGGTCGAAGATGGTGTCGGGCTCGAGGAAGAAACCGCGGATGATGGCCGAGTTGTCCTGGTAACGCGTGATGAGGAAGTTGCGGATGAACATGGCCACGGGAAGCACCAAGCCCGAGCCCGTGCCGCCGTTGTTCGAGCCCACCAGCATGATGCGCATTTCCTGGCGCATGGTCTCGCCGGAAAGGTTGTGCAGCTTCTCGATGGCCTTTTCCAGCTCGGACATGTAGCCCTGCTCGATGGCGTGGTCGAGCGCCAGGCGCGACACGGCACGAACCTGGCCGGCGCCTTCGGTGAAAGGTTTTCCGGTAAGGCCATCGTTCACGGGGAACCACAAGTCGCGCGCATAGGGGTTCTGGTCGAGCGCGCCTCCTACCGTGCCGCGTGGCGAGGTCTGCACCGTGAAGATGCGCGGGAAGTTCTCCTTGGTGTCGCGCAGGTCGTTCACGTCGGTGTCCATGACCACCAGTTCGACGTTCGAGAGGCCCTCGCGATCGATCATCTTCGAGATGCGCTTGACCACCTTCTGGCCCATGCCGCCCAAGCCTACGATAAGTGTTGCCGCCATGCCTAATCCTTTCTTCCTTACCTGCTGCGCAGGCGCTTTCCCCATGCTTTAGAACGTGATTCGGTACGTCGCTTCCTCGGGTTTGCTCCAGCCCTTCTTCTTGTGCGGCTTCTTTCCTTGGAAGTTGAAGCCGCCGCCAGGCGTGAATATCTGACGTTCTCCGCTGTACGACGGGCTGATGTACTTCTCGTTCGATCCCAAGAACTCGTCGCTCTTATGCTTGTCGAGCGTTGCGATGGTCGTATCCGATAGGCGGACGCCCTTTTTACCGCGCTTGGTCTTCGCAGCCACGATGCCGATGGTTTTCTCGCCCAAGGGGAATCGCTCATTGAGCCGGTACACCGATGCTGCTTGACCTTTCACCGACACCTTGAGCGTGTTCGTTTCGGGTGCCCAGGGGGGCCAGATGGCATGTTCCTTCTTCTTCTGCGCGTATACGAGCTGCAAATCCTCGTTGTCTTTCACGCCCGATATGCGCGGCTTCAGCTTGGGCAAGCGCGGCTTGCGCAGCTCCATGATGATGAACGCGATGATGAACAGCAGGATGAGCAAGATGATGAGCTGCAAAATGTGCATGCGCAGCCAATTCAGGAGCTTCTCCAAGAAAGAAAGGCCGCTGATTCCCACCTTGTCGGTGGTCGACCCGCGCGAAAGGCCATTGCCCGTGTCGTACACGGCCGAGATGTCGAGGGGAACGTCGCCGGAAAGCGTCTGGGCCGGATCGCCGTTGTACGCGCCGAGCCGCACTTCGTACGTTCCCGGCTCCTGCCCTTGCGCCGCCTCGCTGAGCTCGATGCCCTCTGGCGTTCCGAAGAACCAGCCGATTATCCCCTCTGGCTCGCTTGCGGTGGGCGCGACGACCGAGACTTTGGTCTCGTCCCATTCCTCCTGCGAGAGCGGCTGGCCGTCTTCCTTCGTCACCCGCACCACAATGGGCCCGGCTTCGTCGAGCGAGTGAACGTCGACCGGCTCGTTCGGCTTGCTCGCCACCGAGACGTTAAGGGGCGTGGCGGGTGGCGTCACCTCGACCCCCGTGTATTGCTGGCGCACCTTCATGCCATCGGCCGTCTCTGCGACAGCGAGGAACACGGCCGTGCCGCGCTCGAGCGTGAGCGCCTCGCCGGCGCCGACTTCCTGAACCTGCGCCCCGTCGTCGACGCGCAGCGAGAAGGCCGCGTCGTCGAGCAGAACCGAGTCGAGCTCTTCGCCCGTTTCGGGGTCCACGAAATCGTACGAGGTGTAATACGTGCCGGCGCTCAGCACGTTGTCGGAGTTCGGCTCGAGCGAGTAGGCGAAACCCGAATCGTCTGTCAGCCCGATTGCAATGCCGACGTTCACCTGGTAGTAAACCTCGATGCTCTCGGCGCCGCTTATGTCGAAATGGCCCTCTCCCTTGGGAAGGTTGGCATCATAGGTGGCCACGACGCCTTGCAGGTTCGTGTTGGGGTTGTCACCGCCGTACTGGTTCGGCCCGTCGGTCATGCGGTCGCGGTAGCGGACCTGGGCCAACGACGGCTTCACGGTGGAGCCATCCGATAGGGTCAGGTTGCCAACCTCGATATCGCCCCCCTGCGCGAACACGATGATCTTGCTCATGGGGACTTCAAGCGCAAGGTCGCCGTCCTCGGTGTACATCGACGAATCGAGCGGCATGCGGCCGAAGATGAGGTTGGCGATGTCGGTCATTTTCTCGAGGATGTTGCTGCTCGAAGCTGATTCCACGTACACACGGCGCTGCTCATCTGCGGCGATAAGCTCGGCTTGGTCGCCAATGGCCAGATACACTACGACTATTCCCTGGCCGACCGCCTCGTTGACGGCCTGCCTCACGTCATCGAGCGCTCCTCCGACGTTGAACTCTCCGTCGGTTGTGATGACAAGATACTTCTCATCAGCTGGTTGCGAGAGAAGCCACTGGTACGCTTCGCGCGTTGCGCGGGGATCGGTCCAGTCGGATGCGCCCAAATCGGTTGTGTGAACGGTCTTGGCGCGCTCGGCGGCATCCATCGCGCCCGTCAGGTGAAGCTTCTCGCCAGGAGCGTCCATCGCGTAGAGCGAGAGCGTGTCGTTGTCGCCCATCATCGCCGCAAGGACCTCGAGGCTGTACTGGGCGTTGCACCATTTATCGGACCCGTTGGCCATGCTGCCTGAATTGTCGTAGGCGATTGCGATAGCGCGGGAAGTGCCCGTATCGACTTCGTCCGCATAGGCGACGTTTCCCGCATTGGCAAAGGCGGCCGCCATGAAACACGTCGAAAGCAAGACCACAACAAGCTCGAACGAAAGGGTCAAGAGCTTTCGCAGCTGTTCCATCCGCGTACCCGCGCTTTCATTAACGTGTGACGCCACGGACAAACGTTGTTGTGCGGTTGAAGTCGATTGGAACGCTCTGCGCTGGGCGTCTTTAATTTCAAATTGAGTCCTTTTGGACTCAATTAGTATATCAGCCGCGGGAGATTCGTCAAATAACCCGACGAACAACCTCTCGTCTGTAGCCCGTTTTCAAACAGCGTGCTTTCAGTTACCACCATGTTCGATAACGGTGTCCTATCGGACTCATTCCGAAGCCCGCTTCACCATATGCTTGTCCACATGACAGCCCAAACGCGAGAAGCCCTCGGCAACCGAATCCGGGAACTGCGCAAGGCAAACGGCCTTTCGCAGCAGAAGCTTGCGCTCATGGTCAATGTCGAGCGCAGTTACCTGGCGAAACTCGAGCAGGGGAAGCGCAACCCCAGCATCGACTGCCTGGAGAAAATCGCCGGAGGGTTGGACGTAACGTTATCGGAACTGTTCGCAAACCTCGAGGCGCAAGAGGCGAGCCCGGCCTCCCAACGCAAGCCCGACGCTTCCCCGGCGTCTTCTCCCTCAGCGCGCACCGATTACTTCTTCGTCAAGCTTCCTAAATAGGCTTTCGCATGCGGCAGCGCGTTTGCCGGAATTCCCTCGCACGCAATGCCTCGCCAATCCGGATGACTACACATGGGGTGTGAGAGGCGCGCCGGCCCGGCGTTTCGAAACGAGCTTGCGTTCTTCCGTGCTACCATTAACGCGAAACCAGACGTAGGAGGAACCTACATGCTTGTAACGACAAAGGGCCGATACGCCATGCGTTTGATGGTGTACATCGCGAGCTTTTCCGACCGCAAGGTCGCGTTGCGCGAGGTTGCCGAAAACGAGGACATTTCGCTGAAGTATTTGGAACAGCTCGCGCGCGACTTGGTCGGCGCCGGGCTGCTGAAGAGCGTGCGCGGGCACGGCGGCGGCTACCTGCTGGCGCGCCCTGCCGACGAGATTCTCGCGGGCGACGTGCTGCGCGCAGCCGAAGGGACGACAGTGCCGGTGGCGTGCGCTGCGCTCGAAGACGACGGCGTGGGCTGCCCGCGCGAGGAAACCTGCTCGACCATCGCCTTCTGGGCCGGCTTGGACAACGCGATCGAATCCTACGTCGATACCGTGAAGCTTTCCGACCTGTCCGCCTAAGGAATGATGCAGTAGCTCCCCTCCCGTGCATCATTCCCCGAGGGTTTCGGAGGTTTCGAGCCAGGTGAGTTCGAGGTCTTCCAGCTGCGATTTGTAGTCGTCGATCTCCTTTTGAATGTCGCCGAGGGCCACGAAATCGGTCGGGTCGGCTGCGTGAAGGCGCTGCTCGGCGTCTTCAATCTTCTTCTGCATCGTCAACATCTTGCGCTCGGTCGACTGCAGCGTTTTCTTCAGGGCGCGTAGTTCTTGGTTGGAAAGGGCCGACGAATCGGCGCTGTCCCGGCTGGCGGGCGCGGGGGCCTGCGCCCTCGCGGAAGCAGACACGCCGTCTTCCCGTTCGGCCATCAGCTGCAGGTACTCGTCGATTCCGCCGGGAAGGTGGCGCACGTGGCCGTCGATCAGCGCGTACTGGTTGTCGGTGACGCGTTCCATCAGGTAGCGGTCGTGCGTGACGAGCAGCAGCGTGCCGGGCCAGCCGTCGAGCAGATCCTCGACCGCGGCCAGCATGTCCACGTCAAGGTCGTTGCCCGGCTCGTCTAAGATGAGCACGTTGGGCTCTTCCAGCAAGATGAGCATGAGTGCAAGGCGGCGCTTTTGCCCGCCCGAAAGGTCGCTGATCGGCTCGTTCATGTCGGCGTTAGAAAACCCGAGACGCTCGAGCAACTGCTTTGGCGTCTGGTCGCGGCCGTCAAGCATGACCACGTGCCCGAACCGGCCGACCACCTGGCGGATGCGGTCGTCGCCCATGGCGTTCAGCTCGTCGAGATGCTGCGACAGCACGGCGAACTTCACCGTCTTGCCGATTTTCACGTAGCCGGCCGTCGGGCGCAGCTTGCCTTGAATCACCCGCAGCAGCGTCGTCTTGCCGGCGCCGTTCTCGCCCACGATGCCGATGCGGTCGCCGGGGCCGATGAGCCATTCCACGTCGCGGAGAACCCAGGGAGGCTCTTCCAGTTGGCCGCTTCGCGGAGATCCCTCGCTTACGCTCGGGATGACAGAAGGGGCGACGGGGTGGGCGGAGGCGGTGTCGGTGTGGGCGGAAGCGGTATCGGTGTGGGTAGAGGGGGTGTCGAGGTTGGCGGGATTGCCGTATCGGACTGACACGCCCTTCAGGTCGACGACCTGCTTGCCCAGGCGCGTGATGGCCATGCGCTTCAATTCCAGCTCGTTGCGCAGCGGCGGCACGTCGGCGATGAGCTCTTGCGCGGCCTTGATGCGGAACTTTTGCTTGGTCGAGCGCGCCTGCGCACCGCGCGAAAGCCACGCGAGCTCGCGGCGCAGCTTGTTCTGGCGGCGTTCCTCGGTCACGCGCGCCACGCGGTCGCGTTCGATGCGCTGCATGATGTAGGCGGAAAAGCCGCCCTCGAACGGCTCGATGCGACGGTCGTGAACCTCCCACATGGTGGCGCACACCTCGTCGAGGAACCAGCGGTCGTGCGTGACGACCAAAAGCGCGCCCTGCCCGTCGCGCCAGCGCGTCTTCAGGTGCTGCGCGAGCCAGTTGATGGCTCGCACGTCCAGGTGGTTCGTCGGCTCGTCGAGCATGAGCACGTCCCACTCGCCCACGAGCAGCCGCGCCAAGTCGACGCGCCGGCGCTGCCCGCCGGACAGCGTTCCCACGGTCGCGTTCCACGGGATGTCGCCTGCGATGCCGGCGATGATCTCGCGCGTGCGGGCGCTGGCCGCCCATTCGTATTCGGGAACGTCGCCCACGATGGCGCGCTCCACCGTGTCGTCGTCGCGCAGCTTGTCGCTTTGCCCGAGCACGCCCACAGTCACGCCGTTCGTGCGGATCGCGCGCCCGCGGTCGGGCTGCAATTCGCCGGCCAACAGCGCCAGCAGCGTCGACTTCCCGTCGCCGTTGCGCCCGACGATGCCGATGCGATCGCCCGCGTCAACGCCGAGCGACACCTCGTCGAACACCGTCTTGCTGGGGAAATCAACCCCCGCCTTTTCACACCCAAGCAAAAATCCCATAGTGAGCGTATTGTA
>CAJOIP010000024.1:0-10323 GCA_905234785.1 uncultured Eggerthellaceae bacterium
GCATTCCTGCACGCTATGATGCGCATGCGGCGCCCCGTTCGCGCCCCAGTACGTCGCATCCATCGCCAGCACGTCCACGCCGCGCACGCGCTCGGCCGTCTCCGCCGGCAGCGCGCCCGTGTCGCTCGCGTAGAACAGCCGGGTCGAATCGGTCTCGATCAGGTACCCGTACGTCCCCTCCGCGTGCGTGACGGGAAGCGGCGTGTAGCGCACGCCGTCCAGCTCGAGCGTCTCGTAAGGTTCCAGCGGGCAGCGCGCCAGGCAGTACATCATGTACTCGAACTCGCGCCCGATGCTTTCCAGCGTGTACGGGCTCGCGAATGTGGGAAGCGGCTCGCGCGTCAGCAGCTGCACCATGTATTCCAGCTCGCCGAGGCCGCCGACATGGTCGTAGTGCCAGTGGGTGAAGATGAGGTTGTCGATCGAGCGCACGCCCTCGCGGTTGAAGTAGTGCCGGATGTCGGGCGGCGTGTCGATGAGCGTGCGCGCCTCGCCCGTGATCATGACGCCACAGTCGCCCCGTTGCGCTTGCGGGTTGCGCCGCGCCTCCTCGCACGCCGGGCACTCGCAGAAGAACGCCGGCACCCCGCACCCCGCGCCCGTCCCCATGAACGTGAACGTATGCTTCTTCATATCCGCTCCTTAACTACGAATGATGCGCGGGAGGGGAGCTGCTGCATCATTTTGCGGCAGCGTTCCCGAACGCCCTTGTTCCTACCCAAAACGATGCAGCAGCTCCCCTCCCGCGCATCATCCCATTACCCGAGCACAATTCCGGTTGGCCCGATGTTCACGTAGTACAGCAGCTCCAAGAACAGGTAGAACGCCACGAGCCCCACGAACAGGGTGTTCGCCACGCGCCGCGGCAGCCGGTGCAGCGCCTTGGCCATCAGCGGGTACAGCACCCACACGATGAACGTCGCCGCAATCGAGTACACCAGCGTGTTCTGCAGCACAATCTGTCCCATGAAGTTGAGCGGCAAGTCGCGATAATCCCACAGCGAGTAGTCCGCGTTGGCGGTGATTCCCGTCGAAAAGTCGATGGAAGCGCACACCAGCATGTTCACGAGGAAGCTCACGACCAGCGCCGGCACGACGCGCCCGCCGAACTTCTTCAGCAGCCATTCCTTGAACGGCGCCAGTAGCACCACGATCAGCACCATGGCGATGCCTTCGGCGGGGTAGGGGCACAGCCACCAGTCCCACAGCTGCGCGTGCGAGAAATCGTAGTCGCCCATGACCACGCCCAGCACGATCAGCCAGCAAAATCCGATTTCGGCCCAATGCCCGAAAATCGAAAACGTGCAGTAGTAAATGCCCAGGTTGCGCCACCAAGGCCACGAAAAGCGCTTCTCGTAAACGCTCTCGTCGGCGTCGGAGGTCGGCTGATCCACGCGCCCAGCCGACGCGGGTACCACAAACAACCGCTTCGCCCGCTGCGAAAACGCGAAGTAGAACACGATGAACAGCGACCCGCCGAAGTACAAAATACCGCCGGCAACCACCACTGGCATGCTCAAAACCTCTGCGATTTTCTCGAATTCGCCCCCGAAAACAACGTCGAGAGCCGACAAAACGATAACAACGACCATCGAAACCACGACGAAACGCCGCGTGGAATCCGCCCGTTTCTCGATCAGCCAGACCGACCGCGCCGCCGCCGCCATCACCACCAGCACGCGCAGCATCGAGATGTCGTACGTGAAATCGGCCGGCTTCGACACGACGGCGTACCCCAGAACCGCGACCATCACCAGCGCGAAGTACGCCTCGATGACGCGGATAACGGGCCCGAATTTCGGTCGTGCTTGCTCGTTCGTCAGCGCGTATTCCATACGACTATAATAATGGCAAGCGGCCTGTTAAGGAGTTCCCATGCCAGAGGAAAACGCTCAACCGCAAGAGAAAATCAACTACACCACGCCCGACGGCGTCGAGGTCGAGGTGCCCATCTACCGCGCCGGCATGCCCGAGGTGTTCGTCGCGCTGCAGCCGCCGACCGGCCAGCCCTACATCATGGCCGCGCGCGACATGCCGCCCCAGCAAATCGTCGACTTCTTCGTCCCGCACGTGGAAGAAGTCGAGGAAATGCGCAACGACATGCTCAAACGCTTCGCAAAAACCTCGTCCGACAAATGCCGCTACATGACCGGCGACGTTGCCTACGTCATGGGCCGCCCATTCCAGCTGCGCGTGTACCCGCTCGGCAAGTCCGACATGAAGAAGGCCGCCCGCGGCCGCGCCACCGCGAAATACACGCTCAACCCCGCCATCAGCCTCATCACGCTGTACGTCGTGCACCCGCGCAACTACGACGAGGCGAAGCTCGCGTTCAACAGCTATGCGGAAGGCGTCATCCTGCGCAATGCGAACGGCCTGGTTAGCGACTTCATGGGAATCCTGGCGCCCGGCGCGAAGCCGCCGACCGTGCGCATGCGCGCCATGCGCGACCGCTGGTCCAGCGACGAGGCGGGGGCGCTGTGGCTGTCGACCGACCTCATCCCGTATCCGCCCGACTGCCTGGTCTACACCATCTGGCGCGAGCTGGAAAAGAAGGCGACCATCCCCGAGAACCTCGTCCGCGAGCACTTCGAGCGGGTCTTGCCCGGCTGGCGCGCCGCCCAGCAAATGCTCGCCGACCGCGCCAAGCCCTATTCCAACCAATAAGAATGATGCGCCGGAGGGGAGCTAGTGCATCATGATGCGCCGGAGGGGAGCTAATGCATCATTTTGCAGGTGCGCTGTTTAATCTCTTGTTTCCATTGCAGAATGATGCACCAGCCCCCCTCCCGTGCATCATTAACGCCGAGTAAATAAACCACAAATTATGCTCTACCACACTAAAGCGTCGCAGCTTGCGTTATGATACCCCTCGCGTAAATCGTGAAAACCGGGGTAGTACGCGTCCCGGGCAATCATGAAAGGTGTCTTATGAACAACAAGGACATCCTGACGTTGCCTCACGATCAACTCGAAGCACTGCAGCTCGAGGGGATCAAGAAGACAGTCGTCAAATGCTACGAGAACGTGCCCTTCTACAAGCAGCTGTTCGACGAGGCCGGCTTCGACCCGTATGCGGTCGCAAGCCTCGATGACCTGGCGAAGGCGCCGTTTACCACCAAGCAGGACCTGCGCGACAACTACCCGTACAAGCTGTTCGCCGTGCCGCTGAAGGACGTGCGTGAGATTCACATGTCGTCTGGCACCACCGGCGTGGCCACCGTCGGCGGCTACACCGAGAAAGACCTCGAGATCTGGGGCGACTGCTTCGCCCGCGGCGTCTACTACGCCAACGGCGGCGAAGACGACATCATGCACGTGTGCTACGGCTACGGCCTGTTCACGGGCGGCCTCGGCGCGCACTACGGCGGCATATCCGCTGGCTGCACCACCATTCCCATGTCGGCCGGCAACACCGAGCGCCAGATCCGCGTCCTGCGCGAAATGGGAAGCACCATCCTGTGCTGCACGCCCAGCTACGCCATGCACATCGCCGACACCGCCATCGCCATGGGCATCGACCCGGCGAAGGAATTCAGCCTGCGCGCGGGCATTCACGGCGCCGAGGCGTTCAGCGACAACTTCCGCGCCGACCTTGAAAAGAAGCTCAACTACAAGGTGCTCGACGTGTACGGCCTCACCGAGACGATGGGCCCGGGCGTGGCCATCGAGTGCTGGGAGCAAAACGGCCTGCACATCGCCGAGGACCACTTCTTCGCCGAGATCATCGACCCCGAAACCGGCGAGGTCCTGCCCGACGGCGAGTGGGGCGAACTGGTGCTCACCACCACCGACCGCGAGGCCACGCCGGTCGTGCGCTACCGCACGCGCGACATCACGCGCATCCTGCCGGGCGAGTGCTCCTGCGGCCGCACGCATCGCCGCATCGACCGCCTGCACGGCCGCACCGACGACATGCTCATCATCCGCGGCGTCAACGTCTTCCCGAGCCAAATCGAGGACGTCATGAAGACCGTCCCCGAGCTTTCCAGCTGGTACCAGGTGGAACTGTCGACCGTCGACCACCTCGACCGCGTCACGCTGAAGGTCGAGCTCGAGCGCGGCTTCGACTTCGACGAGATCCGCGCCATCGAGCAGCTGCAGAAGAGCGTCGAGGCGAAGATGAAGACCGCGCTGTCCGTCGGCATCAAGGTGCGCATCGTCGAGCCGAACGCCATCCCGCGTTCCGAGGGCAAGGCCAAGCGCGTCGTCGACCTGCGCGAGAAGGGTGAATAACATGATCGACCAAATTACCGTTTTCCTGGAGAATTCCGAAGGCCGCCTGGCGGCGCTCTGCCGCACGCTGGCCGATGCGCAGGTCAGCATGTCCGCGCTGACCATCGCCGACACGACCGACTACGGCGTCGTGCGCATCATCTGCGACGATCCCGCCAAGGCGCTCGAGGTGCTGAACGCCGCCGACTACCGCGCCGTGGCCACGAAGGTCTCGGCCATCGAGGTGCCGAACCGCCCCGGCGGCCTGGCCGATTTGCTCGACACGCTGGAATCGCTCGAGCTGAACATCGAGTACGGCTACTGCTTCTCGATCAACGGCGAGAAAGCCGTCGACGTGCTGAAGATCCGCGGTGAAGCCCAGACCGGCTACGCCGCCAAGGCCATCGAAGACGCCGGCTTCAAACTCCTCACCCAGCAAGACGTGTCGTAGCTTGGAACAGATATCGGGTTTGGGTTTCACACGGGGAAGGCCGCCTTTCGGGGCGGCCTTTTCACGTATCAGGTACAATTCCCCCAAAGCAGAGGGAAGGGGACCGCTTGAAACGCGTCATCATCACCGGATCGCCGCGCACGCAGGGGCGCAGCGCGCACATCGCCGAAATGCTGTTCGAGGCCAACATCGACGAACGCCCCGAAGACGAGCTGTTCCTCGTGCCCATTTCCGAAATCGAAGTCGGCCCGTGCATCGGCTGCGGCGCCTGCCGCGAGCTCACCGACGTCACGTTCAAGGCCGACGACGGCACCGAGCGCACCGAGCCGCGCCCGCGCTGCATCTTCGACGACGACATGCAGACGCTCTACGACCTGCTCGACGACGCCGACGAAGTCACCATCGTGTCGCCCGTGTACTTCTCGGGCGCGCCGGCCCCGCTGAAATGCCTGCTCGACCGCCTGCAGCCCTACTTCCACGCCGACACGCGCAAACAGCCGAAGCGCCCGGCCACGCTGCACGTGCTGGGCGAAGGCGGCGACCCGCACGGTTTCGACCCGCTCGTCAGCGAGGTGAAGTCCGCGCTTGCATGCGCCGGCTTCCGCCTCGTCACCGTGTTCGATTGGGTGGGGAAGGTGACACCCGAAGGCGAAATCACCGCCGAAGCCAACGAAATCGAAATCGCGAAGCTCGACGATTCTGCGCCGAAAGCCCGTAAGAACGCTGCAGGCAACGCGCAGCGTCCGAAACTCGACTTATACGGCAACCAGCAAAAGGGAAAGAAACGTGGCTAACGACGCCCGCTTCTCCCCGTATTCCACCCCGTCCGCCACGCGCGAGGTGCTGGAACGCCACGGCCTGTACACCAAGTACGGCCTCGGCCAGAACTTCCTCGTGAACGACGACGTCATCCGCAAGATCATCGAGCTCGCCGACGTGTGCGCGGACGATCGCATCCTCGAAGTCGGCCCCGGCATCGGCACGCTGACCGCCGCGCTGCTGCCGCGCGCCCAGCACGTCACCGCCATCGAAAAGGACCACGACCTGCCCGCGGTCCTGCGCGACACGCTCGCCCCCTGGCTCGACCGCTTCACCCTCCTCGAAATGGACGCGCTCGAATGCACGGCCGACCACTTGGCGCTTGCTGACGCGCGTCCCAACAAGCTCGTGTCGAACCTGCCGTACGCGGTGGCCGCCACGGTCGTGCTCGACTACCTGCAGCGCCTCGACTCGCTCGAAAGCGCCACGGTCATGGTGCAGAAGGAAGTCGCCGACCGCATGACCGCCCAGCCCGGCACGAAGGCCTACGGCGCCTACACCGTGAAGCTGTCGCTGTACGCGCGTCCGGCTGGCCGCTTTCCCGTGGCGCCGGGCAACTTCTTCCCGCCCCCGCATGTGGAAAGCGCCGTCCTGCGCCTCGACCGCCACCCGGCCTGCGACGAGCAAGGCGCGCCGCTCGCAGTCGCTGAGCTCGAAGCCGCCTGCCTCATGGCCGACGCCGCCTTCGCCACGCGCCGCAAGACGCTCGCGAATTCCTGCAAGACCTTCTTCGCGAACCGCCCCGATGTGCAAGAGCGCCTTCCCGAAATCTTCGCCCAAGCCGCCATCGACCCCCGCCGCCGCGGCGAAACCCTCACGCAGCAAGACTTCATCCGCCTTTCCCGCGCCCTCCTCATCCAAACAGCCTAAGGCACTTTGGATGACTGCCCGGCGACCCGTAAAGCGACGCATTCTTAACGCGTTCGTGAAGCGAAAGTGTCCATATTGTGCGCGGCTCAGCGCAAAAAAAATCGCTATGCGACAATTGCATGCGTCAAATCCCACCAATAGGAGATGCAGCATGGAACGTTCCAAAATCATGAAACCGTTCGTCGTCGCAGCAGTTGCCGCAACTTGCGCGTTCGGCCTCGCCGCCTGCCAGGGCAATTCCGCTTCGGGCGGTACGGCGGCCACGGTCAACGGCACCGCCATTCCGGAAAGCCAGGTCACCGAGACCATCCAGACGGTCCGCACTCAGTCCGGCCTCGAGGAAGAAGATGCGTGGGGCCAGTTCCTCGCATCGAACGACATGACACCCGAAAGCGTGCGTGAGCAGATCATCAATTCGCTCGTCGATCAACAGCTCGTCATCCAGGGCGCTGAAGAGCTCGGCGTTTCGGTCGACAGCTCCGAGGTCGACACGTACGTCGAGTCGATGAAGGCCAACTTCAACGATGACAACGCGTGGAAGGAAGCGCTCGAGGAAGCCGGCTTCACCGAGGACACCTACCGCGAAAGCATCGAAACCTCGCTGCTGCAGCAGGCCATCGGCACGCACTTCGAAGAGGCGGCCGAGGTCACCGATGCCGATTACATCGAGTCCGCCAAGACCTACGCTTCTTACTACGACGGCGCCAAGCGCTCTTCGCACATCCTCTTCAAGGTGGAAGACACCACCGACGAGGCCGCCATGGACGAGGCGCGCGCCAAGGCGCAGGACGTGCTGAACCAGATCAACTCCGGCGCAATCAGCTTCGAAGACGCGGCCCAGCAGTACTCCGACGACACCTCGAAGGACCAGGGCGGCGACGTGGGTTGGGACCGCGCTACCACGTTCGTGACCGAGTACCAGACCGCGCTTGATGGCCTCGAGGAAGGCCAGGTCAGCGACTTGGTTCAGTCCGATTACGGCATCCACATCATCAAGTGCACCGAGGTCTACACCGCGCCCGAGGAGGTCACGAGCCTCGACCAGATTCCCGCCGACTTCCAGGAAACCATCAAGAGCATGGCGTCGTCGGTCGTGGCGAACAACGACTACACTGCCTGGCTCGACGAACTGCGCGAAAAGGCCGATATCGTCATCAACCCCATGCCTGCCGACGTGCCCTACAACGTCGACGTGACCAAGTACCAGACCAGCGACGAGTCTGCGGACGCGACCGAAGAGTCGGGTGAAGCCGCTGCCAGCGATGAAGCCGCCGCCAGCGACGAGGCAGCCGCCAGCGACGAGGCTGCAAGTGACGAAGCTGCCGCCAGCGACGAGTCCGCCAGCGCCGAATCGACCGATGCGGAGGCCAGCGAATCCAGCGCCTCTGCCGAATCCGCTCAGTAACGTAGCGCAACAACCGCGCAAAAGAGCCCTTCCAGCTCATCTGGAAGGGCTCTTTTTTGTGCCGCGATGCGCCAGAAGCCCCGCTTTCTGACTCTCTTAGAGCGCCATCCTGCGCATCGGATACAATATCCGCATGGCAACCACGCTCATAGCCGCAGCTCTGCTCGGCGTTCTCATCGGAATCCTCTCGGGCCTGCTCGGCGTCGGCGGCGGCACCATCATGGTGCCCATGTACCGCCTCGCGTTCGGCATGAGCGCCATGGCGTCGACCGCCACTTCGCTGTTCACGATCATCCCCACGTCCATCTCGGGCGTCATCACGCATGTGCGGAACAAGACGTGCGTCCCCAAACTCGGCATCGCGATGGGCCTCGGCGGCGCATGCACCTCGCCGCTCGGCGTGTGGCTCGCCAGCATTTCCCCCAGTTGGGCGGTCATGGTCGCGGCGGCGATCGTCATCGCCTACTCCGCATACAACATGATCAAAAAGGTCGTGAAAGCTCCGCGCGAAACCGCCTCGGAAAAACCCGCCGCGCCAGCGCCCGACCCCCCGACGATCGCCCCCAAGCAGCTCGCCACGGGCGTTGCCATCGGCCTCGTCGCCGGCGTCGCATCGGGATACGTCGGCTTGGGCGGCGGCTTCCTCATGGTGCCCCTCATGCTCGCCTGGGTTGGCATGCCCATGAAACTCGCGTCCGGCACATCCCTCATCGGCATCATGCTGCTCGCGATTCCCGGTGCCATCAGCCAGGGCCTCCTCGGCAACATCGACTATCTCGTCGGCATCGCCACCGCCGCTGGCACCGTGCCTGGCGCGTTCATCGGCGCGCGCTTCGTCTCGCGCGTCCCCGAGCGCACCCTACGCATCCTCTTCGCCATCTTCCTCGGCGTCGGCTCCGTCCTCCTCGTCGTCAAGGAAGTTGCCCTTTTCGTATAATTGACGCGCAGGATGATGCACCAAAGGGGAGCTACCGCACCATTTCCCGCAGGCCGCAGGCTGCAACCAAGCGAAAGGATGGCACATGGGTTTCACCAGCGCACGTCATCGCATAACGTTCCTCGTCGTGCTGGGAATTATCGCCGTCGCGTCGGGCGCAGCGCTGATCTGGTACGTCACCTACGATGTCAGCAACACGGCGTTGCAGCTGATCACGGGCATCATCTTCACGCTGGCCGTGGCCATGCTCATGTGGCTCATCCTCGACCCCGACACGCACGCCGCGCGCCAATCCGACGAGCTGTTGAAGCTCGCCAGCCAAATGCTGAGCGCCAGCCAGCAGGGCCTCACGCCCGAAGCTGCCCAGCAAATCTGCGAGCTGCTGCTTCCCGCCACGCCGGCCATCGCCGTGGCCATTACCGACCGCGAGGTCATCCTGGGCTACGCCGGATACAACGCCGCCAACAACCAGCCCGGACGCCCCATTCGCACCACCGCCACGAAAGAGACGCTGCTCGACGGCCAGCCGCGCATCCTGCACCGCACCGACGAAATCGGCGGGCTGCCCATGTCATCCGCGCGCATCAACGCCGCCATCGTGCAGCCGCTCTACATCGGCCGCAGCATCGAGGGCACGCTGAAGTTCTACTACCGCCGCGCCGCGCAGATAAACCAGACGCAGGAATCGGTCGCGCACGGGTTCGCCGAGCTGCTGTCCACGCAAATGGCCGCTTCCGCGCTCGAAGAGCAGATCAAGCTGACCACCAGCATGGAACTGAAAGCCCTGCAAGCGCAGATCAACCCGCATTTCCTGTTCAACACGATCAACACCATCGCCTCGCTCATCCGCACCGACCCCGCGAAAGCCCGCGTGCTGCTGCGCGATTTCGCCTCGTACTACCGCTCGACGCTCGAGGACGCCGACGACCTCATCAAGCTCGAACGCGAGTTGAAGCAAATCGAACGCTACGTGTCGTTCGAGATCGCGCGCTTCGGCGAGGACCGCCTCGAGCTGGAAATCGAGGTCGACCCGGCGATGAACGACATGAAGGTGCCGTCGTTCCTGATTCAGCCGATTGTGGAAAACGCCGTGAAGCACGCGATGCGCGCCGAAGGCAAGTTGGTCATCCAGATTTTCGGCTGCATATACGGCGAGAACATCATCATCAACGTCGCCGACAACGGCATCGGCATGGACGCCGAGACGCTGCAGGGCATGATGGTGAAGGAATCCGACACGGGCCTGGGCATCGCCGTGAAGAACGTGAAGGACCGCATCAACGGCTACTTCGGCCCCGATTCGAAGATGGAAGTCACGAGCATCCTCGGCGCCGGCACCGTCGTCACCTTCACTCTGAACCGCGCCATCGCCGAAGGCGAAGCCGACAGCTACCTCGACATCGACTAACGCATCGTGAGGGTAGCCCTCCCGTTGCATTCCCCTTTCCGCATTTTGTGAGCGGGGAAGATATTTGCTTGCTTGCGCGAGCGGGTGATGTATACTTTCTATTTGCTGCGCTTGCCGCAGCGTTCGAACTGGCTTGGAGGGATGTCCGAGCTGGCCGAAGGAGCACGATTGGAAATCGTGTATACGCCAAAAGCGTATCCGGGGTTCAAATCCCCGTC
>CAJOIP010000024.1:10334-37049 GCA_905234785.1 uncultured Eggerthellaceae bacterium
GCGGAGAGGTGGCAGAGCGGTTGAATGCGGCGGTCTCGAAAACCGTTTTACCGGTGAACCCGGTAACCAGGGTTCGAATCCCTGCCTCTCCGCCATGAATCACCAACGCCCCCACCCGGGGCGTTTTTCATTGTTGGGGATGGTGCATGGATTCGAACCGATGAGGTGGGAGGCCGTTAAGCGAAATGCCCAGTGGGCATTTCGTAGGCCGACGGTCTGAGCGCTTTAGCGCGAAGACGTTATTTCGCGAAGCGAAATGGAATCCCTGCCTCTCCGCCATGAATCACCAACGCCCCCACCCGGGGCGTTTTTCATTTGCGCCGCTTCTTGCGGTCGGAAGCTTTTTCGCCGCGCATGTGCCGCGCCTCGTCGCGACGTGCGCGCACGGCGGATATTTCGGAAGACAGCGTGCGGTACGATTCGAGCCGCGCCGCAGCCAACTCCCCGCTCGCCACAGCCGCCAGCACGGCGCACCCGGGCTCATCAACGTGCGAGCAGTCGCGGAAACGGCACGAAGCCGCCAGCTCCTCCACATCGGGAAATGCCAGGCCAAGCCCCGTGTCCGCGTCCCACATGCCAAGGCCGCGCACGCCGGGCATGTCCACGACGCATCCGCCGCCCGGTAGCTCCACCATCACGCGGTCGACGGTCGTGTGCCGCCCCTTCCCGTCGAATTCGCGCACATCGCCGACATCCTGCACGTCGGCCCCGGCCAGCACATTCACCAGGCTCGATTTCCCCACGCCGCTCTTGCCGATCAGAATCGCCACGCGCCCGTCGCCGACCAGCGCCCGAACGCGCTCGACCGACGCGGCATCCTCGATGGAAACGACTAGCACGGGAACCATCTGACCAGCTAAATCGCTCACCTCGCGCCGCACGGCCTCGACTTCCGCAGCGGACATCAAGTCGGCCTTTGTCAGCACCACGGCCACGTCCGCGCCGGTCTCGTGCGCGAGCACCAGCTCGCGTTCCAAGCGCGAACGGTTCAGCTGCACGATTGGTTCCGCGACGATGACCAGGTCGAAATTCGCGGCCAGCACCTGCGAAGCCGTGCGCTCAGCGGGGTCGCGCCGCACGAAAGCCGTCCGCCGCGGCAGAATGGCCGAGATCACGCCCTTGTCATGCCCATCGGGAAGTTCCACCTCGACGCGATCGCCTACGACCGCCCGCACGCGCTCGCCCTTCACAAGCGCCGTTGCGTGCTCGCAGCGCATAAGCTCGCCCGACGAGCACTTCACTAACGGAAATCCGCGATCCAACCGAACGATGACGCCTTTCAAACGACGCCCCTACCGCATGCGCTCGCGCGCGAAGTAGAACACGCCCATCAGCGCCAGGCCGATCACGACCGCAATCAGTCCCGGCACGAAGTCGCCCAACGCGAACGAATCGGGATGGTCAACGCCCTTCGCCAGCACCGACGAGTTCGTCGCGTGAATGTCCGGCAGGCCATCGTGCTCGCCGCACGCCTGGTGGTACGTCCCGCGTACCTGCAGCGTCGTGCCCGTCACGCCGTAGCGCCCGAACCGGTCGATCTGGTTGGCTTGCTCTGCCGACAGCAACACCGAAATGCTCGACGCATTCGCCTCGTCTGCGCTCGTAAGCGTCACCCAGCAGTTGCCCGTGCCGTCGTTCGTGGCTATCCGGTCGCCCACGACCTCGCCCACGACCTGCACGGTCCGGTCGTCGTATAGCGACGCCTGCTCGAACAGCGACTCGATCGTCGTGTCGTAAATGAACGAGTTGTCCGCGCGCTGCGTCGGGTCGACCACATTCCCATCGCCTTCGTCGGCCAGCGCAGCCACGGGAATCGCCAGCACGAACGCGAACGCGCACGCCAGCACGGCGAAAAGAAGCCGCCTGCGTCCTCTGCGTCCTACGCGTCCGCTACGTCCTCTGCGCTCGCCCATGCTACTCGCGCCTCCTGCGCGCCCGCTGCTCGCGCCGCGCGTGCACCCAGCCGACCAGCCCCGTCGGCGTCGCCGACACCACGATCTGAATCAGCAAGGCTAAAAGCGTCACGAACTCCAGACGTCCAGCCCACATCTCGAACAGGTAGAACAGTTCCAGCGGCCACGCCATGCCGGGCACCACGATGCCCGATGTAATGCCGCCATTGGAAGCCATCGCCACCGACTCGAAAATCGCCTGCGACGCCTCGTACCCGCTCGCGATGCCAGCCAGCGCGCCGATGACGTACGTCACGCCGTACAGCAGCAGAACGGTCGTGGCCTCGCGCACGAGCTCGGGCGTCACGGGGCGCCGCCCGATGTGCTGGTACGACGACACCACGCGCGCCGAGTCGGGCGAAATCGCCTCCTTCAGCGTCGTGACCACCGATTTCACCAGAATGCCGAACCGCTGGATCTTAATGCCGCCCGTGGTCGACCCCGAGCACGCGCCCACGGCCATAAGAATCGCCAGAATCAGGAACGCGCCCGACGACAGCGCGTCGGTCAGCTGCGCCGTCGTGATGTTCTGGAAGCCGGTGGTCGTGAACGCCGCGAAAATCATGAACAGCCCGCGCCGTTCCATCGTCGGCAGGTTGGAAAACAGGCGGCTGCCGGCCAGCGACGCCGCGAACACCACCACGATCACGACCAGCCACAGCGCCGCCGCGCGCACTTCCATGTCGCGGAAGAACGCGCCCACGCGCCCGCGCACGATTTCGGCGTGCAGCGTGAAGTTGATGCACCCCATCAGCATGACCACGACCAGCACGACCTCGATGACGGGGGAGTGGTAGTACATGATGTTCTCGCTCATCGGCACGAACCCGGCCGTCATGAACGCCGAAATCGACACCCACAGCGAATGCAGGAAGGCCCGCGCCGGCTCCATGCCCAGCCACAGGCACACGAGCGACACTGCAACGGTGGCGATGGCGATGAACACGATGGTGATGCGACCGATGAACTTCGCCGTCTGCGCCACGTTGGGAACGACGTGCTCGCTGCGGCCTTCCGACGAGAACAGCGACGCGCCGCCCTTGCCGAACAGGCCGAATGACAGGCCCACGACCACCAAGCCCACGCCCCCCATCAGGTGCATCGCGAAACGCCACATGTTGTCGGCGTACGACAGGTGGTCCAAATCGCGCACGACGGACGCGCCCGTGGTGGTGAAGCCCGACACCGATTCGAACACGGCGTCGAGGTAGTTCGCGTAATGCCCCGAGGCCGCCAGCGGAATGGCCGCGAACAGGGCCAGGACCAGCCACGCCAGGCCGGTTACCGCGAACGCCTGCTGGCGCGACAGGCGCCCCGGCTGAATGCGCAAAAAGCGCAGCGCCGAGCCCGCGATGAGGAAGATTCCCGCCGTGAACAAGTAGCGCGCAGCGGCATGCCATTCGCCGAACAGCACGGCCACGAGCAGCGGCGCGATCAGCCCGAACGCGGCCAGCAGGATCAGGGCGCCCAGGTAGTGCCCGATAACGCGCAGGTCGTAAAACGAGAACCGCTGCCACATGGCTTACACGCCCGTTCCCGCGCCCAGCCCGACGACGAACCGCACCACGGCCATGATCACCGCGAGTGAAATGAGGAAGCACACGACGCCGAGCACCACGGCCCCGTATCCGGAAGCCGCGTTCTTTACCGCGTCAGACCAATTATCCTGCCCGCTTTTCATGCGCCGTATTCTACCTCAACCCGCTCGCCCGCGATAGCCGCCGCCCCTCATAGAATGATGCGCCGGAGGGGAGCTAGTGCATCATCTTGCTCCCACCGCAAGATGATGCACTAGCTCCCCTCCGGCGCATCAGCTCCCCTCTTGCGCGTCGCTCTCAGGAACACTGCGAACGCCATGGCCATCAGCACCAATCCGCCGCCGTCGAACGCGATGAACCGCAGCACCGACGCTGCCAGCGCGTCGTGCCCAACGGGAAGCGCGGCCAGCAACAACGATTCCCCAACAAGCCCCACGGCCTGTTGCGCCAGAATCACCCAGCCCAGCACGCGAAACCGCGCAGGCGCCACGACAAACGCCGGATACGTGCAATTCCACATGAGAAACGCGATGCCCAGCCCGCGCACGGCAGCTTCGCCAGCCACCCCCGCGCCGCCGAGCTCATACGCACCGGCGAACGCCTCGGGCCACAGCGCGAACGACAAGGCGCACTGCACGTTCACGACGAACACCGCCGCAAACGCCACCCGCACGAACCACGTCGCCGCCTTCAAGATGCGTCGTTCCTATGCACTCGCCGGGTACTCCAGCAACTCGTCCATGGTCACGAACGTGAACCCCTTCTGCTTCAGGTAGGGAAGGGCCCGCCGCAGCGCCTCGACCGTCTCGGAGCGGTCGCCGCCGCCGTCGTGGCACAGGATGATGTCGCCCGGATCAGCCGAAATCATCTCCTGGTAAATCGCCTCCGCGCCGGGAAGCGTCCAGTCGAGGGTGTCGATGTTCCAACCGATTTCGTAATCGACGTACGGCTGTAGGTTCATCACCATGTCCTCGCTCAGGTTGCCGCCCGGCATGCGCGCCACGCGCGACGCCTCGCCGCCCAGCACGTCGGTGATCGTCTGCATGCCATGCACGATCTCGTCGATCTGGCCTGCGGCGTCCATCAGGCCGATGTCGGTGCCGCCCACGGGCTCGGCATGGTCGTACGAATGCGTGCAAATCTGGTGTCCCGCTTCGGCTTCGCGTCGCAGCATGTCCGGGTACGCTTCAACGTTCTCGCCGATGACGAAGAACGTCGCCTTCGCGTCGTTGTCCGCGAGGATCTTCAGCACCTCAGCCGTGTACTCCTCCGACGGCCCGTCGTCGAACGTGAACGCGATCACCTTGTTCGCGCCCGTGTTCACGTTGTATTCCGAGCACGTCACGTTCACGGGCTCGGCGATGCGCTTCTCCAGCGTCTCGCCCGAAACCAGCCCGGTCCGCGTTTCCAGAACGCCCTCTTCGCCAGCCGTGAACTTGTGCACCGCGCCGACGCCGGTAATCGTCGCGCCGTACGGAATGCCCGTCTGCACCGCGTCGTAATCCTCGACGATGTCGTTGCCGTCGGTCACGTTCACCACGTCGCCGTCGTGCAGCCCGAACGCGGGGTCGGCGGTCTCGGTGCCGTTCACATCGGCCAAGAACGGCTCGCCTGCGCTCTTTTCCAGCACGTTGCCGTTCAGGGAAATCAGGTCGCCGGGGTTAATCGGCAGGCCGCTCGCCTTAATCGCGGTTTCGACGGTCTTCGCCCCGCGCAGCTCGTACGCCGTGCCGTTCACCGTCACGTTGATCGGCAGAATCGCCGAGCACAGCCGCACGACCAGCACCACGGCCACGACCAGCACGATTGCAATGCCGATTTTGAAAATGGGAGGCCGTGCCACCGCTGCGCCGCCGTAGTTGCGCCGCGAGAACTCGTCGCGCGTCGTGCGGGCCGCGCCGCCGCGCGCGCTGCCGCGGGAAGAACCGCGGGAAACGTCGTTGCCGATTGCAGATTGCCCGTTGGAACGTTCCGCGCGCGTGACGCCTTCCGCATCGCGCCCAGAACGCCGCGCAACGCCAGACGCCTGGTCGGAACCGTATTTGTCCACCGTGAAGCGGTCGGCGGTGTGCTCGACTCGAGCGCTTCGGGCGCTTCGCCCAACCCGCTCAGCGCGCTCGCCCCGCCGCACGCGACCATCGCGCTCGCCAAGGTCGGCGCGCTCGCCTCGCCGCACGCGGCTGACCCGCTCGGCATGCGCCCGCTGCAGCTCGTCTGCCCGCGCCTGTTGCCGCTCGGCTCGCTCCGCACGCGCTTGCTGGCGCTCGGCGTGCAGCTGCTCGCGTTCGCGCAGCGCCCGCTGCTCTTCGTATGTCATGCGCCTGCGCTGTTCAGCCATGCCGCTTCCTCTCAAGTTCGCCCCATTATACTGAATGACGCCTTCAGGCCGCGGATACGCGCTAGAATAACACCCAGCCGACAACCAAACGAAAGGAACGACATGCCCCGCATTCATTGCCTGAACAACATTTCCAAGAAGGGGACCGACCAGCTGCCTGCTGGCTACGAGCTCGTCGACGACCTCGCGCAGGCCGACGGCGTGCTCGTCCGCAGCGCCCAACTGCACGATACGGAATTTCCGCCCAGCCTGCTCGCCATCGCGCGCGCCGGCGCCGGCGTGAACAACATCCCGCTCGACCGCTGCGCTGAAGAGGGCATCGTCGTGTTCAACACCCCCGGCGCCAACGCCAATGCCGTGAAGGAGCTCGTGCTCGCCGGCATGCTGCTCGGCAGCCGCGGCATCATCGACGGCGCCATCTGGTGCCGCGACAACGCCGACGACCCCGCCATCGGCAAGTCCGCCGAGAAGGCCAAGAAGGCGTTCGCCGGCCGCGAGATCATGGGTAAGAAGCTCGGCGTCATCGGCCTGGGCGCCATCGGCGCGCTGGTCGCCAACGCCGCCATCGACCTCGGCATGGAGGTCATCGGCTACGACCCGTACGTGTCCGTCGCCGCCGCATGGCGCATCTCCAACCGCGTGCAGCACACCGCCAACCTCGACGACATCTGCCGCGAGTGCGACTACATCTCCATCCACGTCCCGGCCATGGATTCCACGAAGGGCATGATCGGCGCCGACCAGATCGCGCTCATGAAGGCCGACGCCGTGCTGCTGAACTTCTCGCGTGACTCGCTCGTCGACGAAACCGCCCTCATCGAAGCCCTCAACGCCGACAAGCTCGGCCGCTACGTCACCGACTTCGCCACGCCGGGCATCATGGGCGCCAAAAACGCCATCGTGCTGCCGCATCTTGGCGCGTCGACTGAAGAGGCGGAAGAGAACTGCGCCGTCATGGCCGCCAACGAGATCGTCGACTTCATCGAGAACGGCAACATCACGAACTCCGTGAACTTCCCGGCCGTCGACCTCGGCCCGAAACGCGGCCAGGGCCAGCGCATCACCATCGTGCACCGCAACGTGCCGGGCATCATCAACGCCATCACCGAGGCCATCGCCGAGCACGGCCACAACCTGGCCAACATCCTGTCGAAGGCCCGCGGCGACTACGCCTATGCCATCATCGACGTCGACGACCAGCTCGGCGACGACGCCCAGGAAAAGATGCAAGCCCGCGAAGGCGTCCTCCGCGTCCGCGTGCTGTAGCTCGCAAGGAAACAGCCCATTGGGAATACAGCCCGCAGGCGTTGCGGCCTGCGGGTGTTGTTTTCCATTGGGAATTGCAACGAAATACACAACGCAGAAAACATACCAATCCCAAGTTTTCGCGGTAAGAAAAAGGCGTCCAGCAAACAAAACGCGGTAACTTTTAGCCGATTAGCAAAAAATTCTCCGAGTTTTCCCAGGTCACACAATTTGAAATCAGTTCAGTATGGCCAAAACTTACCGCGAAAACTGAAAGCTGGAAAGAATCGGGCGTTCAGCAAACAAAACAGGCACCGTTTCCGGTGCCTGTGACATTTCCTGGAGCGGGTGACGGGACTCGAACCCGCGAATGCGAGCTTGGGAAGCTCGTGCCTTACCACTTGGCGACACCCGCATACGCCGCTTTCGCGCGGCGAATCGTCATGATACCGCTCTTTCCGTTCACAATAATGCAGACTGGAAGAATTGCAAAAATAATTCCTTGCGCCGCCCATGAGCGTGCTGTATTATCTACTTCGCTCGTTTTGCGAGCCACGCGGGTGTGGCGGAATTGGCAGACGCGTACGGTTCAGGTCCGTATGGGGTTCGCCCCATGGAGGTTCAAGTCCTCTCACCCGCACCAGAAATTGGAAAGCCGCTCAATCGAGCGGCTTTTTTCGTGGAACGCACACCCGCTACCAGTTCTGCTTGAAGTACCAAGAAACGGGAAAGGAACCCTCCCATGCCATACGCAGCCTACATATTCGACCTCGACGGCACGTTGCTCGATACGCTGCCCGACCTTGTGAAGCTCACTAACATGGTGCTCGAACAGCGCGGATGGCCGCAGCGCACGCAGCAGGAGATCCTCAGCTACGTCGGCGATGGCGGCCGCGTTCTCTTGCAGCGCGCGGCACCGGCCGAAACGCCCGAAGAGCAGCTGGAAGAGGCGTTCGTCCAATGGCAGGCCCTGTACCCGACCTATGGTCACGCGCTCACGAAGCCCTACGACGGCATGCCCGAAGCACTCGCCCAGCTGAAGGCCCAGGGCGCGAAGCTCGGTGTGCTCTCCAACAAGTTCGACGTCGCCGTGAAGGAAGTCATCGCGCGCCATTTCCCCAACACGTTCGACCTCGCGCGCGGCGAATGCGACGAGATTCCCCGCAAGCCCGACCCGCGTGGCCTTCAACACATGATTGCCCAGCTCGGCATAACGCCCGAGCAGGTCGCTTACATCGGCGATTCCGGAACCGACATGACCGTCGCGACAAAAGCTGGCGCGTTCCCCGTCGGCGTCGCCTGGGGTTACCGTCCCGTCGAAGAGCTCGTAGCCGCTGGCGCGCAGCTCATCGTCAACGAGCCTTCCGAGCTCGCGTTCCTGCGCTAAACTGGTTCCAACAGCGTAATTCAGGTGAAAGGACCCGTCATGACCCGCGAAACCGAACTGCTCGCCCTTTGGCTCGAAAACGCGACCGAAGCCGACCTGCAAGAAGAGCTCGTCGCCATGAAATCCGACGAGAAGGCGGCGCTCGAGGCCTTCCATCAGGACCTCGAATTCGGCACCGCCGGCCTGCGCGGCATCATCGGCGCGGGCACGAGCCGCATGAACGTGCACACGGTCGGACGCGCCACGCAGGGCTTCGCGGACTACTTGAACGCCAACTTCGACCAGCCCAGCGTCGTCATCGGCCGCGACAGCCGCAACAAGGGCGAGGAATTCGTCCGCCGCACCGCCGAGATCTTCGCCGCCAACGGCGTGAAGGCCTACGTCTTCGACCGCATCGTCCCCACGCCGGTCGTCAGCTGGGGCGTGCGCGACCTCGGCTGCTCGGGCGGCGTGAACATGACCGCCAGCCACAACCCCGCAGCGTACAACGGCTACAAGGCCTACGACCAGACGGGCTGCCAGATCGCCACCGAGGTCGCCGACGCCATCAGCGCCTCCATTGCCAAAACCGACACGTTCACCGGGGTCAAGCGCTGCGACTTCGACGAGGCGCTGGCCGATGGCCGCATCGCGTGGGTTCCCGACGAGGTCATCGACCGCTACATCGACGCCGTGGAAGCCTGTTCGGTGGCCGTTCCCGGCGACGCTGCCCTCGCCGAGCCGCTGAAGCTCGTGTACACGCCGCTGAACGGCACGGGGCTCGAGTGCGTCAGCCGCATCCTCGAGCGCGTGGGCATCACCGACATCACGGTCGTGCCCGAGCAGGCGGAACCCGACGGAAACTTCCCCACATGTCCGTACCCGAACCCCGAAATCCGCGAAGCGCTGCAGAAGGGCATCGACCTGTGCGAGCAGGTGCATCCCGACCTGCTGCTGGCGACCGACCCCGACGCCGACCGCGTGGGCACCGCCGTGAAGGACGGCGACGACTACCTGCTCATCAGCGGCAACGAAATGGGCGTGCTGCTGCTCGACTACTGCGCGCGCCTCACCGCCGAGGCCGTCAGCCCCGAGGAAATGCGCGAGAAGGTGGCCGTCACCACCATCGTGTCGTCGGTCATGGTCGACGCCATCGCCGCCGAGTACGGCTTCGAGGTGCGCCGCGTGCTCACCGGCTTCAAGTACATCGGCGGGGTCATCGCCGAGCTCGAGGCCGAGGGCCGCGCCGACCGCTACCTGTTCGGCTTCGAGGAAAGCTACGGCTACCTGAACGGCACGCACGTGCGCGACAAAGACGCCATCGACGCCAGCATGCTCATCTGCCAGATGGCGCAGTACTACCGCGCCCAGGGCATGAACCTGGCCGACGCCCTGCGCGAGCTCTACGAGAAGCACGGCTACTTCCTGAACAAGACGCTGTCGTTCACATTCGCCGGCGTCGAGGGCGGCGAGAAGATGAAATCGCTGATGGAGGGCCTGCGCACCCAGCCGCCCGCCGACATCGCCGGCTGCAAGGTGGAAGGCGTGCGCGATTACGCGCCCGGCGTGGACGGCCTGCCGCCCGCCAACGTGGTCGAGTTCGATTTGGAGGGCGGCAACAAGGTCATCATCCGCCCCAGCGGCACCGAGCCCAAGGTGAAGGCCTACCTGTTCGCCAAGCGCCCGACCCGCGCCGAAGCCGAGCAGCTCCTCGCCGAGCTCGAAGCCGCAGCCACCGTCCTCATGCAGTAAGCGGCGCGAAGGCCCCTGCCGATACGGTAACACGGGGGCGCGCCTTCCGTTACGTCGCGCGATGCAACGGAAGGGGCGCCCTCGCGTCATCGCGCCGGCGGGGTGTCCTCGTGTCTCATTTGCCGTCGCGAATCGTCGGGAAATTGGGCGAATAGCAAGATCATGGGATCGGCTCCCAGCGCGTTGGCGAAATCCTGCAGGATGCAGAGCTGCACGCTTGACCTGCCGCGCTCGACGTTCGAAACGAACTGGCGGGTGACGCCCATCATGTCTCCCAGCATTTGCTGCGTAAGGTTTTGCCGGCGCCGGAATTGCCTGACATTCGTACCGAGGTCATGTTCGAGTTTCCCAAACTGTCGCATATGCAATAACAATAAGAAGTTAACGAATACCGTGATTGCTAGCTTATGCGCGGTTTTGGAAAACGATGTTACTGGTCATTAACATTCAAAGCCCATTTGTGCAAATCGACGAAAAGTTCACAGCCTCAAGTCTATTTCGCCATTTTGCGGATTCCCTTTCGCATTTATGTGTCGTTTCAGACCCGATGCTAGAATTGTTCTCCGCATGTGAATGCAAGCGATTATTCAGCCAGCTCGCGAAGGGGAAACTTCATGGCGGATAACGATCAACGATATGGGAGCAACCGCGAAAAGCGCCCCGACGGATACGAAGAGTACATCCGCAATTACGAGCGCACGCTGCAGCCTGCGGAGCAAACCATGCACCAGCCGGCCCAGCAGCCCTACGCCCAACCAGATCAACTGCCCATGAACGCGTCGCCGGCGGGCGGCTTCGTCCCGGCGAACGCCTCGTCGTCGCGCCAGCATCATGGTGCCCAGCATCAGGTACAACCGCAGGGCGCGTACAACCCCTACACCCAGTACGCCCGCGGCACGGCCAGCTATGCGGCCGCGCAGAAACCCGGCATGTCGCGCGGCAAGAAGATCGCCATCGCAGTCGTCATCATCGCGGTCATCGCCGCGGCGGTGGCCGGCGGCGCCTACGCTTTCACGCAAATGCGCAAAGCCGAGGTCAACGCCGACCTGCACAACATGGACGAAGAGGTCCTCGAGGCCATCGACGCGGAACTTACCGGCATGACGAGCTTCACCGAGCCGTTCACCGTGCTGCTGCTCGGCTCCGACGAACGCGACGAGAACGACTCCGCATGGGATGTCGGAGGCGCACGCACCGATACCATCATCCTGGTGCGCGTCGACCCGATGAACAAGCAGGCGTCGATGGTCTCGATTCCTCGCGACACGATGGTGAACCTGCCGGGCGTGGGAACCGCCAAGATTAACGCCGCCTACTACTACGGCGGCGCACCTGCGACAATCGCCGCAGTGAAAGAGCTGACCGGCGTCGAAATCGACCACTATGCGTTCGTGAACTTCGGAGGCCTCGTCGACCTCGTGAACGCCATCGGCGGCATCGACGTGTACGTCGATGAAACGGTCGACAACCCGAAGGCCGGCAACGTCATCGTCGAGGCTGGTCAACAGCATCTCGACGGCGAGCACGCGCTCACCCTCGCGCGCGATCGCGACTACGCCGACGGCGACTACACGCGCCAGAAGAACCAGCGCAAGGTCATCATGGGCATCATCGAGCGCGTCATGAACGCGCCTGCCAACGATCTCGCGGGCCTCATCCAGGCATCGACGGGTTTCGTCACGACCGACTCCGGCATCACGTTCGACTGGATCCTCTCGCTTGCCCAGCAAATGCGCCACGTTGAGAACAACCACGACCTGGTGGTCACGTCCACCACGCTGCCTTCCACGCCGGCTTACATCGGCGAGGTGTCGTATGTCGTCGCCGACACGGCTGGCACCGCCGAGCTCATGCGCATCTTCATGGAGGGCGGCGACGTCAGTCAGCCGCTCACCCAGTCGAGCATCAGTTCCGACGTGGCGAACGCCGGCGGCTCGTATGGTGCTCCTTCCACGATTGGCAACGACGAGGAGTACTACTACGAAGAAGAGGTGTACTACGAAGAAACCCCCGCTCCCGCTGTTGAAGAAGCCGTAGTTGAAGCTGGCGGCGAAGGCGGCGAAGGCGGAGGCGGCGAGGAGGCCGAGGGCTAAGACCCTGGCTTACCCCGATTCCCCGCATTTAAAAGACTGCGGAACGGAGCAACACATGTCCCAGACAATACTCGTAACCGGCGGCACCGGTTTCATCGGCTCGCACACGTGCGTGCGCCTCATCGAGCAAGGCTACGATGTGGTCGTCGCCGACAACCTCAGCAACTCGAAGCCCGAGCCGCTCAACCGTATCCAACAGATCACTGGCACGCGCCCGCGCTTCTACGAAGTCGACATCCGCGACCGCGCGGGGTTCGACGCGCTGTTCGAAGCCGAGCCCGGCATTCAGGCGGTCATCCATTTCGCCGGCCTGAAAGCGGTGGGCGAGTCGGTCGAGAAGCCGCTCGAGTACTACGAGAACAACATCAACGGCACGCTGGTCCTGTGCGACATCATGCGCGCGCACGGCTGCAAGACCATCGTCTTCTCCAGCTCGGCCACGGTGTACGGCGAAAACCCGGTGCCCTACGTCGAGACCATGCAGAAGCTTCCCGCGTCGAACCCGTACGGCTGGACGAAGTGGATGATCGAGGAGATCCTCACCGACCTGCACACGGCTGACCCCGAGTGGAACGTCATGCTGCTGCGCTATTTCAACCCGATCGGCGCGCACCCGTCGGGGCTGATGGGCGAGGATCCGAAAGGCATCCCCAACAACCTGCTGCCGTACGTGGCACAGGTGGCGGTCGGCCGCCGCGAGTGCGTGCACGTGTTCGGCGACGATTACCCGACAGCCGATGGAACGGGCGAGCGCGACTACATTCACGTCATGGACCTCGCCGACGGCCACGTCGCCGCCCTGAAGTGGATGCTCGGCCGCACGGGCGTGGAAATCTTCAACCTGGGCACGGGAAAGGGCACGTCGGTGCTCCAGATTATCCGTGCGTTCTCGGAAGCGTGCGGGCACGACATCCCCTACGTCATCGACCCGCGCCGCCCCGGCGACCTGCCCGCATCGTGGGCAGACGCCACCCGCGCAAGGGAAATCCTCGGCTGGCAAGCCCAATACGACATCGCCCAAATGTGCGCCGATTCCTGGAACTGGCAGTCCCACAACCCCAACGGTTACGAATAAACGATGATGCGCGGGAGGGGAGCTAGTGCATCATTTTGCAAAATGATGCACTAGCTCCCCTCCTGCGCATCGTTATGCACTAGCTCCCCTCCCGCGCATCGTTATGCACTAGCTCCCCTCCCGCGCATCGTTTCCCAACAGCTTCCGTGAAGTCTGCTCGACAATCTCAAGCGCGTCAGCTCCCTTGATCGAGGCAATCGCATCGGCCGCAGTTTCCAATTCTGCGCGCAGCTCGGCATACGAATACCGTTGCCCCTGTTCAGGTGGCGCGTCGGTTTCCAACAGCAATTGCCCCACGGGAATCGCCTTCACGTATTCGCGCCCCTTGCCGGTAGCTACCATGCGCGGCCCAACCGAGAAGTAGCATCCAGCCAAAACAGCGCGTTTCAGCAAATCGCTCGGCCCCGTGAACCAATGAAACACGCACCTGCACGATTCCAGTGCGCCTGTGCGTTCAAGCGCCTCGAGCGTCTCCGCCGCCGCATGCACTGAATGAAGCGATAGCAGCTTGCCGCCCGCCTCGCCCGCCCAACGCGCAATCGTCTCGAAAACCGACAACTGCAACTCGGCCGTTCCCGCATGGCGCCGGCCAAAGTCGAGCCCCACTTCGCCGATCACATCAGGCGCCTCGCGTTCCAGCTCCTCCGCAAGCGCCCATTGCTCGCCAACCCACCATGGATGCATGCCAAACCCGACAACCACGTTCTCAAACGCCCCGAACCGCGCGCGCATCTCGCGCCACTCGTCAGGCGTCACGGTGTTCGCGAACAGCATCGTCCCAGCCGCCAACGCATCGGCAGCCACCTCTTCGCCGTTCGTCATGAACCCCAAATGGCAATGCGTATCATGCATAAGCCGCCTTCCAAGTCCAAAAGGGGATGCCCCATTGGGCTGCGCGCCTCGTCTACTCTCGTACAACGCATTATAATAAGCAGGTTGCAAGCGCATTGGAAAGGAACCAGCGTGGGCGAGCCCGAAAAATCCGACATCATGGTCAGCATCCAGCACCTGTCGAAGTCGTTTGGCGACACCGAGGTGCTGCGCGACGTGAACATCGACGTGAAGCGCGGCGAGGTCGTCGTGGTGCTCGGCCCTTCGGGTTCGGGAAAGTCCACGATGCTGCGCTGCATCAACTTGCTGGAAAAGCCTACTGGCGGCCACATTTACATCGAGGGCGAGGAAATCACCGGCTCCAACACCAACGTCGACAAGCTGCGCGAGCACGTGGGCATGGTGTTCCAGCAGTTCAACCTGTTCCCGCACCTCAGCGCCAAGAAAAACGTCATGCTCGCACAGCGTAAGGTGCTGAAGCGCACGAACGAAGAAGCCGAGCGCATCGCCATGGAACAGCTTGCGCGCGTGGGTCTGGCCGACCGCGCCGACTTCCTGCCCGACCAGCTTTCCGGCGGCCAGCAACAGCGCGTCGCCATCGCCCGCGCCCTGGCCATGGATCCTCACGTCATGCTCTTCGACGAGGCCACCTCGGCGCTCGACCCCGAGCTCGTCCGCGGCGTGCTCGACGTCATGCGCAGCCTGGCCGAAGCCGGCATGACCATGGTCGTCGTCACCCACGAGATGGGCTTCGCGCGCGAGGTCGCCGACCGCGTCATCTTCATGGAAGGCGGCGTCATCGTGGAAGAGGGCTCGCCTTCCGAAGTTTTCGACCATCCCAAGCACGACCGCACGAAAGACTTTCTCGGCCACATTAAATAGCGCCACGCATGGAAACCCAGGGCGCACATATCGACTTCGCGCATGTCAGCGTCGAGTTCGACGACGGGGCTGAGCTGCTCACCGCCTGTCGCGACGTCACGTTCACGGTCGAACCCGGTCAAGCCATAGCCCTCATCGGCCCGAGCGGCTGCGGTAAGTCCACCACGTTGCGCATGTCTTGCGGCCTGCTCACGCCCTCCGAGGGAACGGTGCTCGTGAACGGCGCGCCGGTGGAAAAGCCACGCCAGGAAACCGCCTTCATCCCGCAGGACCTGGGCCTCTTCCCCTGGAAGACAGTCCTGCAGAACGCCGCCCTCGGCCTTGACATCCGCAAGGTCCCCAAAGCCGAGGCCCGCGAACGAGCCCAGTCGGCGCTGCAGCAGGTGGGCCTCGCCGGCTTCGAGCGCGCGTACCCCAAAGAGCTCTCGGGCGGCATGCGCCAGCGTCTCGCCCTGGCCCGCGCGCTCGCCATGCGCGCCGACCTGCTGCTCATGGACGAGCCGCTGTCCGCCATCGACGCCCTGCTGCGCGAGTCGTTGCAAGATGCGCTGCTCGATCTGTGGCGCCAGCGCCGCCATACGCAGATGCTCGTCACGCATTCCATCGAAGAAGCCGTTTACCTGGGACAACGCATCGTCGTGTTCAGCGCGCGGCCCGGCACGGTCGTCGCCGATATTCCAAACCCCGGCATGGGCGAACCCGATTGGCGCGACTCCCCCGCATTTGCCGAGAAATGCCAGGAAGTGCGTCACGCTCTGGCAAGCGGTTCCGCCCAGCTCGCCGATGGGGAAGGGGGCGCCCGGTGAAATCTCCGCTCCTGCGCAAAATCGGCGGCTACGTCTTCGCCATCGTGTTCATCGTCGCCGGCTGGTGGATTACAGCGGTCCTCGTGAACTCGCCGGCCCTGCCCACGCCCGCAGCTGCGGTGGAAGTGCTGCTCGCCAATGCCGACCAGCTCGTGCCCTACTTCCTGACAAGCGCCTGGCGCGTGGTCGTGTCGCTCGTCATCGGCACGGTGCTCGCCGTTCCCATCGCGCACGTCTGCGCGCGGTCGCGCACGCTCGACGCGTTGTTCGCGCCCGTGCTGTACCTGCTGTACCCCATTCCCAAAGTGGTGCTCCTGCCGATTTTGCTTGTGCTGTTCGGCCTGGCCGACGCGCCCAAGATCGTGCTCATCTCGCTGACGGTGTTCTTCCAGGTGCTCGTGGCGGTTCGCGATGCCGTGCGCGCCGTTCCCGAAAGCGCGGTGGAAGCCATCCGTTCGCTTGGCGGAACCCGCTTCGACGAGTACCGCCACGTGGCCGTTCCCGCCACCATGCCCGCCGTCTTCACATCGCTGCGCATCGGCGTGGGAACCGCCATCGCCGTGCTGTTCATCGCCGAGGCCATGGCCGGCTCCACCGGCCTGGGCTACTACATCATGCAGTCGTGGAGCATGGTGAACTACCCCCGCATGTTCGCCGGCATCATCGCCATGGCGCTGCTCGGCGTGGTCCTCTACGCCATCTTCGACCTCATCGAGCACCGCCTCACCCGCTGGCGCTGATGATGATGCGCGGGAGGGGAGCAAGCGCATCATTTTGCAGAAAGGCTCTTGCGCATCCCTGCGCTCACCGCAAAATGATGCGCTTGCTCCCCTCCCGCGCATCGTCCTCTATCGCGTAACGACCCCATGTCGGTCTTGTCGGTCGTTTCTGTAGGCTCTCTGGCGAAATCATGCCCCCAACACCCAAATGCTAGAATACCGCTCATAGACAAGGGGGATACATGAGCTCTCGATCCGTAAAACGCAGACCCGGAGTCAAAAAACGCCGCCCCATGGCGGTCGTTCTCAGCGTTCTGGCAATCTTCGCCATTCTCATCGGCGCTGGCGGCATCGCTGCATACGCCACCGTCAGCTCCTGGCTCGACGACCTGCCCGACTACACCGATCCGGAAGCGTTCAACACGTCGCTTCCCACCTACGTGTACGCCGCCGACCGCACCACGGTGCTGGCGCGCTTCCAGTTCGAATACCGCGAACCGGTCACGCTCGAGCAAATCAGCCCGCAGCTCATCGAGGCGACGATCTCGGTCGAAGACGCCCGTTTCTACGAGCACGGCGGCGTCGACTACTACGGCGTCATGCGCGCGCTCATCAACAACCTCACCGGCGGCCGCATCGAAGGCGCATCCACCATCACGCAGCAGTTCGTGCGCAACACCATCCTTTCCACCGAAATGGACGACATCACGCTCAAGCGCAAAGCCCGCGAAATGTTCATCGCCACGCAGCTTGAAAAGGAGTACTCGAAGGACGAGATCCTCAACATGTACTTGAACACCATCAACTACGGCGCCGGCGCCCACGGCATCGAAGCCGCCGCCCGTCGCTACTTCTCGAAATCGGCTGCCGACCTCACGCTCGCCGAGGCTGCGCTGCTCGCGGGCATCCCGCAGTCGCCCACGTACAACGACCCGCTCCTGTACCCCGAAAACGCGCTCAACCGTCGCAACATCGTGCTCGACCGCATGCTCAACGAGCACTACATCACCCAGGAAGAACACGACGAGGCCGTCGCCACGCCCATCGAGCTCAATCCGCAGGAAACGCGCGAAGACGGCATCGTCGCCTACCCGTACTTCACCAGCTACGTGCGTTCGCTGCTGTACAACAACTACGATCTGTCCGAAGCCGACATCCTGCGCGGCGGCCTGCGCGTGTACACCACGCTCGATGTCACGGCCCAGCAAGCCGCCGAGGCCGCATGCCAGGCCAAGCGCGATGCCATGTACAGCGACAGCATGGAAGTGGCCATGGCCGTGGTCGAACCGGAAACCGGCTACGTGAAGGCCATCGTCGGCGGCTCCGATTACAACGCCAGCCAGGTGAACATCGCAACCGGCCAAGGCGGCGGCGGCCGCCCGTGCGGTTCGGTGTTCAAGACGTTCACACTGGTCACGGCCGTTCGACAGGGCATCAATCCCAACACGACCTACGTCGACTGCAGCTCACCGGCCACGGTCGACGGCTACACGTTGGAAAACTACGACAACGCCAGCTACGGCGACCGCAGCATCGCCGGCGCGTTTGCCATCTCGTCGAACACCGGCTTCGTGCGCCTCATCTCGTCGATCGGCGTGAAGCAGACCGCCCAAACCGCGCACGATCTGGGCGTTACCATCGACCTCGAGGAAGACGTCGCGGGTTCCACGCTCACGCTGGGCGTGCAGAACGTCACGCCGCTCGAGCTGGCCAATGCGGTCGCCACCATCGCCAACGGCGGCGTGCGCCACGACCTGTGCGCCATCACCACGATCGAGGACCATAACGGAAACGTCATCGTCGACGACACCGACCGCGAAGCCCATGCCACGCGCGTGCTTTCCAACGAGGAAGCCTACGCAGTCCAGCGCGTCATGATGGGCGTCGTCAACGGCGGCACCGGCACCGACGCGGCCATGTGGAACGGCCAGCAGGTCGCCGGCAAGACGGGCACATCCGAGGACTACAAGGACATCAGCTTCGTCGGGTACACGCCGCACATCGCGGCCGCCATTTGGGTGGGCGACCCCACCAACGAAACGTCGGTGCCCGCCGGCTCGTGCGGCGACGTGTTCAAATGGTACGCAACCGACATCATGGAGGCCGAGGGCATTCCCGTCGAGGACTTCCCCGAGTATTCCAACCCGTCGTACACGCCGTACGACGACTCGGAGCACCAGATCATGAGCGAAGAGACGTACCAGGCCAAGAAGGCCGAGGAAGAGCGCAAGAAGAAGGAAGAAGAAGAGAAGAAGAAGAAGGAAGAAGAGGAAAAGAAGAAGGCCGAAGAGGCTGCCAAGAAGGCGGCCGAGGAAGCCGCCAAGCAGCAACAACAGCAACAGCAGCAGTCTGAAGGTAGCTCTGCTTCTGCAGCCGCGGCATAAAGAAAGAAGTCCCGTTCTGTCATTCCAAGCGCAAGCGAAGAACCGACAATCGTCCAAGTGGGAGATTCCTCGTCTTCGGCTCAGAATGACACTTCGCTACAATAAGCCCTACGCACTTCTCTTCCAAAGGAGCATGAAAGATATGAGCATCGTGAAAAAACTCGCAACGGCGGTATGCGCGGTGGCGCTCGCGGGCGGCGTGCTAGCTGGCTGCACCAACGCTGCCGCCAATACGGCTACAGCGGAACAGCAGGCGAACCGAGTCTACATGTCGCAGGTCAACGAGATCATGGAAGAGCTCGGCGACGGTCTCGACTCGTTCGTCGACGCCGTGTCGCGCAACGACATCGTGAACATGCGCACGCAGGCCGACAACGCCTACCAGGCGCTCGACAAGCTGGGCGACCTCGAGGCTCCGGACGAGCTTGCGGACATTCAGGAAAAGTACGTCGACGGGGCGGACAAGCTGCGCGAGGCCCTCGACGAGTACATCGCGCTGTACACCGAGATGAACGGCGCCTCGTTCGACATGTCCACCTACGATTCCCGCATCGATGACATCCAGAAGCTGTACGACGAAGGCGTCGACCTCATGTCCGAAGCCGACGAAACCGCCGCCAGCAAGTCTTAACAAGAAATGATGCGCGGGAGGGGAGCTACTGCATCGTTTTGCAAAACGATGCAGTAGCTCCCCTCCCGCGCATCAAAGCGTAAGCCCACGTATGGTGAAACTGATACAGGGCGCTACGACTCGCCTTCGCCGCTTTCGCCACCGCCGCCCTCTTCGGCCTTCTTGGCAGGGTCCTCGCCCTGCGAAACCACCACGTTCACAACGCCGCTGTCGCGGTCGAACGACATCGAGATGACGGTCCCATCGGGATACTCCGACGAGAACTGGTACGAAATGTGCATCTCGTAATCGGTGTACATGCCCTCGACGTCGCCCTCTGTCAGCGAACCGGGCGAGAATCCGGCGATTTCGGCGGCGACCTCATCGGCGCTTACGCCCTCTTCTTCGCCGTCGTCCATCTCTTCCTCGTCGTCGTTGTACTCGGGTTCGTCCACCTCGGGGAAGTCGATGATCTCGGAATCCTCGAGCGCCATCGACATGAACTCATGCCACAGGCTGTTGGCGGTCAGGTACTCGCTCGTCGACGAGTAGTCGCGGTTGCCGAGCCACGCCGCGCAGCACAGCTGCGGGCAATACCCGACCAGCCAGTGGTCGCGGAAGTCGACGCCGGTGCCGGTCTTGCCCGCCACGGGCTGCCCGTTCCAAGGGCCCGATCCGTACGCCGTCGCATACGATTTCTCGAACACGCCGCGCAGCACCTCGGTCACGGCGCCGGCCACCTTCTCGTCGAGCACGCGGTTGGCCGTGTCGGTCGCCTCGTACAGAACATCGCCGTTCTTGTTCTCGATGCGCGTGATGATGACGTAATCGCGGTGAATGCCCCCGGTCGCCAGCGTGCTGTACGCCTCGGCCATTTCCAGCGGCGTCACGTTCTCGGTGCCAAGCGTGATGATGGGGTAGGGCGAAAGCTCGGATTTAATGCCCATGCGGTGCGCCATCTCGATCACAGCATTGGCGCCCAGGCGGTCGGCCAGGCGGTAGTAACCGGTGTTGGAAGAAATCGCGGTCGCATCAGCCAGCGAGCGCTTGCCGTAGTCGGCCATGCCGAAGTTGTTGATCGTCTGCCCCGTCGACAGCGTAACCGGGTTCGAGCAGTCAATCGCCGTCTTCGGGCTGATGCCCTGCTCGATTGCCGCGGTCAGCGTGAACACCTTGAACGTCGAACCCGAGGGGCGCCCGCCCTGCACGGCGATGTTCCACTGGTCGGCATAGAAGTCGTTGCCGCCGACGAGCGCCTTCACGTGCCCGTCGCGCGGGTCGACGGCCACCAGCGCGGCGTCCATGCCCTCGTCCATGGTGTCGTACTGGTCGCGGCACGCTTCCTCGGCCTTGTTCTGCATGTCCACGTCGAGCGTGGTGTAAATCTTCAGGCCGCCCTCAAACAGGTCGGCGTACGAGCAGTTGAACTTGTTGTCCTCGGCCATCAGCGAGTCGCGCACGAAGCTCGTGAAGTACGGGTACGCGTAAATGCCCTGCGACGGCTCGTCGGGCGCGGGGTTCAGCGCCAGCTCCTCGGCTACCGCGGCGTCATGCTCGGCCTGCGTGATGTCGCCGGCCGCCAGCATGCGCTCGAGCACCTGGTTGCGGCGGTCGATGCAATTCTCGGGGTTCACCTTCGGGTTGAACGCCGTCGGCGACTGCGGAATGCCCACCAGCGTGGCCGCCTGCGCAAGCGTTAGGTCGGCTGCGTTCACCTGGAAGTAGTTCACGGCCGCCGCCTGAATGCCGTAGCACCCGTCACCGTAGTTGATGGTGTTCAGGTACATGTTCAGAATCTCTTCTTTGGAATAGCGTTTCTCCAGGTCGAGTGCCAGTTCCGCCTCGCGCACCTTGCGCTTCAGCGAAATGTCGAACGCCTCTTCCGAAAGAGCCGTGTTGCGCACGAGCTGCTGGGTGATGGTGGAAGCGCCTTCCAAGGGCCCGCCGCGCAGGTTGTTCACCAACGCGCGTATGATGCCGGGGATGTCCACGCCGTTATGCTCGTAGAAGCGCACGTCCTCGACGTCGACCGTGCCCTTAACGGCATATGGGCTGACCTGGGAAAGTTCGACCGGGTCACGCTTTTCCAGCTGGAATTTCGCGAGCAGCGTCGTGCCGTCGGCCGCGTACATGTACGAGTCCTCGGCGAAGTTGAACGACTCGCTGTTTATCTCCGGCAGGTCTTCGGTCCATTCGTTCATGACCGCGTACACGCTGGAAACCGCGCGGAACGTGAGGAACGCCACCGCCGCAACGGCTATGATCAGCGCCCACGCCACGGCATGGCTGCGGCTTTGGCGTGTTTTGCGTCGTACTTTCATGATTGCGCTCCGTCGGTCCCACTCGAGCCAAGAATTCGATTTATTATACTGCAAAGCAAAAGGACGGATTACCTATGACGAGATTACCTGATACGCCCCTGTTACCCGAGCTCCTCGCCCCGGCGGGCAACATGACCTGCCTTCATGCCGCGGTCGCAGCCGGGGCGGACGCGGTGTACCTGGGCCTCGACGAGTTCAACGCGCGCCGCAACGCCGACAACTTCACGCTGGAAACGCTGGAAGAGGCGTGCGAGTACGCGCATCTGCGCGGCGTGTCGATCTACGTCACCATGAACGTGGAAATCCTCCCCAGCGAACTCGACCGCGCGCTTGCCGTGGCGGCCCGCGCATGGGAAGCCGGTGCCGACGCGTTCATCGTGCAGGACATCGGCCTGGCGCGCGAGCTGCAGTGCTCGTGCCCGCAGGTGCCCGTGCACATTTCCACGCAGATGAACACCCATAACGCTGCGGGAATCGTCGCCGCGGCGCAGCTGGGCGCTCGCCGCGTCACGTTGGCGCGCGAGCTGTCGCTGGCCGAAATCGCCGAACTGTCCGCCCTTGCCGCCGACCTCGGCATGGAGGTGGAATGCTTCGCGCACGGGGCCCTGTGCGTGTGCTACTCGGGCCAGTGCCTCATGTCGTCGATGATCGGCGGTCGTTCCGCCAACCGGGGCCTGTGCGCCCAGGCGTGCCGCCTGCCCTACGAGCTGCACCGCGCCGACCGCGAGGACGCTTTGCCGGCGGAAGGCGAGCACCTGCTTTCCCCGCGCGACCTGTGCACGATCGATATCCTGCCCGACCTGGCCGCCGTCGGCGTTGCCTCCCTGAAAGTCGAGGGCCGCATGAAGTCCCCCGACTACGTGCACGCCGTCGTGTCGGTATACCGCGAAGTCCTCGACACCATCGCCATCGACGCCCTCTCTTGCCAACCCGAAACGCCCCTCCGCCATCCCGACACGTCCCTTTGTCACCCCGAGGCGTCCCTCCGCCAACCCGAAACGTCCCTCCGCCAACCCGAAACGTCCCGCCGCCAACCCGATACACCCCTTTGTCATCCCGAGCGAAGCGAGGGATCTCGGGCTTTGCCCGCCCAGCCAGGAAAGGCGACCGAAGCGCAACGCGCCCGTCTGGCGGAAGCGTTTTCCCGCGGGTTCACGACCGCGTACTTGGAAGGCCAGCGCGGCAACAACATCATGAGCTACGGCCGCCCCAACAACCGCGGCGTGTTCGCCGGCCGCGTGACGCGGGCAAGCGAAGGCGAGGCGTTCATCACGCCCGAAATCGATCTGCATGCCGACGACGTGCTGGAATTCTGGACCAACCGCGGCCATTTCGCGGCAACGGTGGGAACCGCCGCTCCTGCGAAGGACGGCACGGTCCGCATCCCCATCGACCAGCGCGTGGGAAAGGGCGACCGCGTCTTCCGCGTTCGCAACGCCGAACTCGCCTTCCAGGACGACCCATTCACCCCCCGCATTCCCGTAAACGGCAAAGTAACCCTCCGCATCGGCCAACCCGCCCACATGCAATTTGAACGTGCAGGGGCGCACCCCGCGTGCCCGCCCGATCAGAATGATGTCCAGGACGGTTCCGTAGGGGCGCGATTCATCGCGCCCGCCGCCGAAGGCGGATATAAAAAAGAGCGAAGCGACACTACTGTAATAGGCGAAGCCACCGGCGACATCATCGAGCCCGCCCGCACGCGCGCCGTCTCCGAGCAAGACGTTCGCGACCACGTCGACCGCCTCGGCAACACCCCCTTCACCCTGGAAACCCTCGAAGTCGACCTCGACGAAAACGTCGGCATCGCCTTCTCCGCCCTCCACCACCTCCGCGCGAACGCCCTCTCTGACCTTCAAAGCAACATGCTGGCTTCGTGGCCTTGCAACACAAACGCCGACCGCTCGCCGAGCCGAGAGGGGGTCTCCGAGCTCTCTGAAGCTGTGACGAATGAAGGCGAAGCATCCCCTGCTCTTATTAAAGAGGAGTGCGGTCTGGCCACGAACCCCGCATGTGCCCGCGCCTCCAAGCGCGGAGGTGCCGCCCACATCTACGTTCCCCTCCTCAACTTCCGCCGCGGCCAAGCCCAGCTCGAGGGAATCCGCCAAGAAGACCCCGAACAGGCCGGCTACCCCAAGCAGTGCATTCCGGTCCTTCCCACCATCGACCACGACCCGGTCTACGCCGAACGGGGCGCAACGCGCGAAACCCTCATGCCCTTCGACCTGTGGGATTACGTGCGCGAAGGCAAGCCCGTCTTCGCCGACAACCTGGGCGACGTGCTGCGTGCGCTCGAAGCAGACGCGCACGTGGAAGTCGGCCCGCACGTGCCCGCCACGAACATCGCGACGCTGCGTGCGCTCGCC
Organism: uncultured Eggerthellaceae bacterium; assembly: GCA_905234785.1. Taxonomy (GTDB): domain Bacteria; phylum Actinomycetota; class Coriobacteriia; order Coriobacteriales; family Eggerthellaceae; genus UBA9715. The sequence goes on from CAJOIP010000024.1 coordinate 34,613, forward strand.
GACCTCGGCGTCAGCCGCGTGTGGCTTTCCCCCGAACTGACGCTCGGGCAAATCGCCGACCTCGCACGCGAAACGCCCGTGCCGCTGGGCCTTGCGGTCGCCGGCGCGCAAGAGCTCATGATCACCGAGCATTGCCTGCTCATGAGCCAGGGCCCTTGCAACGAGCAGTGCGAAACCTGCCCGCGCCGCAGCCACGCCCATGTCCTGCGCGACCGCAAGGGCTATGACTTCCCGGTCGTCACCGACATGCTCGGCCGCAGCCACCTGTACAACGGCATCGAGCTCGACGCCGTCCCCACGCTGCCCGACTTGCTCGACATCGGCATTTCCGCCGTCATGGTCGACACCACGCTCATGTCGAAGAAGGAAGCCGAATCGGCCGTCGCCCGCGCTGTCCGCGCACTCGACCTCGCGCAACAAGAGCGCCGCGCGGTGCAGAAGCGCCCCAACACCACGACCGGCCACCTCTTCCGCGGCGTCTCGTAAAGACCGCGAAGCACGACACACCCCCGGCTTCCCACGCCTGTCTGCAGGAAGCCAACAAAGGAAGTGCTGCGAAGACCCCCGTTAGGCTCCTCACAAAGCGAGTTCCGCAGCGAGCGAAGCGCGCGAGGACTGTCTGAGCAGCTGAGGGGCCTGAAGAGGGGCCTAACGGAAGAGCAACAACCACTTGTGATAGAATCCCCCCTTACATATATATGTATAGAAAGGCACAGCATGCTTCCTGCAGAAGAACAGCTCCACATCATCGCCAGCGGCGCCGACCGCATCGTTCCCGAAAGCGCCCTGCTCGAAAAGCTCAAGCGCGGCAAGCCGCTGAACATCAAGCTCGGCGTCGACCCCACGGCCCCCGACATCCACATCGGCCACGCCGTGCCGCTGCGCAAGCTGCGCCAATTCCAAGATCTGGGGCATCAGGTCACGCTCATCATCGGTGACGGCACGGCGCTCATCGGCGACCCGTCCGGCCGCAACTCCACGCGCCCGCAGCTCACGAGCGAGCAGATCAAGCACAACGCGCAGACCTACGTCGACCAGGCGTTCAAGGTGCTCGACCCCGAGAAAACCACCCTGCGCTACAACTCCGAATGGCTGCTGCCGCTCACGCTCGAGGACCTGCTGTCGCTCACGAGCAAGTTCACGGTCGCCCGCATCCTCGAACGCGACGACTTCCACAACCGCTACACCAACAACCAGCCCATCAGCGTGCACGAGTTCCTGTACCCCATCATGCAGGCGTACGACTCGGTCTGCATCAAGGCCGACGTCGAACTCGGCGGCTCCGACCAGCTGTTCAACCTGCTCGCCGGCCGCGAGCTCATGGAGAAGATGGGCATGGAACCGCAGGTCTGCCTGACGCTTCCGCTGCTCGAGGGCATCGACGGCGTGCAGAAGATGTCGAAGAGCTACGGCAACTACATCGGCGTCACCGACGAGCCGGCCGACATGTTCGGCAAGGTCATGTCCATTCCCGACGAGCTCATGGTGAAGTACTTCCGCCTGGCCTCCACGCTGCCGGTCGACGAGATCGACGCCATCGAAGCCGGCCTTGCCGCCGACGAGCTGCACCCCAACAAGGTGAAGCGCCAGCTCGCGGGCAACATCGTGGCCGCATACCATGGAGAAGAGGCCGCCCAGCAGGCCGAGGAGCAGTTCGACCTCGTCTTCAAGCAGCACGAGATTCCCGACGACATCCCCGAGTTCGCCGCCGACCTCACGCCCAACGACGAGGGCAAGGTGTACCTGGCGAAGCTTCTGGCCGACGCCGGCCTGGCGCAGAGCGCCGGCGAGGCTCGTCGCCTCATCGACGGCGGCGGCGTGAAGGTCAACGGCGAGCCCGTTCCCGCCAAGGCCTACAACGTCGACCCCGCCATGCTGGCAGGCGCCACCATCCAGGTAGGCAAGCGCAAGTTCGCCAAGCTCGTGTAAAGCCCAAGCCGGGGAACGATGCACCGGAGGGGGGCTACTGCATCATTTTGCACTGAGAGCGATGGAGCCGAGAGTCTTCCTGCAAAATGATGCAGTAGCCCCCTCCGGTGCATCGCCCGTCTCGCCAACCTACACCTTGTGCGTTTCCTAAACGGCCCCCAATTGCTTGGGGGTCGTTTTCCACTCTTTTTCCCGCATTTGTCGGGAATGTGAAGAAGCGATTCTTTACAAATTATTCCTTGACCTCAACGTTTCAGGCACGTAATATATTCAATTGCCGCTTCGCGCAGAAGCGACAAATCAGCGGAAGGAAAATCTCCCGCTGACCTGCTCAAACAGGGCGGGGCTAGCACCTTGAGAACCGGATACTGGAACGGACGAAGAATCGAATTTCGGGCTCCGATCATCTCGATCGGAACCACGTCATTTACCCAGACAATGATTCGGGCAACACACATTTTGTTTTGAAGAGCATTTTCGAACGGAGAGTTCGATCCTGGCTCAGGAT
>CAJOIP010000025.1 GCA_905234785.1 uncultured Eggerthellaceae bacterium
GCCGATGGCTTCACGGCAAGCGATGAGCTCACGAAGGAGTTGCAGAAGTGGGTGAAGAGGCAGACCGCCCCCTATAAGTATCCGCGCATCATCGACTACGTTGCTGAGCTGCCGCGCACTGTGAACGGCAAGATCCGTCGCGTCGCCATCCGGCAGAACGACGAAGCCAAGAATGTCGACGGCCTGGTTTAGATGGGTATTCCGGAAAGGCTCAAACAAGCGATTCGCCCGGTGACGGTGGTCGTGGGGCATTACGGTACGGGGAAGACCAACTTCTCGGTCAACCTCGCCGTCGATTTGGTTGCCGAGGGGAAGAAGGTCGCGCTCATCGACCTCGATGTCGTCAATCCGTATTTCCGCGCTACCGAGCAGCGCCTGCTTCTTGAGGAGCGGGGAGTACGGCTTGTTGCGCCCGTGTTCTCTGAGGCGGGAACGAGCTTGGATGTACCGAGCCTGACAGGGCAGGTTTCTCCCACGATCCGCGGTGTCGGCGAAGATGACTACGTGATCATCGATGCCGGCGGCGACGATGTGGGCGCTACGGCGCTCGGACGCTTTGCGCGCGATGTCTCTGCGGACGAATACGCCATGCTGTGCGTTGCCAACCGTTTCCGTAACCTCGTGCAAGATCCGATCGAGGCGGTTGAGAACCTTCGCGAAATCGAGGCGGCTTCGCACCTGAGGGCGACTGCTATCGTGAACAACTCGCACCTCAAGGACGCAACTACCCCTGAAACCATTGCCGCCGGCATCGAATATGCGCAAGACTTCTCGCGATTGGCGGGACTGCCCGTCGTTTGCACGACTGTCCCGCAGGGTGTCGACGCCCAGAAGGTCGAGGGAACCTACCGCATCGCCACCTACGTGAAATCTCCCTGGGAATAGCCGCAGGGGACAGATGCCGGGAATACATTCCTCCTTGCCGCGCGGTTTCTGCTAGTATCTTCCACGGCAAGCTCGTTTGGGGCTGTAACGGCTACAGCAAGCGAGAAGCCATTGCGATAATGATCAGGGGGAGGCGTCAATCTTGTTGTTGCTATCGCTGCTTTTCGCGGTGCACACGTTTCTCCTGATGGGGACAGGCACGTGGAGCGACCTCGCAATGGAGGGCGAGGATTTCGCCACAACGCTGTACTATGTGCGCGAAGGCGTGCTGGCGGCGGGCTTCCTTATGTACGCTGCGTTCGCACAGCGGAAGAAATCGCACCCCCTGTCGCAGAAGGCCGCCGATATTGCGGATATCTCATTGCTCGTATTGTTCGCCGTTTGCATCCTGGTATTGCATGTTTCGAGCCTGCCCGCTCTTCGCGTTTCGGCGATACTCGTTGTTGCCCTGATTATCGGGATATCAGGCGGTATGGTGTATGAACGCATTGCGCTCTCGACCTTCCAACGGGCCAATGAGTCTGGTCTTTTTCGCGGTCGCGAGGTCGATGCTACTCGAGCGCTGGGCCTTATCATCGGGTGCGGTGGCGCACTTGCGGTTGCGTTGCAATTTGCCTTGCAGACAGGTTTCTCTATCGGCGGGTGGCTGAATTTCTGCTTCGTCGTATGTTTCGGTTTGCTCATGTGGCTCGCTCGCAAGGAACATCTTGAAGCGACGAGCGCGCAAGCTGGCAAGGATGTCAGCTCGAATGGTCCGGCTGCTGTGCCCTTCGCCTGCATGGTTATAGCCGTCATCTGCCTGTTTGCTTTGCTCCTGTTCTATGCGGCCGCCATTCGCGCGTCGGATGCCGGAACCTCTGTCTTCTACGAGTGGTATCGCCTGTTCCTTGCGGCGGGATATATCGTCATCGGTGCAGTTGCGTATGTGCGGGGACGCTCGGCTGCATCTGTGGCAATCGTGGTCTTTGCGCTGTTCGCCATTGTCGTCTCGGTGCAAACGGCCATGTTGGAAGCGGGGCCGTTCACGACGATCCTTTTCTACTTCCTGCTCGGCGCGATGCTTGCTTGGAGCGCCATCGTGTTCATGTCTGCTGCTGCACATTCAGCATATTCTGCATTCGTTGCATCGGCATGGCGCGTTTTAGCTGAGCTTGTGACTTTGGCTGAGAGCCTCATTCTCATTGTGGGCGAGCTATCGCTGATGGCCGTACTGACCGGTTCTTTGATACTGCTTGCTGTGGTGGTGCTCGCAATGGTGAAGGGTGGCTTCCTCGTGTTTCACGAACGCAGCTCCGAAAGTCCCGAGCTGACGGAGGAGGAATCTGCACTTTCTGCTGAAGAGCGCATGCAACTGCTCGCACGTGAATGCGGCCTGACCGATCGTGAGTACGAGGTTTTCGCCGCGCTCGTGCTTACCGAGAAGAAGAACCAGCAAATTGCAGACGATATGGGCATCTCGCGACGGCAACTTCAGAATTATGTTTCCCGAATTAACAAGAAAACCGATACCACAACTCGCGCGGGCTTGGTTATGCGCGTCAACGGCGAAGCATAACCTTGAAGTTGACACGCTGTGTCCGCGTCTCGCCATCTTTTATTCCATAACGTTATGACCAGCACAAATGCGAAGACTTCACAAATGTGAACCTTGTCTTTTCGTCGATGTTGCACTACTTTGTATTGTGGATAGCTCTATAAATCCGCGAGAAAGGTGGGGCAATGAAGAAGTCTTTGGCAATCGTCATCATGTGTTGCGCGTTTGCATTCGCATTGGGACTTGCTGCTTGCGGCGGGTCGTCGTCGGGTAGCGCTGCTTCGAGCGCTTCGGGTTCTGCTTCATCTGCTTCAGCATCGACTGCGTCGGGTTCGTCGGAGGTGAGCTCTTCCTCATCCTCCGCATCTTCTGCCGCTGTGACAGTCGATGTTCAGCCCGAATATCTCGATACCGATGGCGGCATCACCCTGGCCGCTGTGCGGGATTTGACGGGTCCCGAGCTGCAGGCGCTCCTGCAACAGCAGGGCTACGAATGGAGCAGCTTGACTTACGAGAACAAAGCCACTGAGGACAAAGTCTATATTTGCGACGTAAAGGATAAAACCGTTAAGGAGGACGGTTACCAGTCTGCTACGGGCAAGGGCGACCTGGCCAAGGGCTACGTGAAGATTGTTACGCACGCCTACACTCTGGAAACCACCGCGGACCTCGAGACCGTGCGCGATGCGATAGCGCCGGGCTACACGGTCGAGGACAGCTGGGTTGTCGGTGGTGGCGCGTACTACTACAACGTCGTGACGGATGCTTCGGGCGCTCGAGCCATCCTTTGCGTCATTGCTTCTGACGTGAACGAAGCATATGTGGAATTCGAAACCGATGAGTACCTGGTCGCAAAGGGCGACGGCGGTGTCGACGGCGTCATCGCACTTTGGAACTCGTAAGAAATGCATAGAAGGGGACAGTCCCCTTCTATGCATTGGAGGTGAACTATGAAGAAATCTCTGGCAATCGTATTGATGTGCTGCACGTTCGCGCTGGCGATGGGGCTCGTCGCGTGCGGCGGGTCGTCGGGCAGCGCGTCGGGCGAGACGTCGTCGGAAGCTGCGGCCCGCGCCGAAGCGGAGGCGAAGGCAGCGGAGGCGCAGGTGGCGCTCGACGAGGGCATCGGCTACTGGTTCGGCACGGGCACGAACGGGTACGACAAGGAGAAGGCGCACGCCGCCTTCCAGAAGGCAGTTGATCTGGGCAGCGCCGAGGGTTACTACTGGATGGGCGTGTACACCTCGACGGGAACGTCTCCTGACCGCTTTGCGCAGGAAGCCGACTATTACCAGAAGGCCATCGACGCCGGCTGCGCGAAGGGGTGCTCCGGTTTAGGCGATCTCTACAGGACTGGTGCCGGTGTGGATAAGGATCTCGCCAAGGCGCAGGAACTCTACCAACAGGCAATTGATGCGGGAGAGCTTCTTGGCAACATCGGCCTGGGCAACCTGTACAAAGCTGGTGAGGGTGTGGAAGCGAGCGGCGCCAAAGCTGCCGAACTCTACGAGAAGGCTGTTGTTTCTGAGGATTACACCACGCGCAACAAAGCCCGTACCAGTTTGGGTCTTCTATATCGCGAGGGCGCCGAAGGCCTCGACGCCAATCCCGACAAGGCAGCCGAGTGCTACCAGTCGGCTGCCGACGAGGGCTATCCCGACGCTTGGATCGGACTCGGCAACATGTACTGCTCCAACGTGTACGGCGACGGCTCCATCGTCGAGGAGGACTATGACAAGGCTTTCGAATACTACAGCAAGGGGGCTGACGGCGGCAAGTATATCAACCTGGGCGTCCAGTACGAATATGGGAACGGATGCGAGCAGAGCTACGAGAAGGCCATCGAACTGTATCAGAAAGAGATCGACGAAGGAAAGTGTCCCGCAGGCGGCATGGTCTGCCTTGCGACCGCATATTGCAGCAATTGGGGCGTCGTCGAGCGGGACTTCAACGTGGCGGCTGACTGGTGCAACAAGGCCCTTGCTGCCGCCGCCCCGGATGACGACTACACCATCGATCGCGCCAACTACCTACTCGGATGGATGGCGGAGAACTCGTAAGTGAGCGACAGGAAAATGAGTGGAGAGGACAGTCCTGCCCACTCATTTTGAAGAGCGAGGGAAGGGAGAACCATGAAAAAGTATCTGGCAATTGCAATTATGTGCTGCGCGTTCGCGCTGACACTTGGCCTTGCGGCCTGCGGCGGCTCGTCGTCGGGTAGCGCGGCATCGTCAGCGGCTTCGTCCGCGAGTGGTTCCGGCTCAGCGGAAGCAAGCGCATCAGCATCGTCTTCAGCTCAGAAAGTCGATTTCCCAGCTGAGTGCGTCGCCACAGATGGCGGCATCACGTTCTACGCAGCTTGCGAGCTGACAGGCCCCGAATTCACGACGCTGCTCAACCAGCAGTGCTTCCACTGGGATCCCAGCTGGAATTGGTGGACGAACGAGGGTACGAAAGACAATACTCAGGTCAAAAGCATGTCCTACGAGAACGGCGAGCGCGGAATTAAGATGAAGGACTACGAGGCCGCTGAGGGCAAGGGCGCGCTCGGGCAGGACTACGTCGACATCATGTCGTATGCCTACACCGACAACGATGTCGCCTTCGACGACCTGACGAAGGGCCTGACGGTGCAGGAGAAGAGGACGGTTAAGGGTGGCGACGAGGTTGCCGGTATCGTGCTCGATTCCGCGGGCACCCGCCATCTCGTAAGGGTCAGCATTGCCGACAAGGGTTACACATCTGCCGTCATGGAGACCGACGAGTATCTGAAGGGCATAGGCACCAACGGCCTCGACGCCATGTGGGAAATCCTCTAATAACCTCGTTGGGATAGGGGGCCGACTCCGTCCCAGAATAGGGTCTACGCAAACGGAACGGATATCAGAGACGTGTTCTCGGTATCCGTTCTGTTTCTATACTGTTCGTTCTTCGATGTGTTGACGAATTCGACACATTAGAGCGTTATCCTGTGAAGGTTCGTTTTCGAGACGAGAGGGAACTATGGCAAGAATCGAAGTAGACGAGTTCTTCTGCAAAGGCTGTGGCCTCTGCACGACGGTGTGCCCCAAGGGCATCATCGAACTCAACCAAGACGTCATTACCGACAAGGGGTACCACCCGGCGCACTGCACCGACCAAAGCCAGTGCATCGGCTGCGCCACATGCGCGGTCATGTGCCCCGATGTTGCCATCAAGGTCTGGAGGTGATCGACATGGCAGAGAAAGTGCTGATGAAGGGCAACGAGGCCATCGCCGAGAGCGCCATCCGCGCAGGATGCCGCTTCTTCTTCGGCTATCCCATCACGCCCCAGACCGAGCTTGCGGCCTACATGGCCAAGCGCATGCCGAAAGAGAACGGCACGTACCTGCAGGCCGAATCAGAAATCGCGGCCATCAACATGGTGTATGGCGCCGCTTCGGCAGGCGCTCGCGTCATGACGTCGTCTTCGTCGCCCGGCATCTCGCTGAAGAGCGAGGGCGTGTCCTATATCGCCGGCTCCGATCTGCCGTGCCTCATCATCAACATCGAGCGCGGCGGCCCGGGCCTCGGCTCCATCCAGCCGTCGCAGTCCGACTACTGGCAAGCCACGCGCGCCCTTGGCCACGGCGACTTCCAAATGGTCGTCTACGCACCCTCCACGGTGCAGGAGATGGCCGACCTCACGTACGGCGCGTTCGATGTCGCCGACAAGTACCGCACGCCCGTCATGATCTTGGGCGATGGCATGCTCGGCCAGATGATGGAACCTGTCGCGCTGCCCGAGCCGCGCACGAGCCTTCCCGAAAAGCCGTGGGCGACGACCGGCCACAAGAACGAGCGCACGAAGAACATCACGAACTCGCTGTACCTCGATGCGGAACTGCTCGAGAAGTCGAACAGGGAGCGTTACGAGCGCTACGACGTCATCAAGGCCACCGAGCAGAGGTCCGAACAGGTCGACTGCGACGATGCCGACATCGTCGTCGTGGCGTTCGGCGCTTCGTCGCGCATCGCGCGCTCTGCCGTGCGCGCTGCACGCGAACAGGGCATTAAGGCGGGCCTGTTCCGCCCGATCACGCTGTGGCCGTTCCCAGTCGACGCGTTGAAGCAGACGGTCGGCAAGGCGAAGGCCTACCTGTCCGTCGAAATGAACATGGGCCAGATGGTCGATGACGTGCGCCTGGTCGTCGAAGGAAACGCCCCCGTCGAGTTCTACGGGCGCGTGGGCGGCGTCATTCCCACGCCCGCTGAAGTGCTCGAGAAGATTCGCCAGATCAACGAAGGGTTGGGTGAGTAACATGGCCCAAGCTGAAGAGAAAGTCGTCTTCGAGCGTCCGCATTCGCTGGCGCCTGTTGTCACGAATTATTGCCCCGGCTGCACGCACGGCATCGTGAACCGCCTCGTCGCAGAGGTCATCGACGAGCTCGGCATCGAGGGCAAGACCATCGGCATCTCGCCGGTCGGCTGCTCGGTCATGATGTACAACTTCTTCAACTGCGACATGATCGAGGCTGCGCACGGACGCGCTCCCGCGGTTGCCACGGGCGTGAAGCGCGTGAACCCCGACAACGTCGTGTTCGCGTACCAGGGCGATGGCGACTTGGCGTCCATCGGCATGGCCGAGACGGTTCATGCCGCAACGCGTGGCGAGAAGATCACCATCATCTTCATCAACAACGCCATTTACGGTATGACAGGCGGTCAGATGGCCCCCACATCGCTGCCGAACCAAGTGACGCAGACCTCGCCGTATGGCCGCGACGTTTCAACGGCCGGCTACCCGGTGCGCGTGTGCGAGCTGCTCTCGTCGCTTGACGGCGTTGCGTATCTCGAACGCGTGACGGTCGACGACCCAAAGAACATCCGCAAAGCGAAGAAGGCCATTAAGAAGGCATTCCAGAACCAGATTGACGGCGTAGGCTACTCGCTCGTCGAGGTTGTTTCCACCTGCCCGACGAACTGGGGCATGACGCCGACTGACGCATTCGCGTGGATGCGCGAGAACATGCTGCCGTACTATCCGCTCGGCGTGTACAAGGACGTCGTCGCAGAAGGGTACGCGACAGCCGCCGAGGCTGCGGCGGCACGTGCCGCCGCTTGCCCCATCGCCATGGCAGACAACCCGCAGCTCGACGAGATCCATGCTGCTAACGGCAATCAGGGAGGTGCGCAATAATGGAAGAGATGCGCATCGTTTTCGCAGGATTCGGCGGCCAGGGCCTGCTGTTCGCCGGCAAGGTCGTCGCGTATGCGGGCCTCATCGAGGACCGCGAGGTATCGTGGCTTCCTTCATACGGCCCCGAAATGCGCGGCGGCACCGCGAACTGCTCGGTCACGCTTTCCGATGAGCCCATCGGCAGTCCGCTCATCATGGATCCGAACAACCTCATCGCCATGAACCAGCCCTCGCTTCTGAAGTTCGAGAACGAGGTCACACCTGGCGGCCGCATCTTCGTCGACACGTCGCTCGTGAACCGCCTTCCCGAGCGCACAGACGTCGAAGTGTACGCGCTTGAAGCCACCAACATGGCCGAGGAGGCCGAGCTTAAGGGCTTAGCCAACATCGTGCTGGTCGGCAAGATGCTGAAGGAGACGTCGTTCTGCGCTCCCGAGACCATCGAAGCCGCCATCCGCAAGGCCGTTCCAGCCCGCAAGGCAGCGCTCATCGAAAAGAACCTGAAGGCGCTGAAACTGGGGATGGAGGCTTAAGACCGAAAGGGCGTTCTGGCCCGGCATGGGCTCCCGGGCACGCGGAGGCTAACCGCTCCGCGCTACGGCTCGCCGGGTTCGCGAACTCGCCCTTCGGGCTCAGACAATGCGAACCCAAGCGGGCGAGCCTTCGCTTGTCGCAGCCTCCGAGAGCCCGGGAGCCCATGCCGGGCCAGAACGCTGTTACATATGCTCGATCACCAAGGAGAGGTTCTCGTTCACGAGGGCCTCTCTTGCGCATACTTGGACGAACCGAAGCAGATATGCCTGCATGCCGGGTTCCACGTCGTGCTCGCCGATGGCGAACGTGATGCGTGCGGGCTCGCCCATTTCCGAAAGGCAATCGGCCAAGGCCGCGAGGTTCGCGCCGTAGTAATCGGGGAATCCGAGCTTCTTCGCCACGAACGCGTGCAAATCCTCTTGCGAGGTGCAGCGTGCGCCGATGATGCGAGCTTCGCGTATGTCGCCCATGAATGCCTCCCATGCAACTCAAAGGGGAGTATCCCCTTTGGGTTAATACAGCCTTTGGAACGTGTTGTAGTGATCGTCGGTGTAGTAAATAAGCCCATCGGTCGAGTACACGATGCGCTTTGCGTTCCTAAAGCCGCCCTCGTAGTCGATATCGCATTCGAACCATTCGCGACCTGGCGCGTCGGGCATCATGCCGTCATCGTTGTAGAAGCCGCCTCCGCCAATGCTCTTGCCGGGCAGCACATCCCACAGGTTTCCCTTCGTGTTCACCCATCCCGCATTGCGGGCTTTCGTTTTCGAGACGTAGTTCGAAGGCACGGTGCCAAAGGTGTGTATGTAAAGCGCCACCGAGTCCTTGTCGGTGTATTCGCCGTTTTTGGTTACGCTGATATCAGGCGGGGTATACGGCTCGCTTACCAGATGGTTTTCCGCATACGAGTCATCGCCGATCGCCGTTGGGGCCGAATACGCCGATGATGCAGGTGCGCTGGCCGACGAAGACATGGAAGCGCCCGACGGCGAAGGCGCCCCCGCGTTTCCAACGCAGGCAGAAAGCGAGAACGCAAGAAGAATCGCAAGCGCAAGCGTGGATATGAGGGATGCAATCTTCTTCATGTCCGCGATTATACGCGAGCATATGGGGTATCATGCTCCCAGTCCTTTAAGACGGTACAGAGAGACCGGCAAGGAACCATAAACGCAGCAGGTCTATCTGTACATACACAGGTGAAGCGCTCGCAGCTTCGGATTGGAGGGTGTATGGCAGATAACGCACATGGGGCACACGTGAAGTCCATCGTCATGGACGGCGACGGCATCGAGCGGTCGCTCACGCGCATCGCCCACGAGATCTTGGAAAAGAACAAGGGAGCGGGCAACTTGGCCGTTGTCGGCATCGTCACGCGCGGCGATTTGCTGGCGAAGAAGCTCGTCGAGAGAATCGAGCAGATCGAAGGCGTGCGCGTGCCGCTCGGTCGTCTCGACATCAGCTTCTACCGTGACGATTTCGCAAGTTACCTTTCGCCCGAGGTGCTCTCGACCGACATCATGTTCGACATCGACGGACGCGACGTCATCCTCGTCGACGACGTCCTGTACACGGGACGCACTATACGAGCCGCGCTCGACGCGCTCATGGACATCGGCCGGCCTGAGACAGTGCAGCTTGCAGTGCTCATCGACCGCGGCCATAGGCAGCTTCCCATCCGCGCCGATTACGTCGGCAAGAACGTGCCTTCCGCAGCAAACGAGAACGTGAGGCTGTTCCTCGAGGAAACCGATGGGAAGTCGGAAGTCGAGATTCTGGAAGTCGAGCCTGGCAAGCGCGCCGGCAGCGCGCCTCTGGGAGGTGAGTAACATGGCGTTTGACCATAAGCACCTCATCGACATCCGCGAATACAGCGAAGAGGACATCACGCTTCTGCTCGACACGGCCGAACGGTTCAAAGCCATCAACGAGCGTCGCATCAAGAAGGTTCCGGTTCTGAAGGGCTTCACGGTCGTGAACATGTTCAACGAGCCGTCAACCCGCACGCGCTCATCATTCGAGATTGCCGAAAAGCGTCTCAGCTGCGATACGCTGAACTTCGGCGGAAGCTCGACGTCGACGGTGAAGGGCGAGAGCCTCGACGACACCGTCGAAACGCTCAGCGCCTACAAGATCGACATGATCGTCGTGCGCGACAAGCACGCCGGCGTCCCCTACAAGGTGGCGCAGAAATCGGGCGTGTCGGTCATCGACGCTGGCGACGGCAAGCATCAGCACCCGACGCAGGCCCTGCTCGATTTGTACACCATCCGCGAGGAAAAGGGGAGGATCGACGGCTTGCGGGTCGGCGTCGTGGGCGATATCGGGCATTCGCGCGTATGCGGCTCGCTCGTGCCGGCCTTGAAGACGATGGGCGCTCACGTGACGCTCATCGCGCCTCAAACGCTCATGCCGCCCGTTCCCGAAGCGCTCGGAGCCGATGCGGTTACGAGCAACCTCGACGAGGCGCTACCCGAACTCGACGTGGTGTACATGCTGCGCATTCAGCAAGAACGCTTGGAAGGCGCACCGTTCCCGAGCCTGCGCGAGTACTCGATGCTGTTCGGGTTGAACGAGCGTCGCGACAAGCTGATGCGGCCCGATGCCATCGTGTGCCATCCCGGCCCGATCAACCGCGGCGTCGAACTCGATGCGTTCATGGCCGACCATCCAACGCGGTCGGTCATCTTGGACCAAGTGTATGCCGGCGTGCTCGTGCGCATGGCGGCTTTGTACCTTTTGCTCGGCGGTAACGAAGATATGGAATAGTCAGTGAAAGACAAAACTGTCATCCCGAGCGTAAGCGAGGGATCTCCCCCGCTGCAACGTAGGAGATCCTTCGACTCCGCGCTGTGCGCTCCGCTCAGGATGACAATCATAGAAAGGATCGCTTGATGGCTTTGCTGCTTAAGAACGCTCGCGTGATCGACCCACAAGTCGGTCTTGACGAGGTGTGCGAGGTGCTCGTGCGCGATGGAAAAATCGTTGAAGTCGGGCATGGCCTCCAGATGGAAAAGGGCGTTGAACGCGACCTGTCGGGCAAGGTGCTCGTGCCGGGTTTGGTCGACATGCACGTTCACCTGCGCGATCCCGGTCAGGAGTACAAGGAAGACATCGAAACGGGCACGCGTGCAGCCGCTCATGGCGGATTCACCGACATATGCTGCATGCCGAACACGAACCCGATCATCGACACCGGCTCGGTTGTCGAATACGTCCGCACGAAGGCGGCCGAAGTCGGCAAATGCCGCGTTCACGTGTCGGGCGCATGCACGGCAGGAGAGAAGGGCGAGGCCCTTTCGGAAATGGGGGACATGGTCGCCCATGGCGCGGTCATGTTCACCGATGACGGCCGAGGCGTGCAGAACGCGGGCATGATGAGGCGTGTCATGGATTACGCCGTTCAGTTCGGAAAGGCAGTCAGCAGCCATTGCCAAGACGAGAGCATCGTCGGAAAAGGGCAGATCAACGAGGGTGCCGTGTCGACGCGCCTGGGCCTGTTGGGCTGGCCGGCCGCTGGCGAGGAAATACAGATCGGGCGAGACATCGAGCTTTCGAAGCTCACTGGCTGCCATATTCACGTGCAGCACCTGTCTTCGGCCCACGGGCTCGACCTCGTGCGGCGCGGCAAAGAAGACGGCGCGCCCGTGACGTGCGAAGTCACGCCGCATCATATGTTTTTGACCGAAGAGTCCATCGGCGACGACTACAACACGAATTTCAAGGTGAACCCGCCGCTGCGCACTGCGGAAGACGCCGAAGCGGTCATTGCCGGCGTCATCGACGGCACGGTCGACTGCATCGTGACCGACCACGCGCCCCATGCCGACCACGAGAAGGCGCGAGAATTCGAGCTGGCCCCGTTCGGCATGACGGGCATCGAAACGAGCGTCGGTGTGGTCGTGGGAAACCTGGTGAACACGGGCAAGATCACCTGGCAGCGCATGGTCGAGCTCATGAGCGTGAATCCGCGCAAGATTCTCGGCATCGACCGCGTCGCCATCGAGCCGGGGTGCCAGGCCGATTTCACCATCATCGACCCCGAGCTGAAATGGACCGTTTCGGTTGACGAGTTTGAATCGCGGTCGAACAATTCCGGCTTCATCGGCTGGGAGCTTACCGGACGCGCAACCGACGTGTACGTCGGCGGTTACGCCACGATGGAAGATGGGAAACTCACGGACGAGCCGATTCACCTGTGACAACGATAGTTAACTATGCGATACTTTAACCAGACATGACTTTATCGTCATCCTGGGCCGAAGGCGAAGGATCTCGCCATGCCGAGCGGGAGTTTCTTCGGGCTTTGTCCACAGAATGACAGGGCGGGTATAACGCTTCTAGGAGGTTTGCGGTGAAGAATCGTAACGTTGCTGCTTCATTCGGGCTGGCGTTTTCGGCCGTGGCGCTTTGCGGCCTTGTCATGGCTCCTGGGCACGCGCTTGCCGAGGGTTCTGCGCCTGCATCGCAAAAAGACGAGACCGTGTACGTGCACACAACCGCCGATGGAACCGTGACGAGCGAGGATGTCACCACGATTCTCAAGAACCCGGACGGGGCATCGGAGCTTTCGGACTCGTCGACCTTAAGCGACATCGAAGGCAAGGATGATGTCACGCATACCGAAAACGGGTCGTCCATCGTGTGGAACGCCGAAGGCAACGACGTCACGTACACCGGAACCGCGACGGGCGAGGCTCCTGTTTCAGTTCGCATATCGTATACGCTTGACGGATCGTCCATCGATCCGAGCCAGCTGGCCAGCAAGTCAGGGCGCGTCACGATTCGCTACGATTTCGAGAACCACTCGATTGCGACCGCAACGGTGAACGGAGCCTCCCAAACCATTTACACGCCGTTCACGTGCATCACCGCGCTCATGTTCGACGGCAAGGACTTCAAGAACGTCGAAGTGGAAAACGGCAAGGTAGTCAACGACGGAGACGATGTCATCGTGGCAGGGTACGCCATGCCCGGCCTGAAGCAGAGCTTGGGCTCGATGGCCGACGACGCCGACGTGCCCGACCACTTCACCGTAACCGCCGACGTAACCGATTTCGAGCTGAAGTCCTCGATGACCATCGTCACGGCGGGCCTCATGTCCGATATCGACACCGAAAGCCTCGGTTTTTCGAATCTCGACGACGCAAGCGCTCTGACTGACGCCATGGGTCAGCTCATCGACGGGTCGAGCACGTTGGCGTCTGGCCTCGAGGAAATGGCGAGCAATTCCAAGCAGCTCGAAGCCGGCGTTTCCGGCATGCAGGAAGGCGCTCAGGCCATTAGCAACGGCCTTTACGCTTTGGCAGGCGACGATGGCCTTGGAAAGCTGAACTCAGGAGCGCGAAGGTTTTACGATGGGATTTCGCTCATATCCACATCAGCAGGAGAGCTTAAAGCGAAACTCTCGGACGCGAAGGAAAAGTTGGCGCTCCTTCCCGCAGCCGATCCGTTTGCAGCAGCTCAGACTATCCTCGATAATCACAAAGATGCACTTGGCAACGATTACGAAGCCTTGAAGCAGGCTATGGCCACTGGATCAACCATGTACGGGCTCGTTGCCGGACTATCGCAGGGCCTCGATGATGCGATTGTCTCCTTAGACGGACTGAGCGCGAAGCTCGACGAGGCCAAGCAGAGCGCTTCAGACCTTGCCGCAGGCGCAAACGATGCAATCGACGGCGCTAGGGGCCTTGCGTATGCCGCAAGCGAGCTCGAAGATGGCGCGGCGCAGCTTACTATAGCGATGCCCAAACTCACCGAGGCCATGCAGGCTGCAGCCGACGGCTCGAAACAGCTCACGGAGGGAATGCGGGCGTTCAACGACCAAGGTGTCTCTCAGCTCGTCGACACGCTGCGCAACGATTACGGCGGATTGCTCGACCGCATGAACGCGCTGTCCGACGCCGCTAAGTCCTATACGAACTTCGGCGGCATCACGCCGGGAACGACCGGCTCGGTGAAGTTCGTCATCGAAACCGACGGCATCACGAAAGATTAACGGGGAGGATGATGCACCGGAGGGGAGCTAATGCATCATCAAATGATGCATTAGCTCCCCTCCGGTGCATCATCGCCGAGTTGTTTCTGTCTGATACAATCTTCCCAACGCAAATCGCGTGGGGGAGGTCATATGTCCCAGCTTGTGAACGAAACCGCCCGCATCGTCTCGAACGATGCGGTAGGGCCGCGGTTGCACCTCATGGTGCTCGAATCACCGCTCATCGCGCAGCACATCCTGCCAGGCCAGTTCGTGCACATGAGGCTTCCCGATTTCGAATCGCACATCCTCAGGCGCCCGTTTTCCGTCTATGCGCGCAACGCGTCTGCCGGCACGCTCGAGATCCTGTACCAAGAAGTCGGCACGGTGACGCGCCTCATGCCGTCCCTTGAAAACGCGGCGGTCGAGATGATCGGCCCCGTGGGCAACACGTGGGCGACGGATTGCTCGCATGCGCTGCTCGTCGGCGGCGGCGTGGGCGCGGCCCCGTTGTTCATGTTGGCCGAAACGCTCAAAGCCGCCGGCATTCCGTTCGACGTCGTGCTCGGAGCGCAAACGCAAAGCGCGCTCGTCGCGAGGGAACGTTACGCAGGTCTCCTTGGATGCGAGCCCTGCTGCGCAACCGACGACGGCTCGTATGGCCGAGCGGGTTTCTGCACGTCGCTTGTCGAAGAGCGGCTTGCCGAAGGGTGCCTTGCCGATAATGCGCCATACGACTACTTGGCGGTCTGCGGACCCGAGCCGCTCATGAAGATCGTTTCCAAGATGGGGGCCGATGCGGGCGTGCGCACGCAGGTTTCCATGGAAAAGCGAATGGCGTGCGGTATCGGCGCTTGCCTGTCGTGCGTGGTCGACACCGTGAACGGCAAGCGCCGCTCGTGCGTCGACGGTCCGATATTCGAAGCGGAAGAGGTGGTGTGGTAATGGCTTCCACTCCGCGCGGAACGAACGTGAACCTCGCCGTGAACCTTGGCGGGCTTGCCATGAAGAACCCCGTTACCGTCGCCTCGGGAACGTTTGCAGCGGGGCGCGAGTACTCCGATTTCGTCGACGTCGCCGCCTTGGGCGCCGTCACGACCAAAGGCGTCTCGCTTAACGGGTGGGAAGGCAATGCGAGCCCCCGCATCGCCGAAACGCCTTCGGGCATGCTCAATTCGATCGGACTGCAAAACCCCGGCGTGAAGCACCTTGTCGAGCACGACCTCGCCTGGCTGCGGGACATCGGCGCGACGACGATCGTCAACGTTTCGGGGCATAGCTTCGACGAGTACGTCCAGGTTCTCGAAGAGCTCGAGAAAACCGACTTGGTCGACGCATACGAGATCAACATCTCGTGTCCAAACGTCGATGCGGGCGGCATGACCATAGGTACCGACCCCGCCAGCGTGCGCGAAGTCATCGGAATGTGCCGAAAAGTGACGGGCAAGCCGATGATCGTGAAGCTCACGCCTAACGTGACCGACATCACAGCCATAGCCGAAGCGGCCGTCGATGCTGGCGCCGACGCGGTTTCGCTCATCAACACGTTGTTGGGCATGGCGATCGACGCCTATCGTCGCAAGCCCCAGCTCGCTCGTGCGGTTGGCGGCCTTTCCGGCCCTGCCGTGAAGCCCGTTGCGCTTCGAATGGTATGGGAAGTCCACAACGCCGTGAACGTGCCGCTGCTCGGCATGGGAGGCATCTCGAACGGAATCGACGCTGTCGAGTTCATGCTCGCCGGGGCGACCGCCGTCGCCGTCGGCACTGCGAATTTCACGAACCCGACTGCAACCGTCGACGTTATAAACGGCATCATCGAGTACTGCGAGCAATGCGGCGTGAGGGACGTCAACGAATTGATCGGCGCTCTCGAATGATTCGGATGCGCCTTTTGCGACTGGCAGAACCGACGCGAGAGGGAAAGGAAGCTGGGCTATGGAAAACGTGTTCATGAACATACCTGCCGAGGAGCGCATCATCGTCGCGCTGGACTGCGGGCGTGACGAGGCCGTCGAGCTCGCCGAGAAGCTACGCGGACGCGCCAAGTGGGTGAAGGTCGGCATGACGCTGTATTACGCATGCGGCCCATCTATCGTCGCAGCGTTCAAGCAGCGTGGGTACAAGGTCTTCCTCGACCTGAAGCTGCATGACATCCCCTTCCAGATCGAAGGGGCTGCGAAATCGGCTGCGCTAACCGGTGCGGACATGATAACGATGCACACGCTGGGCGGCCAGGCCATGCTCGAGGCGGCGCAGCGCGGCGTCAATGCCGCCGCGAGGGAAAGAAGCGGACAGGCGGCTGTCACGCTCGGCATCACGGTCCTGACGAGCATGGACGAGAACGCGCTGAGCCAAATCGGCATAGACCGCACGCCCGCCGAACAGGTGAAGCTTCTGGCTGGCGTGGCTAAGGAAGCCGGCATTTCCGGCGTCGTCGCATCGGCTCAGGAGGCGGCGGCATTGCGCGATATCCTCGGCCCGCAAGCCTACATCGTCACCCCTGGAATTCGCCCTGCTGGCGCAGACGCAGGCGATCAGAGCCGCATCGCCACGCCTTCTCAGGCGTTCCAAAACGGGGCATCGCATATCGTCGTGGGGCGTCCGATCACGAAGGCCGACGACCCAGCTGCAGCATTCGACTCGATCGTCGCCGAGATAAGTTAAGCGGGAAAAGCGAGTGCGTCGATTTGCGGTTGTCGCAGAGGCCTAGCCAGTGACTCATTCAATATGCATCTATTAACGTAATAGTTAGCTGATGACGGTGCAGATGAAGAATCTTTGCATTTCCGAGTCGATTTCACACCGTTTGGGCAAATAATCCTTGTGTTGAACGCAGTACCCGTCGTAGAATGTGCGCACGCAAATCGCAAATCATTCCCTAATCAAAGCATTGCGAATAACGCCGTTCTAATTAGTTGCACGGCGTTTGCGAAAAGACGCCGCCTCAGTGAAGGCCCTTCACCCGGCGACGGTACATAATGGCAAAAGGAGAGGAACAATGGCTATCCCCACTTTGACCGAGGCTGAGCGCAAGGCTGCACTGGAGAAGGCCAAGGAAGCCCGCATCAAGCGTGCAGAGGTGCGTGAGGACTTGAAGAGCGGCAAGCTTACGCTGAAGCAGGTTATCGACATGAAGGACGATCCCGTCATCGGCCGCATGAAGGTCTCCACCCTCATCGAAACGCTTCCCGGCTATGGCAAGGCGAAGTCAGAGAAGATCATGAACGAGCTGCAAATCGCCGAAAGCCGCCGTCTGCGCGGTCTGGGCGAGCGTCAGCAGGCTGCGTTGCTGGAGCGTCTTGGCTAGTTTCATGCGGCACGGCAATCTGTTCGTCATATCGGGGCCATCAGGTGCTGGGAAGGGCACGCTGGTGGCCCGTCTATTGCAGGAAGTTCCCGATACCTGGGTGTCGGTTTCCGCAACCACGCGCAATCCGCGCGAAGGCGAAGTTGACGGCATCCAGTACTACTTCAAGACGCGCGACGAGTTCATGGACATGGTCGAACGCGGCGAGCTTCTGGAATGGGCCGAGTATTCCGGCAACTGTTACGGCACGCCGCTTCATAGCGTGCAGGAGCACATCGCAAAGGGGAATCAGGTCATCCTGGAAATCGACGTGCAAGGTGCCTTCCAAATCCGGGCCAAGATGCCCGATGCTCATCTCGTCTTCATCGAGCCGCCTTCCATTGAAGTGCTGGAGCAACGGCTGCGCGGCCGTGGAACCGAAGATGAGGAAACGGTTTTACGGAGGATGGAAGCTGCAAAGGTGGAACTTTCCCGCAAAGAAGAGTATGATATACGGCTTGTGAACGACGACCTTGAAACCGCAGTTGCGGAACTGGTCGCCTACGTGAACGAAAAGGCCGAAGAGACGCGAGGTTAAACAGGCTATGAGCATCATCGAACCCAAAATTGACGTCCTGCTCGACAAGACCGACAACGACCGTTTCCTGTTGTGCTCGCTGGCAAGCAAGCGTGCGCACGACATCAACGACATGCTGCGTGGTCAGCGCGACCGCGCCATCCAACTTCAGACTGCGGTCGAGATCGCGCGCGCATCTGACAAGAAGCCGCTTTCGATCGCGTTTTCCGAGATCGCGCGTGAAGACGTTTCCTACGACCCCGAGTCGATCGACGTCAAGAACCATTAAACGCTTGCTTAAAACCAGAAGTGAAAAGGCGCGATGAACTCGCGCCTTTCTTATGTGTCAACATTGCCTTGCCAGATAGACGCCTTTAATAGGGGAGAGCCATGACGGAAGAACATCAGCGCATATGTCTTGTCCATTACCACGAAATCGGGCTGAAAGGGCGAAACCGCGCCAATTTCGAAAATCGCCTGCTGAAGAACATCGAGGCGATCGTCCACGAATTCCCGGTCGTCACGATTCACCGCATCGCAGGCAGGCTCTGCGTGTTCTTGCGCGAGGGAACCGATAGGGAAACGGCCCTCGAGCTTACCGAGGTCCTGAAGACGATTCCCGGCGTCGCACGCGTCTCGTGCGGGTTCAAATGCGAGCGCGACCTCGAGACGATGGGCGCCGTGGCGGTTAACGCCCTCGGGGAATGCGGCGAGTTCGAAACGTTCAAAGTGCATGCGCGCCGCAACCACACCGACTTCGAAACCGACTCGATGGAAATGAACCGCATCATCGGCGGGTATCTGTGCGATGCGTTTCCCGATAAGGGCGTGAAGATGAAAGATCCCGACATCACAGTCGGAGTCGAGGTCGTGCAAAACGCCGTGTACGTATACGCGCGGAGCGTGAGGGGCGTCGGCGGGCTTCCCGTGGGAAGCTCGGGGCGCGTCGTATGCCTGCTGTCGAGCGGCATCGACTCGCCCGTCGCGCTTTGGAAGCTCGCACGGCGCGGGGCCGAATGCGTGGGCGTGCATTTCTCGGGGCGTCCGCAAACGGCGGACACGAGCGAGTACCTCGTCGACGACATCGCCCATGTGCTCGAGAAGTCGGGGTGCGTTGCCCGCGTGTACATCGTGGCGTTCGGCGACTACCAGAAGGAGATCATGCTGAAGGTGCCGCCTTCGCTTCGCGTCATCATGTATCGTCGGCTCATGTTCAAGGTTGCCGAGGAAATCGCACGTCGGGAACGTGCTGGCGCGCTGGTGACGGGCGAGAGCCTGGGGCAAGTGGCCTCCCAAACGCTCGACAATATCCGGGCGACCGACCAATCGGTTGAGCTTCCCGTGTTCAGGCCGCTCATTGGAACCGACAAGCTCGAAATCATCGCCGAAGCGCAACGGCTCGGCTCCTTCGACATTTCCTCGCAAGACGCGCCCGATTGCTGCACGCTGTTCATGCCGAGAAATCCCGAAACCCATGCGCGCATAAGGGACGTGCTGAAGGCCGAGGAAGAACTGCCGATTGAGCGATGGGTGGCCGAGCTAGCCGACGCCGCTGAACCGCATGATTACGCATGCGCGTCGTACAAGCCGCCCAAACGTGCCGCAAACGCGTCGGATAATGCGTAAGTCTCAGCGCGAAATCGGTTGACACTCGGGGGGTTTCCGTTAGATTCGTGAACCTTTCTTTGGGCAATTAATCCGCCTACTTGCGGTATAAGTCGTGCACGGTGCCGCGTATCGTTGCATGCGTCGTCAATGTTGGAAGGACGGGGCATGGATCGGGACATCGCCAACGAAATACGCAGCAAACTCGATGTTGGCGGGCCGCGTCGTCCCATGCTCATCGGCATGGCGGTGATTCTGGTTGTGGTGGCAGTCGTTGCCGGGTTCGTTCTATCCGACGCTGCCACCACCAGCAATTTCGAAATCAAGCAATCCTCCGAGGTCGAGCCTGTGGGTGAAGAGTCCGTTGGCAACCGCACGGTGTTCGTCCACGTCTCGGGGGCGGTCAACGCCCCTGGGCTTTACGAGGTCGAGCAGGGGTCGCGGGTCGCTGACGCGGTGCAGGCAGCTGGGGGGTTTGCCGAAGACGCCGATGCCGATTCTTGCAACCTCGCGCGTCTTGTCGAAGACGGCGAGCATATCATCGTAAACCGCAAAGGGGAGGAAGCCTCGCCTGACGGGATATCGGTCGTTGACGCGGGCTCGGTCAACAACACGGGCGTAATAAACCTCAATACCGCATCAGCCGCACAGCTTGAGACGCTGCCGGGCATCGGCGCCTCGACGGCGGCGAAGATCGTGGGCGACCGGGAAAGCAACGGCCCGTTCAAAAGCGTCCAAGACCTTATGCGCGTTTCGGGTATTGGCGAAAAGAAGCTCGAAGCGCTCATCGGCCTCGTGTGCGTATGAGAAACGCCGCGGGAACCCATGCCGATAAGCCGACGCGACCTTCGATAACCCCGGCCTTCTCATGCGCGTGCGTCCTATGGCTTTGCTGCGCTGCGACGTATTCGGCAGGAAGGATGTTCGATTCCAGAGCTTGCATGGCTATCGCGGCATTGGCGCTGGTGCTTTCCGTGGGGTGCATCGTGACGATAGCGCTTCGCGGACTGTCACTGGTCTGCTGCCTCGCCATTGCGGGGCTGCTCGGCGCGGCGCTGGGGTTCGGCGCCGCTGCATCATGCCACCAGAACGCTGACCCGCTTGACGTCGGGTCGTCAGACGAGATTCTCCTAACGTTGCGCAATGACACGAAGGCGAACGCCAGCGGAGAGACGGCGTTTGCGACGGCGCAGATCGATGGCAGGTTGGTTAAGGTCCAAGCGGTCTTCAAGGATCACGCGGCACGACTTTGCGGCGATACGCTTACTGTGCATGGCACGTATAAGCCGGCAAGCTGGGAGCGCGACGAGTACCTTTGGCAAAACAACGCCATCGGCACGCTTTCGATAACAAGCGCGGAGAGCGTTGCCGACACATCGCCGCTTGCCGTGTTGCGAAGCGTACGCTCAGACGCGATTCGGGGCATTGGCTCTGATACCGAGGCGTCAGCGCTTGCGCAAGCGCTTGCATGCGGGTACCGGCATGACATTGCGCAGACAGCGCTCTATTCGTCGTTTCAACGTGCGGGGTTGGCCCACCTTGTAGCCGTATCGGGGGCCCATCTTGTCATCCTCACCGGTTTAGTTGCAGCGGGTCTTAACGCGCTGAGAGCGCCGCGGAGGTTATCCATATGCGTGCTCGTTGCGCTCATGGGGGCGTATCTTGTCCTGTCGGGAATGCCGGTTTCCGCCATTCGCGCGACCATCATGTCGTCAGTCGGCGTGCTGGCGCTGCTCGGGAAGCGAAGGCCTTCTTCTCAGAACGCTTTGGGAATCGGGATACTGGCCATCGTATGCGCTGATCCATCCGCATCGGTTTCGACGTCGTTCGTCCTTTCGGCTCTTTCGACAGCTGGCATCGTGCTGTTCTCGCCCCTCGTCGGGCAATGGCTTTCCCGGACACCCCTCAGACATGCCGGAATGGCCGGCGATGCGCTTGCGCTCACGCTCTCGGCCAACGTCCTTTCTCAGCTCTACGCGTGCTCGGTGTTCCACCAACTGCCGATCATCGCGCCGATTGCCAATGTAGCAACTGCGCCTGTATTCCCGTTTGCCTGCGCCGGCGCATTGGCGTCGGCTCTTCTGTCGGCCGTTTGCACCGCACCATCGCCGATCATCGTGCTGTTGCAGGCTCCGGCGCAGCTTCTCCTGCTCATCGTTTCCGCAGTATCATCGGTTACGTACGCTTCGGTTCCCGTTTCGATTGAACCGGGCCCCGCCATCCTCGCAACCATTGCGTTGGGCGTCGCGCTTTGGGTTGCGTGGCCACCCGTTAGCGTAACGCGGGTTGTCCCCGCATTGGCTTCAATCGTGCTCGCATGGTGCGCGTACGCCTTCGCCGTGCTGGGGCAAGATTGCATCATCATGCTCGACGTCGGCCAGGGTGACGCGTTTCTCGTGAGAAGCAAGGGCGAGACGATGCTCATCGATACGGGCAATCGCGATTCCCAGCTCATCGAGCAACTCGCGCGAAGCGGAACGATGAGAATTGGCACTGTGCTCATAACCCATCAGGACGACGATCATTGCGGAGCGTTGGATGGACTTGAGCGAGCGGTCTCGGTGGATCGTGTTCTCATGATGTCGGATGCTATGACGAGCGCGTCGGCCAAAAACGAAGGCGCCGTCGAGCAAGCCCATAGAACGTCCAAAGAAGTCATCGGCGTGAAAGCGGGCGATTCGTTTTCGGTCGGCACATTCACGGCGACCGTCGTTTGGCCGGAGCGCTATAGCGATGACGGGGGCAATGAGGACAGCGTCTGCATCCTTCTCGAATACGATGGCAACGCGGACGGCGCCGTTGATGCAAGGGCCCTTTTCATGGGAGATGCGGAAAGCGAGCAGCTAGAAGCCATTCTGAAGGCGGGTAGCGTTGGCAAGGTCGACGTGCTGAAAGTCGGGCATCACGGGTCGAAAGGCTCGTTTAACCAGGACCAGATAAACGTTCTCGATCCCGCGGTCGCCCTTATCGGCGTCGGGGCGAACAACCGATACGGTCAT
Organism: uncultured Eggerthellaceae bacterium; assembly: GCA_905234785.1. Taxonomy (GTDB): domain Bacteria; phylum Actinomycetota; class Coriobacteriia; order Coriobacteriales; family Eggerthellaceae; genus UBA9715. The sequence continues at coordinate 22,558 of CAJOIP010000025.1, forward strand.
CCAGCGCAAGAAACGCTCAACCTTCTCGAATCGGTTGGCTGCAAGGTGTACCGAAGCGACTTGGACGGACAGGTTAAGTGCGTGTTCGGAACCGAATCCGTTCGCGTTAGTCTACAATGAAGCCATGGCAACGCAAGAACAACCAAAGCTTCTCTGCGCGTACCTCGCAGTCGGCGAGGACGCGTTGAAGCGGCGCACGGTCTTGGAACGACTGCGCAAACGCGTTTCCCAAATCGGCGACCTCGAGTTCAACCACGACGAGTTCGACGGGGAGCGCGCGACGGGTTCGGATATCGCGGTTGCATGCAACACGCTGCCGTTCGCAAGCGATCTGAGGCTTGTCGAGGTCGTTCATGCCGAGAAGCTCGGCAAGCAGGACGTCGACGTGCTCTGCGCCTATCTTTCAGCGCCGTGCGCTTCGACCGTCTTGGTTCTCTCAGCTGATAAACTTGCCAAGAACTCGCGCCTGTACAAGGCCGTTGCCGCAATCGGCAAGTCCGCCATCATCGATTGCGCCCCCATGAAGCGCTACGAGCTCGTCAGGGCGTTGCGGTCGATGGCGATTGGCCATGGGGCCACGATTACGGAATCCGCCGCAGAGAAACTCGTGTCCTACGTCGGCGAAGACACCATCAAGCTCGATGCCGAGCTTCGGAAGCTCGCGTTGGGCCATTGCGGCACAGGGCCGATCACCGATGCCGAGATCGAGTCGCTCGTCGCGCGGACGAACGAGGCAAAACCGTGGGAACTTGTCGACGCCTTCTCCGCCCGCGATGCGAAAGCCTGCCTCCGGTTGCTGCCGTTGTTGGGGTCCACGTCATCGTATGCGCTCATTGGCATGTGCACGACGCGCCTGCGCGAGCTCTCCTGCGCGAAGTCGCTCGACTCGCGTGGCGAGGGCCATGCGCTCGCGGAAACGCTGAAGGTGCCCTCGTGGCGCGTGAAGAACCACATCGCCTGGTCGAGGAAGTTCACCGCCCAAGAGCTGCAAGGCGCGTTTTCCACCGCGCGCGATTGCGAACGCGCCATGAAATCCGGTTCCGACCCAGACGCCACCTTCCGCACCTGGCTCTTCGAGACAATCGGCGCATGAAGTTGACCGATGCGCGGGAGGGGAGCTAGTGCATCATTCCGCATAGAGCGAGTGATGCACTAGCTCCCCTCCCGCGCATCATTAATAATATGGAAGCGCCCCGACTGTGCGGGGCGCTTCCACCTTGATATGCGGATGGACCGAGGTCCAAACACGGTGCTTATTCGGCGGCTTCCTCAGCCGGAGCTTCCTCGGCGGCCTCTTCGGCAGCTTCCTCAGCCGCAGCGGCTTCAGCGGCAGCAGCCTCGGCCTCGGCCTTGGCAGCCTCTTCGGCTTCCTTGGCCTTGCGGTCGAGCGCCTTCTTCTCTTCCTTCAGCTGCTTCTCGCGGCGCTTCGCCTTCTCTTCGTTGGCCTTGGCCATCTCGGCAGCGCGCTCTTCCTTGCGGGCGGCCTTCTTGGAACCGGTCTTGGCGGCCTTGGGGGCGGGCTTCACGTAAGCGGCGCGATCCTCGTCGGTGACGATGGAGTTCGCCAGAGCCATGATGCCGCTCTTGCGGTTGGCGGCCTGGTTCTTGTGGATGACGCCCTTGGAAACGGCCTTGTCCATCAGACGGCAGGCGGCCAGCGCGGCGGCGTAGGCTTCGGTGCCGTTCTCGGCGGCGACAGCCTCGCGGACGCGACGGGTTGCGGTCTTGAGCTCGGACTTAACAGCGCGGTTGCGCATGCGCGATTTCTCGTTGGTGATGTTGCGCTTCTTCTGAGACTTAATGTTTGCCACTCTTAATTCCTCCGTTGTTTAAATCTTGTTTCCAGACGAAACCCGTAAATCTTAGCATAGAATGAACCGACGGAAACGAAGTATTCAGGAAAGTTGGTTCATGGCGCAAGGTTCTTCACATATCGCTCAACATGACCCCTCGCATATCAGGAACTTCTCCATCATCGCGCACATCGACCATGGGAAATCGACTCTCTCGGACCGCATTCTGGAACAGACCGGAACGGTGGCCGCGCGCGATATGCAAGAGCAGCTGCTCGATACCATGGACATCGAGCGCGAACGCGGAATCACCATCAAAAGCCAGGCGGTGCGCGTGAACTACACGGCCGACGACGGCGAGACGTACGAGTTCAACCTCATCGACACGCCGGGGCACGTCGACTTCACCTACGAAGTCAGCCGCTCGCTGGCCGCATGCGAAGGCGCCGTGCTGGTGGTCGACGCCACGCAGGGCGTCGAGGCGCAGACGGTCGCCAACGCCATGATGGCCATGAACGCCAACCTCGAGATCATCCCGCTCATCAACAAGATCGACCTTCCGGCGTCCGACCCGGAACGCGCCCGCGAGCAAATCGAGGACGGCCTCGCAATACCGGCCGACGACGCCATCGAGTGCTCGGCGAAAACGGGCGTCGGAGTGCACGACTTGCTCGAGTCGATCGTCTACAACATACCGGCGCCCGAGGGCGCCTACGACGCGCCGCTTCGTGCGCTCATCTTCGACTCGTATTTCGACCCGTACCGTGGCGTCGTGGCGCTCATCCGCGTCGTCGACGGCACCGTTCGCAAGGGCGACACCATTTACATGATGGCCGCGCAAAGCGAGGCGCTCGTCGAGGAGGTGGGCGCACGCAAGCCCGCTGAGACGGCGCTTCCCGATTTGTCGGTCGGCGACGTAGGCTACCTCGTCACGGGCTTGAAGGACGTGGCGCAGGTGAAAGTCGGCGACACGGTCACGCTGAAGTCGGACCCGGCCACGAAGCCGCTTCCCGGCTATCGCGATGTGAAGCCCATGGTGTTCACGGGCCTGTTCCCGATCGAGGGCGACCAGTACGAGCCGTTGAAGGAAGCGCTCGAGAAGCTGGCGCTCAACGACCCGGCGCTCGTGTGGGAGCCCGAAACCTCCCATGCGCTGGGCTTCGGTTTCCGCGTCGGCTTCTTGGGCCTTCTGCATATGGAGGTCATCGAAGAGCGCCTCGAGCGCGAGTTCGGCTTGAACCTGCTCGCAACGGCGCCTTCGGTCGAATATCACGTCTTCAAGACGAACGGCGACATGATCTCGTTGCATTCGCCGCAGGAAATGCCCGACCCGGCTGAAATCGACCATATAGAAGAGCCGTTCCTGAACGTTAAGATCCTCGTTCCGCCCGATTACGTCGGCGCCGTCATGGACCTCACGACATCGCGCCGCGGCCAGTTCATCAACATGAACTACCTCTCGACCACGACGGTGGAAATCATCTGGGACATGCCGCTGTCCGAGCTCATCATGGACTACTTCGACCGCCTGAAGTCCTCGACGAAGGGCTACGCGTCGCTCGACTACGAGTTCGCAGGCTACAAGCCGAGCAAGCTCGTGAAGCTCGACATCCTCATCGGCGGCAAGCCTGTCGACGCGCTGTCGTTCATCATCGACAAGGAGAAGGCGTACGCGCGCGGACGCGTGCTCGCGCAGAAGCTGAAGGAGATCATCCCGCGCCACATGTTCGAGGTGCCCATCCAGGCGGCCAACGCGGTTTGGGAGGTGAAGCGGGTGGGCGGCACAAAGTCGGGCAGGTCCGATTCCATATAATTTATGCTCAAATCGTTGCTAAGGTTCAGCCCGAAGGCCCTCAGTTCGTAGGTCAGGGCATTGGAGAGATAATATTCCCACTGTCTGTAATTGTTTTCCAGATAGTGGGCGGCGTTCAGGTAGTCGGGGTCAATGTACTGCAGGTCGCTGTAGTTGAATTTGCCGTTGTTCTGGAATCTCCAGCGGCACCAACCTTTCTCTTTGTTTCCCAGATTGTTGTTCTGGTAGTGTATTTGGGCGAAGAGGTTGTTCTCGTTCATCTGCTGGTGGCATACCGGATTGTAGTATACGATGGCTCCCGGAAGCTGCTGCAGGCTTCGGTAGTAGAAGATTTTGGCCTGCGCCTCCCGCCATTTGTT
>CAJOIP010000026.1 GCA_905234785.1 uncultured Eggerthellaceae bacterium
CATTCGATATTCGGCTGTCAAAGTGCGTTAATCGGGTAAACCTACTCAGCTTCGAAAAACTTCGGATTATCCCTTGACTTCATATAGCTGGTCTCCTTCTTCTTCGAGGGCAAAGCAAAAGCCCGCCCTCGACCTGCTCGGTTCAAGGACGGGCTTCGAAGTTCGAGGCTCGCGGTGCCACCTTGATTCACGGGAACGACCCGTGCGCTTGCGGAGGCCCTTCAGCCCCCCGGCAACTGACGTATGCCCACACGTCGCAGCCTACCGGTTCCCCGTTCGGTGCGCCCTCGGCGGTCCACTCGACGTCTCGCATCTCGTCCCGGCTTTCACCATCCCGGGCTCGCTGTGCGTGCGTTTACGCCTACTACTCCGCGTCAACGGTTTGCATCGGCTCTCGCCGATCGTTGGTCACTATAGTCGCATTCGCCGGTTTGCGCAAGTCTTTTTTCGGAACGCGATTTAACAAGCCTGCAATCGCGGCGGCGTATGCTGGCGGCACGGCATCGGGCGGCTGAAAGGGGCGTGCATGTGCGGCATATGCGGGTTTACGGGCGCTGATGGCGGCGCGGGAGATCAGGCGACGCTGAAGGCGATGTGCGATGCTATCGCCCACCGCGGGCCCGACGGCGAGGGGCGCTACCTCAACGCGGGCATCGCGCTCGGGCATCGCCGGCTGTCGCTGATCGACCTCGAAGGCGGCGCGCAGCCCATGGTCCGCGCCGACGCCGACGGGGGAGAGTGGGCCATCGTCTTCAACGGCGAGATCTACAACTACCGCGAACTGCGCGAGGAGCTTCGCGCCGAAGGCTTTGCGTTTGCCACCGATTCCGATACCGAGGTGCTGCTCGTCGGCTACATCGCATGGCGCGAAGGCGTGCTGCGGCGCGTGCGCGGCATGTTCGCCTTCGCCGTTTACAACACGCGTTCGCGCGAGCTGTTCTGCGCACGAGACTTCTTCGGCATCAAGCCGTTTTATTACACGGTGCAGGATGGCCGGTTCATCTTCGCGTCGGAGATCAAGGCGATTTTGGAGCATCCCGCGTACACGCGAGAGCTCAACGAGGAAGCGCTCGCGCAATACCTGTGCTTCCAGTTCTCGGCGCTTCCCGAAACGTTCTTCAAGGGCGTCTTCAAGCTGCCGCAAGGGCATTTCATGCGGGTTCGCTGCGATGGCTCCGTCGAAGTCGAGCGCTATTGGAAGCCGGCCTATGCATTCGACGACGGGCGCACGCACGAAGAGACGGTCGACGCGATCGACGCGGCCATGCGCGAGTCGGTGCGCTATCACAACGTGGCCGACGTCGAGGTGGGGTCGTTCCTGTCGAGCGGCATCGACTCGAGCTACCTGGCCGCGTGCCTTGCGAAGGAGAACCCGGACATCAAGACGTTCACCGTCGGCTTCGCCGAGTACCAAGGCGAGCGCGACGAGGTGAGCTGGGCGCGCGAATTGGCCGAAAAGCTCGGCGTTGAAAACGACTCCGCCCACATCGGCGAAGACGAGTACTGGGATGCGCTGCCGCTCGTGCAGTGGCATATGGACGAGCCGTCAGCCGACCCGTCGGCGGTGGCGCTGTATTTCGTGGACAAGCTGGCCGCGAGGCGGGTGAAAGCCGTGTTGTCCGGCGAAGGCGCCGACGAGTTCTTCGGCGGGTACCGCGTGTACCAGGCGCCGCTCGCAAGCGCCCATGCCGCGCATCTTCCCAAGCCCTTGCTGCGGGCCGGTTCCAAGGTCCTGCATGCCGCGCACGCCCGCGGGGCGAATTACCTCGAGCGAGCGTCCGAGACCGTCGAGGACTGGTACTACACCAATGCGAACGGCGTCGCGTTTTCGCCGGAGGAGCGTTCCCGCCTCCTGTCCGACGAATTGAGGGCGCGCCTGGGGGACGTATCAACGCCCCAGCAGCTGACGGCTCCCGTGTACGCGGAAGTTTCCGAATACGACGAGGTCACGCGCATGCAGCACCTCGACCTGTCGTTTTGGCTCGTCGGCGACATCTTGCTGAAGACCGACAAGATGGCGATGGCGCATTCGCTCGAATCGCGCGTGCCGTTCCTCGACCGCGAGGTGTTCGCGCTGGCGTCGACCATCCCCGTTTCGCAGAAGGTCACCGGCAAGCAGACGAAGGTGGCGCTGCGCGAGGCCGCCGAGCGCGCCATTCCGCACGATTGGGCGCAAAAGGAGAAGCTGGGCTTTCCCGTGCCCGTGGCGAGCTGGCTGCGCGAAGGGCGCCGCTATGCGCAGGTGCGCGCCGAATTCGAAAGCGAGCATGCGAAACGGTTCTTCGACGCGGCCGAGCTCGTCCGCCTGCTCGACGAGCACAGGCAGGGCAAGGCCGACAACTCCCGCCGCATCTGGATCGTCTACTCGTTCTTGCTGTGGTACCGGGTGTTTTTCGTCGATTTTGTTAGGCGGGGCGAAAAAGTGCCATTCCATTCGTAGGGGCGCTCTCCGAGCGCCCNNGGGCGCTCTCCGAGCGCCCCTACGGTGGTTAAGGAACGTGTTCTTTTTCGTTCGATTTGACTTCGCGCTGATTTAACGCAAACGAAACTCAGGCGAAACGGCGCCGACACGTTCGTTTCCTAGACTTCTGCCATTACCTAGGTCAGGGGGCACTATGGCAAGTCAGGGGCTTTACCGTCCTGAGTTCGAGCATGACGCGTGCGGCATCGGCGCGCTCGCGCACTTGAAGGGCAGGCGGTCGCACCAGATGATCGACGACGCGCTCTCGGTGCTCGTGAACCTCGAGCACCGCGGGGGCGTGGGGCTCGAGAAAAACACGGGCGATGGCGCTGGCATCCTGTTCCAGGTCCCGCACCGCTTCTTCCGCAAGGAGGCGCAGAAATACGGGCACCTGCTTCCCGACGAGGGCGACTACGGCGTGGCGATGCTGTTCCTGCCGACCGATTCAGAAGGCGTGGCTGCCGGCATGCGCATCTTCGAGGAAGGGTGCGCGCGTTGCGGCCTGCCGCTCTTGTTCTGGCGCGACGTGCCGACCGACCCGCATGACCTGGGAAGCACCGCACGCGCGTGCATGCCCACGATAAAGCAGGCGTTCTTGGGCCGCCCCGACGGCGTGGAAGCGGGCGGGCAGTTCGAGCGTCGCCTGTACATCTGCCGCCGCAGCATCGAGAAAGCCGCCAAGTGCGCGCCGGAGCTGGCGGGCAAGATCTTCTACGCATGCTCGATGAGCTCGCGGACCATCGTGTACAAGGGCATGCTCGTTTCCACGCAGATGCGCCGTTTCTTCTGCGACCTCGACGACGCCTCGACCGAGACGGCGGTTGCGCTCGTGCATTCGCGGTACTCCACGAACACGACGCCGAGTTGGGAGCGCGCGCATCCCAACCGCCTCATCATCCACAACGGCGAGATCAACACGCTGCGCTGCAACGCGAATTGGACGCGCGCCCGCGAGGCCGACCTGTACTCGCCGGTCATGGGGAAGGATTTGGAAGCGGTCTTGCCGATACTGAACGGCGAGGGCTCCGACTCGGCGATGCTCGACAACGTGCTCGAGTTCGTCGCCATGAACGGGCGCAGCCTGCCGCGCGCGGTCTCGATGCTCCTGCCCGAGCCGTGGGACCACAACGACGCCCTCTCCGACAAGCGCCGCGCGTGGGATGCCTACCAGTCGATGCTCACCGAGGCATGGGACGGGCCGGCGGCAATCGCGTTTTCCGACGGCATCGTGACCGGTGCGACCATCGACCGCAACGGCCTGCGCCCGGCGCGCTATTACGTGACCAACGACGACAGGCTCATCCTGTCGAGCGAGGTCGGCGTGCTCGACGTCGACCCGACGAGCATCCTCATTTCGGGAAGCCTGGGCCCGGGGCAGATGCTGCTCGTCGATCCGGCGCAGGGGCGCGTGCTGTTTGACGACGAGATAAAGGACGCGTTCGCGAACGAGCAGCCCTACCGCAGCTGGATCGACGCCGAGATGATTCCCGTCGACGACTTGGTGGAAGGCGCGACGGCGGCTCGCGGTGCCGTGCACGCGGACGACGGCATTCCCCTGTACGAGCGCCAAGCGCAGCACGGGTACTTCTACGACGACATCGAGGAAGCCATCATCCCCATGGCGCAGACCGGCGCCTCGCCTTTGGCGTCGATGGGCGCCGATACGCCGCTGGCATGCCTGTCCGAGCATCCGCGCAGCTTCTTCGATTACTTCAACCAGCTGTTCGCCCAGGTGACGAACCCTCCCATCGACGCGTTGCGGGAATCGTTCATCACGTCGACGCTTCTGTACGTGGGAAACCACGGCAACTTGTTGGAAGACGCGCGCTCGAACTGCCGGCTCGTGCAGCTCGACACGCCGTTGCTCGACGAGGCCCGCTTCACGGCGCTCGCGAACATCGCGCGGCATGGGTTCAAGTCGGTCACGCTGTCGGCGTCGTATCGGGCGAACGCCGGCGCCGATGCGCTGGAACGCGCCCTCGACGGCCTGCGCGCGAAGGCCGTCGACGCCGTCCGCGCAGGCGCGAACATCCTCGCCATATCCGACCGCGTTGCGGAAAACGAGGTTCCGGTTCCGTCGCTTCTCGCTGTGGCGAGCGTGCACAACCATTTGCTGCGGTGCGGCTTGCGCACGAAGACCGACATCATCGTGGAGACGGGCGATGCCATCACGCCGCACGATTTCGCGTGTCTGGTCGGGTACTCCGCGTCGGGGATCTTCCCGTACCTCGCGCACGACACCATCCGCTTGCTCTGCGAGCGGGGCGTTATCGATTGCGGCGCCGACGAGGCCGTTGCGCGCTACAACCGCTCGATCGTCGCGGGCATCGTGTCGATCATGTCGAAAATGGGCATCTCGACGATGCAGGGCTACCACGCCGCCCAGGTCTTCGAGGCGGTCGGCCTTGCGCCTGCGCTCATCGACGAGCACTTCACGCGCACGGTCAGCCGCGTGGGCGGCCTCGACATCGCAGACGTGCAGCGCGAATGCGACGAGCGCCACCAGCGAGCGCTCGCGCAGCTTGCGTCGGCCGTCCCCGACCAGCTTCCGAGCTCGGGCATCACGTCATGGCGCCCGCTCGCAGGCGAGGAGCATCTCATCAACCCGCTTGTCGTGAACCTTTTGCAGCGTGCGGTGCGCGAGGGCGACTTCGAGCTGTTCGAGCAGTACAGCCAGGCGGTTCACCAGCCTGGGCGCACGGTGGTGCTGCGCGATTTGCTCGATTTCACGCCCGGCGACGCCGTGCCCCTCGAAGAGGTTGAGCCTGCAACCGAGATCGTGAAGCGCTTCAACACGGGCGCCATGAGCTACGGGTCGATTTCGCAGGAGGCGCACGAGTGCCTTGCCATTGCGATGAACCGCCTGCACGGGCGCTCGAATTCGGGCGAGGGCGGCGAAGACCCTGCGCGCGAGGTCACGCTTACAGGTGGCGACAGCAAGCGCTCGGCCATCAAGCAGGTCGCGTCGGGGCGCTTCGGCGTGACGAGCCGCTACCTCGTAAGCGCCGACGAGATTCAGATAAAGATGGCGCAGGGCGCGAAGCCCGGCGAGGGCGGGCACCTGCCCGGCGGGAAGGTGTGGCCGTGGATCGCCCGCGCGCGCCGGTCGACTCCGGGCGTGGGCCTCATCTCGCCGCCGCCGCACCACGACATCTATTCCATCGAGGACTTGGCCGAGCTCATCTTCGACATGAAGAACGCCAACCCCAAGGCGCGCATCTCGGTGAAGCTCGTCGCCGAGGCGGGAGTCGGCACCATCGCGACGGGCGTCGCGAAGGCCGGCGCGCACAAGGTCCTCGTCTCGGGCGCCAACGGCGGCACGGGTGCGGCGCCCCGCGATTCCATTTACCATGCGGGCTTGCCGCTCGAGCTGGGTTTGGCCGAGACGCAGCAGACGCTGCTGCGCAACGGCCTGCGCTCGCGCGTGGTGCTCGAGGCCGACGGGAAGCTGATGGACGGGCGCGACGTGGCGATCGCGTGCTTGCTCGGCGCCGAGGAATTCGGCTTCGCCACCATGCCGCTCATCGCCATGGGCTGCCTCATGCAGCGCGACTGCCAGCAAGACACGTGCCCGGTGGGCATAGCCACGCAGAACTGCCGCTTGCGCGGGCGGTTCGGGGGCAAGCCGGAACACGTCGTGAACTTCATGATGTTCACGGCCGAGCAGCTGCGCCGCATCATGGCCGAGTTCGGGTTCCGCACGGTCGAGGAGATGGTCGGTCAGGCGAGCCGCCTGCGCCAACGCGATGACGCCCGCAGCTGGAAAGCGCGCAAGGTCGATCTCGCGCCCCTGCTCATGCAAGCACGGGCCGAGTTCGGCACCGGCATCGAGGGCGCGAACTGCTGCCATTCGCTTGCGGAATGCGCGCCCGAGGACGCGCTTCCGGCCACGCTCGACGCGACGTTGCTCATCCCGTACACGCATGATGCGCGCAGCGCCTTGGCAAGCCAGCGCTTCCATGCCGACATCGCCAACGTGAACCGCTGCGTCGGCACCATGCTGGGGTCGGCCGTCACGGCCCAGCATGCCGAGGGGCTGCCCGACGAGACGCTCACGGTCGATTGCGCGGGGTCGGGCGGCATGAGCTTCGGCGCCTTCCTTCCCAGCGGAATTACGCTCAACATCCGCGGCGAGGCAAACGACTACCTCGGCAAGGGCCTGTCGGGTGGCGTGGTGACGGTCGCCCCGCCCGAGCAGGCGACGTTCAACGCCGAAGAGAACATCGTGGCGGGAAACGTCGCCTTCTACGGGGCGACGAGCGGCCGCGGGTTCGTGAACGGCCTCGCAGGCCAGCGCTTCGCGGTGCGCAACTCGGGGGCGACGCTCGTCGTCGAGGGCGTCGGCAACAACGGATGCGAGTACATGACCGGCGGCACGGTGCTCGTGCTCGGCGAAGTCGGCTTGAACTTCGCGGCGGGCATGAGCGGCGGCGTGGCGTACGTGTACGACGCCGAGCATACCCTCGAGGACCGCTGCAACCGCGACATGGTGTACCTGAAGTGGCCCGACCGCGACGAGCTCGCAAGCGTGAGGGCGCTCATCGAAGAGCACGTGCGCCGCACGCAAAGCCCGCTCGGCGTGAAGCTGCTGTACCGCTTCGCGGATATCGCGGGCGACTTTGTGAAGGTCATCCCGCGCGAATACGAGCAGATGATGACCATGACCGAAAAGTACGAGCGCTCCGGCCTCACGCACGACGAGGCCGTCGAGCGCGCGTTCGAGACGATGAATGCGGGTGAATGAGATGGGCCGTCCAGGAGCGTTCTTGAAAACAGGCCGCCACGAGCATGGGGTGCGTCCCGCAGCCGAGGCGGTTGCGGACTTCGGCGATTTCGCGGTGGGCTTATCCCGCGACGAGCAGTGCGCGCAGGCGAGCCGGTGCATGAACTGCGGCGTGGCGTTCTGCCAAAGCGGCATCGCGTTTCCGGGCGCACGCCAGGCGACGGGCTGCCCGCTTCACAACCTCATTCCCGAAACCAACGACCTCGTGTGCCACGGCCGTTGGGACGATGCGGCGGGCCGTCTCGGCATGACGAACCCGTTTCCCGAATTCACCGGGCGCGTGTGCCCGGCACCGTGCGAGACGGCGTGCAACTTGGGGCTGCATGACGAGGCCGTGACGATCCACGACAACGAGCGCGCGATATCCGATTACCAGTGGGAACGCGGCGTCGAACCGCTGCCCGCGCCACCCGCCGACGCGCCGCTCGCAAGCGTCGTCGGCTCGGGGCCGGCGGGCCTTGCAGCCGCGTGGGAGCTCGCGCGCCGCGGCGTTCGCGTGCGCGTGTACGAGAAAGACGACCGGCCGGGCGGTTTGCTCATGTACGGCATTCCGAACATGAAGCTGGAAAAGGGCGTCATCGAGCGGCGCGTGAAGCTGATGGAGGAAAGCGGCGTCGAGTTTGCGTGCGGCGTCGACGCCTGCGAGCGCGCGGACGAGATCGCATCCGATTCGGCGGCCGTCATCTTGGCGGTCGGCTCGCGCGAGCCGCGTCGCGTGGACGTGCCCGGCGCCGATTTGAACGGCATCCACTTCGCCGTCGATTACCTTGCCGAGCAGACGCGGGCGTTGCTCGACGGGCGCGAGCCGCTCATAACGGCAAATGGGAAGGACGTCGTCGTCATCGGCGGCGGCGACACGGGCGTGGACTGCCTTGCGACCGCATTGCGCCAGCACGCCCGCAGCGTGCGCCAGGTCATCCGCGCCGCGTGCCCGCCCGATTCCATCGACGTTTCCGCCGTGTGGCCCGGGCCCCGCGCCGTGTTCGCGCAAGGCTACGGCCAGCGCGAAGCCGCCGACCTGTTCGGCGAGGACCCGCGCGTCTGGTCGACGGACACCGTCGGGTTCGCCGACGACGGAACGGGATCCGTCGGCGCCGTGCGGGCAAAATCAATATCCTCGGAGGAAATTGATTATCCCGCGCAGTTCGTGCTCATCGCGAAGGGCTTCACGGGCGCCGAGCAAGCGGTGCTCGATGCATTCGCGCCGTACGGCAACGTTCGCCTTGCAGGCGATGCGCGCATGGGATCGACCCTGGTCGCCACCGCCATCGCCGATGGGCTCGCCGTGGCCAAGGAGGTTGCGGACGACGTGCTGTAGGAATTCGCCCATTCGATAGCCCACGGTTCGCGACGTTGGGCTTGAAGGACCGCCGGACCCCCTGACCATCCGGCGGTCCTCTCTTTCGCGAACGTTTCGCGGGGGTTTCCCGAGCGTTAAAACCAGGTTTCGAAACACGGACGAAAACCTGCCGAAACAAAGCAGTCCTATCTTTAAGGGTATCCGATTGGGAAACCGAGGAAAGGGCGTTTCATATGGGACGTATCGCGGAAGAGTACGGCACGCTCGTGTTCAACGACCACACGATGCAGGAGCTCTTGCCGTCGGCGACGTACAAGGCGCTGGCCAAGACGATCAAGGAAGGCAAGCCGCTCGACATCGACGTGGCCAACGTCGTGGCGCACGCCATGAAGGAATGGGCGGTCGCCCACGGCGCCACGCACTACACGCACTGGTTCCAGCCGCTTTCGGGCATCACCTCCGAAAAGCACGACGCGTTCCTCGACCCGCAGAAGGACGGCCGCGCCATCATGACCTTCTCGGGCAAGGCGCTCATCCAGGGCGAGCCCGACGCCTCGAGCTTCCCCTCGGGCGGCATCCGCGCCACGTTCGAGGCGCGCGGCTACACGGCGTGGGACCCGACGAGCTACGCGTTCATCAAGGACGAGGTGCTGTGCATTCCCACGGCGTTTTGCAGCTACACCGGCGAGGCGCTCGACAAGAAGACGCCGCTTTTGCGCTCGATGGAGGCCGTGTCGCAGCAGGCGTGCAAGGTGCTGGCCCTCTTCGGGCAGGACGTGCCGCGCGTCACCACGACGGTCGGCGCCGAGCAGGAGTACTTCCTGATCAAGGAAGAGGACTACGAGCAGCGCCAGGACCTCATACTCACCGGCCGCACGCTGTTCGGCGCACCGCCGTGCAAGGGCCAGGAGATGGAAGAGCACTACTTCGGCGCCATCCGCCCCACGGTGAACAACTTCATGAAGGAGCTCGACGAGGAGCTGTGGAAGCTGGGCGTGGCGGCCAAGACCAAGCACAACGAGGTGGCGCCCTGCCAGCACGAGCTCGCGCCCATGTTCACGATTTCGAACGTGGCCATCGACCACAACCTGCTCACCATGGAGCTCATGCGCACGATCGCCAGCCATTACGGGCTGGTGTGCCTGCAGCATGAGAAGCCCTTCGAGGGCATCAACGGCTCGGGCAAGCACAACAACTGGTCCATCGCCACCGATTCCGAGAACCTGCTCGACCCGGGCAAGACGCCGGCTTCCAACCTGCGCTTCCTGGTGTTCTTGGCCGCGGTCATCCAGGCGGTCGACGACTACCAGGACCTGCTGCGCATCAGCGTGGCATCGGCCGGCAACGACCATCGCCTGGGCGCGAACGAGGCGCCGCCGGCCGTGATCTCGATCTTTTTGGGCGACGAGCTCGGGCGCGTGGTGAACGCCATCATCGCGGGCAAGGAAGACGGCGGGGCCGAAGCCGTCTACATGGACCTCGGCGTGGAAGTGCTGCCGAGCTTCGAGCGCGACAACACCGACCGCAACCGCACGAGCCCCTTCGCGTTCACGGGCAACAAGTTCGAGTTCCGCATGCCGGGCAGCCAGGTGAACCTTTCCGACGCGAACACCATCCTGAACACCATCGTGGCCAAGTCGCTCAAGTGCTTCTGCGAAGCCGTGGAGGGCACCGATGATTTCGAGAAGGCGGCGTACCGCTGGGTGCGCAAGACGCTCGCCGACCATCAGCGCATCGTCTTCAATGGCGACGGCTACTCCGACGAATGGCTGGAAGAAGCCGAGAGGCGCGGCCTTCTGAACCTGAAGTCGCTCGTGGACGCCGCGCCGCACATGCTCGACCAGAAGAACATCGACCTGTTCGCCGAGTTTGGCGTGCTGAGCGAGGCCGAGAACCGCAGCCGCTACGAGGTGAAGCTGGAAACGTATTCCAAGCTCATCAACATCGAGGGCCAGACGATGAGCCACATGACCAAGCGCAAGATAGCCCCGGCCGTGATCGACTTCGCCAACCAGGTGGCCGCCACCATCAACGCCAAGAAGGCCGCCAACCCCGACCTGGACCCGATCGCCGACCAGAAGCTGCTCCGCCGCCTGAACGACGGCGCCAACGCCATGGCCGATTGCATCGACGCCCTTGACGCCGCCCTGGCCGACGCCCAGGCGCAAGCCGACTCGCTCGCCCAGGCGCGCTCCTACCACGACGGCGTCCTGGCCGCCATGGATGCCCTGCGCGCCATCTGCGACGACATGGAAGGCATCGTGAGCACCGAGGCCTGGCCGCTGCCGACCTACAACAAGATCTTGTTCTACTGCTAACGAGGCAGGGGGCAGGTCATCGTCCCATTGCGAAGGGCGCCTCCCGCTGCGGGCGGCGCCCTTCCGCTTTCCGGGGGTGGAGCACGGGATCAGGTGTCTGCCTCAGTCCTAAATGCGCAATATTTAATAATAAGCCTAAGATAATGCTAATTATGCTAAAATATGAGCATGATTGATGTCTTCAACTTACAGCCGACGCCCGAGCAGCTCATGGTGGGCGTGGCGAAGCGCGCGGCCAGGAGGCGCAAGGAGCTGGGTTACACGCAGGCCGCGCTCGCGGAGCGCTCGGCGGTGAGCTTGGGGTCGCTCAGGCGCTTCGAGCAAACGGGGCACATCTCGTTCGATGCGCTCGTGCGCATCTGCATCGCCTTGGAATGCGAGCGCGATTTGGAGGCGCTGTTCGCCAAGCGGGCTTACCGTTCCATCCAAGAGGTCATCGATGCTCAGCGTGGTTGACATCGGCCATCTGGACGTGTTCTTGGGCGATGTGCGCGTCGGCACGCTTGCACGCGATGAGGAAGGCCTCGCCTGCTTCGAGTACGATTCCGCGTGGCTCGTTTCGGGCTATTCGATAAGTCCGCTGAGCCTACCGCTTGAGCCGCGTCTGTTCCGACCTGCTTGGAGCCCATTCGAGGGCATGTTCGGCGTGTTTTCCGACTCGTTGCCCGACGGGTGGGGCCGGATGCTCGTCGACCGTGCGCTTCGGGCGCGCGGCATCGCGCCCGAGTGGGTGGACGAGCTGTCCCGCTTGGCGATAGTGGGCCCCGAGGGCATGGGCGCACTGCGCTACGAGCCGTCGTTCGGCAAGCGGGATGAGCGGTCGATCGAGGACTTCGACGCGTTCGCGCAATCGTGCAGGGCCGTGCTTGCCGACCATGACGTCGCCGACCTCGACGAACTCGTCGCCTTGGGCGGATCGTCGGGCGGGGCGCGACCCAAGGCGCTCCTGTCGGTAGAGGGCGAGAGCTGGATCGTGAAATTCCCGACCCGTCGCGATGGCCCCGACGCGGGCCGGGTAGAGTACGAATACGCTGAATGCGCGCGGTCCTGTGGATTGCGGCTTCCCGAGACGCGGCTTTTCCCCTCGGCGGCAACAGCGGGCTATTTCGGGGCGAAGCGCTTCGACCGCGCTGCAGGAGAGCGGATTCACATGGTGTCGGCTGGCGGTCTTCTGGAGGCGTCGCACCGGTTGCCGTCGCTTGATTACCGGGCGCTCATGCAGCTCACGATGCTGCTCACGCACGACTTGGCGGAATTGGAGCAGATGTACCGGCTGATGTGCTTCAACGTGTATGCCCACAACCAGGATGACCACGCGAAGAACTTCTCGTTCCTCTGCCGGGATGGCCGCTGGGAGCTGGCGCCGGCATACGACCTGACGTACAGCACCTCGTTTGGCGACGAGCAGTCCACGACCGTGAGGGGGAAGGGGAGGCCGGACGACGCCGACCTCGTTGCGACTGGCGTGGAGTTCGGCTTGCCGAAGCGCATGGCGTCCGCAATTGCAAAGGATATCAAGCGCTTGTGCCATGATCTGCTCGAACGAAACGCGCTCGAGTGATCGTGGCTTGCAGGCCGTTGCGGGCAGGGGACCTGACCCCTCGCTCGCCGGGTTTCGGGCCCCACGCTCGCCAGAATTCGATCACGGCTTGGCGGGCATCAGAAGACGCCCTCCCTCACGAGCTCGCGCTGCTTCTGCTGCAGGAAGAAGTCCGCGGTTCGGATCCAGAACGCCTGCTCTTCCGGCGTTCGCGCCCGATACCCCAAGGCGCTCTGCCGCCTCCCGAACGCTTACCATGGATGCCCGCCTTCCAATTTCGCAATTGCAAAGTATTGTAAGTTTCTATTGCGAAAACGCAATAGAAAGGAAAAGGCCGTCGCCAGATGAGTTCGCGGTGCGGGTGGGGCTGGCGCTGCCGCCTGTAACGAGCTTGAAACGCGCGGGCCCTACCATGTGGCTGAAGCATGGAAAGGGGTGCGCGTGGCGACAGCGGCGTTTCCGGGCGAGAGGCCCGACAGGTTGGAAGAGGCGTGCGCGGTGTTCGGCGTGTACGCGCCGGGAGAAGACGTCGCGCGCCTGACGTGTTTCGGCCTGCAGGCGTTGCAGCACAGGGGTCAGGAAAGCGCCGGCATCGCGGTCGGCGACGGCGACACGATTCTCATTCACAAGGACCTGGGGCTTGTCGACCAGGTGTTCAACGAAGACGTGCTGTCGCATTTGAAGGGCGATTTCGCCATCGGGCATACGCGATATTCCACGGCGGGAGGTGGCGGCTGGACGGCCGCGCAACCGCATGTGTCGGCGATCGACGACGAGATCATCGCGCTTGCCCATAACGGCACCCTCGTCGACACGTTGCCGCAACGCGCGTGGCTTGCCAACGAGGGCGTGCAGCTGTACGGGCACACCGACAGCGAAGTTGCCGCCCGCACCATCGGCGTCGACACGCGGCGAACCGGCCACATCCGCAGCGGCATCCGGCTGATGATGCAGCAGCTGCATGGGGCGTATGCCATCGTGCTGGTCACGCCTGTGGCGCTGTACGCGTTCCGCGACCCCAACGGCATCCGGCCCTTGTCGCTCGGGCAGCTTCCCGATGGCCGTGGCTGGGTTGTGGCAAGCGAGACATGCGGGCTCGACGCCGTGGGCGCTGAGTTCGTGCGCGACGTCGAGCCGGGCGAGATCCTGAAGGTCAGCGCAGCCGGGCTTGAATCGGAACAAGGGGCGAAGCCGGGGCGCCGCGCGAGCTGCATTTTCGAATACGTGTACTTCGCCCGGCCCGACAGCGTGCTCGACGGCGACGTGGTGTACCACGCCCGCCGCCGCATGGGCCGCATTTTGGCGCGCGAGGCGCCGGTCGACGCCGATTACGTGCTGGGCGTTCCCGATTCGGGCGTGCCGCCGGCGCTCGGATATGCAGCTGAAAGCGGGCTCGAGTACTGCGACGGCATCGTGAAGAACCGCTACGTCGGGCGCACGTTTATCCAGCCCACGCAGGAAATGCGGCAGATGGGCATCCGCATAAAGCTGAACCCGCTGCCGTCGGTCATCCGGGGCAAGCGCCTCGTGGTCATCGACGACAGCATCGTGCGCGGCAACACGTCTAAGAAGCTCGTCGAGATGCTGCGTCAGGCGGGTGCGGCCGAAGTGCACTTGCGCATCGTGTCGCCCGAGGTCATGTGGCCGTGCTTCTACGGCATCGACACCGACACGCAAGACCAGCTGATCTCGGCGAACATGAGCCATGACGAGGTCTGCGCGCACATCGGGTGCGATTCGCTGGCGTTCATAAGCCTGGCGGGCCTGCACGAGGCAATCCACGCCGAGCACGGCGGCTTCTGCGATGCCTGCTTCAGCGGCGATTATCCTGTGGCGATTCCCGAATCGCTGCAGCGCAAGAGTTTTCTACCTGGCCAGAGCGTTCCAAGGCGACCAGGCAAGGTTGACGCATTGGAGAAAGGGCGATAGTGAGCGCATTATCGGAAAGGATGCTCGCGCAGACGTCGAAGCCCAGGCAGCTGCCGGCGTTGCTCGTGCTTGAAGACGGCGCCGTGTTCGCGGGCTTTGCATGCGGCGCAGTGGGCGAGGTGTTCGGGGAGATTTGCTTCAACACGTCGATGGAAGGGTATTTGGAAGTGATCACCGACCCGTCGTATGCGGGGCAGATCGTCACGATGACCTACCCGCAAATCGGCAACTACGGCGTAAACCCCGACGACGCGCAATCGGACCACCCGGCCTTGCGCGGGCTCGTGGTGCGCGATATGTGCGCGACTCCCTCGAACTGGCGAAGCGAGATGTCGCTGCCCGCGTTTTTGGAACGCGAGGGCGTCGTGGCCATCGAGGGCGTGGACACGCGCGCACTCGTGCGGCACGTGCGCGACAACGGCGCCATGCGCGCAGTGCTCTCGAGCGAGGATGTCGATGCCGACAGCCTGCTCGCCAAGGTCCGCGCAAGCCAGCCGATCGTGGGCGTGAACCTCGCCGAAACCGTTTCCCGCAAAAAGGCGTCGACGTTCGGGCGCGCGGATGTGCCCGAAAGCAAATCATTTGCCGTCGAATCAATATCCTCCGAGGAAATTGATTATCACGTTGTTGCGTACGATTGCGGCGTGAAGCGCTCGATTCTCGAGGGGCTTGTGCGCGCCGGTTGCGAGGTCGAAGTCGTGCCGTGGGACACGCCTGCCGAAGACGTGCTCGCGAAGGCGCCCGACGGCGTGTTCCTCTCGAACGGGCCGGGCGACCCGGACGCCGTCGGGGGGACGTACCGCCAGGTGGAGAAGCTGCTCGGCAACGTGCCGCTGTTCGGCATCTGCCTGGGGCACCAGATGATATGCAAGGCCGCGGGGGCGCGCATCGAGAAGCTGAAGTTCGGCCATCGCGGCGGGAATCACCCGGTCATGAACCTGCGCACGGGCCGCGTCGAGATCACGGCGCAGAACCACGGGTTCAACCTGGTTTTCCCGAGCCTGGGCCCCCTTGTCGAGACAAGCTATCGCCATTCCAATGTTCCCATGGGTCATTCCGAGCCCCCTGCTTGTCAATCTGAGCGAGGCGAAGAATCTCCAATCTCGCGACGGGGGAGATCCCTCGCTTACGCTCGGGATGACAAAGGGCTAGAAGGCTTTGATTCGCATGCTGACGACCTGCGGTTCTGGGCGGAGCGCGGCATCGCGCCCGTCGTAGCCAACGAACGGTTCGGGCGCATTCAGCTGACGCACGTGAACCTGAACGACGGCACGGCCGAGGGCATCGCGTTTCTCGACCTTCCCGCGTTCTCGGTCCAGTACCACCCCGAAGCCAACCCCGGCCCCACCGATTCCCACTACCTGTTCACTGCCTTCACCCGCCTGATGGACGGTCGCGAAGACTACCTCGACATCGACATCGCAAAAGACCGCTTACAAGGTTGGAAGTTTTGATGTGGAAGGAAATCGATTGCTTTTCAGGGTTTCGCAGCCGGGCTCAGGGGCATGCGTGCCACGCGCAGTTCCGCACGACGAAAACAGCCCAGTGGGCTGTTTTCCAAAGCAGGACTGTTTGAGCATGGCATGTATGCCCCTGAGCCCGGCGGACGAGAAGAGCGGCTGAGAGTCCCCGCAGAGGCGCGAAAGGGAGAGTTACAACAAGATGCCAAAGAGAACAGACATAAGCTCCATCCTCGTCATCGGCAGCGGCCCCATCGTCATCGGCCAAGCCTGCGAATTCGACTACTCGGGCGCCCAAGCCTGCAAGGTCCTGCGCGAAGAAGGCTACAAGGTGGTGCTGGTGAACAGCAACCCCGCCACCATCATGACCGACCCGGGTTTGGCTGACCGCACCTACGTCGAGCCGATCACGGCGGAGTTCGTCGAGAAGGTCATCGCCAAGGAGCGTCCCGACGCGCTGCTTCCCACGCTCGGCGGGCAAACGGGGCTGAACACCGCCGTCGAGCTCGCCGAATCGGGCGTGCTCGACGCTTACGGCGTGGAGATGATCGGCTGCGACCTCGCCGCCATACAGCGGGGCGAGGACCGCAAGCTCTTCAACGAGTGCATGGCCGAGCTGGGCATCGCCACGGCGCGCTCGGGGTATGCCTACTCGGTGGACGACGCCAAGGCGATCGTCGGGGAAATCGGCTACCCGGTCGTGCTGCGCCCGTCGTTCACGCTCGGCGGAGCCGGTGGGGGCATCGCGCACGACGAGGCCGAGCTTACCCTCATCGTGTCCCAGGGCATCGAGCTTTCGCCAGCCGGCGAGGTGCTCGTGGAGGAGAGCATCGAGGGCTGGAAGGAATACGAGATGGAGGTCATGCGCGACCGCGCCGGCAACGGCATCATCGTGTGCTCCATCGAGAACTTCGACCCCATGGGCGTGCACACGGGCGACTCCATCACCGTGGCGCCTGCGCAGACGCTTTCCGACGTCGAATACCAGCGCATGCGCGTGGCCTCGCTTGCGGTGCTCGAGAAGATCGGCGTCGAAACAGGTGGGTCGAACGTGCAGTTCGCCGTGAACCCGCGCGATGGCCGCATGGTCATCATCGAGATGAACCCGCGCGTGTCGCGCTCGTCGGCGCTTGCGTCGAAGGCAACGGGCTTTCCCATTGCGAAGGCCGCGGCGCGCCTGGCCGTCGGGTACACGTTGCCCGAGATCGTGAACGACATCACGAAGGCGACGCCCGCGTGCTTCGAGCCCTCCATCGACTACTGCGTGGTGAAGGCGCCGCGGTTCGCGTTCGAGAAGTTCAAGGATTCCGACGACACGCTTTCGACCCGCATGAAGGCGGTGGGCGAGGTCATGTCCATCGGGCGCACGTTCGAAGAGGCTCTCGGCAAGGCGCTGCGCTCGCTCGAGAACGGCCGGGCGGGGCTCGGGGCTGACGGGCATCCTGCGGCGTCAGACACCAAGGAAGGCTACAAGGCGCTGCTCGAGCGCCCGACGAGCGACCGCATTGTGTACGTGGGCTGCGCGCTGCGGCGCGGCTGGACGCCCGAAGAGGTTCACGAGGCCACGGGCATCGACCCGTTCTTCCTGCGCCGCATGGCCGACATCATCGCCGTGCAGGAAGCGCTGCGCGGCGCGAGCTTGGACGATGTGGATGCCGATGCCTTCCGCGTTGCGAAGCGCTACGGCTTGTCCGATGCGCAGATCGCCTATTTGACGGGCTCGAAGGAGATCATCGTGCGCACGCGCCGCAAGGCCTTGGGCGTGGTGCCCGCCTTCAAGACCGTCGATACCTGCGCAGCCGAGTTCGAAAGCTCGACGGCGTATCACTACAAGACTTACGACGCCGATGAGTGTGAAGTTGGCGGGCAGAGCCCGAGATCCCTCGCTGACGCTCGGGATGACAATGCCTCCTGTCATTCCGAGCGAAACGAGGAATCTCCGCGAAGCGGCGGGCAGAGCCCGAGATCCCTCGCTGACGCTCGGGATGACAATCGTCCCAAAGCGCTCATCCTGGGCGCGGGGCCGAACCGCATCGGCCAGGGCATCGAGTTCGACTATTGCTGCGTGCATGCTAGCTACGCGCTTGCCGAGCAAGGGTTCGAGACCATCATGGTGAACTGCAACCCCGAGACGGTCTCGACCGACTACGACACGTCCGACAAGCTGTACTTCGAGCCGTTGACGTACGAGGACGTCATGGACATCGTCGACGTCGAGCAACCCGATGGGGTGGTGGTGACGCTCGGCGGGCAGACCCCGCTCAAGCTTGC
This sequence comes from uncultured Eggerthellaceae bacterium, assembly GCA_905234785.1. Taxonomy (GTDB): domain Bacteria; phylum Actinomycetota; class Coriobacteriia; order Coriobacteriales; family Eggerthellaceae; genus UBA9715. Next base: position 18,063 of record CAJOIP010000026.1, read on the forward strand.
GACGGTCCTTGCGGAAGCGGGCGTCCCCATCATGGGCACGAGCCCTGAGGCGATCGACTTGGCCGAGGACCGCGACCGCTTCGCAGCCATCCTGGACGAACTGGAAATCGCCTACCCGGCGGCGGGCGACGCCTCGACGTTCGACGAGGCGGTGCGCGTGGCCGACCGCATCGGCTTCCCGCTGCTCGTCCGCCCGAGCTACGTTCTCGGCGGGCGCGGCATGGCCATCGTGTACGACGCCGCGCAGCTGAAACGCTACATGGCCGAGGCGGCGAAGATATCGCCCGACCATCCGGTGTATTTGGACAAGTTCCTGGAATCGGCGATCGAGGTCGACCTCGACTGTTTGTGCGACGGCGAGGGCGTGTACATCGGCGGCGTGCTCGAGCATATCGAGGAAGCGGGCATCCATTCGGGCGATTCGGCGTGCTGCATTCCGCCGTTCTCGCTTTCCGACGCCATCGTGGGCGAGCTGCGCGACATCGCGACGCGCTTGGCGCTGCGCATCGGCGTACGCGGCCTGATGAACGTTCAATTCGCCATAAAAGACCAGGTCGTGTACGTCATCGAGGCCAACCCGCGCGCGAGCCGCACGGTGCCGTTCGTGTCGAAGGCCACAGGCGTGCCGCTTGCGAAGGCGGCTGCCCGCATCATGGCAGGCGAGAAGCTGGCGGACATGGGCCTGCCGGCCGACGACCGCGCGCTCGGCCACTTCTCGGTGAAAGAGGCCGTCATGCCGTTCGGCCGTTTCCCGGGAAGCGATGTCGTGCTCGGGCCCGAGATGAAGTCGACCGGCGAGGTGATGGGCATCGCGTCGACCTTCCCGGCTGCTTATGCGAAGACCCAGCTCGCCATCAGCTACGACCTGCCGCGCGAAGGCACGGTGTTCATCAGCGTAGCCGACCGCGACAAGCGCTCGATCGTCTCGATCGCGCGCGATTTCGTGCGGCTCGGGTTCTCGGTCGTGTCGACGGGCGGCACGGCGAAAGTGCTGCGCGCGAGCGGCGTCGAGTGCCGCGAGGTGCGCAAGGTGTCGGAGGCGTCTCCCAATATCGGCGACATGATCGCGGCGGGAGAGGTCGACCTGATGATAAACACGCCGTTCGGGCATGGGGCGCGCGGCGATGGCTACGAGCTGCGCTTGGCGGCAGTGCGACACGGCGTCACGTACGCCACCACGATTGCGGCCGCCCAAGCCTTCGCCGCGGCCATGGAAGTGGCGCGAGAGGACGGGCTGGACATCGTGGCATTGCAGGATTTACAGGCCTAGCTTGTCGCGCATGAAAGCGTTTGCGGCGCGTTCGACGGCATCGTCGAGGGGCGGCAGCGGTGGGGCGGGGATGCCTGCTTTGGCGGCTTGGCGCTCGAGGGCGCGTTCTATCAGGTAGTCGGCGATTTCGGGGTTCTTCGCGAGAAGCGGGCCGTGCAGGTAGGTTCCCACGACGTTGCGGTACAGCACGCCGTCAGCGCCGTCGAAGTCGTTGTTTCCGTGTCCGCGCTTTCCGGCAACGCGCCCGAACGGCTTGCACGCCGCATCGAGGTACGTGCGGCCAGCGTGGTTTTCATAGCCGATGACCGGCATGTTCGCAAGCGCGCTCTGCAGCGCGATGTTGCCGACCAGCCGGTTATGGGCATTACCGTCTGCGCGTTTGGTGACGATGCCGATGATGCCGAGCCCCGGCACCGACTGCCCGTCCATGATCCATTCGCGGCCGAGGATCTGATAGCCGCCGCAAATCGCGAGCAGCACGCCGTCGTCTTCGACGTAGTTTCGCAGCGCGCCCGCTTGCGCAAGGAGCTCGCGCGATGCGATGCGCTGTTCGCGGTCGGGACCTCCGCCGAGAAACACGATGTCGGCATCTGACAGGTCGATGTCCTGCCCGAGGTCGACCCGCTCCACCTCCACGCTCATGCCGCGCCAGCGGGCGCGGTTTGCGAGCACGGTCACGTTGCCGCCATCGCCGTACAGGTTCAGGAGCGTGGGGTACAAATGCACGATCTTGAGCTTTGCGTCTATGGCTGCCGCGTTTCCAAGGGGGTGCGATTCGCCATGCCCGCAGTCCGTTGCCACACGCAAGGCGCTTCCCAACGTGCCCCCCGTTTCGTTCAACTCGTCGAGTTCGGCTTTCACGGCGGGAAGGGCGGTGTAGTTTGCGATGAGGTAGCACGTGGCATGGGGGTTGGCAGCCCGCGCTTTCTCGAGGAAATCGCGGGCGCCATTGACAAGCCGCGCTTCGATTCCCGCATGCTTCAGCCTGACCTGCATGTCGTTTCGGCGAATGCCGCCGGCAAACGCCACGAGGTTGTCGGCGGCGGCGAGCTCTTGGAAGTCGACGTCCCATAGCCAAGATACATCGTGACCATCGGCTTCCTTGTCGTTGATGTAAAACGCCACGGCCTTGGGGCCGCGGTCGCTCATGACGATCTTCAGGTTCTGGTTGAAGCCGGTCGGATTCTTCGCGAGGTTCAAGAGCACGTCGGTTCCGTCTATCTCATAGCGCTGCAGACGGCCGTTTTGCGGGTCGAACTCGTGAACCGCGTGCTCGAACGCCACGAACGGCACGTCGCATAAGTCGGTTGCCGCGTAGGCGGCGAGCACGTTGTAGACCATGTACGTTCCCGAGAACGACTCGTACAGGCGCAAGTCGACGGCGCCGCCCCGCAGCACGAGCTGCGTGCCGTTCGATGAGGTGCGTATATCGCTTGCGGCGTACGCGGGGTTGCTGCGCGAAAAGCCGCATTGCGGGCACGTGTAGTTCCCGAGCTGCCCGTACTGGCGCCAAGCGTAGTCGAGCTGCGCATCGCATCGTTGGCACATGCCCGTGTCGGACACCGTGTTTTGGGAAAGCCCCATGTCCTCGGCGATTCCAAACGGGATGCGCGCGTTGCCTGCGCGCTCGGCGATAGCCTGGCACAGCGGGTCGTCGGCGTTGTACACGAGTGTGGCTTCGGGGCATGCTGAAAGCGCGTCGGCGATGCTGTCCTGTATGAGCGCGATCTCGCCTGTGCGGTCGAGCTGGTCGCGGAACAGGTTCAGCAGCACCACGTAATCGGGCTGCAGCTGGGGCGCGATGCGCGCGAGCCACAGCTCGTCGCATTCGAACACGCCCCATTCGGCGCCTTTCCCGTGCATGAGCGCCGTCGCCACGCCGGAGTCGAGGTTGGCGCCCGTCCTGTTACAGACGACTCTCTTGCCGCCCGCTTCCAGCGCGTCGGCAACGAGGTTCGTGACGGTTGTTTTCCCGTTCGTTCCGACGACCGCGACGACTCCGTCGCGAATGCGGGGCCGCAAGTCGGCGATGAGATGCGGATCGGCGTACAGCCCCGCCTTCCCGGGGAAGTTCGCGGCCGGTCGGTGGAAGACGTGCTTGAGCCCCCACGTGGATGCCGCGCCGATTGCCTGAGCTATGCCGAGTTGCACGTTCGCGCTCATGCCTTGCTTGCCTTTCACTAAAATGGGCAGGAAGGATGGCCCTTCCCGCCCACTGTTCTATATGGCCTCTACGCCGCGTTCGCCGGTGCGGATGCGGATAATCTCCTCGACGGGGCTGATGAAGATCTTGCCGTCGCCCACTTCGCCGGTTGCGGCCGTTTCCCTAATCAGCGTCACGAGGCCTTCGACTGCGTCGTCATCGACGACGAGCTCGAACCTCACCTTCGGAATCATGTTCAGCAGAACCTCGGTGCCGCGGAAGTATTCCGACCAGCCGTGCTGGTTGCCGCAGCCCATGACCTGCGAGATGGTCATGCCCGACACGTCCGCCGCGAACAGCGCGTCCTTCAGCGGCTCCAACTTTTCCGGTCGCACAATAGCAACAACCCTCTTCATAATCTCTTTAACCTTCCTTCTTGCCATCCCGCGCGTCCGCTTCCGCCTGTAGGGTGGCGGGGCGGCCGCCGCTTGCGCAGGCATCAAATAAATAAATCTTCTAAAGCATTTGCCGAGCAGCCGTAGGCGGCCGCCCCGCCACCCTACAGGCGGAAGCGGACGCCATACCTCCTAGTCCATGCCCAAATACGCCGGGTAGGCGCTTTCGCCGTGGTTGGCTACGTCGAGGCCGCGTGCCTCGTCCTCGTCGCTGACGCGCAAGCTGCCGCGGAAGAGCGCCTTCACCACGAAACCGATGACAAGGCCGCCTACGATGACGAAGGCAAGCGTCAGCAAAATGCCCAGCACCTGGCTTGCCAGCAGCGACGGATCGCCTGTGTAGAACAGGCCGCCGAAATCGGTCCAAGACAGCTCGGGCACGCAGAACAGGCCCGTCAGCACGCCGCCCACGACGCCGCCGACCGAATGGCACCCAAACGCGTCGAGCGCGTCGTCGTAGCCAATCTTGCGTTTCGCGTAGCTGATGGCGAAGAAGCAGCATGGTGCTGTCAGCAATCCGATGACGATGGCCGCCCATGGCTCGACGAAGCCGGCAGCGGGCGTTATGCCGACGAGGCCGGCGACGAGGCCCGTGCATGCGCCGACGAGCGTGGGCTTGCCGACCTTCACGCGTTCGCAGATCATCCACGACGCCATGCCGGCAGCCGATGCGACGATGGTGTTCAGCAGGGCGAGCGCCGCGATACCGTCAGCGGCGAACTCGGAGCCGGCGTTGAAGCCGAACCAGCCGAACCACAGAAGCGTTGCGCCCAGCACCACGAACGGCACGTTGTGGGCACGGTAGCTCATCATGCCGAACCCGCGGCGCTTGCCCAGAAGCAGGCAGAGCACGAGGCCCGTGACACCCGAGCTGATGTGCACGACGTCGCCGCCCGCGAAGTCGAGCGCGCCGATGATGTCGCCGATCAGCGAGCCGTCGCCGCCCCACACCATGTGGGCGAGCGGCGCGTAGACGACCGCGACCCAAATGGCGATGAACAACACGAGCGCGCCGAATTTCATGCGTCCCGCCACGGCGCCCGTGATGATGGCGCACGTTATCATGGCAAACGCCATCTGAAAGCCGATGTCGATGATGGCCGGGTACGTCGCGCCGTCGGGTACGTTAGCCGCTTCCGCGAGCATGTCGCCTGTGGTCGAGAGGCATCCCAGCTGATCGAAGCCGCCGAAGAACGGCACCGACCCATCCCCGCCATAAGCGAATGACCATCCGCAGATAACCCACATGATGCCGACTACGCCGATGATGGCCATGACCATCATCATGGTATTCACGACGTTCTTGCGCCGCGACAGGCCCCCGTAGAAAAACGACAGACCCGGCGTCATGAGCGCGACCAGCATGGTGCACACGATCATGAACGCGGTAGAACCAGTGTCGTACATGTAAACCACCTTCCCTTCGATTTGCCGTGCATGACATGGCCATCGTCGGAAAAGAGGATTGCGGTTTTGTTTCGGAACGCCCCGCGAAACGCAGCCTTAACGCCGCTTTAACGAGTCCGCAATGGCGCCGAAACCCGGCGTTAACAAGCGGGTATAGCGCTTTCCGCCGTACATCTGATTCAGGATTTCGATGCGAAAACGGCAATCGTGGCGGCTTCTGTACGGCGTTACTACCTTCATGGGCGTTGCGTGTCTAGAATGGCAAGAAATGTACGATGGAATTAGTTGGCGAGCATACATTTCCGACTTCAAATGTCATTTACGCATGCACAGCAGAAAAAGTGGCATGTTTAGCGGCTTATGTGCGAGCTTGTTACAATAAACCTATCGAGAGAAGGGGTGTTGCATGAAAGCATTGCTCGTGAACGGGTCTCCGCATAAGAACGGTTGCACGCATACGGCGCTCGACATCGTGGCGGGCGAGTTGCGCGAAGCTGGCATCGATGCTGACGAATTCTGGATCGGCGCCAAGCCCACTGCAGGGTGCATCGGATGCTACAAGTGCGGTGAGCAGGGCGAGTGCGTGTTCAAGGACGACAAGGTGACGGAGTTCCTCTCCATTGCCGGCGACTACGACGGCTACGTGTTCGGTGCACCCGTGTTCTATTCGGGCATGGCTGGGTCGATGAAGGCGTTCATGGACCGCGTATTCTTCAGCAACCGGGGTCGCGTGACGTTCGCCTTGAAGCCCGCTGCCGTGGTGACGAGCGCACGCCGCGCCGGCACGACCGCCACGCTCGAGCAGCTGGAAAAGTTCGTGCAGCATCAGCAGATGATACAGGTGAACAGTTTTTATTGGCCCATGGTGCATGGCAGCAAGGCCGAAGACGTTCTTCGCGATGAGGAGGGCGTCCAGATTATGCACATGCTCGGCCGCAACTTGGCGTTCACGATGAAGTGCATTGAAGTCGGGCGTACTGCTGGTGTGGCGCTTCCCGTACCGCCCGACCCCCGCGTTTGGACAAACTTCGTTCGCTAACCATAGGGCATGATGGTTAGCCCATAGGGAAAGGCCGCCTGTCGACGGCCTTTCCCTATGGATGATTGTCGTGCTGACGGTACTATTTGCGAATCCGGTTACTTCACTTGGTAGTCGACGGTTGCCTGAACCATCGCGTCGACGTTTTCGGGCTTGGCGTTCAGCGGGCAGTCGCAGCCCGAGCTCACGACGAGGCTGGTCGAGCTTCCCACGTCGTCGATGAGGCTCGTCACGTACTCGTACACCTCGTTGTCGGTTCCCATCGCGAGCATTGTCGCGGGAACGTCGCCCTGAATGGCCATATGGTCGCCGAGGACTTCGCGTGCCAGCCTGATGTTGGTCGAGCCGTCGAGCATGAGCAGGCATTTGCGTGCCGGAAGCTCGCGAAGCGTTTCAAGCTCGCTGTCCCATGGCGAGTCGAAGTGCAGGATGGGCAGCACGCCGCGCTCGATGGCCGCATTGACCAGTTTCACCTCGTACGGCCAGACGAACTCCATGAACGTGTCGTGGCTCATGAGGTTCGGCGCCGCGCGCCAGCCGCCGACCCACGTGCCGATGGGATGCGTGTTGTCGAGCGTCTTGCAGAAGTTGGCATAGCTGAACTCCATGAGGAAGAGGCCTTTGGGGTGCTCGATGAGATATGCGGACACCGGAAGCTACAGCCGGTCCTCGCGCGGCTGGAAGATGCCGGATGCCTTGATAGCGTTGCAGTGGTCGCCACCGAAGGGCAGGTCGGGCGCTACGCATACGGCGCCGGTGTGCAGGACGTGGATCTTGACGTTCGACATGTGGTGCCTTTCTCTCGCTCTTCGGGCGTTCGTGCGCCCGTTATCATTGAACGCGAGAGGGGCTTGCGCGAACACTACACGTTCGCGAAAAGTGTTCGGACATGCGCTGCGAGACGGCTGTCTGTTCCCAACCTCACTGCTGGATCGAGGACACGACCCCTTCGACGGCACGGGTGACGAGGCGCTTGGCCTCCGCGAGGCCAGTTGCGTCGGGGTGGTGCATCCACCACACGTAGGCGCCTACGATGGCCGAGGCGCCCATTTCGGCTATGAGGTCCCAGTGTCTGCGCGTGCGCGCCACGGGCACGGCGGCGCACAGGCTTTTCACCGTTATGTGGTCGAGCCGCTCGCGTGCGTAGGCGCACATGAACTCTGAGCGTATTGCCTCGCGCGTGTCCAAAAGGCTCCCATCCTGTCTGCGATTTCCCAGCAGTCCCATTGTAGCGTGTGCGGGGCATGAGGCCGAGTATCCGCCGCCACGAGGAGGTCTTCCCGCAGGAGTGCCGCGCCGCCTACGAGAAGGGCGCCGTCCTCTTGGCTCGATGAAACCTACTGCACGTTTTCGACGAGCCGCACGGTGTGGTCGGCCAGGTACAGGGGCAGGCTCAGCACGCCTTCCTCGTAGGCCAGGTTGCGCGGGGACAGCCGCACGGCGACGGGGGTGCGGTCTGGGTACTTGCGCCGGTAGTAATTCAGCGACGGCGACTTCACGTTCTCGCCGGACTTCACCTCGACGGGAACGACGTCGCTGCCGACCTGTATGAGGAAATGTAGTAATAGTAGAACGTGTTGTGGCTCACGCCTGCACGGCCGCGCAGCTCCTTGCCGGTCATCTCGTGGTAGGGCATCTCGGAAAGCATGTTCCAGAACGCGTCCTCCATGCGCTCGCGCGCCGCCTTCTCGCCCTCTACCCGCTTCGGCCTGGCCATTCTGGCTCCGTTTCTCCCGCTTAATGTGAACGATTGCAGTCGTTCTTCCATTTAATAGGTATTGCATTCACATTATTATTCGGAGCGATAGGGATGACAAGCAGGGAAGGAAGCGAAGGGAAGCCGAACCCCCTCGTTTCCAAGACGGCGGAACGGGAGGAACCATGGACAAGTTGAAGGAATTGGGCAACCGCGCGCTCGCGATTCCCTTCGGGATAGCGGTCGTGCTGTTCTGCGTGCTGGGGCTGGCGATGGCGCCCATGATGCACACGGAGCCCAAGGAGATGCCGCTGGCTATCGTGAACCTCGACGAGGGCGCTGACCTGCCCAATGGCGAACACCTCGTGGCGGGCGTCCTCATCGAGGAGAACATCCAGGACATGGTTGACGAGAACGCAAGCGGCGACGTGTCGCCGATGAAGTTCACGGTGCTCTCGAGCCGCGCCGAGCTCGACGAGAACATCGCCGACTACTACGGCGCCATCGTGATGCCTTCTTGAATTCCATGTTTCTCCTCCTGGTTCGGGGTTGTTGGAATCTTGCTCTAGCAAGGGATTCTACGTGAGCTCTCGTGACGTTCCACGTGCAGTGTAGGCTGCCGGAGGCAAAAGACGAGCTGCTGGAATACATCGAAGGGCTGATGGAGCACCGCGACGAGACGGACTTGCGGTGCTGCCGCGAGATGGTGATCCGCGCCTTCTAGCGGTGGCGTTGACCGTGCTCGTCAAGAACAGGTAGCAAAAGGCGCGCGAGAGCGCGACGAGGCAGTACGCGCGTGCGTGGCTCATGTCCATCCACCTCTTTCCGCTATAGTGTTCTTGCAGTCAAACGGGGGAGGGCGCTCATGGAGGAAGTGCGCGAACATGAAGTGCGCGAACTGACGCGGAAGATAAAGCGCAAGGCGCTCGAGCTTGGCTTCGCGCGCGTGGGTGTGACGACGGCCGATCCCGTCGAAGGCTACGAGGACGAGCTGTGCCGCCGGCACGGCTACGACCTCTGGAACGTGGCCGATCCCGGCTCGAAGCTGCGGCTCGCCGCGCGACCGCGCGAGAAGGTGACCGGCGCCAAGAGCGTCATCTCGCTCGTGCGCGCCGTGGGGCGCATCGACTATCCCGATGATTTGCTCGAGCACCTGGGGCGCATCTACCTGTCGCGTTCCTATCTGCCGTCCGACGACACGCTCGAGGGCAAGCGCGTGCTGCTGTTCGAGGAGTACCTGGAAAGCCTGGGCGTCCACTCGCTGTACGACCACACCAACATGCAGCTCGTCGACCGCGCCATCGCGGCACGGGCGGGGCTCGTCACGTACGGACGCAACAACTTCGCCTATGCCGACGAGCTGGGGTCGTTCGTCATCTTCGTGACGATCCCCGTCGACGTCGAGCTCGAGTGCGAAGTCCACGAACCGCGCCGGGGCTGTCCCGAGGGCTGCCGTAAGTGCATCGACGCGTGCCCGACGCACGCCATGGACGACGACGGCGCACTCGACCCCACGCGCTGCGTGCTCTACAGCAACTTCAGGCCCGGTGAGCACAAGGACCCCGCCGTCACGGCGCTCATCGGCCAGCGCGTGCACGGCTGCGACGCCTGCCAGGTGGCCTGTCCGCGCAACGCGCAGGTGCTCGCCGCGCCCAAGGCGCCCGACCCGTACCTCGATTGGCTGGCCGGCAGCTTCTCGCTCGAGGAGATGCTGTTCTGCGACGAGGATTACTACGAGGCGTGCATTCGCCCGGTCATGTTCAACTACATCCGCGACATCGACATCTTCAGGCAGAACGCCGCCATCGCCATGGGCAACAGCGGCGA
>CAJOIP010000027.1 GCA_905234785.1 uncultured Eggerthellaceae bacterium
GAGGGGATGTAGAGTTTCGCAAGGCGCATGGCGGAAAGCACGCGCTCCTGGCGTTCAGCGGGGTCGTCCTGCTTCACGCTGAAGCGGATCTCGTCGAGGCCCGCATCGCGCAAGCGCTCGGCTCCTTCCTTCGTCAGCAAGTCGCCCGACGTGTACATGCGCTTGTGTGCGTTGGGGAACAGCTCGCCGGCACGTTCGAGGAAACTGATGGAATCATCAAGGATGAGGAGCGGTTCGCCGCCTGTCAGTCCGATGACGGCGAGGTCGTCGTACACGCGTGCCGCGCGATCGAGGCCGTCTTCCCAAGGACATCCCTCGCGCACGAACTTCTCGTAATCGGCGACGTTGTAGTTGAAGCAGAAATAGCAGTCTCGATGGCACTTGAACGTTGTCGAAAACGTTTCCGACCCGCCCGTTCCCGTGCATTCCACGCAGGCCTTCGATTGCCAACCCCACACGATTGAAGCGCCGGCGTTCTTGAATTCTGCGCCGGCATCGCGCAGTTGATCGCGGAGCTTGTCAATGACCAGTTGGTTGACGCCCGGCTCGGCGAATTTCACGCCCATATCGGAAAGCGTGTCGATATAGCGCTGAGCGCCATCGGCGTATTCCCTAAGCTCCGATTCAAGTGAGACATTCGGCATGATTCGTTCCGTTTCCCTAGTTCGTCTGGCTCGTAGATTATAAGATAGAATGGTCAAGCGTGGCACAGTGGGAAAGGCGTATCAGATTCATGTCCAAACGCGGTATCGTCGTCGTCAACACGGGCTCTCCTGATAACCCCTCGCCTGAAGCAGTAGGGGAGTACCTCGAGCGGTTCCTCAGCCATCCGCGCATCGTTCCGATGAACGAGAAGGCGTGGAGCATCATTCGGCGTTTGTTCATCATCCCGAAGCGCTCGAAAGAATCGGCCAAGAAATATGAGGTTATCTGGACTGACGAGGGCTTCACGTTCACGCGCGACCACGATCTGCTTGCCAAGAAGGTTGCCAGGGCGCTTGCTGGCAGGGGAGAGAAGGCAGCCGTGGCTTTCGCCATGAGCTTTGGGAAGCCCGATATTGAAACGGTGCTGGGCAAGCTTCGCGATGCCGGATGCGATTCGGTTGCCGTGCTTCCGCTGTACCCGCAGAACGCATATAGCCAAGCGTATATCGTGGCAGACCAGGTGCGTGATGCGCTTGCGTCGTTGGAATGGGATGTCGATTGCGCGATCATCGGCGATTACAACTCTAACGAGACGTACCTGAAGGCGCTTGCTGATTCCATTCGCGATGCAGGGTTCGATCCTTCGCGTGGCGACAGGCTGCTCATGGCGTTTCATTCCATTCCACGCGTCGACGTCGAAAACGGCGATACGTACGCGGCCACAACGAAGGCAACGTGCCTTGCGCTGGCGCGATCGCTTTCCATTCCCGATAAGCAATGGGTCCAGGGGTTCCAGAGCCGTTTCGACAAGGGGCGCAAGTGGCTCGACCCGTTTGTCCCCCAGATCTTGGAAGCATGGGCGAAAGAGGGGTTTGACGGCCGATTGTTCTTCGTGTGCCCGAACTTCTCGGTGGATTGCCTGGAAACGCATTACGATGTCGAGCTGGTGTTGCGGTTCAAGTGGTACGAGCTGCTCGAGAAGAACGACATCGACCTGTTCGACGACTCGTTCGTGTACGTGCCGTGCCTTGGCGCGTCCGATGCGCACGTCGAAGTTATACTCGACGTGTTAGAGCATCCCACTTCGTATTTGTGAGGGTTTTAAGATCCCGCCTTCGGCGGCGGGCGCGATGAATCGCGCCCCTACGGAATGGTCGTCTCTTGCGTCAGAGTGGATGCGGTTAGTCGCCTACTTGCGAATCGAGCAGGCTGTCGATTTCTTCGTAGATGGCATCGCGGTTCGTGGCGGTGGAGAGGGCAGTGCTGTGCTCGTGGTACGAATCGCTTCCAAAGCGCGCGATGAACTGCGATGTGTCGTGGCGCGCTGTCAGCTCGGTTACGAACACGAGCATTTCCCGGTCCTCGCCGAACGCGTCCGATATGAACGTGAACGCGTTGTCGAGGGCAGTTGACGCACCGGCGGCTTCGGATTCGAGGCCTGAAACGAGCGCGCGATAGGCAGGCTCGATGACGCTGAGGGCGTCGGGGCCCGCTTCGGCCTTTTCCAGCACCGCGCTTGCCGATAACGCCTTCAACTGCGCAAGCGCCTCAAGCGTCGTGCGACGCGATTCCTGACTGCAGGTCGTGCTTTCAGCTTGCTGCCGCACCGTCTCTTCGAGTTGCCTCACGTGGGGTCCAATCGCATCATCAAGGGATGCGCCGCCCTGCAAGAGGGGCTTCGCCTCGCGCAGGACATCGCGCACGGTTTCAAGCGAGGTTTGCTGTTCGCGCACTGCGCGCATGCGGCTGCCCAAGCTGTCGAGCAGCAACGACAGCAATGCCAAGCGTTCGTCGAATTGGGCGTTCCGAGCGCGTTCGAGTATCTCGGCCGGAACGTCGCCGGCCATGATGGCCTCTACTTGGTAGTCGGAGCGGTACTTCTTGAACAGCTCGTAATACGACGCGAAACGCTCGGCGATTTCGCGATGTTGAAGGTACTGGGCTATGACGCTCTCGTCCACTGGCAAGTCGAGCTGCTCGTAAAGCGCTACGAGGGTGGAAAGCTCGCTCCAGCTGCGGGCGCTGACGAAGCTCTTGCCTTCGGGTGTGGACTCAACGAGGTAGAAATCGTCGGGACGCACTTGCAGGTACGTCGTTATCGCCGGATGGATGGCGCGGTCACGCGCGTACGAGCGCCATGCCTCGAAGCTCGGCTGCACGTCGATCTTGCGCAGGCGGTCGAGCGTGACGATGTCGAACTCGTGCACCGAGCGGTTGTACTCTGGCGGGTTTCCGGCGCACACGACGATCCACCCATCAGGCACTTTATGGCGGCCAAATGTCTTGAATTGCAGGAATTGCAGCATCGAGGGATACAGCGTTTCGGAAACGCAGTTTATTTCGTCGAGAAACAGGATGCCCGCATCGAGCCCCGATTGCTCCATGTAGTCGTATACGCTTGCGATGATTTCGCTCATCGTGTATTCGGACACGTCGAACGAATCCCCGGTTCGGTATTCGCGGTGCACGATGAACGGCAAGCCCAGCGCGCTTTGCCTTGTGTGATGCGTCATCGAGTACGATACGAGCCCGATGCCGAGCTCTTCGGCAACTTGCGCCATGATGGCCGTCTTACCGATACCCGGTGCGCCGAGCAGGAAAACGGGACGCTGCTCGGCTGGCGGGATACGGTACAAACCCATGGCGTCCTTGGCGAGGTACGCTTCGACCGTGTGCTTGACTTGCTGTTTTGCCTGCGCGATATCCATGCTTGTCCTTTCGATTGGAATCAATCTCCTCCGAGGTAATTGACTGCTCCGGGAGTTTGATTCTCCATTTCGTATATAGAATCTTGGTCGAGGATCACCTTCATGGCCCAGGGCGGCACACGGCGGTCTTTTCCGTCTTCCTCGACGAACACGAACGCCACGTCGTAATCGGGTGCTTGCGCGGGGAAGGTGCCGTATCCGTCGGTGAAGTACACAAGCCCTCGCAGGTCTACGAACTCCTTTTGCGCTATCAGTTCGTCGACGTAGGCGAAGACAGGACGGAAGTCGGTGCCGCCGTAGCCGTGAACCTCGAAGCCTTGCTCGAATCCAGCCAGCTCGCCGATATCGTGTATGACGACCTCGGATTGAATTTCGGCATCGCATTGGATTATGTGAACGTTAATGCGGTCGTCGAAGCTCTGGCCGCGGCTTAAGATCTCGTACGTGCGCGTGAGGAACACCTGCACAAGCCCCCGCGAGCACGAACCCGATGTGTCGATGGCTATGACGAATTCCCGTATGCGGTCTGATTCCGTGTATTCGAGCGGCTCGACGAGCGGCATGTTCTCGTACAGCTTCAACCCGTAGGTGTAGAAGATGTAGTCGAATTCCTCGTCGTTGAGCTTCGCATCTTCGGCCCGCGTGGCGAACCTTCGCAGGAAATCCTCGTAGTTCGCGCGGCTGCGGTTCGCCAAGGCGAGGTTGTCCATGAACGCCCCCGCGTTGTCGCCACGTTCCTTTTCCATGGTGCGCAGCTCGGTTTCAACCTGCTTGGCTATTTGTTCCCAGTCCTCTTCGTCGGTGTCGTCTGTGGGTGCTAACGGCTCGAGTTCGTCGCCTTCCGAATATTGGGGCTCGCTCGATTCAGCTGGGCCTTGCGGGAAAGCAGGTTGGTCCTGCGGCATCTGGGGCTGCTGTTCCCGCCGATCCTCTTGCCCGCTTTCCCTAGAATCATCAGTGTCGTCGGAAGACTCCGGATTGCCGTCAGTATCTAAGCTCGGTTCCTGATCGCGGTCTCCAAGCGCGTCGTCTTCATCGGATTCATCGAGCTTCTCAGAGTCGTCTTGCGGCTTGCTGCTTTGCGAGCTGTCATCGTCGCCGCCAGCTGGTGGCCCGGGAGTCTCTTCTTCCTTGGGCGGCAACACGAGGTCCCAAAGGTGGTGATCGTCACGGGCGAAGAGTTCCCCATGGGCGTTGGCTGCGGCGTGCAAGCGGATGAGCGCGGCTTCGCCCTGCTCGTTCTTGCCGAGGAGCAGCATGCGGTACACCTTGTTAGTCGTCAACCCGGCGCATCCTTCGGTTACGCGGCTTGCAAGCTCCAAGGTTGCCTCGTCGCCTTCGAGTGCGAACCTGCCGGCGCACATCTCGAGTGCAATGGCCTCCGTGCAGATGTCGCATGCAAGCGACCACAAATCGGGTTCGACGCGTACCGTTCTGAAGGGGTGCCTGAAAATGCAATGAATCAGGCTGTGCAGGTACGACCTGATGACGTAATCCGGGTTCAAACGAAAGGCCTGAATGACCGCTTTCGCGTTGTAGTACAGCGCATGGCCATCGGTGGCGAGCGTCGTGCGCGGCGATACCTTCAAGTTCGGGGCCTTGTCGGTGAACCTCAACGACGTGTAAGGCAGTTTCCATAACGCCCGGTCGAGGAACCGAAACGATACCATGAGCGTTACGCGGCATTCGGAAAGGATGCGCTCGGCTAGCGCCTCCATGGCCTCGACGCGTTCGAGCGTTTGGTCGTATAGCTCATGGTCGGTTTCCATCGTGCCTCACAAATCGAAGTCGAAGGCCTGATTCGAATACCTGGTGCGCTTCTCTTCGAGCAGCAGGCGCGCGCAGGCGACGCCGTTAACCGAATTCGCCACTTCTATCGCATGCGCAATCGATGAGCTGTCTATGAAGCCGAGGTTCAGCAGGTCGAGTATGCCTTGGCGGTCTTCGAGGCGCGCGAACCTGCGGACGAGCTCGTCGGTTGATATGCGGACAGTCGACGTGAACACCAGCTCGAACTGCTCTGAGAGCCATCTGCCGTTCACGAGCCGTGCCAGCATGAGCGCGGAGCGTTCGTGGCCGGGCATCATGAACGTCAGCGACGCATCGCAGTCGCGCACGAGCTTCTCCAAGTCGAGCCACCCAGTGCGAAACGCCCGGCGCTGCGCCATCGTGCCTGAAGAATTCGGGGCGGGGTAGAGGCGAAGTGGCACCTCTTCGCCGTCATCGACTTCGATGAGGTCGATCGGGTACGACAGGGCTAAAGCCGAATGGCCGATATGGCGGATGCCCGTATGCAAGTGCAGCTCTCGCACGTTCTCGACGCCGAACAAGGCGTATTCGGCAATCTGCGTGACATCGCGTGGAACGCTGACGCTCGTCATGCCGCCGACGAACTGCACCGCTCGAAGTTCGCCCGTCTTGGGGTCGTGCTCGCACAAAAACCCCTCATCGACCAAGTAACGCGGGTTGTCGTCTGCCACGGTTACGTTGAAGCGGGGCACGCTCACCTCGTGTAGCTTGCCGGAGAGCGCCGTTTGGTAGAAATCTCTTGCGCCACGCCCGCCAACGCCCGTCTGCGGACTCTGGTTCGCAATCGTGATGTTGACGATAAGCGAGGCGGGGCCTAGTTCCACGAGGGTTGCAGGTAGGTGCATTTCCCGAAGCGCCGTGTGGTAGAACGCCTCGGCTCCCAGTTCGCGCAAACCGCGGGGTAGGTTGGCGTGGGTCAAATGATCGCATTCGAGGAACGCTGCTTTCTCGATGGCTTCGAGGCCGTCGGGAAGCGCGATGTCGGTTAACGCGCGGTTGAACGCGAACGCGTTTTCCATGATGCGCGTCGTTCCAGGCAAGACCTCGTAGCTTCCGACGATTTTGTCGAGAGCGCAGATCAGGATGATGCCATCGGCATCGCGGCGGTACAAGACGCCTTCTGAATCGATGAAAAACCTCTTGTTGTCAGGTGATATCGTAAGGCCGCGCCCTGTGCCGTGGGCGCTTGCGGCGCATCGTATGAACGCGTCCCTTCGCAATTGGCGGACCGATGCCGGGACGGTTATCGATGCGAGCTTCTCGCATTCCCCAAACGCCTTATAGCCGATGAGCTCGACGCCTTCGCCGATTGTCGCGACTGAGAGGTTCTTGCCCTCGGCAAACGCCTCGTCGCCTATGGTCTTTACGGAGCCGGGAACATGAACCTCGTCGATTGCCGACGCGATGAACGCACGGGCCCCTATAGAGGCGAGGCTGTCGGGGAACGACACAGAACGAAGAACGGTGTTGTACGCGAACGCTTCCTGTTCGATGTGCGTGCACGTCGTAGGCACATCGTAGTGCGTGACGGCCGCCAAGCAGCGAATGAGCGTCGTCCCGTCTTTGGAGAACAGGCAGACCCCGTCGGTCGTGTACCAGGGATTGCCTTCGGACACGAAGACCGATTTCGCCAGAGCGGAATCGACGCGGGGAACCTCTATGTCGTGCGTGGTCGCGTCAATCTCTATGCGATCCCCGATAGAATCGGGCGTCAGTGGCTTGAAGGGATATGACGCATGTTCTATTGGCATGGGCCACGCTGTTTCTACTTGCGCAGATGAGCGACGGACGCGACGTAGACGATCTGTTCGTCAGATTCGACAGTCGGAGCCTTATGCGTGTGCTTGAACCCTGCGTCGGCTTCGACGATGTTCGCGTCGAGGTACACCGGTTCCTGGAAGCCGAGTTTCGCCACCAGGCGGTCGAAATGCGCTTTGCTCGGTGCGGATTGCACGTTATTGCCGATTTCGCGCGCCTTGGCCATGACGGTCTCGTCGCGCTCGGCGTTTGCGAGCACGGTTTCGCAGATGAGAAGCCCTCCGGGCTTCAAGACGCGATGGAGTTCGGCGAAGACGCGGTCGTAATCGTAAGCAAGGTTCACGACGCTGTTCACGAATGCGAGGTCGATTGACTCGTCGGCGATGCCCGCCGAGCCGAGGTCTTCGGGGAAAGCGACATGGAATTCCATGTTGTTATGCGAAAGCCCACTTTCGCGCCAAGCACGTTCGCAACGCTGCTTTGCCTCTGCGATGTGCTGTTCGGACCAGTCGATGCCGATAACGTGGCCCGTGTCCCCGACGCGTGACGAGAGCTTGAAGACGCCTTTGCCGCGTCGGCAGCCGATGTCGAGCACGCGCAAGCCCTCGAGGCGCAGCGGCACCGACATCTTGCACATGCTGGCGAAGTTGTATTCGAATATCTTGTTCGAATAGTATGCGGAAAGCTCAGGGTCGAGCTGAAGGTCAGTCTTCCTCCGCATCGTCAGCGGCTTCATGACCGTCATTGACTTCGCCAGGGGCGCCGACGTGCTTGAACGCGAAAAAGCTCGGGCTCCCGAACGTTCCGATGAAGCGAGCGCCCGCATTATGGCGTTCGAGGCCTTTCGCGAACGCCTCCGCTTCGTTTCCTTCCCGGTATGCGCGCTGAAGGAAGTCGAGCGCATTGCCGATGCCCGCTTCGGCCTGCGACCTAACGGACTCGAGCTTGCCGAGCTCGCCGCGGTATTCGAGATGCACTGTCTCCAGCGCCTCTTCGCCCTTCGTGTTGCCCGTTTCATTGCACGCTTCGATGAAGCCGTTCAGCTTCTCGAGCACCTGTTCCTGCTTCTCGTACTCCTCAGTCCCGGCTGCGCCCGCTTCTTCGAGCTCGTCGATTGAGTCCTGAATCATCTTGGTGATGAACCCGAGGGCCTGGTCGACGGGAAGGTCGGCGGCGAAAACGGGACGCGCTTTGCTCAACGCGTTCGCCACGTCTTCCATGACGCCGTTGAAGAGAAGCGCTTCTTCTAACTTGTCACCGAGCGCGCCGAGGAGCTGATCTATGAGCTTCTTGCGCTCATCGAAGGCGTACGCTTGCGCTTCTGCGATATCTGCATCGGTGGCCGAGCCGGCCAGGATCCTTTGAATCATGAACGTTCCTCTCGAGCTGCGGATAATGCGTTCATTCTAATCCTTGCATGCAGAATCGTGACAAAAGGGAATTGACGTGGGCAAATAACAATGTGGGTCAATGGGGTCAGTCTGTCCTGGCCCCATTGACCCGAGCCTTGCCTCGTGTCAGGAGATGTTCGCGTGAACCTCTTGCAGCGATTTCACCTTGTTGGAACCCGTTTCCTTCACGGTTTTAATGCCGACGGCTGCAGCCTTGCCCGCGGCCATGGTGGTCATGTAGGCGGCGTGCGCCTTGATGGCGGCGCGGCGCATGGCGCTCCCGTCGTCGGCGGATTTCGTCGTCGTCGAGGGCGTGTTGATGATGAGGTCGGCATCGCCGTTCGTGATGAGGTCGATGACGTTCGGGCGTCCCTCGGAGGCCTTGAGCGTCAGCGTTGCCGGGATGCCCGCTTCGACGAGCGCATCGCGCGTGCCCCTGGTGGCGATGATCTCGAAGCCGGCGTCGATGAGCGCCCGGCCCAGTTCCACCAGCTCGCCCTTGTCGGCGTCGGAGATGCTCAAAAGCGCCGTGCCACCGAGCGGCAGCGCCGTCTGCGTGGCTTCCTGCGACTTGAAGAACGCCTCGCCGAACGTGCCCGCAAGCCCGAGCACCTCGCCGGTCGAGCGCATCTCGGGGCCGAGGACAGGATCGACTTCGGGGAACATGTTGAACGGGAAGACGGCTTCCTTCACGCCGTAGTGGTTGTACGTGACATCCTTAAGATCGGGAACGGGAGAGGGGCGCCCGGTAAGCGGCATGGTGATGACGTCGGTCGCGATCTGCACCATCTGGATGCCGCAGACCTTCGAAACCAGCGGCACCGTGCGCGATGCGCGAGGATTGGCCTCGAGCACGTACACTTTGTCGCCTTCTATTGCGTACTGGATGTTCATGAGGCCGCGCACGTGCATGGCCTCGGCGATGAGGCGCGTGTACTCCTTGATGGTGGTCAGATGCTCGTCGGAAATGGTGACTGACGGCAGGATCGCCGCAGAGTCGCCGGAATGGACGCCTGCCAGTTCCACGTGTTCCATGACGGCGGGCACGTAGGCCAACGTGCCATCGCAGATGGCATCTGCTTCGCATTCGAGCGCGTGGTTCAGGAAGCGGTCGATGAGTATGGGGCGGTCGGGCGTGACGCCGACGGCCGCAGCCATGTAGCTGCGCAGGTTCTCGTCGTCGTACACGACTTCCATACCGCGGCCGCCGAGCACGTAGCTGGGGCGCACCATGACCGGGTAGCCGATGGAATGAGCGATATCGAGTGCCTCGTCGACGTTCACGGCCATGCCGGCTTCGGGCATGGGGATGCCGAGACGGTCCATGACTTCGCGGAAGCGGTCCCGATCTTCGGCAAGGTCGATGATCTCAGGCGACGTGCCCAGGATGTTCACGCCGGCCTCCTCGAGCTCGCTCGCGAGGTTAAGCGGCGTCTGCCCGCCGAACTGGGCGATGACGCCGAGCGGCTTTTCCTTTTCGTAAATCGAGAGCACGTCCTCTGCCGTGAGCGGTTCGAAGTATAGCTTGTCAGACGTGTCGTAGTCGGTCGAGACCGTCTCGGGGTTGCAGTTGACGATGATGGTCTCGAAACCGAGCTTCTTCAGCGACTTCGCCGCATGCACGCAGCAGTAGTCGAACTCGATGCCCTGCCCGATGCGGTTGGGACCGCCGCCTAGGATCATGACCTTGCGGCCGTCGCTCACAGGCGAGCTGTCGGGCGCGTTGTAGGTTGAATAGTAGTACGCCGAGTCCTGCGTGGACGACACGTGCACGCCCTCCCAGGCTTCCGTGCAGCCGATTTCAAGCCGCTGCGCACGAATCTTCTTCTCGGGGATGTCGAGCAGCTGGGCGAGGTACTTGTCGGCGAAGCCGTCCTTCTTGGCATGCACGAGCACGTCGTCGGGCAACAGCTGCGTAGGATGGCTGGCGGCAAACGCGCGGATGCCCTCTTCCTCGGCGACGAGCTCGGCCATTTGCTCGATGAACCACTTCTTGATCTTGGTCAGTTCGAACAGCTCGTCGACGGTGGCGCCGGCGCGCAGCGCTTCGTACATGATGAACTGACGCTCGCTCGTCGGCGTGACGAGCATCCCGAGCAGCTCGTCTTTCGATTTGCCGTTGAAATCCTTCGCGAATCCGAGACCGTAGCGCCCTTTTTCGAGGGAGCGGATGGCCTTTTGGAAGGCTTCCTTGTACGTCTTGCCGATGGACATGACCTCGCCCACGGCGCGCATCTGCGTGCCGAGCTTGTCCTCGACGCCCTTGAACTTCTCGAACGCCCAGCGGGCGAACTTTATGACGACGTAGTCGCCATCGGGGTAGTACTTGTCGAGCGTGCCGTACTTGCCGCAGGGAATCTCGTCGAGCGTGAGCCCGCTTGCGAGCATCGACGAGATGAGCGCGATGGGGAAGCCCGTCGCTTTCGACGCAAGGGCCGAGGACCGCGAGGTGCGCGGGTTGATCTCGATGATGATGTCGCGGTCGGTGACCGGGTCATGAGCCCACTGCACGTTCGTGCCGCCGATGACCTTCACAGCGTCGACGATGCGGTACGACTTTTTCTGAAGGCGGTCGATGACGGCCTGGTCGATGGTCTGCATGGGGGCTGCGCAGAACGAGTCGCCGGTGTGCACGCCCATGGGATCGATGTTCTCGATGGTGCAGACGGTGATCATCTGGCCCTTCGCATCGCGAACGACCTCGAATTCCAGCTCTTCCCAGCCGAGCACGCTTTCCTCGACGAGCACTTCTGTAACGGGCGATGCCGCCAGGCCGCGGGCCACGACGGTGCGCAATTCTTCCACGTTGTACACCAATCCGCCACCGGTGCCGCCCATGGTGTAGGCGGGGCGAAGCACGCAGGGATACCCGAGCTCGTCGGCGATCTCGACTGCCTCTTCGACCGTGTGCGAAACCTTGCTTTTGGCCATCTCGATGCCGAGCTCGGCCATGGTCTGCTTGAAGATGTCGCGGTCCTCGCCGCGCTCGATGGCGTCGATCGGCGTGCCGATGACCTCCACGCCGTACTTGTCGAGCACGCCAGCGGCGGCAAGCGCCGAGGACAGGTTCAAACCCGACTGACCGCCGAGGTTCGGCAGCAGCGCGTCGGGGCGTTCCTTCTCGATGATTTGCGTGAGCCGCTCGACATTCAAGGGCTCGATGTAGACCGCGTCCGCCGTTTCCGGGTCGGTCATGATGGTGGCTGGATTGCTGTTCACGAGCACGATTTCGTAGCCGAGGCTTCGCAGGGCCTTGCACGCTTGCGTGCCGGAATAGTCGAACTCGCACGCTTGGCCGATGATGATGGGGCCAGAGCCGATGATGAGGACTTTCTTGATGTCAGTGCGTTTGGGCATGCGAAAACTCCTTCTGAGCGAAGCTGGCCGTGCGTGGTGTGTTTGAGCTGCGAACCGCGAAGTGCGGTATAGTCATTGTAAAACAACATTTGTTTCGAGAGGAATACCATGAGCCGTTTTCCAGAGGCGAAGGGCTTCATATTCGATTGCGACGGAACCCTGCTCGATTCGCTCGACGCATGGGACGAAGCCGAGCGCGAACTTTTCGCGCAGACGGGCCCGCTCACGCAGGAACAGGAAGACGAGATTCACTCTGCCCCGATCGAGAAAGCGGCCGAGATCTTCCACGATCGCTACGGTGTAGGAGAGAGCCCCGAGGCTGTGCTCGCGCACCTCGACGGATACTTGCTCCCGTTCTACGCG
The DNA here is from genome assembly GCA_905234785.1 of uncultured Eggerthellaceae bacterium. Classification (GTDB taxonomy): domain Bacteria; phylum Actinomycetota; class Coriobacteriia; order Coriobacteriales; family Eggerthellaceae; genus UBA9715. The sequence continues at coordinate 12,032 of CAJOIP010000027.1, forward strand.
GAACGTTCCAAGCCGATGCCGGGAGCCTGCGAGTTCGTACGCATGGTTTACGAACAGGGCATTCCCTGCGTCGTTCTTTCTTCGAGCCCTCGGCGGTACCTTGACGCGGGTTTGAAGCACGCGGGGATTCGCGATTGCTTCATGGAACTTGTCACGACAGACGAGGTCGGCGTTTCGAAACAGGAGCCTCAAATCTACGAAAGGGCGCTCGAGATTCTCGGCTGTGAAGACGCGCACGAGGTCTTCGCCGTCGATGACGCGCCTTATGCGATAGCCGTCATGACGGAATTCGGGCTTCGGACGATTGGCGTGGCCGACGGATGCTCGGAAGAACGTCGTCGCGCGCTCGAGGAGCATGCTGAAACAGTTGTGGAGACGCTTTGCGAGTTGTTGCCGTCCTGATTTGTCGGTCGCCATCGGTATCCAGTAAAATGAATTCCCGTGTAAAAAAGCAGCCGAAACGAAGGGGCTCATATGGCCGCCAAGCGAGGATCGCATTCGCGCCCTGATAATCAGGCGTTTTCATATCCGCAGTACCCGAACAACCAGAAGCAAGCCAGCCAAGGCACCGGCTCTAAAGCTTCCGGACAGAGCGAAGCTTATGAGAGGGCTTACAGAAAGTACGTTCAAGAGCAAGAACGATCGGGTCGGAACAATGCGCAACAGCCGCCCTATTCTGGGCAGAATCCCCAGCAGGCGTATCAGCGTCAGGCAACTCAAAGGGCCTACCAACAGCGCGCCCAGAAGAGCGGTTACCGCCAGGCTTCTTCTTATGCGGCCTACGGACAGCAACCGGCTATGCGGAACTTCGAGGTGTCCAAAAAGAAGAAGGGGCATCCCGTTCGAAACACGATAATCGTGCTGCTCGTCATTCTCATAATCGTCGGCGGCGTTGGCGGGTTCACAGGCTACACGCTGTACAACAGCGCGAAGACGGTTCGCACGGAAGCGTCGGCTGTCATGAGCGATCTGTCCGACTTGAAGTCGAAAATCGTTTCCGACGACCCCTCTCAGGCCAACGCAACGGTCAGCGATATCGTGAAGCACTCTAAGAACATGGAAGAGGAGCTATCTGGCTGGGAATGGACCGTTGCGAGCTACGTCCCCGTTTACGGGTCAGATATCAACAAGGTCCGAGAACTGTCCGATATTCTAAAGGACTTGTCTACCGATACGCTCACGCCACTCGTGCAAGATATCTCCCAGGTGAAGATGTCGAACCTCGTCGTAGACGGATCCATCAACATCGAGCTCGCCAATTCGGTTATCACTGCACTCAACGAGGCAGCACCTGCCATACAGCAAGCGAACCAACGGCTTGAGAATATCGGGGAAGCGCATCTTGAGCAGATCAACGGCCCTGTAAAGAAAGCGCAGGAGCAGCTGGGTAAACTTGCGACTGCTATGGATTTCGTTTCGGGCATCGCCCCTTCGTTCACCGACATGCTCGGCGCCAATGGCAGGAAAACATACCTGATCGTCGCACAAAGCAATGCGGAGATTCGCGCGACGGGAGGCTTCCTTGGATCCGTTGGGCCTATGTATGTAGATAACGGCCACATCGACCTCGGAGATTTCAGGGGCATTACTGACATATACCCTGACATGAACAACGGAGCGCCACTCACGGACGAGGAGCTTGCGATATTCGGGTCGCATGTCGGATGGCAGATCGCAGACTGCAATTTCATTCCCGATTTCGGCAGGGTCGGAGAAATCGTGAAATACGCCTGGGAACTGAAGGGATACGAGGCGGTTGACGGGGTCATCGGCGTCGACCCGGTTTTCTTGCAGCAGATGCTTGCCATAGCCGGTCCTATCACGACTTCGAACGGCACGGTGGTCGACGGCACGAATGCCGCCCGGATCTTGTTACACGATGCGTATTATCTTCCGACGAATGCCGAACAAGACGCGCTTTTCGAGGAAGTCGCCGCCATGTCATTCAAGCAGCTGATGTCAAATCTTGGCGGCGTTTCCATGACGCAGTTGGCCGGCAATGTGAGGCAGGGCATCGAGAATCGCCGCTTGCAACTCTGGATGGTCGATGGCGGCGCCGAGCAATCGATCGAGGCGATTGGAGCAGATGGGAAGCTCAGTCATGACAGCGAGAACCCGACCCTTGGCGTGTACTTCATAGACGAGTCGTATTCGAAGATGTTCTGGTACATGAAGGCGGACGTAACGACGGGTGACGCCGTGAAGAACGCTGATGGATCGTCGACGTATCCCGTGACCGTCTCGTATAGGAACATGATACAGGATGTCGGCGAGCTATCTAACACCATGGTGGCCCATAATCCCGTCCAGCGTTCGCCCGGAGAGATGATTACGTGGGTCATGCTATCGGCGCCCGAAGGAGGGTTCATTTCCGATTGTGCCCTCGTTGAGGGGGAGTTCATGCCGGAGGGAACGCATTACCGCGACTACGGTTCATATGTGAGCGGAACGATGACGCCTGCGACGTTGCAAGGCCTCGATTTCTGGTACGGTTTATCACGCACCCTTCCCGGAGGCACGTTCACGATATCATTCAACGTTACCACTTCGCCTAATGCCACTGAGCCCCTGAGGGTGGTGCGCACCCCAACCGCTCAGGAAGCTGCCGGTTGGTAGGCTAATCGTCAGGGAAAACGCCCCTGTCAAATGACACGAGCCGTCTGAACCATGCGTTATCGCGCATGAGTTCGGACGGCTCGCCGTTTAAGGTCACGCTTCCGTCCTGCATGAGGATGACCCTGTCGAAGCGTTCGATTCGCGCAAGATGATGGGTGATCACGATGAGCGTCTTGCCGTCGAACGCTTCGATGAGCTCGTCGAGGAGCAGCCGTTCCATTTCGGGGTCAAGCGCTGTGAACGGCTCGTCAAGCAACACGACGGGCTTGTCCATGAGAAGGGCTCGCGCGAGGGCGAGCCTATGGGCTTCGCCTCCGGAAAAGCCCACACCTGTCTCGCCGACGCGCGTGTCGAGCCCGTCGGGCAGCGCGGCGAGCTTGCCAGCGAGGCCGACTTTGAACAATGCCGCGACAAGTTCCTCGTCCGATGCATCGGGTTTGGCCATCGCCAGGTTCTCGCGTAGCGTCTGGTCGAATATGAATGCCGATTGCGGGATATAGCACACGGATGACGCTACGCGAGCGTCGGTGCGCGTCCCGTCGTCTCCAACTAATGAAACCGCGCCGGAAGTCGGTTCTATCTCGCCACGGACAAGTGCGGCGAGCGTAGATTTTCCTGCACCGCTCGGGCCGAGAATGGCAACTTTTTGACCTGGATATACGGACAGGTTCAGCGAAAACAAGGTGTTGGCGCTTGCGTTTGGATATGCATAGTCGACACCGGAAAGCTCAATCGCATAATTCCGGTCGGACGAGGTTCGTCTATTCGGGTCGCTGGAAGAGGAAGGCTGCCTCTCGTCCAAGATAACCTCGTCGAGACGCGCAATGGAGTCGCTGTGGTTGGTGAAATCGGAAAGAGCGCTCGGCAATAAGGAGAGCGTTTCGATGATGGGGAAGAAACCCAGCGCGAACGCTGCGATGTAGTTTGCCGATTCGGCATCGCCTTGAAGCGAATGAGCTGCAGCAACGATAAGGACGATGAGCCCGCAGCCTAGGACAATGCGCACGGCCAAGTCGGCCACGCGCGCAATCCGGCGAATAGCCGCGTCTGCATCGAGCACGTTCCTTCCTGCCGCGATGTGGCTCTGGGCCGCCTCGCCGCTCCTTCTGGCAAAGGACCAGTCAGCGGCGCCTAAGATGTCATCTGCGAGTCGCGCGTACTCGCGCGAGCGGATTTCCTTCGCCTTCCTGCGCATCGGGACGCTTACGAGGAGCGCTGAAACCGGGATAAGCACTGCGGCAATAAGACCGCATGCGAAGACGGCCAAGGCTGCTTGCCATGAGAAGAAGCCCGCGAAAACGACGCTGACGACGAAGAGGGCGATGCCGATGATGGTTGGGAATGCGACGCGGAGATACAGGTTCTGAAGATGACCGATGTCATCGGAGAGCAGCTCGAGGTACTTTCCAGTGGAGCGCAGCGCGTCAGGTTTCCCTGCTTGCGATTCGACGGACGAGAAGAGCATGCGTCGCAATGACGAAGTAACCCTGAAAACCCAATCGTGGCTGATGAGGCGCTCGAAGTACCGAAGAATCGGCCTCCCGATCCCGAAAACTTGCACGAGGGCTATAGCGACCATCACTTTGAACAGCGTCGTGGATGGCAAGGCCGTCTTGCTGATCAAATAACCCGAGACGAACATGAGCAACGATGCGCACGCGAGCGTTGCGATGCCGAGTAGGATTGCAGCTGTGGCGTTCTTCCTGAATGGCGCGACGAGGCCGCGGAGCCAGGATGGAGCCTTCATGTTGACCATTGTGCTCATGCCGCCACCTCGCCATCGGAAAGGGCGAGCCTGCGCAAGACCGAATCACGTGCGAGGAGGTCGCGCGGATTACCCGATTCGACAATGAGCCCGCCATCGATGACGAGCACGTAGTCCATGTCACGCAGCCAATGCATCCGGTGCGTCGCGAAGAACACGAGCTTTCCCTCCATACATGAAAGCATCTTGCGCTTCATTTCGAGTTCCGTCTCTATGTCCAGGTGAGCCGTCGGCTCGTCGAACAACAATACGGGCCTCTCGTCAACGAGGATCCTGGCAAGGGCGACGCGTTGCGCTTCCCCGCCGCTGAGGGTTCTTCCGCCCTCGCCGATCACGGTGTCGAGGCCTTCGGGAAGGCGGGACACGGTTTTGCCGAGCCCTGCGAGGTCGGCGGCGCGCTCGACTTCTTCGCGTGACGAATGCGGCGCGTAGAAGCGGATGTTGTCCATAAGCGTCGCGTTGAACAAGTGAGGGAACTGGGGGATGTAATGAAGCTGGCTTTTCCAAGCCTCCGTCTCGAAGCTCGCCGGCGTATCGTTAATGGAGATGCTGCCAGCGCAAGGGGTAGCAAACCCCGCGAGGATGTTGACTAGGGTGCTCTTGCCTGCACCGCTCGGTCCGACGATGCCGACTCGAGAAAAGCCTCGAACATCGAACGAGACCCCCTGCAAGGCCGCTTTTGCGTCGTCATATGAAAACGCAAGGTCGCGAACATAGAGTGACGAGCGCTCGCTCCAAGGGGCGGGAGGCTCGAGGCGATTCGGGCCCGTGCTCTCCGCACCAGCTTCGGCGATTTCCAAAACCGCTGCAAGGGCGTTCTTGCCATCGAGCGATGCATGGAAATCACTCGAGAACGACCGAATGGAACCGAAGAACTCCGGCGAGAGCATCAGCGCGGCGAGGGCCGTTTCAAGCGCAATCGAGCCGTCTATGAGCCTGAAGGCGAGCATCATCGCAACACCTGCAATGCCGAAAACGGCGATCAAGTCGAGCACGGCGCTCGAGAGCGTCGCAACCGAAAGCGTCCTGACCGTTGTGGTTCTAAGACGCTCGCTCGACTCGTAGACCGCTTCCCCCACGTGCTTGCCTGCGTCGAGCGCGTGGACGGTTTCAACGCCCCGCAGAGTGTCGATGAAATGATTCGAGAGCCTCTGGTTTTCGGCGTACTGCTTCTCCGACCGCGTACGGGCTTGCTTTCCGAGCACGACCATAAACAGCACCGTGACGGGAAGCGCTACGAGGCAGATGGCGCCGGAAACCCAGTCGACGAAGAACAGGGATGCGAGGATCGGAATGGAGAACCCGATTAGCCCGCACAATTTTGGCGGAAGCACGCGAACGTACCGTGCGATATCGTCGATGCCCTCCGTTGCAGCAGACGCTGTCGCTGCTGTTCCCATGCGGTGAGAAAGGCCGGCACGTTCTGAAAACGTCGTATGCATGACCTTGTCTCTCAGGGCAAGGGCGGTTTTGACCGAGAATCGGTCGAGCGCTTCGTCTTGAATGTAGGAGACGACGTATCGAACAGCGAAGCAGACGAGGAACGCGGCAAGGAGGGGTGCTTGGCTTTCGATCGGCTCGCGCGCCCATAGACTAGAAAGCGCCCCAGCAAGCGCGAGCATCTGGGCTATCACGAGCGCGGATTGGACAAGCGACGACGCCACCAGCGCGAGATACACCTTGCGCATTCCCGGCAGCCCTAGCAATGCCTTGTCGAACATGCTCACCTTCCACAACGGGGTCGTTGTGGTGAAGATACCACAACGGAGACGGCGAAACCGCATGGCGTGCGAAGCCCGCAACCTGAAGCGCCCGAAATGCTCTATCATGGACGCATAGGGATGGCAGATGAAAGGGGCCCTCATGTCTAACGATCAAATCACGCTCGTGCTCATTCGCCACGGCGAAAGCGAATGGAACAAGAAGAACCTGTTCACCGGATGGGCTGACGTCGACCTGTCCGATGCGGGCCGCGCCGAGGCCGCCGAGGGCGGGCGCGCCCTGAAGGAAGCCGGCTACGACTTCGACATCTGCTATACGAGCTATCTGAAGCGCGCCATCCACACGCTCGACATCGTCCTTTCCGAGATGGACCGCGCTTGGCTTCCCGTGGTGAAGTCGTGGCGGCTGAACGAACGGCACTACGGCGCCTTGCAGGGTCTGAACAAATCCGAAACGGCTGCCAAGTACGGCGAAGATCAAGTGAAGATATGGCGTCGCAGCTTCGATACCCGTCCGCCCGCGCTCGAACCGGGCGACGAGCGCGATGCCCACGCATGGCCCCAGTACCGCGACCTCGATCCGGCCGACGTTCCCATGCACGAGTGCCTGAAGGACAACATCGCCCGCACATGGCCCTACTTCGAAAGCGAGATCCTACCGCAGATGAAGGCAGGCAAGCGCGTGCTCATCGCCGCACACGGCAACTCGCTCCGCTCGCTCGTGAAGCAATTCGACAAGCTGTCCGAGGACGAGATCGTCAGCCTGAACATTCCCACGGCCGTGCCGCTCGTGTACACGTTCGATTCCGGCATGAACGTCATCGAGAAGAAGTACCTCGGCGATCCGGCCGTCATCGAGGCGAAGATCAACAAAGTCGCTAATCAGGGTAAGGCAAAGTAGGGTTTTTGCTCTTTACCTTGTTAAGAAGCTTGTTTAACTAAGTTTTCACTTTAGCTTGGTGTAGTACAAGCTATAATGTCATGCACTTGCATGCGATGCATGCGCGTTTTGTTGCAACTTTAGTAGGGAAGGGAAGGAACAACATGAAGAACTTGACGAGAAGGAGCTTCATCGGAGTTGGAGCATCGGCGGCCATGGCTGCTGCCCTGGTCGGCTGCTCTTCCGGCGGCTCCAGCAGCTCCGCCGCCAGCGCTTCGGCTTCTGCCAGCAGCGAGGCTGCAAGCAGCGCTTCGGCTTCCGCCAGCGCCGCTGCAACGGGTGCAGCCCTGCGTTTCGTCACCGGCGGCGAGACCGGCACGTACTACGCGCTGGGCACCATCATGGCCCAGAACGCCAATGCGAAGGCCGGTTTGGACGTCACGGCCGTCTCCAGCGGCGGTTCGCAGTCCAACGTGCTCGAGCTCGAAGACGGCACTGCGCAGCTCGGCTTCTGCCAGTCCGACGTCGAGGCGTACGCCTATGACGGCACGAACCTGTTCGAGGGCATGCCGGTCGAGGTGTTCTCAACGGTTGCGAACCTCTACGAAGAGCAGGTCCAGATCGTCACGTGCGACGAGAGCATCAAGTCCGTCGCCGACCTGAAGGGCAAGAACGTGTCCATTGGCGCCGCAGGCTCGGGCGTGTACTTCAACGCCATCGACGTGCTTGGCGCGTACGGCATCACCGAGGCCGACATCAACCCGACGTACCAGAGCTTCGGCGATTCTGCCGACGCCCTGAAAGACGGCAAGATCGACGCCGCGTTCATCGTGGCCGGCGCTCCCACCACCGCCATCACCGACCTGTCCACCACCAAGCAGGCCTACCTCGTCGAGATCGACGCCGAGCATGCGGCCGAGCTCATCAAGCAGTCACCGTACTACAGCGAGGCCACCATCAAGGCCGGCACCTACGCCGGCATCGACGCCGATGTCTCCACGCTTTCCGTCGGCGCCGTCGTCATCGCTGCCGACACATGCTCCGAAGACGACATCTACGCCTTCACGGCGAGCATCTTCGACAACCTTAACGAGCTGAAGACCGCGAATGCCAAGTTCGAGGAATTCGATGTCAAGAATGCCGCTTCCATCACCGCGGTTCCGTATCATCCGGGTGCTGCGAAGTACTTCGAGGAGCAGGGCATCACGGTTCCCACCAAGTAGCTGTCGCACTGCCTATTTGCTTGTTTTGACATGGAGTCGCGATGGGACGAATAGCCCCATCGCGACTTCTCGCTACAACGGAGGTTCGTTTTGACGTGGTTCGATAAACGCAAGAAGGACAAAGACGCAGTCGTCGTCGATGCGGCGATGATGGAAGACGTCGCCAACGCAACGCGCGCCGTGAGCGATTTCGCTGACGACGGCTTTCTGACGGAAGCTGTCGACTCGTCTAAATCCGAGCGCGAGAAGATCGAGGCGCTAGCGGCGGCGGTGGCCGCTGCAAACGACGCCGCTGATGCCAAAGACGAAGCCGAAGCTGCGGCTGCGCGTGCAGAGGAGGCCGCCGAGAAGGCCGCACTTGCGAAAGCCGAGGCCCAGCGAATCGCCGAACAGGCTGATCCCGAAGCAGATGTGGACGAGATCATGCGCAAGTACGACCGCGAGTCGAACACGCGCATTTGGGAGGGCACGCCGAAGATCATCGTCAACGCCCTCATGGCGATCTTTTCCGTGTACTGTATCGGGATGACCCTGTTCAGCACCGAACTACCTGAAACGAAGCTCGCGCGCTTCCTCGCATGCGTCATCATCATCGGCTACTTGCTGTACCCGGTTCGAAAGGGCAAGGTCCGTCCGAACCACATGCCCTGGTACGACATCGTCATCATGGTCATCGGCGCCGGATGCTTCCTGTATTTCGCGTTCAACGCCATGGACATCATCCGCTTGGCGACGCGCATCCAGCCGATTCACGTCGTCATCGGTGTCGTGGGCATTTTAGTGCTGATGGAGCTGTGCCGACGGTGCGTGGGCATTCCCATTCTCGTCGTTGTCGCATGCTTGCTCATATACGCCCTCGTGAACCAGTATGGCGTGTCGAACGACTATTACCTGATGCTGCGCAACACGGTGTACAAGCTCTTCTACACGACGAGCGGCGTCATAGGTACGCCCATTAACGTGTGTTACACCTACATCGTGCTGTTCATCATCTTCGGCGCGTTCCTTGAGCGCACGGGCATCGCCGCGTTCTTCATCGCCTTGGCCAACAAGATCGCCGGTTGGTCGTCAGGCGGTCCTGCCAAGGTGGCTGTCATCTCGTCGGCCCTCTGCGGCATGGTGTCTGGCTCGTCGGTCGGCAACACCGTCACAACCGGCTCCGTTACCATTCCGATGATGAAGAAGACGGGCTACAAGCCCGAGTTTGCCGGCGCCGTCGAGGCAGCGTCGTCCACAGGCGGCCAGATAATGCCGCCCATCATGGGCGCTGCGGCCTTCCTCATGGCCGAGTACATGGGCATTCCCTACATCGACGTGGCCATCAAGGCCATCATTCCCGCGTTCCTGTATTTCGCGGGCATCTTCATCACGGTGCATCTCGAGGCAAAGAAGATGGGCCTCGAGGGTATTCCCCGCGATCAGCTTCCAAAGGGCTCGTACCTCGTAAAGAACTGCTACCTCATCCTGCCGCTCGTGTTGCTGGTGTGGCTGGTCGCCACGGGTGCGCGCACCATGGCGTATTCGGCTGCCATCTCGATTCTCGGCGCGTTCATCATCGGCTACATCAACTTCTTCACGACCGAGATGCGCGAGCGCAAGGACGGCGAGACGTTCGGCCAGGTGCTTGCGAACGTCACGAAGGTCGCCCTCCTCATGGCCTACGAGGGTCTGCAGGCCGGCGCCAAAAGCTGCATCGCCGTGGCTGCCGCCTGCGCCATGGCCGGGCTCATCGCCGGCTGCATCACGGTGACGGGCCTCGCCTCGACGCTTGTCAGCGCCATCGTGGGCGTTGCCGGCGACGCTGTCATCATCGGCCTGGTGCTGACGATGCTGTGCTGCATCGTTCTGGGCATGGGCGTTCCCACCACTGCTAACTACTGCATCATGGCCGCGACGACGGCGCCCATCCTCATCCAGCTCGGTTTCCCCGCAGTGTGCGCTCACTTCTTCGTGTTCTACTTCGGCATCGTCGCCGACATCACGCCGCCAGTCGCGCTTGCCGCCTACGCGGGGTCGGCCATCGCGAAGTCGAATCCGCTTAAGACTGGCGTTAACGCGGCGCGCCTTGCCATCGCCGCTTTCATCGTGCCCTATATCCTGGCGTTCAACCCCGTCATGGTGCTCGAAGGCGATTTCATGGCAATCGAAATCGTTCAGATCGTCATAACGTCGCTCATCGGCCTGTTCGGGTTATCCGCCGCCATGAACGGTCATCTGTTCCACAAGATCAATCCTATATTCCGCGTCCTGCTGGTCGCCGGCGGTCTGTGCATGATGGCTCCCGACACCTTGACCGATATCATCGGCATCGCCGTCATCGCCGTCATCGTCGTGGTGCAGTACCTGCTCAATCGCCGAGCCAAGACGCCCTCTGCACCTGCTACTGCTGCTGCGTAACGGTGGCGAAGCACGCGAATAGCCTTCCAGACGACCCCAAGCCCAAGAAGAGGGCTGGGGTCGTCGTGCTTGCGATCGTCTTCGTTCTTGCGATATCCGCCCTTGCATTCATCGGGTACCGTATGATTTCATCCTCTCATGAGGATGCCAGCCAAATTCCAGCTTCAAAATCTGAAGAGAGCATAATCGCCACGACAGACGCCGATTTGTCGACGGAAGAGGAAGAGGCGCAATACTACGAAAAGCATAAAGGCCGCCCTAAGGTGAATCCGCTCATCGCGCAGTGCTTTGGCATCGATTTGCGAAGCCCCATAGCACCGGCTGACCTGACGGGAGTGCTCTTCCATCAGGCTTCGTACAAATACGGGCTCGTCATGACGACGGCGCTTCCCGACGCCGACATGGAGCGCATCGGCTCTACGCGAGAACCGCGCGTTAACCGTGAGCAAACGGAAGGGGAGTGGCTCGATGCTGAAGCCATGCACCTCTGGCGCGTGACCGATGCAACCGACATGGACACGTCGATAGACGTCGGCGCCCAAGCTGGGACGATCGTCAGGTCGCCCGTTACGGGAACCGTGATATTGGTGAAGGATTACATGCTGTACGACCAAGTTCCCGATATCGAGATTCACATACAACCCGATGGCAGGCCCGACCTCGATGTCGTGCTCATCCATACGACTGATCCGCTCGTGAAAGCAGGCGATAGGGTCGAAGCGGGTGTTACCGAAATCTCGCATGTGCGTGATATCGCAAAAGACCTGACCGATGTGCAGTTGGCATTTTACACGCCCGATGGGGACCCCGGAAACCATACCCACGTGCAAGTGAACGACGCGAACTACGAAGGTTACCGCGCCAACAAACTCGCCGGCGCGATAACGGCGTCGTAATATATCCGACTCATCCAAACGGCCTAAGGCTAGTTGGATGATTTAGTTCATCCAACTAGCCTTAGGCCGTTTGGATGAGTTTTGGTTGAAGTGTTAGCGCAGGTAGTAGGGTTCCACGTAGGCGGGCAGGCCGTTCTTGTACACGAGGGTGGGCGTGCCCTCGATAAGCGGCTGCAGGTAGTCGATCGCATCCTGCGTGATGCCCTTGTAATCGGGCAGGATCCACTCGGCTGGGAAGTGCTTCACGTAATTCGCCACCTGGTCGGCATCGATCGTGAAGTATTCGACATCGTATTTCTTGCCTTCACGACGGCGCAGGGCGACCATCTTGCCAGTAAACGCCTTATCCGCAGAATGCATGTGCGCCGAAAGGCCCAGGCGGAACGATTCCGTACGGTCGACGAGCGACTGCTCGGAAGCATGGCTGCGCTGAGCCGAGGCAAGGTCTTGCACCTTGCATCGGGAGGCGGCGTCGGAATCGAGGATCATGGCCTTCAGGGCAGCGCCCGCTCCGCCGAGAACGGCATGGCCGAACAGGTCGTTCTTCGATTCGCCCGCCGAGATGTACGTGCCGTCTGCGTAACGCGCGCCCTCGGACACGACGACGTAGCACTTGCTCTTCTGCTCGATGCACTCGCGAACGCGTGCGAGGAACTTCTCCTTGTCGAACGAGTCTTCAGGCAATATGAGGATGTCTACCTTCTCGCTGAGGCACGCGGAAGCTGCAAGCCAGCCAGCGTCGCGGCCCATGGTCTCGAGGATGAAGACCTCCTGACGCGATGCGGGATACACCATCACGTCGAGCCACGTCTGCAGCGCGGTTGTGGCGATGAACTTGGCGGCTGACGCGAACCCGGGGCAGTGGTCGATGTGCATGAGGTCGTTGTCGACCGTCTTCGGGCAGCCAATGAACTGTTTGCCGGCGATGTTGTTCTTCACTGCATATTCGCTGAGCGCTGCCACCGTGTCCATAGAGTCGTTGCCGCCGACGTAGAACAGCGTTTCTACGTCATGCTTGTCCATGATCGCCAGCAGTTTCTCGAAGTCCTCGACGTTGTCGCGCTTCAGCTTGTAACGGCACGAACCGAGCGCAGACGAAGGCGTTTGCTGCAGGATGCGATTCTCCTCGTCGCTCATGTCGGTAAGGTCGACGAAGCGCTCCGCCAGAATGCCCTCTATGCCGTTCAAACCGCCGTACACGTGCTCGTACAAGGGGTTCAGCTGGTTTCCCTTCACGATGCCGGCGACGGTTGCGTTGATGACGGACGTCGGCCCGCCCGATTGCGCGACGATGCAATTGCCCATGATGCTCTCCTTCGTGTGATAATCAATTTCCTCCGAGGTAAATGATTATCCGGCATCATAGTAGGCTTCGCTTGCTTTCGCATTAACAAGCGGTTCTTCTACAGGTAAAATGCTTTTATCGAATCAGCCCGCACATGAAGGAGACCAGCTATATGAAGTCAAGGGATAATCCGAAGTTTTTCGAAGCTGAGTAGGTTTACCCGATTAACGCACTTTGACAGCCGAATATCGA
>CAJOIP010000028.1 GCA_905234785.1 uncultured Eggerthellaceae bacterium
GCACGGCCACGGGCGCGGCGGCGGGCATGGCGCCCGGCATGCGCACGCTGACGCGGATGCCCTCTTCTTCCACGGTGATTTCGCCCACGCCGCTTTCCTGCGCGATGCGGGTCAGCTCGCGAATCTGGTTGATGTCCACGTAATCGTCCTCCTTGGTGTTGCTCGATTCCTCGGCCAAGAGGAAATCGACCTTCTCGGATGTGCGGTGCTTGCTCAGGTACGTGCGGGCCTCGTTCGGGAACATGGCGTACATCAGCACGTCTTCTTCCGACTGGGCCAGGTCGCCGATTTCGGCGGCCACTTCGTCGTAAGTGGTGGTGACGAGCGAACCAGGCGCCACGTCGGGCGGCAGCACCTCGCTGTCGCCGACGACCTTCTGCATGATGCCCGGGTCGATGGGGCCGGGCGCCTTGCCGTAGTAGCCGCACAGGTAGTCCTTCATCTCGCGCGAGACGAGGCCCCAACGGCGACCGGTGAGCACGTTCATGACGGCCTGCGTGCCGACGATCTGCGACATCGGCGTGACGAGCGGCGGGTATCCAACCTCGGCGCGGACCTTCGGAATTTCCGCCATGACCTCGGGCAGGCGGTCTTCCGCGTTCTGCACGGCCAGCTGCGCCACGAGGTTCGACATCATGCCGCCGGGCACCTGATGCGAGTACACGTGCATGTGCGTGAGCGACGACACGCCGCGCTTGTAGTGGCCGCGCTGGCGCACCGTTTCCCAGTATTCCGAGATTTCGAAGAGGAGCTCCAGGTCGAGGCCCGTGTCGTACGCGCTTTCGCGCAGGGCTGCGACGATCATTTCCACCGCCGGATGCGAGTTGCCGAACGCGAGCGGCGCGTGCGCGGTATCGGCGATGTACACGCCGGCTTCGGCGCCCTTCAGGATGTTCGCCGGGGCCATGCCGCCGACGTAGTGGCAATGCAGGTGCACTGGCACGCCGATTTCCGCGTTGAACGCCTTCACGATGCGCTCGGCGCGGTACGGCGTGAGCAGGCCCGCCATGTCCTTGATGGCGATGGTGTCGGCGCCGAGCTCCTTCAGCTGCTGGCCGTATTCCAGGTAGCTGTCGAGCGTGTGCACCGGCGAGATGGTGTAGGAGATGGCCGGCTCGAAGTGGCCGTTGCACTCGCGGATGGCCTCGGCGTTGTCGACCACGTTGCGGATGTCGTTCAGCGCGTCGAACACGCGGAACACGTCGACGCCGTTGCGCTTGGCCGCGTGGATGAAGCGGTGCACGATTTCCTGCGAATAATGCTTGTACCCGATGAGGTTCTGGCCGCGCGAAAGCATGGCGAGCGGCGTGTTGGGGGCTTGCGCCTTTATGGAGCGCAGGCGTTCCCACGGATTCTCGTCGAGGAAGCGCAGGCAGGTGTCGAACGTCGCGCCGCCCCACGCCTCGATGGCCCAATACCCCACCTGATCCATGGCGGGCAGGATGGGCAGCATGTCGCCGATGGTCATGCGCGTGGCCCACAGCGATTGCTGGCCGTCGCGGATCGTCGTGTCCATGATGTGCAGTTTCGACATGCGCACCTCCTTCGCGTTTGTGAATGTTCGAAGCTCACATTATAGAAGAAGGCCCGCTGTGCTGCGGCAACGGCAAGAAAACGTACCCACAAGCAACACGAATGGCGTACGCGACAACTGGCTGACCGCGCTCAACGAGAACGCCGGATGTAAAGCAGCATGGTCGATCTTCTCATCGGCCAAAATCATCCACGCGCGAGATTTCGCGGTAAGAAATGCGAGCGCAGCAAATAAAACCGGGTAAGATTTCTGCGAACTGTTTTAAACAAACAGTTCGCAATTGCGTCTTCGCAGGTCAGATGACTGCCTCTTTTTCGCGATCAATACAGTACGCTAGATACTTACCGCGAAATCTTTTCGATGGCAAATTCAAGCCGAAGTGCATTCGCCAAGCGGTATTTGCAGCTTTAATAGAAAAGCCCCCGCGAATGCAGGGGCTTTAGTGGTTGGGGGTTTCGGTGGTTACATGCGCTTCACGAAGCGGCCGTCGCGCGTGTCGATCTGCAGGATGTCGCCGACTTCCACGTACATCGGCACGTTCACCACGGCGCCGGTTTCCAGCGTGGCGGGCTTGGTGGAACCCTGCACCGTGTCGCCCTTGAAGCCGGGCTCGGTCTCGGCGACTTCCAGCTCGACGAACATCGCCGGCTCGATGCCGATGAGCTCGTCGCCGGCGTACTGCAGCGACACCTCGTCGTTTTCCTTCAGCCACTTGGCCACGTCGCCGACGATCTCGGCAGAAAGCGCTTCCTGCTCGTAGGTGTTGTTGTCCATGAAGTTGTAGTCGGCGCCGTCGTTGTACAGGTACTGCATCTTGCGGGTTTCCATGCGGACGGAATCGAACTTCGTGCCGGCGTTGAACGTGTTGTCGACCACGCGGCCCGTGCGCACGTCGCGCAGCTTGGTGCGGACGAACGCGCCGCCCTTGCCCGGCTTCACGTGCTGGAACTCGATGATAGTCCACAGCTTGCCGTTGTATTCGATGCACATGCCGTTCTTGAAGTCTGCAGTGGAAATAGCCATTGGAAACCCTCGCTCCTCGTCTTTTCTGATGACAAACCTGCACGATTATAGCGTAATGACGTGGAAAGTGAACATCGTCAGCGCAACGAACGCGCATCACGCAAACGATGTTTGGCCGTGGGCGGTACAATAGCGCACAACCTACGAACGCAAAAGGAGCGCGAACATGGCGACGCAAAAGATGCTGCTGCTGAACGGCCCGAACCTGGACATGCTGGGCACACGCGAGCCCGAAGTGTACGGGCGCGACACGCTGGAATCGCTCGAGAAGGCGGTGTGCGCCTACGCTGGCGAGCGGGGCGTCGAGCTGACGTGCTACCAGTCGAACAGCGAAAGCAAGCTCATCGACAAGGTGCACAAGGCGCTGGGGAAATATGACGGCGTCGTGTTCAACCCGGGCGCGTACACGCACTACTCGTACGCGCTGCGCGATGCCATCGGCGCCATCGACACGCCGGTCATCGAGGTGCACCTATCCGACATCGATGCGCGCGAGCCGTTCCGCGCGGTGTCCGTAACGGCGCCGGCCTGCGTGGCGCAGGTGAAGGGCCTGGGCGTCGACAGCTACTGCCGCGCCATCGACATCCTGCTCGACTACGAGGACCTGCCCCGCCTGGGGGAAGGGTTCGAGCAGTGGTCCGACATGAGCGCATCTGTCATCATGGCTGAGGCGGATTATCCTGCTGGGTCTGGTTTTGCACGCGAGGAGGAACCGTTCGAGCCGGTTGTGGAAGACGGACCCGCCGAATCCGCGACGCTGGGCTTCGAAGAGGCGCCCGACATCAGCATTCCCGATGCCGACATGGGCGCGCTTTCGGCGCAGCGGCAAGCCATCGTGCGCGCAGCCTGCGAGCAGCTCGGCGTTACGGCGCTGCTCGTACGCGACACGCCCAACATCCGCTGGCTCACCGGCTTCGACGGCGTGTTCGACGAGGAACGGGCGCACGCCCTGCTCGTCGGGCCCGATTTCACGTCGCTTCACACCGATTCCCGTTACTCGAACGCGCTTCACGACGCTGCTGCCGCCACAGGCAGCGCGATCATCATCGACGAGGCGCGGGTCGGGCATTTCCAATTCGCGCACCAGTCGCTCGCGCCAGGCGTCGACGGCGCGTTCCTCGGCAAGCTCGGCTTCGAGGACAGCATCACGTACGCCGAGTTCGTGAAAGCCGCAGGCTTGTTCGGCACGGCTGCGCTCGTTCCCACGAACGACGTCGTGCTGTCGCTGCGCTCGGTGAAAAGCCCGATGGAGCTCGACCGCCTGCGCGCCGCCCAGGCGATCACCGACGCCGCCTTCCGGCACATCATCGGCTTCATGCGCCCCGGCATGACCGAGCGCGAAGTGCAGCTCGAGCTGGAAAGCTACATGATGCGCTGCGGCGCCGACGGCCTGGCGTTCGGCAGCATCGTGGCGTGCGGCGCAAACGGCGCCGACCCGCACGCCGTTCCCAGCGACAAGCGGCTGGAAGCCGGGCAATGCGTTGTCATGGACTTCGGCGCGCGGGCGTACGGCTACTGCTCCGACATGACGCGCGTGGTGTTTCTGGGCGAGCCAACGGGCGAGATGGCGCGCGCATGGGACGTGCTGCGCGAGGCGAACGAGACGGTCGAGCGCATGCTGCGGCCGGGCGTTACCGGCATCGAGGCGCACGAAACCGCCGAGCGGGTGCTCGAAGAGGGCGGGTTCGGCGGGCGCATGGGCCACGGCCTCGGCCACGGCGTGGGCTTGGAATGCCACGAGCTGCCCGTGCTGAACACGCGCAACGCCGCCCCGCTCGTGGAAGGCAACGTCGTGACGGTGGAACCGGGCATCTACCTGCCGGGCGAGTTCGGCATGCGCCTGGAGGACTGCGGCGTCATCACCGCCGATGGCTACGATGTCTTCTCGCAGCTCGGCCATGAGATGGTGGTCGTTTAGGCGACCTCTAGGATTAACGAAACGCCCTATCGCAGCGCTTTCAGGATCGCCTCGTCGGGCACGGGGACGATTTCCCACTGGGCGATATCGCGCGCCAACACGAAGCGGACCTCGCCGCCGCGGGTTTTCTTGTCGCGCTTCATGGCGGCCAGCAGGTCTTCGGGTGCAGCGTCGTAGCTAAGCGGTACCAGGCCCAGCGTGTCGAGCAGGTCGGCCTGGGCTTCAGCGAACTCGGAAATCGCCTCGCGGGAATCCGCGAACACGTCGGCCGCCAGACGCGCGGCGAAACGCATGCCCTCGGCCACCGCCGCACCGTGGCTGAACGTGCCGTAGCCCGTGCACGCCTCGATGGCGTGCCCCAGCGTGTGACCGTAGTTCAGGCACTCGCGCACGCCCGCGCTCTCGGTCTTGTCGCGCGCGACGACGCCCGCCTTGAACACGACACAGCGCTGAATCGCCTCGGTTGCCACGGCGGCATCGCGCTCAGCCATGGCCTGCGCGTGCTCGAGCATCCAGAAGAAGAAGTCATCGGAGTCGATGGCGGCCGATTTCGCGACCTCGGCGCAGCCGCAGCGCCATTCGCGTTCGGGCAGCGTGGCCAGCGTGTCGGTGTCGGCGCAGACGAACGAGGGCTGGAAGAACGTGCCGACCAGGTTCTTCCCTTCGGGCAGGTTCACGGCCGTCTTGCCGCCGACCGATGAGTCGACCATGGAAAGCAGCGTCGTCGGCACTTGCACGACCGACACACCGCGCATATACGTAGATGCGACGAACCCGGCAAGATCGCCCACCACGCCGCCGCCAAGCGCGACGACCAGGCAGTCGCGCCCGAACGCCAGCTGCGCCATGGCGCTCCAGATTTCCGAGGCCACGGCAATGTCCTTCGTGTCCTCGCCGGCGGGAACCGTGATGTCCGCGGCCTTGAAGTTGGCGGCGGCAAGCGACGCCTTCACCTGCGCCAGGTACAGCGGCGCCACGTTCGAATCGGTGATGACCAGCACGTCGCGCGCGTTCGCGAACTGCTCGATCTCCCGCAGGTTCTGGCCGAGCTTGCCGATGACGCCGCCGCCTATGCGAACCGCATAGTCGCGTTCGCCCGGCAATTGCACGATTACCTTCGTTGCCATGTGCCCTTCCTTAATCAGCGCGCTGTTCCACCTGATGCAAAATGCCCTCTTTCTTCAGCAGGCCGAACACTTCGCGCGCAATGGCGCCCGTGCCGCGGCCCGCCGTGTCGATTGTCAGGTTGGCGACTTCCTCGTACAGCGGCAAGCGGCCCTCGATGACGCGCTGCGCTTGGTCCAGGTCGCCAAACAAGGGGCGCGTCGACAGGTCGGAAATGCGCGACGCAGCCTCGGCGGCCGTCACTTTCAAATACACCACGAAGCCATGTTCGCGCAGTATCTCGCGGTTCACCTGCGCAAGCACTACGCCGCCGCCGCACGACACGAGCCGCGGCTCGCCTGTGGCAAGCTCGCGCAGCACGTCGGTTTCGATGGCGCGGAAACCCTCTTCGCCCGAGGCGGCGAAGATCTCCTTCACCTTCATGTCGCAGCGGCGCTCGATGAACGTGTCCATGTCGACCGCCGCCACGCCGGCGTTGCGCGCGAGCTTGCGCGCGACCGACGTCTTGCCCGCGCCCATGAAGCCAACGAAGAAGACCGGCTGCGACAGAACGTACGGGACGAATTCGGGTTCGCCTGCGGGTTTCGGCTTGCGGAAGTCGAAGACCTGTTGCGCTTCGGTCATCGGGACACCGTCTTCAGGCGCTCTTTGTACGCCGCGATGTTGGCGCGAATGTCTGCCATGTTGTCGTGGCCGAACTTTTCCAGATAGGCGTTGGCCAGCGCGAACGCGACCTCGCCTTCCGCCACGACGGCGCATGCGGGCACGGCGCACACGTCGCTGCGCTCCTTCGACGCGTCGGCTTCTTCGAGCGTGTCGAGGTCGACGGTCTTCAGCGGCGTCATGAGCGTGGGAATGGGCTTCATCGCGCACGTTGCGATGAGCGGCATGCCGGTGGTCATGCCGCCTTCCAAACCGCCGGCGTTGTTGCCTTTGCGCGTGAAGCCCAAGTTCGGGTCGAGCACGATTTCGTCGTGGACCTGCGAGCCGGGCAATTCTGCCGCCTTGAAGCCCAAGCCGAACTCGACGCCTTTAATGGCCGGGATGGAAAACAGCGCGGCGGCAACGCGGCTGGTCATGCGCTCGTCGGCGGTGGCGTACCCGCCCAACCCGGGCACGAGGCCGCGTGCGACGACGCGGAACGTGCCGCCGAGGCTCTCCCCTGCCTCGCGCGCCTTGTCGATTTCGGCGCGCATGGCGTCGGCGGTCGCCTCGTTGGGGCAGCGCACGTCGGAAAGCTCGATTTCAAGCGGCTTGTAATCCGGGGCGTCCATCATGGGGTCGTGCTCGGGCATGTTCGCCTGGCCGATGGACGTGACGTACGAGAACACGTCGACGCCCAAGTCGGCCAGCAGCTCGCGCGCGATGCCAGTGGCCGCCACGCGCGCCGCGGTTTCACGGGCGCTCGCGCGTTCCAGCACGTCACGGCAGTCGTCGGAGTTGATCTTCAGCACGCCCACCAAATCGGCGTGCCCCGGACGCGGGGTCGTTTCCCTTTGCAGGTCGGCGGGCTCTTCGCCGAACACGGCCATGCGGTCGGTCCAATTCTGCCAGTCGCGGTTTTCCACCACGAGCGTAATGGGCGAGCCGATCGTGCGGCCGAAGCGCACGCCTGAAGTAATGCGTACGCGGTCTTTCTCGATGAGTTGCCGGCCACCGCGGCCGTACCCCGATTGGCGGCGCGCCAAATCGGCGTTGATGGAGTCTTCGGAGATGTGCAGCCCCGCCGGCACGCCGTCGACGATCGCCGTCAGCTGCGGTCCATGGCTTTCGCCCGCCGTCATGTATCGCATGCGCCCGCCTTCCCTCGTTTCGTTTTGCACGATTGTAGCGCAGCGCGATGCGTTATAAGTTGAAACCGGCGGCTTCGGCCATGATGGCGAAGAGGTCCATGTGGGCGGGGATGGCGAACGCGCCGGTTATGGCGGCGATGTCGCGCACGGTCTCGACCGCTTGGGCGACGAGCATGCCCTCGCCGTCGTACGCAGCGCAACCGGCGGCGCGCGCAGCTGCGAGCAGCTTGGTTTCGCCGTGGCCGTACACGACGTCAAACACCGTCTGCTCGCGGGAAAGCAAGCCGACGTCGAACGGAGCCGGGTCGTCGGGGCTCATGCCGAGCGGCGTCGCGTCGATGACGACCGCCGCATCGGCGATCGCGGTGGCGTTTTCCCCATACGAACCCGCTGCAAAATCCGCCAGCTCATCGCCGGCGCGATTCGAGTACTCGTCAAGCGCATGTTGGGCTTTCCCGGCATCGCGCCCCAGAAGCGCCACATGCGAAGCGCCCGCCTCGGCACATGCGTGCATGATGGCAAGCGACGTGGGACCGGTGCCGCACACGACAACGCGCGCGCGCTCGAACGGAACGCCGCAGCGCTGCAGGTAGGAAACGCAGCCTTTCCCATCGGTGTTGTCAGCGTGCACGCGGTCGCCCCAGTTCACGAGCACGTTCGCGCCCTGCGCCAAATCGGCGGCGACGCTGCGCTCGTCGGCCAGCTCGTACGCAAGCGGCTTCCAGGGCATCGTGACGTTCAGCGCCCGCCAGTTCCGCACGTTCAAGAACACCCGCGCGTCGAACTCGGTCTCGCGATCGGCAAACCCGTATTCCCAGTTCAGGCCCAGCGCGCGATACGCGGCGTTATGCATCGCCGGCGACTTCGAATGCGCCACCGGATGCCCGAGCACATAAGCTTTTTCAACCACCATTAATCATGCCCTCCAACAAAAGCAGCGAGCGGGCCTGAGGTGCCTTAGATTGGCTTGAAAGACAAGCGCATTGGCCTTCGTGCCATGCGCGCAGACTTGAAAGCCAAGATGAGGCACCTCAGGTTCGCGCAGCGGACAGCAGTTCCGGCGGTCGCCAGACCGACGGAACCGCCTTACTCGTAGGTCGAACGGTGCTCGTCGTAGGTTTCGCTGAACGAGTAGCTCAGCCCGCCATTGCCGTCGTCTTCGAAGTAGAAGTAGTAGTACCCGGTTTCCTCGGGCGAGCACACGGCCTGCAGGCACGCGAGGCTCGGCGAGTTGATGGGCGTAGGCGGCAAGCCGTCGATGAAGTACGTGTTGTAGGGGTTATCGGTGTCGACGTCCTCGGCCGTGGGGTCGTGGCCGACGTAGTACGCAACCGTGGCGTCAGACTGCAGGCGCATGCCGTCTTCCAGGCGGTTGTAGAACACCGACGCGACCGTTGCGCGATGCGATTCGTCCGATTCCTTCTCGACGATGGAGGCCAGCTTCACCACATCGTAGTGCGAAAGCCCGCGCGACTCGGCGTACGACCAGTCGAGGCCGGCTGTTTCGGTGGCGAACTGGTCGAGCATCGTGCGGATGATGGAATCGGCCGTGGAATTCTCGTCGTACGGGTAGGTCTTGGGGAACAGGAAGCCCTCGAGCGAGTTCTCGCCGGCATCGCCCAAAAACTCGTAGCTGCCCGCGTACGCGGATGCGTTGCTCGCCGCCGCCACGAACTCGTCGACCGTGATGCGCCCGCCCGTCGCCGCCGAAACGATTTCGGCGGTCTGCACGATGGTGGAACCCTCGGGCACCGTGAACGTGTCGCTTGCCACGGGCGTTTGCAGCACCTGGATGATCTCGTCGATCGACTGACCGCCGACGAGCGTGTACGTGCCGGGCTGCAGCTTGCCTTCCACGCCGAGCGTGCTGACGCGGTCGGTGAACTCGTTCGCGTTGGAAATGAGGCCCGCTTCGGCAAGCGTCTTGGCGATGGACTTCGCGCCCTCGCCCTCGTTCACCACGATCTGCACTTCGGTGCCGCGTTCGACCTGGGGCGTGCCCATGCAGCCGCGCGTGAAGTTCATGACGTTGAACACGATGAACACGACGGCCGCAATCAGCACGATGATGCCGATGATGGCGGGAATGGGGCTGCGCTTCGGGCGAATTGCCGTGGTGTCGTACGTGCGGAATGCCTTGTCGCCCTTCGCATGCGCCGAGCGGGCTGCATGCGTCGGACGCGACGAATACGTGATGTTCCTGCGGCGCGCCATGGAAAATCCTAACCGTTGAAGCTAGACGCGGCGTGCGTCGAGCCAGGCTTGTAGAAACAGACTTGCAGCAATCATATCGACTTTGCCGCGCATGGCTTTCTCGGTGAGGCCCTTTTCACGCAAACTCCGTTTGGCTTCGGCCGAACTAAGCCGCTCATCTGCGAACTCGTGCGGAATGCCGCACGTCTGCGACACCTCCTGCGCAAACGCGCGGATGCGTTGCGCCTGCGGGCCCTCTTCGCCCGCCAGCGTCATGGGAAGGCCGCACAGCAGAAGCTCGGGCTCCCAGTCCTCGAGCACCCGTTGGAAGGGCTTCGCGTTCGCACGCACTTCGTCGGCGGCGAGCACGCACACGGGCGACGCCACGCGCTCGTCGGGGTCGCTGACCGCCACCCCGACGCGCTTCTCGCCGATGTCGAGCGCCAGTATGCGCACTAACGGGAAATCGTGTTGCTGACGTAGGGCGTCTGGTCTTTCAGCAGAACGTCGTGGGCGCCGCCTTCGACGATGCTGGTGGACGACACGACCGTGAGCTTCGCGTTCTTCTGCAGCTCGGGAATCGTGATGCAGCCGCAGTTGCACATGGTCGACTTGATCTTCGCCAGCGTGACCGACACGTTGTCCTTCAGCGGGCCGGCGTAGGGCACGTAGCTGTCGACGCCCTCTTCGAAGGTGAGGCCCTTCTTGTCGCCGCCCAGGTCGTAGCGCTGCCAGTTGCGCGCGCGGCTGGAACCTTCGCCCCAGTATTCCTTCATGTACGAGCCGTTGATGTTCACGCGGTTGTTCGGCGCCTCGTCGAAGCGGGCGAAGTAGCGGCCCAGCATGACGAAGTCGCTTCCCATGGCGAGCGCCAGCGTGATGTGGTGGTCATACACGATGCCGCCGTCGGAGCACAGCGGAATGTACATGCCGGTTTCCTCGAAGTATTTGTCGCGCGCCTTGGCGACCTCGATGGTTGCCGTGGCCTGGCCGCGGCCGATGCCCTTCTGCTCGCGCGTGATGCAGATGGAGCCGCCGCCGATGCCGATCTTGATGAAGTCGGCGCCCGCGTCGGCCAGGAAGCGGAAGCCCTCCTCGTCGACCACGTTGCCGGCGCCCACCTTCACGGTGTCGCCGTAGCGCTCGCGGATCCACGCGATGGTCTTGGCCTGCCAGACCGAATAGCCCTCGGACGAGTCGATGCACAGCACGTCGGCGCCAGCCTCGACCAGCGCTGGCACGCGCTCGGCGTAGTCGCGGCTGTTGATGCCCGCGCCCACCATGTAGCGCTTGTGCGTGTCGAGCATTTCGTCGGGGTTCGACTTGTGGGAATCGTAGTCCTTGCGGAAGACGAGGTACTTCAGGCAGTCGTTCTCGTCGACGATGGGCAGCGAGTTCAGCTTGTGATCCCAGATGATGTCGTTGGCTTCCTTCAGCGACGTTTCCGCCGGGGCCACGATCATGCGCTCGCGCGGGGTCATGACCTCGGAAACCTTCGTGTCGATGGGCATGCGCGACAGGCGGTAGTCGCGCTCGGTCACCACGCCGAGCAGCTTGCCGTGCGGGTCGGCGCCGGCGGTGACGGGCATGGTGGAGTGGCCGAACTGCTCTTTCAGCGCCACGACGTCGGCAAGCGTCATGTCGGGCGAGAGGTTGGCGTCGGAGGTGACGAAGCCGGCCTTGTAGTCTTTCACGCGGGCGACCATGGCCGCCTGGTCTTCGATCGACTGCGAGCCGTAGATGAACGACAGGCCGCCTTCCGTTGCCAGCGCGATGGCCATCTTGTCGTCGGACACGGCCTGCATGATGGCGCTGACCATGGGAATGGAAAGGCTGATGGCGGGCTCTTCCTCGCCGCGGCGGTACTTCACGAGCGGCGTGTGCAGGTCGACGTTGGCCGGAACGGTTTCTTCCGACGTGTAACCCGGGACCAGCAGGTACTCGTTGAATGTGCGCGACGGTTCCTCGAAATAGAATGCCATGGCCTTCCCCTTCACCTCGTTGGGCATTTGGGACATTATACGCGCCCCGGAGTGCATTGGGGCTGATAATTCGGCGGTTTAGGTTCAGGCGCCTATCCAGACGGAAACGACGGGCACCCAGCCCATGACGAGGACGATGACGATGAGGGCGGGAACGACGTACTTCATGTAGACGCGCGTCCACTGGGGGAAGCGGGCGCCTTTGCCGGTGTCGGCCTCGGCCAGGAAGTTCTGCCAGCCCCAACCGCGCTTCGACGTGCAGAACAGCAGGACGACGAGCGCGCCGATGGGCAGGATGTTGTTCGACAGGATGAAGTCCTCGATCGACTGGATGTCGCCGATGCCCGGCAGCGTGAAGTCTGACCACACGTTGAAGCCGAGCGCGCACGGAAGCGACAGCACGATGAGCAGCACGCCGTTTATGGCCACGGACTTCCCGCGCGAAATGCCCCATTGGTCCATGGAAAACGCGATGATGTTCTCGAACACGGCGATGATGGTGGAAAGTGCCGCGAAGCTCATGAACACGAAGAACAACGAGCACCACAGCTGCCCGAGAGGCATCTGCTCGAAGACGCTCGGCAGCGTGACGAACACGAGGCCGGGCCCCGCGCCGGGCTCGACGCCGAACGCCGAGCAGGCAGGGAAGATGATGAGGCCGGCCAGGATGGCCACGAACGTGTCGAGCGCGCCGATGCGCAGCGACTCGCCCATGAGCGCGCGGTCCTTGCCGATGTAGCTGCCGAAGATCATCATCGATCCCACGCCGAGCGACATCGTGAAGAACGCCTGGCCCATAGCCGCGTAGGCCGCCTGCGCGAAGCTGGCCGCCTGGTCGGCGGGCGTGGCGCCGGCAAAGAGCTTCCCGAAATCGGGGATGAGGTAGAACGCCAGGCCCTCGGCCGCGCCGTCGAGCGTGACCGAGCGCACGCACAGGATGGCGAGCACCGCGAGCAGGCACAGCATCATGACCTTCGTCACGCGCTCGACGCCGTTTTGCAGGCCCGCCGCGCAACACGCCAGGCCGACGGCGATGACGACGAGCATCCAGAAGATGAGCTCGCCGGGGTTGCCGAGCATCGTGGCGAACACGGCGCCGACGCCTTCGGCGCTCTGCCCGACGAACGAGCCGGTCGCGGACTTGTACACGTAGGCGAGCATCCAGCCGGCCACGACGGTGTAGAACATCATGAGCAGCATGCAGCCGCAGTAGCTGATCCACTTCGCGCGATGCCATTTCGAGCCGGCGGGTTCTAGCACGTCGTACGCGCGGGCGGCCGACTTCTGCGAGCCGCGCCCGAGGGCGAATTCCATGACCAGGATGGGCAGGCTGAACGCCACGAGGAACACGATGTACATGACGACGAACGCCGCGCCGCCGTATTCGCCGGTGATGTAAGGGAAGCGCCAGACGTTCCCCAGGCCGATGGCGCACCCGGCGCTGATGAGTATGAAGCCGAGGCGGCTGGCGAACTTCTCGCGTTGTTCCATTGCACTCCCCCTGAATGTCGTGATGCCCGATGCATTCTACCTGCATCGGGCATCTTGAACTAGAGGGAGATTGGTCGGCTTTTAGCGCGAAGCCGGCTAATTCGGAGTGCGGGCGCTGGGGCCGGCGTCGCGCAAGAACGCAACGTAGCCCTTGTAGGCTTCGTACAGGTCGGCCTTGCTGACGACCTCCCACGGCGCGTGCATGGAAAGCACCGGCACGCCGCTGTCGATGACGTCCATCTCGTACTTGGCGGGCAAATACGCGATGGTGCCGCCGCCGCCCGCGTCGACTTTGCCCAGCTCGGCGGTTTGGAAGGCGACGTTCGCGTCGTCCATGATGCGGCGGATGCGCGCGACGTACTCGGCCGACGCGTCGTTGCTGCCCGACTTGCCGCGCGCGCCCGTGTACTTGTTGAACACGAGGCCGTGGCCCATGTAGGCGGCGTTCTTCGGCTCGAAGACGCTGGCGTACGCGGGGTCGAAGCCGGCGGACACGTCGCTGGAAAGCATGCTGGAAGCGGCCAGCGCGCGGCGCAGGTTGATGTCGCCGCCCTCGCCTGCGAGCTCCATCAGCACGGCGATGACGTTCTCGAAGAACTGGCTGGCCATGCCCGTGGCGCCTACGCTGCCGATTTCCTCCTTGTCGACGAGCACGGTGATGGCCGTGCGGCGCGGCATCTCTTCCAGCGCCAGCTGGGCGAGCAGCGACGGGTAGGCGCACGAGGAATCGTCATGACCGTAGCCCAGGATCATCGAGCGATCGAAGCCGAGCTCGCGGGCGCGACCGGCGGGGACGACCTCGATTTCGGCCGACAGGAAGTCGTCTTCCTCGATGCCGTACTTCTCGGCGAGCAGTTGCAGCGCGTAGGCCTTCACCGGCTCCTTCGCGGCCATTTTCTCAAGGTCGGTCTTGTCGGAGTCTTTGCGGTCATCGTCTTCGGGCAGCACGAGCGGGCGGCTGCCGACGAGCACGTCGAGGTCCTCGCCGGCGACCACTTCGCCGCCCTTCTTTTGCATCTGGTCTTTCGCCAGGTGAATGAGCAGGTCGGAAACGCAGAACACGGGGTCGCCTTCGTCTTCGCCCACGTTCACGCGCACGACTTCGCCGCTTTTCTTGGCGATGACGCCGTGCAGCGCGAGCGGCAGCGTGACCCACTGGTAGTGCTTGATGCCGCCGTAGTAATGCGTGTCGAGGTGTGCCAGGCCGTTGCGCTCGAACAGCGGGTTCTGCTTCAGATCGAGGCGCGGAGAGTCGATGTGCGCACCCAGGATGTTGAAGCCGCGCACGAGCGGCTCGGTGCCGAGCTGCGCGAAGATGACCGCCTTGCCATGCGTCTGGGCGTACACCTTGTCACCGGGCTTCAGCGCCCGGCCCTCATCGAACGCATCGTACAGGTCAGTGTAGCCCGCTGCCTCGGCTTTCGCGATGGCCGCTTCGGCGAATTCGCGCTCGGTCTTGTTCTGCGAGATGAAATCGATGTAGCCGGCGCTGATGCGCTCGAGCTCTTCGAGCGCCGCCTCGTCGTAGTTGTTCCATGCCGCCTTTGTTTCCATGTTCGTCCTTTCGCCCGGTAATCAATTTCCTCGGAGGATATTGATTCGATTGTTTGGTCTGCATGACATTATGACAGGTCGCCGACGCTTGCGAGGACGGTGCCCGAAAGCGTTTCTATGCGGATGTTTTTCACGCGCGATTTTTCGATTTCGACCTTCGCGACGGTGCGCTGGTTGCCGCCGCGCGGGTAGCTGGCCGAGCCCGGGCACAGCACGTACTGCGCTGGCCGCGCCTCCTTGCCGTATTCCAGCTTGGGAATGTGCGTGTGGCCGTGCACGCAGATGTCGGGGATCGGGTCGCCCGGCGCGAGCGCGCCGCTGCCAAATGCGGAGATGCGCACGTCGCGCGGGTAATGCGCCACGAGGAACTTCACGCCGTCGACGTTCGGGTGCGCGTAGCGGCCGACCGATTCGCCGTACTCGTCGAAGTCGTTGTTGCCGAGCACGGCCGTGACGGGCGCGAGCGTCTGCAGCTCGCGCAGGATTCCCGGATTGCAGATATCGCCCGCGTGAATGATGTGGTCGCAATCGGCCAGCGCCTCGTAGGCCTGCCTGTCGAGCCGCCCATGCGTGTCCGATATCACTCCCACCAACGTCATGCGTAAATTGTAGATGATGCGGAGTGATGCGCGGGAGGGGAGCTGGTGCATCATTCAAAACGATGCGCCAGCTCCCCTCCCACGCATCACCACCTAAATAATCTTAGTCTTAATGACTAAAGTTTTCGTTAAGGTAACGCTTAGGTTTTTTGCATTGAAGATACGCATGGAAAGGCGTATAACGGTAATCGTTCAAAGGGTATGAAGCGATTGGGCGACGGAAACTCGGCGCCGCCCGCAAGCGAAAGGAAGATGAGAGTTATGACCATGTTAGTACCCCGCCGCAGCCTGTTCGATCCGTTCATGACCGACCCGTTCGAGGGCTTCTTCAGCAACATGCCGGCACCGCAGGCAACGCCGAACCTCATGCGCACCGACATCAGGGAAAACGAGAACGGCTACGAAATCGTCATCGACCTGCCCGGCTTCGACAAGGAAAACGTCGCCGCCGAGCTGAAGGAAGGCGTGCTGAAGGTCACCGCCAAGACGTCGTCCGAAACCGAGGAGAACACGGGCACCTACCTGCGTCGCGAGCGCTTCTCCGGCCAGTGCAGCCGCCAGTTCTACGTCGGCGACGACATCGAGGAAGCTGACATCAAGGCCAAGTTCGACAACGGCACCCTGCAAATCAGCGTGCCCAAGAAGGTCGAGCAGCCCAAGCTCGAAGAGGCCCGCACCATCAGCATCGAAGGTTAGCCAACACTTGGGCGCGCCGTCGGCTTTCCCCTCCTCCCGACGGCGCAGCCTCACTCCGACTCTCTCCACCCAGTGCCCCTAGGCCTTACCCCTTGGCCTGGGGGCACCTGTTTCTAGCGGTTGATGACCTCGATTTGCAGGCCTTCCATGATGTCGAGGGCCTTCTCGTTCATCGCGGGGTCGGGCGCGGCAGTGCAGGCGGCATCCACGATGATGGGAACGTTCGGGCAGGCCGCGCGTGCTATGACCGCGTTCGAAAGCACGCACATGTTCGAAACCAGGCCGACCAGCTCGATGCTCTCGAACGGCTGCGTTCCCAGGCCGTCGGCGATGTGCTGGCGGTTGATCAGCCGCTCGAACAGCTCGGACGAGCCGAACGTGGGCTTGAAGAACACCTGGTCGTAGTCTTCCTGCTTCGTGGCGACCTTGCCATACAGCTCATGGCCCTGCGAGCCTTCGAGGCAATGCGGAATAGGCAGCTTCCGGCCTTCCTGCGTTTCCAAGTAGTCCTTGTGATGGGTGTCGAACGTGAACGCGATGCCGTCGCCGGCTTCGCGGTACTCGTCGATCTTAGCCGCAATGCGCTCGTCGAGCAGCTCGGCCCCTTCGAACCCCAATGCGCCGTCGACGAAGTCGTTCTGGTAGTCGACCACGATGAGCAAACGCTTCATGATTGGTCCCCTCTGCCAACATGATTACATGCGGCTCGACATTATAGCCGAATGATGCGCGGAAGGGGAGCCGGTGCATCATTCGGTAAGGGTGTCGAGGGCGGCGCGGTAGCCGCCAGAGCCGTAGCTGAGGCACTTCGAGACGCGGGCGATCGTCGTGGCTGAGGCGCCCGTCGCCTCTTCGATTTGCGCATACGAGCGGCCGCTGTCGAGCATGCGCGCAACAGCCAGGCGCTGCGAGCTCTCGCGGATCTCGCGAATGGTGAACAGGTCTTCGAGCAGGGCGAACAGCGTGTCCTTGTCACTCATGTCCGCAAGGACCTCGAGCAGGTCCTCAACTTCGGGCGTGCGCAAATCGGCCATGGTCAGCACCCTCCATCTGGTTCAGCGGGCAGGCAACGCGCCAAGCCATACTCGAGCGACTCGACGAGCGCGTTCCACGATGCCTCGATGATGTTCTCGGACACGCCGATGGTGCCCCACGTGCCCTCTTCGTCGCGCGTGGTGATGACGACGCGCGTGATGGCGTCGGTGCCGGTGCTCTCGTCGAGCAGGCGCACCTTGAAGTCGATGAGGTGCATGCCGTTCACCTGCGGATACGCTGTTGAAAGCGCCATCTTCAACGCCTTCGACAGCGCGCCGACAGGGCCGACGCCCTCGCCGGTGGCGACGAAGCGGTCGTCGCCCACATGCACCTTGATGGTCGCTTCCGATTGGGCGTCTTTTGCCAGCGCGCCGGTGTCTTCGCGGTCATCCACGATGACGCGGAAGCTTTCCAGCGTGAAATGGGGCCGCGGATTGCGCAGATGGCGGTCGATCAGCAACGCGAGCGAGCCGTCGGCGACTTCATACGAGTAGCCCTGCGCTTCGCGTGCCTTCACCTCGTCGAGGATTTCCTGGGTCTTTTCGGGATGCGCGTTCAAATCGAAACCGAGCGATGCGGCTTTCGCCACGAGCGACGCCTTCCCCGCCAACTCGCTGACGAGCATGTGCGCGCTGTTGCCGACGACGTCGGGGTCGACGTGGTTGTACGCCTGCGGGAACCGCGCGATGGCGCTGGCGTGCAGACCGCCCTTGTGCGCGAACGCGCTGCCGCCCACGTACGGGGCGTGCGCCCACACCGAGAAATTGCAGATTTCGGCAACGTAGGTGGCCACGCTCGTGAGCTCGCGCAGCTTGTCGGGGCCGACGCACGTGAAGCCCATCTTCAGCTCGAGGTCGGCGATGATGGTGAGCAAATCGGCGTTGCCCACGCGCTCGCCATAGCCGTTGATCGTGCCCTGCACCTGGGTCGCGCCCGCATTCACAGCTGCCAGGGTGTTCGCAACCGCGCACCCGCTGTCGTTGTGGCAATGGATGCCGAAGCTCTGGCTGGGCAGGGCCTTCACGACCGCCGCGGTTATCTCGCCCACCTCGAACGGCAGGGCGCCACCGTTGGTTTCGCACAGATCGATGGAATCGGCGCCTGCTTCCGAGGCTGCGCGCAGGCACGCGAGCGCGTAGTCGGCGTTGGCCTTATAGCCGTCGAAGAAATGCTCGGCGTCGAACACGACTTCCATGCCGTTCTGCTTCAGGAAAGCAACCGAGTCGGAGATCATGCGCAGGTTTTCCTCGAGCGTCGTCTGCAAGGCCCGCGTCACCTGCTCGTCCCAGGTCTTGCCGGCGATGGCGACCACTGGCGCGCCGCTGGCGACCAAGCCCGCCAAGCCCGCATCGTCCGCCGCTGCGACGTCTTTGCGGCAGGTGGAGCCAAATGCCGCGATGCGCGCGTGCTTCAGCGGATTCTGACACAGCTCGTCGAAGAATGCCGCATCCTTCGGATTCGAAACCGGGAAGCCGCCTTCGATGATGTCGATGCCGAACTCGTCGAGGCGCCGCGCGATGCGCAGCTTGTCTTCGAGCGAAAGCGTGACGCCCTGCGCCTGCTCGCCGTCACGCAGCGTCGTGTCGTATGTCGTGATTCGAGTCATGTGCGCTATTGTACTCCACTGCGCGCTAGCGGAACGCGGTGGAACCGACACCGGGTATGCGTTCCGCCATCGATTAGCGGACTTGGCGGCGGAAGCCGAGGAGCTTCTCGACGAAGCCGGCGGCGGTGATGCCAAGCGCGAACGGAGCGGTGAGCGGCACGAACGGGTTGTCGGACAAGATGCGCTGCACGTCCTTGCCGTCAGGGTCGACGGTCGTGAGGGCTGTCCAACGGGCACCGGGGTGCGTCGCCTGAACGGCTTCGTTCACGGCTTCGCGTTGCTCGAGGATCTCGGCGGTGACCGTGGGGTTAACGATAAGGTCGGTCGGCGAATCGGAAGCAGCCGATTCAGGCGTCGGGGTGGTTTGCGTCCCGTCAGGCGTTTGCTCGGTCGCGGCAGGCTCTGACGTCACCACATGCGACGTCGATTGCGAACGCGGCGCCGATTCCGTCGTGATGCTCGTAACCTCCTGAATAACGGGACCGGTCTCCGTGGGCGGAGCCGGCTTTTCTTCCGGTTCGGTCGGCGTGACGACCGGATCGTCGGACCCAGGCGCACTCTGCTCGTCGGGCAGCTCTTGGGGAATATCCTCCGTCGGAACCTGACCCGTGCCTGGGTCTTCGGACACGTGCACGGTCAGAATGACGGGGTTGGAAACAGCCTCGCGGCCTCCCGTGGCAAGCACGCGCACGTGCACCCACATGCTCGGGGCGGGCGTCTTGTCGATTTCCTTCTCAGCTTCAGGGTCTGCCGACTCTCCAGAGCCCGCGCCCTCGCCTTCGGAACCAGTTCCCGCACCCTCCTCGTCAGCATCGCCGCCGGCATCGACCGGGTCGGTCTTCGCCGAGAACGTGGGGTTGCCGCGCGACCCGGCGATTTCCTGCCACGTGTCGCCGCCGTCTTCCGTCCATTCCCAAATGTAGTCGGAGATGTCGGCAGGTTCGACGCCCGTCACGCTCGTCGTGAAGAAGGCCATTTCACCCGCGAGCGGCGGATCGTAAGCAAGTGCGACGGAAAAGCCCGTGTTCTCGCTGATTGCCACGGGATCCGATTCCGCCCTACGGCCACTGCTGGTCGTGGCCACTACGCGGTACATGCGGCCGATGGTGGCGTCCGACGTGGGAACGCGAAGGGTTTGCGCGGTGTCGACCGATTCCGACCACGTCACCCCGCCATCGCTCGATTCCTGCCACTCGTAACCGAACTGCTCGCCCTGGTACAACCCCACGACGCTTGCAGACAGGATCGCCGTGCTGCCCTTTGCGACGGGAATATAGCCGATGACCGCACGGAGCGACGAGTCAGTCGTGCCGCTTCCTCCGCTTCCCGTGCCGTCGCCGTTCACGCGGATGGTGTTCACCCACGGAAGGGCCGACTCAACCGACACGTTATCGCCGACAAGCAGGCGGAACCTGGTGTTCTTAAGCAGGCCCTCATCGCCGCTCGGCGATTCTTCCCCGTCGGCATGCACGAGCGAATTCGCGGCCAACATGGCGGCCGAATCCTCACCGCCCATGGCTGACCAGGCGATAGTCTTCGATTCACCCTGGTAGTTGACGAACGTGATTGAACGAACCTTCGCGAAATCGACGCCCGCGTCTTCCAAGATGGCCACCAAGCTGGGGCCTGCGCCCGTAATGGTGGTGGTGTTCTCCGATTCGCCCAAAGCGCCCGCGGTCGCGCCTTGCAGGGTATACGTCGCAGTGGACCAACCGAGCGCCGAAAGTTCGTCAAGCGAGTACGCCTTGTTAACGGGCTCGGGTTTGGGCGCTGTCGATTCGGCGTTCTCTTCGGCCGCGCCCTCGCCCGCAGTCGCATCAGTGGCGGTTGCCGCAGAATCAGCCGCTTCGCCTGCAGCGGCGCCGGCATCTGCGGAGCTCGGGCTCGAACCCCCGTCCGTCGTTTCCGCTTCGCCCGCGCCCGTATCGCCGCCGGCCGTATCGGGCCCCTTCACGACCTCGGAAGGCGCAATGACCAGCAGCGTGTCCTGGGGATGCGATGCGCCCTGCACATCGACGTCGAGCCCGGTGTTAACGGTCGCCGAAGCGGACACCGACGCGCTGCCGTGCCCCTTCGCCGTCGTGACCATGACGGTCGTCTCGATTTTCGCGTTTGTCTTGAAGAGGCCCGCCTTGTCAATCGAGGCGTCCTCGGTATCCGCAACCGACCATACAAGGCTTTCGACCAGCGCTTTATCGTGATCGCTCAGGCCGCTCGTGTTCGCCGTGCTGACCTTGTGCGTCACCGGATTCGCATTCGGCGCCGGGTCGCGCACGGTGAGCTCTGCCGCGAACTGATACGAAAGCGAGCCGTTTTCCAAATCGAGCTTCAGCGCATCCGAAGCCTTCAGCGGCTCGCCGTCCTTGTCGAGAATGACGATGGAATCGACGTACGCGCCCGCCTGCTCGACGACGCTCACCTTGAACTCGACCTTCACCGTTGCGTTCGCGTCGAGGTTGAACTGGGAATACGCATCCTTCTTCAGCGTGCAGACCGCCACGATTTCGTCGTCGTCCTTGCCCTTGGCCTTGAGGACGTTGGTCTTCTTGCCGCCGCTTTCCGTGAAATCGGCAACGTCGGGACGTGCCTCGACGCTCCATTCGACCA
The DNA here is from genome assembly GCA_905234785.1 of uncultured Eggerthellaceae bacterium. Taxonomy (GTDB): domain Bacteria; phylum Actinomycetota; class Coriobacteriia; order Coriobacteriales; family Eggerthellaceae; genus UBA9715. Next base: position 21,157 of record CAJOIP010000028.1, read on the forward strand.
AGCCGCTGGCGTCGAGCTTCGACCCGTCGGTCTTCACGATGACGGGAACGAACTTCAGCTCGCCTTCCACGTTGGAAATCTGCGGCACGTTCGATTGCCCCGATTGGGCACCCGCGTTATACACGAGGGCGCCGACGTGCTTCAGCGGATCTGTCGAATTTGCCGGCGGGTTTTCGTTGAGCAGGTGAATTTCGAGGTCCTTCAGCGTGCTGGCAGGCTTTGTTTCCTGCTGGGAGCCGCCCTGGTTGCCGCCCTGATTCTCGTTGCCTTGCCCTTGACCGCCCTGATTTTCGGCGCCTTGGTTTTCGTCGTTATTGCCCTCGTTTTGGTTTTCGTTGCCGCTCTGGTTCTGGTTGCCGCTCTGGTTCTGGTTGCCGTTCTGGTTCTGGTTGTCGTCGCCCGATTCCGTGTTGGAGCCCTGATCCTGCTCGCCAACCTGTTCTTGGGCGTCCTCTTCGCCTTCGGCGAACGCGACCATTTCCACGCGGAACGTGCTCCAGAACACGAGGGAAAACACGAGCAGGACGCGGAACGCCTTCACGATAAGGGAACGTGTCGTCTCGGATACGTGCACTGGTTACGCGCCTTCCCTGCCAGCTGAACCGGAACCGGAACCGGAATCCGAGCCAGATCCCGCGCCCGCGCCTGAGTCTGCGGAACCTTCGGCGCTGGTGCCGGACGCGCCATCTGCGCCGCTTGCGGAATCGGTGACGTTCGCCGAAGTCGACGTGCTCGCCCCTTCTTCAACCAGGTAGTACTTGCCCGTCGCCGGGTCCTGATACACGGTGCCCTTCTCGACGAACGCGTTGCCTTCGCCGTACAGCATTTCCGTGATCTGCTCGATGTCGTCGACTTCGGTCGACTGGTCCATTTCCACCTGCGTGAACTTGCCCAAATCGACGTTCCACGCCACGACCAGCGCGACCATGAGGCCGCATGCGAACACGAGCATGATGTCGCCCATGTTGCCCATCGACGACATGGGGTCGACTTCCTCAACCTGCCGCTTCTGGCGGAAACCGCCGCTTGCTCCGTAGTAACGAGACATGATGCACCCCTATTCCCACGGCTGACGCGGCGGTTCGAAGTGGAAATCGAACTCGGGTGACGTCGCTTTTGCTTCGCCCATCGGAATGGCGGGTTCATCGGCAATGCTCGCAGGCTCCCCGTTAATCGCGGCGTCGACAATCGAACTGACCGTATAGCCCGCAGCGGGCGTCGCGGCTGCCGCTTCCTTCGCGGCGGCTCGCTCAGCTTCGGATTGCTGCATGGCGCGGGTCACGCTTGCGGGCACTGGGAACGCAGATGCAGGCGCGGCTTGCCCGGCTGGCTCGGTGGTTGCCTGAGGCTGGCCCGGCTTCTCGCCCTTCTTCTTGGCGCTCGGCGCCTTCTCCGCCTTCTTATCGGGAGCGCTTCCATATAGGAACGCGTAATCGCTCGGCTCTTCAGTGGTGATTTCGCCGGCGTTGCGCATGGTTTCGATCTTTTCGAGCATCGTGGCCATGCCGGCGTCGAGCGCCGACAGGTAATTGTCGTACCAATTGCTGCGGATTTTGCCGACCGCCAAGCACACAGCTGCGACGACGAGGCCCGCAACCGTGGTGTCGAACGCGATGAGCAGCGAGCTGGAAAGCGCCGCCGTGTCTGCGCGGCCGAGCGCCTCGATGCCGGGGCCCAGCGGAATGAGCGTGCCCATAAGGCCGATCATCGGCGAGATGCGCGCGGCCATGTTGTTGCGCGAGCGAATGCGGTCGTAGCGCGATTCCTCTTCGCTGACGAGACGACGGATGAGCGCGATGAGCGCATCGCCCGGCAGCGAGCGGTAGTCGTACACGGTGAGCAGGGCCGTCTTCTGGCGTTTGAGCAAGCCGGATTCGTTAACGACCTGCGGGATCTCGCCTTGCTTCGCCGACATGAGCGCAGCCAGGAACTTCGGCATGACCACTTTGAAGTGGCGGCGCTCGGCGAAGTACTCGGAGATGATGCTGCCGATGCAGTACAGCGCGTACGCGATGAACAGCAGCAGCAGAATGATGACCGGCACGAGCAGCGCCTGCGAGATGACGTGGAGGATGTCAGAAAGATACGTCTGAGCAACCGAAAGACCCATGGTCGTGAACCCCTTTCGAAAGTAATCCAGGTTCACATTACCACGCTGCGGAAAAAGCAACCGAACGGTCACCCAAAACGCAGAAAGTAGTTGATGCGCGGGAGGGGAGCCCGTGCATCATTTTGCAGGAACGCCTCCGAATGCCCTTGCTCCTACCGGAAAATGATGCACAAGCTCCCCTCCCGTGCATCATGCACAAGCTCCCCTCCCGCGCATCGTCCCTTTACGCGTAGAACAGGATGGCGTTGTAGCTGGGGACGGGCCAGTGGTTGGCGCCGACGACGATTTCCAGCGCGTCGACCTCGGCGCGCAGGGCGTTCATCAGCGGCACGACCTTGCTCGCGTTCTCGTTGGCGCATTCCTGCTGGTCGGGAATGGCGCGCACGCGATGGTGCGTCTCGTCGAGCTCGATGAGCAAATCGTCGATGGCCTTGATGCCCGCGTTCAGCTTGGCCAGGATGTGCTCCTGCGGCGACAGGTCGGCGTCTTCGAGCACCGATTTCACCTTCCAGATGTTCTCGGCGACCTCGGCCGCGTAATCGGCGATGGCCGGCAAGTACAGCTGGCGCACCATGCGCTTGCACGTGCGGGCCTCGATGTTGATCAGCTTGTTGTACTTTTCCAGCTTCACCTCGTAGCGGCTGCGGACCTCGGTTTCGTTCAGGATGCCGAACTCCTCGAACAGGTCGATGCTCTTCTGGCTGATGAGCGCCGGCATGGCGTCGGCCGTGTTGCGGTGGTTGGCCAAACCGCGGCGCGCGGCCTCCTCTTCCCATTCGGAGGAATAGCCGTTGCCGTCGAAGATGATGCGCGCATGATCCTTCAGCAACTGCTTTATGTGCGCAAGTGCCGCCTTCTCGAACGCTTCACCCTGCAAGCCTTGCATGGCGTCGGCGAAGTCTTTCAGGCTCTTGGAAACGGCCGTGTTCAGGATGGTGTTGGCCTCGGAGAGGTTCTGCGACGAACCGGGCATGCGGAACTCGAACTTGTTGCCCGTGAACGCGAACGGCGAGGTGCGGTTGCGGTCGGTGTTGTCCTTCAGCACGGCCGGCAGCACGGAAACGCCCAGGTCCATGGCGACCTTGTCGGCGCTTTCGTATTCCGACTCGTGGTCGTTCACCAGCGCGTCGACGATGGCCGACAGCTCGCTGCCCAGGAAAATGGACACGATGGCCGGCGGCGCCTCGTTCGCGCCGAGGCGATGGTCGTTGCCCGCGGACGCCACGCTCATGCGCAGCAGTTCCTGGTATTCGTCGACCGCTTCGATGACGCACGTCAGGAACACGAGGAAGCGCAGGTTCTCCATCGGGTTGTCGCCCGGTTCCAGCAGGTTGCGGCCGCCCGCGGAAAGCGACCAGTTGTCGTGCTTGCCCGAGCCGTTGATGCCTTCGAAGGGCTTCTCGTGCTGCAGGCACACCAGGCCATGGTGCGACGCGATGAGGCGCATCTTTTCCATGGTCAGCAGGTTGTGGTCGATGGCGCGGTTGGCGTTCTCGAAGATGGGCGCCAGCTCGTGCTGCGCGGGCGCGACCTCGTTGTGCTTCGTCTTCGCGGGAATGCCGAGCTTCCACAGCTCGTCGTCGAGTTCCTTCATGAACTCGTTGACCGGCGGATGGCGCCGAAGTAGTGGTCGTCGAGCTCTTGGCCCTTGCACGGCGCGTAGCCGAACAGCGTGCGGTTCGTCAGCATGAGGTCGAGGCGTTGCTTGTATTCCTCCTCGGAGATGAGGAAGTACTCCTGCTCGCAGCCGACCGTGACGTCGATGCGGCGGCGCGGCTCGCCGAACAGCGTCAGCACGCGATTGACCTGCTCGGAAATGACAGCCATGCTGCGCAGCAGCGGCGTCTTCTCGTCGAGCGCCTCGCCGGTGTAGCTGCAAAACGCCGTGGGAATGCACAGCACCTCGTCCTTGATGAACGCGTAGCTCGTCGGATCCCACGCGGTGTAGCCGCGGGCTTCGAACGTGGCGCGCAGGCCGCCGTTCGGGAAGCTGCTGGCGTCGGGCTCGCTCTGGATGAGCTCCTTGCCGCTAAAGCGCATGAGCGCGCGGCCATCGCTGATCGGGTCGAGGAAGCTGTCGTGCTTTTCGCTCGTCATGCCCGTGAGCGGCTGGAACCAATGCGTGTAGTGCGTGGCGCCGTGCTCGATGGCCCACTCCTTCATGGAATGCGCCACGACGTTGGCCACTTCGATGTCGAGCGGCTCTCCCCGCTCGATGGTGCGCATGAGCGCCTTGTACGTGACGGACGGCAGGCGTTCTGCCATCACGTGTTCGTTGAACACGAGGCTGCCGTAAATCTCGGATACGTTGGAAGGCATGGCGGTTCCCTTCGCGTTACTTGTGCCAATGTGCCGGTCTTGCCTGGTCACTGTGACACATCATTGTACAAGAAGAATGCCCCTGCATTTGCAAGGGCATTCCCGATGAACAATCTGTTCGCAATTCTTGGTGCGCGGCAAAAACTAGCGCTTCGAGAACTGCGGACGCTTGCGGGCCTTCTTCAGGCCGTACTTCTTGCGCTCGACCATACGCGGGTCGCGCGTCAGGAAGCCTGCCTTCTTCAGCTCGGCGCGGTAATCGCCGGCCTCCAGCAGCGCGCGGGAGATGCCGTGACGCAGGGCGCCGGCCTGACCCGAGATGCCGCCGCCGTTCAGGCGGGCGATGACGTCGAAATGACCCTCGGTGTCGGTGACCTTGAACGGCGCCATGAAGCCGTCGATCAGGGCCTGACGGCCGAAGTAGTCCATGGCCTCGCGGCCGTTAACCGTAACCTTGCCCGTGCCGGGAACCAGGCGGACGCGCGCGACGGCGTTCTTCCTGCGGCCGGTGCCGTAATACAGAGCTTCGTTCGTGTCTTTAGCCATGACGGTCCTCCTACAGCTCGATCTGACGCGGCTTCTGAGCTGCATGCGGATGATCGGGGCCCACATACACCTTCAGCTTCTTGCCCTGGGCACGGCCCAGCGTGTTCTTCGGCAGCATGCCCTTCACGGCATGCTCGATGACGCGCTCGGGGTGCTTGGCCATAGCCTCGTTGAACGACTCGGACTTCAGGCCACCCGGATAACCGCTGTGGCGGTAGTAGCGCTTGTCGGTCGCCTTGTTGCCCGTCACGCGGATCTTGTCGGCGTTGATGATGATGACGAAGTCACCCGTGTCGACATGGGGCGTGTACTGGGGCTTGTGCTTGCCGCGCAGGATGTGCGCAGCCTTGGCGGCGACGCGGCCGAGGACCTGATCTTCAGCGTCGATGATCAGCCACTCGCGCTCGACCTCACCGGGCTTTGCGTAGTACGTCTTCACTGTTCTTTCCTCCAGTTTCTTGCGGATGCGCGCGGAGAAGCGGCCGCTTGCACCCTTTCGGCTTTCGATAATCAATTTCCTCGGAGGAAATTGATTATTCCGCCATGCGTGTTTTCAAAAGTGCAGGCTGTTCGGATGCCGGTTTCCTACGCCGACGCGCCGTGCCTCGGGCTGGACGACCCTTAGCGGTGGCGCTTCCTCCCGTCGCTGCGATACGGGGCTTTTGAAAGCAACTGTTGAAGTATAGCGCGGCAACGACGTGCGTCAACGCAATTTTGCAGGCCATGGCCGCATTCTTCGCAGTTTGCACAAACCTGCCCGATTGCGCTTGTGGGTCGCCGAACGCCGAGCACAACCCCTTGCGATATACAATATGCATATGTTTCTACCGATGAGCAAAGCGGAGATGGAAGGGCGCGGCTGGAACGCCGTCGACTTCGTGTACGTGTGCGGTGACGCGTACGTCGACCACCCGTCGTTCGGGCACGCCATCATCACGCGGCTGCTGGAGGCGAACGGCTACCACGTGGGAATCATCGCGCAGCCCGATTGGCGCGACCCCGCGAGCGTATGCGAGTTCGGCGAGCCGCGGCTGGGCTTCCTCGTTTCCGCCGGCAACATGGACTCGATGGTCAACCACTTCACCGTGGCCAAGAAGCGCCGCAGCGCCGACGCGTACTCGCCCGGCGGGAAGATGGGGCTGCGGCCCGACCGCGCGTGCGTGGTGTACGGCAACCTGATCCGCCGCACGTACAAGCACGCGCCCATCATCTTGGGCGGCATCGAGGCCAGCCTGCGCAGGCTCGCGCACTACGACTACTGGTCCGATTCGCTGAAGCGCTCGGTTTTGCTCGACTCGGGCGCCGACATGGTGTCGTACGGCATGGGCGAGAAGTCGATCGTCGCCATCGCCGACGCGCTGGCTGCCGGGCTTTCCGTGCGCGACCTGACGTTCATTCCCGGCACCGCCTACCGCGCGCGCTCGGTCGAGCACGTGTGGGAACCCGTCGTGTTGCCCGCGTTCGAGGCCATGCAGGCCGACAAGCTGGAATACGCCCGCAGCTTCGGCATGCAGTTGAAGAACCTCGACCCGTTTTCGGGGCATCCGCTGGTCGAGGAGTACCCGCACGGCGTGTTCGTGGTGGCCAACCCGCCGGCCGAGCCGCTGACGACCGAAGAGTTCGACGCCGTGTACGACCTGCCTTACGAGCGCACGTGGCACCCGCGCTACGAGGCCGCGGGCGGCGTGCCGGCGCTCGCCGAGGTGAGGTTCTCGCTCACGAGCAACCGCGGGTGCATGGGCGATTGCGCGTTCTGCGCGCTGAACTTCCACCAGGGGCGCATCGTGCAGGCGCGCAGCCACGAGTCGATTCTGGCCGAAGCGCAGATCATGTGCGACGACCCCGAATTCAAGGGCTACATCCACGACGTGGGCGGGCCGACGGCGAACTTCCGCCATCCCGCCTGCGAGAAGCAGCTGAAGAGCGGCGCCTGCACGCACAAGCGCTGCCTTTCGCCCGAGCCCTGCAAGCAGCTGCGCGCCGACCATGCCGATTACCTGCAGCTGCTGCGGAAGCTGCGCGCGCTTCCCAACGTGAAGAAGGTGTTCGTGCGCAGCGGCATCCGCTTCGATTACGCCTTGCTCGACCAAAAGCACGGACGCGAGTTCATCCGCGAGCTGGCCGCCCACCACGTCAGCGGGCAGCTGCGCGTGGCGCCCGAGCACGTGTCCGACGCCGTGCTGCGGGTGATGGGCAAGCCGCCGCGCACGGTGTACGACCGATTCGTCGACGAGTTCGAACGCGCCTGCCAGAAGGCCGGCAAGGAGCAGTACCTCGTGCCGTACCTGATGTCGTCGCATCCCAGCTCGACGCTCCGCGAGGCGGTGGAGCTGGCCGAATACTGCCGCGACCTGGGCTTCAACCCCGAGCAGGTGCAAGATTTCTACCCCACCCCGTCGACGGTTTCCACCTGCATGTACTTCACGGGCGTCGACCCGCGCACCATGCAGCCGGTGTACGTCGCGAAGTCGCCGCACGAAAAGGCCATGCAGCGCGCGCTGATTCAGTACCGCAACCCGAAGAACGCCGATTTGGTGCGCGAGGCCTTGCGCCGCGCCGGCCGCGAGGACCTCATCGGCTATGACAAGCGCTGCCTCGTGAAACCCAGGAAACGCCGCTGACGAACGGCCCGCCCTCCGCCCGGGAAGCGGGGTGCGCCGCTTGCGCAGGCGGAGGAAATCATAGGGATTGTGCAGGCTCTGCGCCGCCGAGCAGCTGTAGGCGCACCCCCCTTCGCGGGCGGAGGGCGAGCCGCTCGCCATGTCCCTAGTCGTGCGTGCGGTGGTCCTTGTAGTTGGCCAGGTAGGGCGCGAACTCGGGGCTCGTGTCGGAGTTGCCGGTGCGCCATTCCTTGTGGTCGATGATCTGCGACTCCTCGCCAAAGTACGCGTCGATGTAGGCGATGAGCGCGTCGACCGCTTCCAGCTGCTCGGCGGGATAATCGCCCGAGCCGCCGACATGCACCATCTCGATGCCGACTGACCAGGCGTTCATGCCGTAATCGGGCGCCCAGTCGCCGATGGGAACGGTGCCCACCATGTCGTCGCGGCCGTCTTCCACGATGCCGAACTGCTCGTTATGGCCCGCGTCGCCGAAGCCCGCATGGTGGGTTATCTTGTCGAGCGGCACGCATTGCACGATGCTGCCGTCCTTGTTCACGACGAAATGCGCCGCCACGCCCGCGCCATTGCCGTCCCAGTAATTCACCACGCCCGCAGCGTCGCCATCGCCCTCGGTGTCATGCAGCACAATGTATTTCTGGAACTCGGCCGGCTTGTCGCCGTGCACGAAGCTTTCGCGGTAGTCCTCGGTCAGGCGCAACGCCGCGCGGGCGTCGGCCACGGGATCGGCCGACGAGCTGGCCGCATCGGACACTTCGAACGACCCCGCCGCAGACGATGACGTGGCGGGCGCCGAAGCGCACCCCGCCAGCGCGAACGCCAGCATGAGCGCCAATGCGGCGGCAATCGGAAAGGCGGCAGGTCCCCTTCGCATGCGTTCTCCCCTACTCGCTGCGCAGGGCCTCGACCGGGTCTTTGCGGCTGGCGCTACCCGACGGGATGAGGCCGGCGATGAACGTGAGGAACACGCTGATGAGCACCAGGATGACGCCCGCCGGCACCGGCAGCAGCGCCACGTTGGGCACGTCGTAGATGCTCTCCACGATGATGTTGGCCGGTATGCACGCGAGCGCCGTCACGCCCACGCCGAGCACGCCGGCGATGAGCCCCTCGATGACCGTCTCGGCGTTGAACACGCGGCTGATGTCGCCCTTCGACGCGCCGATGGAACGCAGGATGCCGATTTCCTTCTTGCGCTCGAGCACCGAGATGTACGTGATGACGCCGATCATGATCGACGACACGATGAGCGAGATGGCCACGAATGCGATGAGCACGGTGGTGATCATGTCGATGATGGTGGTGACCGACTTCATCAGCGTGCCCACGATGTCGGTGTAGTTGATGACCTTGTCCTCGTCGGTGGCGCGCATCTCGTCGTTGTACGCGTCCAGGATTTCGATGACATGCTCCTTGCTCTCGAAATCCTTCGGGTAAATGCTGATCTCGGAGGGCTTGGCGAAGTCGGCGTAGCCGAGCTTCTTCAGGTTGTTGTCGTAGGAGCGCTCCTCGACGCGCATCATCGACATCATGAGCTCGGTGAGCTCTTCGGGGCTCATGTTGAACTGGAAGGCGCGCGCGAACGCGTCGGCGTCGACGCCCATGGCGGACCCGAGGTTGGCGAACACCGACTGCATCTGGCCCGATAGCGCGTTCATGTACTGGGCCATGTACTGCTGCATGTACGACGCGAGCTGCTGCTGGATGACGGGCCCCATCTGCGCGGCGTAGTACGCGCCCAGCCGCTCGGATATCTTCTGCGTGGCCTCGTCCTGCGACGATGCGCCGAGCTGCTTGGCCACGTTCGCCATGATTTGCGCTTGCAGCTTGTCGGTGTCGATGTACGACGCGTACTTCGCAAGCGCCTGCTGGCCCTCGGGCGAGTTGAAGAACGCGCTGGGGTTGGTGGCCGACGCGGGGTTGGCCGCCAGCCACGCCGCGAACGCGTCGGATATCACCTTGTTGGCCTCGGCCTCGTTGTTCACCGTTATCGTGACGCCCTCAAGCAGGTTTTGCGCCGTGAGCTCGGGGAAGATCGCCTGCAGATCGGCAGCGGAGACCTGCGGCGTCATCGACGAGAACAGGCCCGACATGTCGAGGCCCGGCACGTTCACCTTCGAAAGGTCGATGCCGCTGAAGTCGAGTGCGCCCGCGTCGAACCAGAACGCCGAGGCCAGCGCACCCTGGTCGATGCTGAACAGCGACTGCATGTCGAACGAGCTGCCGCTTTCGTCCTCCTGCTCTTCGAACGTCTTGCCGTTGAACACATCGACTTTCGGGTCGGCCAGCTGGTCCTTCACGATCTGCGCCTCGGCGGACTCGTCCACGATGTGCTCGACGAGCGCGGGCGTGTAGTAGATGCCCTGCCGCAGGGCCACAGCGTTCGCGCCTTCCTTCGGGCGCACGATGCCGGCGATGACGAGGTCCTCGCCCTTGTTCACGAGGTCCTTCATGAACTCGGTGTCGTCGGATTTGTCGACCCACACCTTGTTCTCCTCGTTGTACTTGTACCAGTTGATGGCGTTGACCAGCTTGAACTTCATGCCGAGCACGTCGTCGTACGTCACGTCGATTTCGGTTGTGGGCGCGGAGACTTCCTCCTCGTCGGCGAACTGGCGGATCATCTCCTTCAGCTCGTCGTAGGGGCGCAGGCCCAGCACGTACGACATGAAGTCGCTGATGCGGCCCGTCTGCGACAGCACGAGCACGAGCTCGTTTTCGGCTTCGGGCCAATGGCCGCGCACGATGTCGTACTGTTCCTCGATGACCTCGCCGTTGTTGGGCATCTCGTCGAACATGTCGGTCGACATCGACATGGAAAGCAGGCTGTTCGACGTGGCACCGCCGCTGAAGCCGAGCGACGAGAACGAGGTGTCGGGGTTGATCTGCCGCACGCCGTCCGCCGTGTTCGCGTCGAATATCTGCGGCGTTACGGCGTATTCGTAGAAGATGTCGTTGACGTAGTCCTCGATGCCGGATTCGCCGCTGTCGAAGTACGCCTTCAGCGCGGCAAGGTCGTTGTTGCCGATGCTGGCGAACATGCGCGTCATCATGCGCGATTCCACGAGCTTGTCGCCGTCGCGGTCGGCCACTTGGAACAGCGTCGGGTCGGGGCCGGTTTGGCTCGCCGAATCGTCGTCGGCGTCGTCGGTTGCGCCCGACATGCCCACGAACATCGACGTGACGTCGAAGCCCGTGGAAAGGATCTGCAGCGGGTAGACCGACAACGTGTCTTCCTCGACAGTCTTGATGTAGTTGTTCACGCCGTTGGCAAGCGCCAAAATGGCCGCGATGCCGATGATGCCGATGCTTCCGGCCACGGCCGTCATGATGGTGCGGCCCTTCTTGGTGAGCAGGTTGTTTGCCGAAAGCGCGAGCGCCGTGAGGAACGACATGCGCGTGTAGTGCGCGGGCTTCGCGTTGGCAGCCGCGACTTCTTCGGCCGTGGGATCGTGGGGGTCGCTGTCCGACGTGATGCGCCCGTCGGCCAAGTTCACGATGCGCGTGGAGTACTGCTCGGCGAGTTCGGGGTTGTGCGTGACCATGACGACCAGGCGGTCGTCGGCGATCTCGGTGAGCAGGTCCATGATCTGCACGCTGGTCTTCGAGTCGAGCGCGCCGGTGGGCTCGTCGGCCAGCAGGATCTCCGGGTCGTTGATGAGGGCGCGGGCGATGGCGACGCGCTGCATCTGGCCGCCCGAGAGCTGCGCGGGCTTCTTGTCGATGTGGTCGCCCAGCCCCACGCGTTCGAGCGCGGCCACGGCGCGGTTGTGGCGCTCTTCGCGCGACACGCCGGAAAGCGTCAGCGCCAGCTCCACGTTGGCGAGCACCGTCTGGTGCGGGATGAGGTTGTAGCTTTGGAACACGAAGCCGATGCGGTTGTTGCGGTAGGCGTCCCAATCGCGGTCTTTGAACTCCTTGGTGGAAATGCCCTCGATGACGAGGTCGCCCGAGTCGTAGTGGTCGAGCCCGCCGATGATGTTGAGCATCGTCGTCTTGCCCGAACCCGAGGGGCCGAGGATGGAGACGAACTCGTTGTCGCGGAACGAGATGGACACGTCGTCGAGCGCTTTCTGCGTGAAACTCGCCGTCGTGTACGACTTGCAGATGTTCTTGAGCTGAAGCATGCGGTTCCCCACGTCAATTGTCGAGTAAGCGTAATCTAATTCAGTATGTCAGATTACGCCCCACGTGTGGAACATGCCCGAACGCGGTTCCCAAACCGTAAAATACACAAATATAGTCGGCTTTATAGAACTAGCCGGGGACGATGCGCAGGAGGGGAGCAAGTGCATCATTTTGATGCACCCCTCCTGCGCATCGTCCCGGGTTTTATTCGTAGTCGGCTTTCAGGGCGGCCCAGGCCTTGCGGGAGTTGCGGATGACGTCGGCGCTGATGCAGTAGCTGGCGCGCGCCCAACCGTGGCCGCCGAAGCATTCGGCGGGGACCAGCAGCAGCTCGTGTTCCTTTGCCTTCTCGTTGAACGCGAGCGAGTCGTCCTCGAGCGCCTTCACCCACAGGTAGAACGCGCCGTCGGGCTGGATGTACTCGTAGCCGAGCTCGTCGAGCATGCTGGTGAGGATCTCACGGTTCTGGCGGTACGCTTCCACGTTCGTCGGCTCGCCGATGCACGTCTCGATGACGCGCTGGAACATGACCGGCGCGCAGATGAAGCCCAGCGCGCGGCCCGCGCCGGCCACGGCGGCGGACACCTCGGCCGCATTGGCGATGCGGTCGCTCACGTACACGTAGCCGATGCGCTCGCCCGGCAGCGACAGGCTCTTCGCCCAGGAATAGCACACGATGGTGTCGGTGTAGAAGTTGGCCGTGAAGGGCACGTCGACGCCGTAGGTGATCTCGCGGTACGGCTCGTCGCTGATCAGGTAGATGGGGTGGCCGAGCTCGGCTTCCTTCTCGACGAGCAGGGCGGCCAGCTCTTCGATGTTCGCTTGAGTGTACACGCACCCGACCGGGTTGTTCGGCGAGTTGATGACCACGGCGGCCGTCTTCTCGTTGATGGCCTGGCGCAGGGCGTCGATGTCGAGCTGGAAGTCGCTTTCGCGCATGGGGACCTCGACGCACGTGCAGTTCGCCGATTCGATCATCACCTTGTACTCGGCGAAGTACGGAGCGTTCACGATGACCTCGTCGCCGGGGTGCGTGATGGCGGCCACCGTGATGTACAGCGCGGCCGTGGCGCCGGCGGTCAGGTACACGTTGCCGAACGTCGCGGGTATGCCGAAGCGCTCGCGCAGGTTGTCGGCGACAGCTTGGCGCGCCGATTGCAGGCCGGGCGACATCGTGTAGGCGTGCAGCTGCTCGGGCGGCTCTTCCAGCAGCTCCTCGATGCGGGCGCGCACGGCGGGCGGCGCGGGGATGGACGGGTTGCCGATGGAATAGTCGAACACGTTCTCCTCGCCGATTTCGGCTTTGCGCTCAAGGCCGTAGGCGAACTGCTTGCGGATGAAGTTCGGCTGGCTGCCCAGCTGGTACATGCGCTCGTTGACCATGAGGCCCCTTTCGATAATCAATTACCTCGGAGGAAATTGATTCTAGTCGTGCCATTCGTCTTGCGGGTGCTCTTCCAGGGTTTCGGGGCGCACGACCAGCACGTCGCATTTCACGTTGCGGATGAGCTGGGTCGACACGCTGCCGACGAACGCGTACTTGATGTTGGAAAGGCCGCGCACGCCGCAGATGACCAGGTCGGGGTTGTACGGCTCGACGAGCCCTTCGACCAGCGTCTCGGCCACGCGGCCTGCGCGAACCTGCACGTCGATCGACGGGATGCACTCGTCGTTGCGGGCGCGCGTGAAGTACTTCTCGAGCGTTTCCTCGATGCGCTGGCGGCCGTCTTCGATGAGCGCCGCGAAGTCGATGCCGTTCGCCTCGTACGGGACCGAGTCGATGACGTGCCCGAACATGACTTCGGCGTTGTTGTCGTGCGCGATGGAAAGCGCGCGGCGGGCAACTGCCTCCTGCGTGGCGGCTCCGTCGAGCGCGGCGAAGATCTTGTTGTAACGAGCCATTCCCTGCCTCCTGTTCGCTGGCTTTTTCCTCATTGTAACGCTTGATTATGCTAATTGTGGAAACCGTGTTGTCATCCTGAGCGCAGCGCGAAGCGCGTCCCCCTGTCATCCTGAGCGCAGCGCAAAGCGCGTCCCCCTGTCATCCTGAGCGCAGCGCGAAGCGCGTCCCCCTGTCATCCTGAGCGCAGCGCGAAGCGCGGAGTCGAAGGATCTCCTGCCTCGCAACGGGGGAGATCCCTCGCTTACGCTCGGGATGACAGGTTGGGAAATACGAACACCAGTATCGGCCCCATTGTTTCTTACAGCTGCAATTCCTGTCCGGGTTCGAGGATGATGCGACCTTCGGCCTGGAAGGCTTCGGCGCGCTCGCGGCTGAACAGCTGGGCGGGGTCGGAGGGGTCGTCCATGGGAACCAGGTGCACGGGAATGCTATGGCGCGCCGCGACCAGGCGGGCGCATTCGGACGCTTCGGCGACATCCATGTTGTAGAAGCCGTCGCCGGGGAACACCGCGTAGTCGAGCTGCATGTTCGCCAGCTTGCCGCTGCGCATGTCGTCGGTCGTGCTCGTGTCGCCCGACGCGTAGAACGTGCGCTCGTCGAGCGTCAGCACGAGCCCGACGCATTCGTCGATGGAATGGTTCTTGTTGCACGCCTGAACGGGAACGATGGTGACGCCATGCGATTCGAACGCGCGGTACCCGTTCGCGCCGGCGATGAACTGCTTCGAGCGCAGGACCTCGCAGCCGGGCGCGTGCGGCATCTTCTCCACCTGGTTGTGGTCGAAATGCTCGTGCGTCACCACAACGAGGTCGGCCGGCAGGTCGTACCCCTCGCCTGCGAACGGGTCGACGTACACCACCGTGCCGTCGTCGAGCACGAACCGGTACGACCCATGCCCCTGATACAGCATCTTCGCCATTGCGAACCTCCTCTGTCAAATGCTTAGCAATCCGCTTCGCGGAGATCCTTCGACTCCGCGCTTCGCGCTCCGCTCAGGATGACAACCAGGGCGGCGCTCTCTCGCTCCCTTAGGCCGACGACCCGAAAGGCGCTCTTTCGCTTCGCTCGGGATGACAAAAAGCGCAACTATCGTGTCATCCTGAGCGAAGGCCGAAGCCGAAGGATTCGGGCCTAAGCCCGCTTACTACATGCTGGAAAAGCGTTCGGGCGACACGGCGATGTCGGGGTCCTTCGCGTCGGGGGCCTCTTCCAGCTTCTCCTCGATCACGCCGGGGTTCAAGGCCTGCTTGGCCTCTTTCACGGCGCGCTTCTTCTGCTTCTTGGCAGCCTTCGCTTGCTGGCTGTTGCCGCCGGCAAGCCGCGCTTCCAGGCGGCCGACCAGGTTTGCCAGCGGAATGGTGAGCACCAGGTAGAAGATGGCGGCCACGATGTAGGGCGTGATGGAGCCGGTCGAGGCCACGATCGTCTTCGCGTACATGACGATTTCCATGACGCCGACGGCCGCGAGCAGCGACGTGTCCTTGTACAGCAGGATGAACTCGCTGGTCATGGTGGGCAGCACGCGGCGGATCGTCTGCGGAATGATGACGAACATCATCGTCTGCGCACCGGTCATGCCGAGCGAGCGCGACGCCTCGAACTGGCCCTTGCTAATGGACTGGATGCCCGCGCGGAAAATCTCGCACTGGTACGCCGCCGAGTTCAGCGCCAGCACGATGACACCCAAGATGAACGGCGGAATCTGCACGCCGGCGAGCGGCAGGCCGAAGAACGCGATATAAATCTGCAGGAACACGGGCGTGCCGCGGACCACGTTGACGTACAGCGCGCCGATGCCGCGCAGGATCTTCAGCTTCGACATGCGCATGAACGAGAACGCCAGGCCAATGGGGATGGCCAGCGGAAACGCGATGAGCACGATGGCCAGCGCCATGAAGAAGCCATGCAGCACCACGGGGAAGCTGCTGACCAGGATGGGCGGGTTGAAGAACAGACGCAGGAACTTGTTGGAATTCCACGCCTGCACCCACGGCTGCTGTTCGAGGTACGACGCCAGCTGCTGCGTGGGCGACGTGACGGTCACGCCTACGTCGGGAATGTCGTCAATCGCCAGGATGGTGCCGTCCTCGAGCTCGTAGGTGCCCGTGATTTCCATATCGCCGCCGGCCACGGGGAACACGACGCCGTACAGCTCGATGCGCAGGTAGCTGCCCGCCGCAGCAGGCTCTTCCAGCGTGCACACAGCCGCCTGGCCTTCGGCGGTGAACGTGCAGGCGGGGTTTTCGCGGGTCATGAGGTCGGCACCCGACAAAATGGTGAGCCGCGCGTCATCGACTTCGAACTCGGTGCCTTCAGGCAACGTCAGCGTAATGGCGCGCACCTTCTCGGTTTCGGCAGCCTGCCCTTCCCACGTGATGCGCGTTTCCACGCCGCCGAGCACGTCGCTTCCCGTGTCGGCGTTCGGGCGCGCCGTGCACTTCATGGTGTCGAGCGCGTACGCGACCTGCGAGAAGCTGCTTGCCGCCACGATGACTATCAGCAGCGCCGTCAGCATCAGGTCGATTGCCCGCGCGGCGCGTGAGTGTGCGAGGTTCATGTTGGTCCTTATCGTTTTCGAACAACGAACCTTCATTATAGGCGAATTGAACAGCAATGAAGATGATGCCGGCAAATCGCAGGGACGCGCTCCGTGCGTGCGTTTACCCCAGCTGACGGGCGCACGGAGTGCGCCCCTACGGTTTAATTGGAATTCACCCGCACATGAAAGAAGCCCCCGCTCATGCGAGGGCTTCCGGGTTGCGGCGTTTTCGCGTGATGCTACATGTACTGCTGCAGCAGCTTGTCGAACGTGCCGTCGGCGGTCATCTCGGCCAGGGCGGCGTTGATGGCCTCGGTCAGGGCCTTGTTGTCCTGGCTGACGACGATGGCGTACTCCTCGCCGGTGGCGATGGACTTAACGACAACGGCGTCCTGATAGGCGTCGGCGAGCATCTTCTCGACGACGGCCTTGTTGGTGCACACGGCGTTGGCCTGGCCGGACTGCATTGCGGCAAACGCGTCGGTGGAGTTGCCGTAGGCCTGAGCGGTGGCATTCGGGTAGTTCTCCTGGACGTACGCCTCGCCGGAGGTGCCGGACTGGACGGCGATGATGACGCCTTCCTTGTTCAACTCGTCGTCGGCGTTATCGGCCGTGATGGCGCCGTCCTTCATGGCGGCGATGGCCTGGTCGTCGATGTAGTACGTCTCGGTGAAGTCGATCTCCTTGGCGCGGTCGGGGTCGACCGTGAAGCCGGAGATGCCCATGTCAGCCTGACCGCCCGCGGCAATAGCCGGGATGATGGCGTCGAACTGCAGGGTCTTGAACTCGACCTCGAGGCCGAGGCGCTGAGCGACTTCCTTGGCGATTTCGATGTCGAGGCCAACGTACTCGCCATTCTCGAGGTTCTCGAACGGCGGATAGTCCGGCGACGTGGCAACGGTGAGCTTGCCCTCGGTCACGAGCGCGATTTCGCCGGCGGCAGCGCTGCTGGCGGAAGCGGAGGCGCTGCTGGCGCTTTCAGAAGCAGACGAGCTGCTGGCGGAAGCGCTGCTCGAGGAGCTGCCGGAAGAGCAGCCGACCAGGGCCAGCGCGGCGACCATGACGGCGAGCGCGGCCAAAACAAGATACTTCTTAGCCTTCATATGATTCCTTCCCTAGCGGATTTCCTTCCCATGCGCGTTTTGCGCAGCGCTTACGATAGCGCAATTCATCAACGATTGCGACGCATGAAGCCAAACATGCACTAATAATTAACGCGTTTGAGACCTGCAGGCAGTTATTTCCCAAGCTTGGAATGCTTCGATTGCCCAGCATCCAAGGCGTTGGCGAGCACCTGCATGCGCTCTTCCATGTCCTCGATGATCTTGCTGCATTCCTGGAGCTCGCCGGCGATGTCGAGCCCATGCGTTTCCGCGACGGCCTTGTACTTCAGGTCGTGCTCGAGCGAGGCCCAGTAGTCCATGGCGATGGTGCGGATCTGCACTTCGACGGGCACCATTTCCTTGCTGTCCATGAAGTACACGGGAATGCGCACGATGACGTGCAGGCTGCGGTAGCCGTTGGGCTTGGGGTTCTCGATGTAGTTCTTCACGCGCACGATTTCCAGGTCGTCCTGGCTGCGCAGCAGGCCCATCAGGCGCTTCACGTCGTTTTTGTACGAGCAGATGACGCGCACGCCGGCGACGTCCATCAGGTACTCTTCCAGGTTGCCGATGGTTGGGTCCTTGCCGTAGCGCAGCAGCTTCTCGTAAATGCTGACCGGCGACTTGATGCGCGACTCGATGTGGTGAATGGGGTTGCGGTTGCGGCGCAGCGACAGGTCGCGGTCGAGGATCTCGAAGCGCACGACCATCTGGCGCGTACTTCTGCAGGATGGCGTGCATCTCGCCGGTGAATTCCTCGTAGCGGTCGAGCGCGTCGGCGTCGAGCAGTAGCTCCTGCGTCGAGCCCTTCACAACCGTTTCGGCCGCCGGCACGATCTTCCACTGCGCTGTGCGGATCATGCCCGTCGGCGTGACGCGCATCCCGCCATCCTGAACGTTGACCCCTTTGACTTCTGGCGCCATCGCGCACCCTTTCCTTTCGCTACTAGCCCAACAGCCCAATGGCCCAATGGGAGGCAGCCCCTTTGGGCTACTCGTGTTTCTTGGCGTTTTGCCAGTGAGTTTCCATTTCGTCGAGCGTCAGGTCGTCGACCGCACGCCCTTGCGCCCATGCCGCCTTTTCCACCTCGGCGAAGCGCCGGCGGAACTTCGCGTTGCTCGCGCGCAGCGCGGCCTCAGCGTCGATGCCCATCTTGCGCGCGACGTTGACCAGCGCGAACAGCAGGTCGCCGAACTCCATTTCGGCTGCGGCGATGCGCGGGTCGCGCTCGGTCGCACCCGATTCGGCGGGGTCGCTGGAAAGCACCTTGCCGTCGGGCGTCTTCGGCGCGGCAGCGTAAGCGGCCTCGAGCTCGGCGCGTTCCTCGGCGACCTTGTCCCACACGTCGTCGACCGTTTCCCACTCGAACCCGGCGGCAGCGGCCTTGCGCGAGATCTTCTGGCATTGCAGAAGCGCCGGGAAGTGCGTGGGCACGGCGTCGAGCAGGCCCTCGCGCGCGTCGCCCGCCTGCGCGTCGGCGGCGCCCTTCTCGGCCAGCTTCACCTGTTCCCACAGGTCGGCGACCTCGTTGGCGTTGTCGGCCCTCACGTCGCCGAACACGTGCGGGTGGCGGCGGATCATCTTCTCGTCGATCGCGGCGCACACGTCGTCGATGGTGAACTCGCCCGCATCGGCCGCAATCTGGCTGTGCAGCACGACCTGCAGCAGCACGTCGCCCAGCTCTTCGCGCAGGTGGTCGACGTTGTTCGCCTGAATGGCATCGACGGCCTCGTAGGCCTCTTCGATCATGTAGTCGCCGATGGAAGCATGCGTTTGCGCGCGGTTCCACGGGCACCCGCCGTCGGGCGAGCGCAGCGCGGCCACCGTGTTCACAAAGCTATCGAATGCCGGATGCTCGGCTTCGGCCATCACCCGTTTCCTTTCACGTTGTTCGCATTCAGTATACCGCCACCTGCCACGAGAGGGGGTCTCGCGGCAGATTCCTTACCTGCCACAAGACCCCCTCTCGTGGCAGGTAACGTCTCCGGCATTGCAGCGGGGGAGATCCCTCGCTGACGCTCGGGATGACAATATGGCAGGTGGCACAGGTGGCGGGTAGCAACGGGGGAGATCCCTCGCTGACGCTCGGGATGACAATGCGAAACGGATGCCGGGTATCTGTTCCATGCCCAGCATCCGTTCTACGCCATTCGTTCCGTTATCTGTTCCAGTATCATGGGGGCATGGGAATCGTGAGGGTGACATCGTTGGAAGACCCACGGCTCGACGCGTACGCGCGCCTGACCGACGTGCAGCTGCGCAGCCGCATCGAGCCGAGCCAGGCGGTGTTCATCGCGGAATCGGCCGAGGTCATCGGCCGCGCGCTCGACGGCGGCATGCAGCCGCTTTCGCTGCTGACGACCGAGCATCACCTGCCGCAGCTCGAACGCGTCTTCGAGAAGATGGAAGCCCGCGACCCGCAAGCGCCCGTATTCGTGGCGCCCGAGGAAGAGCTCGCCCAGCTGACGGGCTTCGAGCTGACGCGCGGCGCGTTGGCGGCGTTTCGGCGCCCGCCCGAGCGTCCGGCGGAAGAGGTCGTGCGCGACGCGCGCCTGGTCGCCGTGCTCGAGGACATCCGCAACCACACGAACGTGGGCGCCATATTCCGCTCGGCCGCGGCCATCGGCGTCGACGCGGTGCTCGTCTCCCCCGCCTGCTACGACCCGCTGTACCGCCGCGCCGTGCGCGTTTCCATGGGAACCGTCTTCCAAGTGCCCTGGACCCGCATCGGCACGAACCCGCACGACTGGGCGTCCGAAGGCGTGCCGCTGCTGCACAGCCTCGGCTTCACGACGGCGGCCATGGCGCTTTCCGACGATTCCATCCCCCTCGACGACCCGCGCCTGAAAGCCTGCGGGAAGCTTGCGCTCGTGTTCGGGACGGAGGGCGACGGCCTCGCCGCCTCCACCATCTCGCAATGCGATTTCACCGTGCGCATTCCCATGCAGCACGGCGTCGATTCCCTGAACGTGGCCGCCAGCAGCGCCGTCGCGTTTTGGGAATTGCGCAGGAAATAGCCTCGTCTGAGCTGGCAAGAACTCATATATAGAAGCGTTGCGCGTCCGGACAAAGGGCGCAAGCTGAGCTGAACTGAAACGCGCGTTAGCAAGCGCACGCTGGCTAGAACATCAGGAACAGCTTCGCCAACACGAAGCCTATGACGCCGCAGGCGGGGAACGTGATGACCTAGGCGAACACCATGCTTTTCGCCAGATCCCAGTTCACGCGGCGCACGCTCTTCTCGGCGCCGACGCCCATGATGGCGGCCGTCGAGCAATGCGAAGTGGAAACGGGCATGCCCGTCATGCAGGCCAGGATGTCTTGCACGACCAGGAAGATGCGGCTCGTCTTGCGGCGCGCCACGTTCAGGAACAGCGCGCGCACGCCCTTCACGGCGCCCCAGCCCAAGGCGAAGCCGGCCACAAGCGAGAACGCCATGCCGATGAGCACCTTCGCCCACTCGGCCGACACGACGCCCGCCCACCCGTTCATGGCGATGGCGCCGCCGGTGATGCCCGCGATGAGCGCGTGCGATTTCGAGATGGGAATGCCGCGCCACCAGCAGAACACGCCCCACAGAATGACGCCGACCATGGCGGCGGTCAGCGCGTGCAGTGCCGCGCTCGTGCTGCCCGAGAAGCCGACCATCGCGAACATGGTATGCGCGACCGCCGTGGAAACGAACGAGAACAGCACCAGCCCGATGCAGTCGAAAATGGCAGCCAAAACCAGCGCGGTGTTGGGCTTGATGGAGCGCGTGGAGACGGCGACGGCCACCGCGTTGGGTGCGTCGGTGGCGCCCGAAACGGCCGTGACGCCGAACACGAGCACGAGAATGACAATCAGCGAGGGATCCGCTGCGGCGAGCTGCGCGATGTTGGCAAGGCCCAAATCCATAGCCTATTCAGAATAGGCAATTCAAGTAGGCGTTAGCGCAGAATTTCACCAAAGCAAAATGTTCCGCGCTTTTCGATAATGTGTCCATGAATGGTCGTTATGCACCTTGGTGTTTGGACATTGTCCCAGGGAAGATGTTCAAGTGCATGCATCGTGCTACCATACGGTCTCGTTGAATGAACGGGAGGAACCACACATGAAGCAAGAGAACATCCGCAATGTCGCCATCATCGCGCACGTCGACCACGGCAAGACCACCATCGTCGACCGCCTGCTGTACACGGCTGGCGTCTTCCGCGAGAACCAGCAGGTCGCCGAGCGCGTGCTCGACAGCAACGACCAGGAGCGCGAGCGCGGCATCACCATCCTCTCGAAGAACATCTCCATCACGTACAAGGACGTGAAGATCAACGTCATCGACACGCCGGGCCACGCCGACTTCGGCGGCGAGGTGGAACGCGTGTTGAACATGGCCGACGGCGCGCTGCTTATCGTGGACGCGTTCGAAGGCCCCATGCCCCAGACGCGCTTCGTGTTGCGCCACGCGCTTTCCACGGGCATGCGCATCGTGGTGGTCATCAACAAGATCGACCGCCCCGGCGCCCGCCCGCACGAGGTCGTCGACGAGGTGTTCGACCTCATGGTGGAGCTGGACGCCTCCGACGAGCAGCTCGACTTCCCGGTGGTCTTCACGTCCGCCATGGGCGGCTACGCGCGCTTCGAGCCCGAAGACGACAACATGAACATGATTCCTTTGCTGGAAACCATCCTGAAGGAAGTGCCCGCGCCCGAATGCCAACCCGAAGGGCCCATCGCGCTGCAGATCTGCACGGTCGACCACTCCAGCTTCGTCGGGCGCATCGGCGTGGGGCGCCTGCATTCCGGCACCATCCACAAAGGCGAGCAGGTGCTCGTGGTGAAGAACGACGGCACCCGCTACAACACGCAGATCAAGCAGGTGTTCGAATTCCAGGAGCTCGGCAAGAAGGAGCAGAAGGAAGTCTACGCCGGCGACATCGTGGCCGTCGTGGGCGTGGACGACGCGGACATCGGCGACATGGTGACGTCGCGCGAGCATCCGGTGGTGCTCGACCCCATCAAGGTGGAGCAGCCCACCATGGCCGTCGTGTTCGAGGCTTCTACCTCGCCGCTCGTGGGCCGCGAGGGCGAAATCGTCGGCAGCCGCCAGCTGCGCGAGCGCCTGCTGAAGGAAGCCGAGTCCAACATCTCCATGCGCATCACCGAAGTCGACGAAGGCACGGGCATGGAGGTGGCCGGCCGCGGCGTTCTGCACCTGTCGGTCCTCATGGAGACGATGCGCCGCGAGGGCTTCGAGTTCCAGGTGGGCCGCCCGCAGGTCGTGTTCAAGACCGACGAATCGGGCGCGAAGCTGGAACCGATCGAGGAGGCGACGGTCGACGTGCCGAGCGAGTACGCCGGCAAGGCCATCGAGGTGTTCGGCAACGCCGGCGGCGAGATGACCGACATGTTCCAACGCGGCGAGGACACCCACCTCGTGTTCAAGATCCCCACGCGCGGCACCATGGGCCTGCGCACGCGCCTGCTCAACGCCACGCGCGGCGAGGCCACGATGTTCCACCACTTCAGCGAGTACGGCCCGTACCGCGGCGAGATGGCGCACCGCAAGAACGGCATGATGATTTCCATGAGCACCGGCAAGTCGGTGGCCTACGCGCTCGACACGCTGCAGGAGCGCGGGCGGCTGTTCGTCGGCCCCGGCGAGGACTGCTACGAGGGCATGATCGTGGGCGAGTCCGCCAAGGAAGGCGACATGGTCGTGAACGTGGAGAAGTCGAAGCAGCTCGGCAACCAGCGCTCGAGCAACGCCGACAAGGCCATCCAGCTGACGCCGCCCGTCACCTTCACGCTGGAAGAGGCGCTCGAGTTCATAGAGGACGACGAGCTGGTGGAAGTCACACCGAAGAGCATCCGCCTGCGCAAGCGCCTGCTGAACGCCACCGACCGCAAGAAGGCCGCGGCAGGCAAGTAGGCAGGACGGCGCGCCGTTCCCACCATCACAAGAAGCAGCAGGTGCAAGACCCGCAATCTCGTGCGTCTGATGTTCGAGATTGCGGGTCTTGCACCCGGACGCGACGGCTGTATAATGCGCGACCTGGGAAAACGTTCTCGGATACAGTTCGTGCATACCTGTTTCGGGTGCAAAACCTGCAATCTGGTGCATCAGATGTACGAGATTGCGAGTTTTGCACCCGTAATGTATGGAATTCGGGCTTCTGCACCTGAGGACGACCCAAATCACGGGTTCTGCACCCAAGTTGGCTCATCGCTTCTATGTCGAAAGGCTTGAGCGAAAAAAAGCGCAGCGCCTCCGCGACGAGACGCTGCGCCTTTGTGTATGCGGCGGCGTTAGCTTATTCGAACGTCAGGATCTTCGAGAAGCCGGTCATCTCGAAGACTTCCATGACCTCGGGCTGCACGTTGCGGAACACGAGCGAGCCGCCCACCGTCGCGCGCTTCTGCATGGCGACGATGACGCGCAGGCCAGCTGAAGAGACGAAGTCGCAGGAAGCCATGTCGACGGCGATGTCGGACACGTTCTTGTCGTACAGGCCACTCGCGAACTCCTCGAGCTGGGGCGACGTGTTGGTGTCGAGCCTGCCAACCAGGGCGATGACGTACGGCTTGCCTTCATCCACGACTTTGATTTCCATGAGGAATCCTTTCTCATATGTTGAAGCTCAACAATGCACAATACCATATTTCCGCTTACCAGCGCTTCACGAACGTAAGCACGTTGCTGCCGTCGACGCGCTCGTAAGACATGTCGTCGACGCTGTTCTTGGCCATGAGGATGCCCAGGCCGCCAATGGGGACGTCGTCGATGCCCGCATATTCGTCAGCCGTCGCGGCGTCGGGCTTTTCCAGCGGATTGTACGGAATGCCGTCGTCGGAAATCGTCACCGTCAGCGACGGCGGGTTGTTGTCGTACTCGAAGCCGATGCGCACCTCGCCGGGATTATCGGGCGTAGCGTCGGGGTACGCGTAGTGGCACACGTTCACGAACAGCTCCTCGGCCGCGATGTCGAGCGGGTTGTACACCGACTTTGGCGCGCTGCGGCGCTTCAGTTCCTCGTGGATGAAGTTGAACACGTGCACGAGCTGGTTGACGTTCGCGTCGAGGATCATGACGGCCCTCTTCTCCGGGGGCACGCCGTACTTCAGGATGAGCATCGTGATGTCGTCGGACTGCTCGCAGTCGAGGGTGAACTCGGTGATAGCGCGGCGCACGCCCACGCCCACCGAGCGCGGGTTCATCTTGCCGTACTTGTACAGCGTCTGCTCGAGGCGGTCTTCATGGAACAGCTCGCCTTCCAGGTTCATGGCCTCGGTCACGCCGTCGGTGTAGGCATACAGCATGTCACCTGGCTGAAGTTGCAGCTCGTACTGGTCGTAGGGAATGCCGTCGAACAGGCCCAACGGCATGCCCGACACGTTGCGCATCCATTCCCACGCGCCGTCGCGCCGCATCAGCGGCGGGTTGTGGCCGGCGTTCACGTACGTCAGCAGGCCGGTGTTGTAGTCGAGCACGCCCAGCCACGCGGTGACGAACATGCCGGCGTCGTTGCCGATGCACAGCTGGTGGTTCGCGGCATCGACCGCTTCGCCCACGCCGAGGCCCGCCATCATGTAGTTCTCGATCTGCGTTTTGGCGGTCATCATGAACAGCGCCGCAGGGATGCCCTTGCCCGACACGTCGGCCATGACGAAGCCAAGCTTGTCTTCCGCGTCGCCGATCAGGAAGAAATCGTAGAAGTCGCCGCCAACTTCCTTGGCGGTTTTCATGGAAGCGTACAGGTCGAACTTGTCGATGTCTGGGAACGGCGGGAACTCGCGCGGCAGCGAGCTTTCCTGAATGGCCTTGGCGGTCAGCAACTCCTGAGCGTTCTTCTGCTGAACTTCCTCGATCGTATCGCGCAGCGCCGACACCGTGGAATTGATGCCCGACGACAGCGACATAAACTCGCGGCTGTCGCGCACGCTCACGCGCTCGTTCAGGTTGCCGCCGGTGATCTTGCCCAGCGAATCGTTCGTCTCGTCGATATGGCGCACGACCACGCGGTTCAGCAGCACCGTCGCCACGACGCTGATGGCTGCGAGCAGCAAAAATGCCAACAAGGTCGACGACGCCATGGTTCCCAGACGGTTGGCGTAAACCATGCTGGACGGGCGCACCATGGCGATATACCCCTCGCTATACGAGCCAAGCGCGAGGAAGGCAATGTCCATGGACATGTCGCCGTTCTCGCCTACGGCCTGAATGAGGCTCGTCTCCCCCGTGCCGAGGAACGTCTCGAAGACCTCCTCGGCGCTCGCGCCTTCCACCTCGTAGTCGAGCAGCTTCATGAGCGACGATCCCGTTGGGTAGCGCCCGTCGTCGTCGGTCGCCACGATGACGCCGTCGCGGTCGGTTATGACCACCCAGCCGTCTATTGACGAATCGTAGCCGCCGAGAAGGAGGCTCGGCTCGAGGCCGTGCTGAACGGAAAGCTGGCGTGTGAGGTACGAGACTTCGCTTTCCATTTCAGCTGCGGCCTTGTCTTGCGCTTGCGCGGTCGTGACTGTGAAGATGAAGGCGCTCGCAAACATGAACACCACAGCTGAAACGAGCAGCATCCAGTTGCGGAACACTGACAACAGCCGCCGATTCCCGCCGCGGCGCATCAGGCGCTCGACCGCCCAGTCGGTCACCAGGCACAGCACCACCATGGCGGCAGCGTCGACAAGTGCCTGGATCGCCACGCCCAGCGGGCTGTTGAAAAGGTATTCCCGCAGGTAATCGAGGACGTCGATGCCACCATATGCCAAGACGACGTCCGCTATCACGAGACCGCTTGCGGCAAACGACAGCGCCAGGCACACCGCGACGATGGCGGCGTTGCGCACGCCTCCCGGCTGAGTGCGGCGCACGACGATTGAGAACAGCCAGCCAGCCACGAGCCCCACGAGCGCGTGCAGCGCGAACGTGTTCGCCACGGCCATGTAGTAGACCTCGTAGAAATCGAGCGCGAAGAATGTCGCGTGCGCGAACAGAACCGCGCCCGTGAACAGACCGAACAGCGCGCCGGCAATGGGCCCGAACATGAGCGCGCCCATGAGCAGCGGGCCCAGCACGAGCATGAGGTACACGGGCTTGCCGTCGATGTTGCACAGGGGCCAGAAACTTAGCTGGCAGAACGACAGGGCGACGATGGCCGCCGCAACGAACGCGAGCGCGACGATGCGCACGGGCGGCTCGAGCCCGATCATGCGCCCCCACAGGCGGTCGGCCCACGTGGCCCTTGCGTTTTCAGCCGCCATACGCTCCCTTTCCGAACCCTAAGCTTCGCACACTGAATTGTACCCCTAACTCCATGTGGCAGAAGGCCGCTCGTGGCGCATTACCCGGCAGCAGCCCGCAGCTCATTACATGTAGCCGGTCTTTTCCAATTGTTCCTCGAAGAAATCGTTGAGCTTGCGGAACGGGCGGCGCAGGGGCAGGCCGATGACGAGCATGGCGCCGGCCATGGCGACGAGCGCCACGACGGCGATGATCGCGGCGGGCCAGAAAACGCCCGCGACGCATTCTTGCAACAGGGTCATGGCGTGGTAGAACGGCAAGAACGGCACGATGTTGAACAGCAGCGGGTCGAGCATCTCGGCGGGGAACGTGCCACCCGAAGCCGCCACCTGCATGATCAGTAAAATGACGCACAGCGCCTTGCCAACATCGCCGAACAGCTCGGTGATCGTATACACGATGAGGCAGAAAATCTGTCCGATGAACAGGCCGAACAGCAGGAACAGAATCGGGTGCACGCATTGTATGTGCAAAAGCATGAGATCGCCCAACAGCACGAGCGCACCCTGCATAAGCCCGATGAACCCGAAGATGCCGTAGCGCCCGAAGAACTCGTGGCGCGGCCGCACCCTGCCATAGCGCTTGCGCAGCTCCTCGATGCGCTCTTCGACCACGTGCACGCGCATGGTCGAGATCATGACGAGCGCGCCGACCCACAGCGACAGCACCGTGTAGAACGGAGCCATGGCCGACCCGTAATTCGACACGGGGTACATCGCCTCGCGCTGAAGCTGCACGGGCGCAGCCAGGCTGGCGGCGAGCACCTCGGGGTCGCCGCCCAGGATGACGTCCTCGATTTGCCTCAAGTCGCCCGACTTCAGGGCTTCGGCCACGCGCTTCTTCGTGGCATCGATGTTCGCGGCTGAAGACTCGAGCTTGTCAGCCGCTTTGCTCAGGCCACCCGACAGCGCAGCCAGCTGGTTGGAAAGGCCGCCCGTGCTATCGCCGAGCCCGTCGAGCGCGCCTTCGAGCCCGCTGACAATCGAGGACGTGGAAGAGGATATGCTCTCCATCGAGCCGCGCAACTCGTCGATGGAAGGCACGACCGTGTTGTTGAAGTACGACTTCGCATCCTGAAGCTCGGCGCTGGCATTCGCGATGAGCGCATCGGTGTCGGCGCGCGCCTGCGCAACGTCGCCCGGCACCGCCGCGGCATGCGCCTTCGCGTCCTGCAGCTTGTCGAGCACCGCCTTGAACTCCGCTTCGGCGACGCCGGGATTATCGGCCTGCAGTTCCTCAACCTGCGCAATGACGTCGTCGATGAGGTCGGGAACCCCGTCGGCCCCTGCTTCCAGCAACTCGAGCGCAGCGTCAATGATTCCCTGGATCTTGCCGATGTCGACGCTGCGCCCGTCGAGCATCTGCTGCACGACCGATATCGCGCCATCGAACGCCGACGACGCATCCGCAAGCCCCGCCTTCGCATCGCCCACCGCGTCCTTCGCAGACGCGCTCGCGCCCTTCAGGCCGTCGATGGCCGTGCCCGTGGTGTCCACGATGCCCGCAATCGTCCTGCACAGGCCCGCGATGGACATGATTTCCCTCGATGCGCTCTTGGTGTCGCGGGTCGCGTCGTCGAGGTGCTTGCCCATCGTGGAGACGTAGTTGCTCATGCGCGGGTTCGTCACGTAGTCCAGCACGTCGTACGCAACGGAGAGCGCAATCTCGTCGACGCGCTCGGTGAAGCTGACGCGGATGTTCTCCTGAATGGCGTCGGCGCCCTTCTGCGTGATGATGGGCGCGATGGGGTTTTCCTTCTCGTTGGTGTAGTACACCACGTCGGGGTAATCGGCGTCGTCGACCAGGTAGGTCATCATGTTGCGGCTGAAGTCGCCCGGTATCTCGATGGCAGCATAGTACTCGCTGCTCTTCACGCCCTCGATAGCCTCGTCCTTGCTGACGAACACCCAGTCGAAGCTCGTGTTGCCGCGCAACTGAGACACCACCGTGTCGCCGATGTTGATGGTCACGGGAATGAGCTCGCCCTTGTAGCCCTCGTCCTCGTTGGCCACGGCGACCTGCAGGTTCCCTGTGGAGCTGTACGGATCCCAGCTGCCGGAGATGTTGAACCACGCGTACATCGACGGCGTGATGACCAGCAGCATGATGACCACGACGCCGACGACGCTCTGGAAGCCCAGGCGCATGTCGGTCGCGAAGATGTCGCGCGTGGGGCCCGACTTCGTGCCTGCGACTTGCGCAGGCACGATCGGCGCGGCGGAGGCGCTTTCCCCATCGTCGAGCATCATGCTGACCAGGTCGAGGTAATCGCCCTCGTCGCCGAAGTCGCTCATGATCTGCAGGCCCAGCAGGCGCGTTTCCTCGGCGATCGTGCGGTGCGTGTATTCCAGCACGGTCAGCGCCAGCGCCACGGCAAGCAGCAGCACCACCATGATGACCAGCGCTCCGAGCTTCACGTCGATGCTCAGCCCCACCGTCAGGTTGAACGGGAACAAGAGCACCAGCAGCCCGAACGGTATGGCGAACATGGCGATAACGCCCGCCCGGCGCCATTTCGGGTACGTGCGGTTGAACCGCCATGCCCGTTCCTCGAAGTCGTCGGCATACGAATCATGCGAGGTTATCATCCTGAACATGCCGCGCAGCCGGTCGGTTTCGCGCTGCGCATGCTCTTCGCTCGCGAAGAAACCGGCCTGGTTCATCTCGTCGTCGAACATCGTCAGCGCGTTGGCCATGAACGGCCGCAGCGCAAGCCCGATGACGAACGCGATTGCCACGATGACGATCAGCAAAAACGCCACGTCGCGCAGGTACGACAGCCCGTACACGCCCGAAAGCGCCTCGCGCATGGCGTCGATGCCGTACGTGAACGGCAGCAGCGGGTGGATGGTTTGGAAGAAGCTCGGCATCATCTGGATGGGGTACATGCCCGACGAGCCCGGCACCTGCATGATGAGCAGCAGAATGCACAGCGTCTTGCCGATGTTGCGGAACGTCTTCACGAGCGCGTAAATCAGGTTCATGTACGTGAACGAGCACACCGCGCCTGCCAGCATGAACAGCGCCGGGTTCTCGCAGTCGATGCCGAGCAGGATGTCCACGCCGCAGATGACCTGCGACTGAACGAGCGACAGGATTATGAACAGCAGCCACCGCCCGAAATAGCGCTGGCGCGTGGTGGCGCCCTCGAAGCCCTCGGCGTTCACCTCGACCTTCATGAGCGACACCAGGATGAAGCAGCCGATCCACAGCGCCAGGTTCGTGTAGAACGGCGCCACCGCCGTGCCGTAGTTCGAGACCGGGTTGATCTTCTCGGTGACCATGTGCACGGGCGACGAGATGAACGTGCCGACGTTTTCGGGGTCGACGTTCAGCAGGTCGGAAAGCCGGTCGACCTCGAGCGCGCTGCCGATGGCCCCGATGTCGGTGACCGTGCCCTTCAGGTTGGCGCCGATGGTGGAAAGCAACGTCTTCGCGTCGGCGATCGCGCCCGTTGCCGTCTCCAGTGCGCCATCGGTTTCGGACAGCACGCCCATGAGCGTGGCGACCTGGGGCTCGAACTGCTCGACCGCGCCCGACAGCTTCGAAAACGACGTCGAAAGGCTGACGGCCCCGCCGTTCAACTGGGGCACGATCTCGTTCGAGATGCGGTTCGTCGCCGACGTCACGTCCTGCGACATCGCCTGGACGTTTCCGCCGATCTCGCTGACCCTGTCGCTTGCGCCTTCCACGGCAGAAGCCGCAAGGTTCACAGCGACGTCGATGAGGGTCACCACGGCTTCCAGCTCGGGAACGCTTGCCGCCGCGTCGCTCAGGGCTTCCAGCTTCATCTCGGTTTCCCGCAAGTCCTTGGTCGCCTGCACGAGCGTGGCGCTCGACTGCCCCGCCAAGTTCGACACGGTGGCTGCGGAATCGAGGATGGTCTTGGAAAGCCGGCTTTCGAAGTCGCTTGTCTGCGCGCGCAGGCTGTTCAGCTGGCCCGAGCCCTGCGCGAGCGCCGACGCAATGGCGGGCAGCTGCTCCGACGTTCCCGCCAAGGCGGCGTTTGCGCCGGCGGCCGCATCGCGCCATCCGGCGATCGAGCTTGCCGCATCGTCGAGCGAGGCGATGACCTTGTCGATGTCTTCTTGAACGGCCTTTATCTCGGCGATGGCCGACTGGTTGGTCTTGTCGGCGCGCGCCTCGACGTCGTCGGCTATGCCTTGGGTCGACGAGAGGATCTTCTCGTTGACGGTCGACGAGAAGTTCTGGTTGATCTGCCGAACGAGCGTCTGCGCGGCCGAGTCGGTGACCTTCGTGGCCACGGCGTTGTACTTCTCGTTGGGGTAGTAGCAGATGGTTGGCGGCGCGTCCGAGCCGGTGAAGATGCCGACCAGATTCTCGCTCAGGTCCTCGGGGAACACGATTGTGGCGTACACCTCGCCTGTCCGGGTGGCGTAGAGCGCCTCGTCCTCGTCGTCGTAGAACCGCCAGTCGATGCTGTCGTTGTCGTGCAGCTGAGCAATCACCTGCTCGCCGACGTTCACCTCGCCGGCCAGGTTGTTCTCGGCGCCCTTGTCGTGGTTCACGATGGCGACGGGCATGCTGCCCGTGTTGGCGTACGGATCCCAGTTCGCGACGATGCAGTACCACGCGTACAAGCCCGGCAGCACCATCAGGGCGCCCACCACCAGCAAGGCGATGGGGTTCTTCAGCAGCGCGAGCAGGTCGCGTTTGAGTATTCCGAATGCCGTCTTCATATATGTAGTGAAATTATAGGTGAGTGGGACAACGGGGACGGGGGAAAGCGACCCGCTGGCTCCCGATGGGTCACTTTCCCCCGTCCCCGTTGTCCCACTTGGCGGCATGGCAGTACAATGTATGCTGGAAAATACTAAGTACAAGACGGTCGACGTAAAGGGATGCAATGGGCGTGAAAACCAGGCACGGCGAGGAGAAGCGCGTGGTGGCGCGGTTCCGCAACGCGCTCGCACTGTGCGCGATATGCATCGTCGTCAACATCCTCGGCTCCCAAATCGCGTCGGCGCTGAAACTGCCCGTGTTCCTGGACAGCATCGGCACCATCTTCGCGGGCGTGCTCGGCGGCTACGTGCCGGCCATCGTCGTCGGCTACCTGACCAACCTCATCAACAGCATCGCGGACAGCTCGACGATGTACTACGGCATCATCAACGTGCTCATCGCCCTGTTCGCCGCCTTCATCGCCAAGCGCGGATGGTTCAAGAGCTTCCCGCTCATCTTGGTTTCCATCCTGATTTTCGCGCTCATCGGCGGCGGGTTCGGCTCTGTCCTGACGTACTTTTTGTACGGCACTGGCATCGGCGAGGGCATCTCGGCACCGTTCGCGCACCAGCTCTACGACAGCGGCATGCTCAGCCTATTCGGAGCGCAGCTGTGCGCCGATCTGCTCATCGACTTCATCGACAAGGCGCTAACCGTCCTGGCCGTCGCGCTGGTGTACCACCTGATGTCGGAAGACTTCCTGGCCAAGCTCGACTTCGTGCCCTGGCAGCAGGCGCCGCTTTCGCAAGCCGAGCTCGACGAGACGATGAGCGCCAAGCCGCGCACCATGTCGCTGCAGACCAAGTTCGTGGTCATCGTCGGCACCATCATGGCGTTCGTCGCCATCACGACCACCGCCATCAGCTACCTGACGTTCCACCAGTCGATGATCGAGGCGGAAAGCGCCAACGCCCTGGGCATCACCAACCTCATGGCGAACGCGGTCAACCCCGACCGCATCGACGAATACATGGCCGAAGGCGAAAACGCGCCCGGCTACCGCGAGACCGACATGCGGCTTGCCGACATCCGCGACTCGTTCCCCGGCGTGCGCTACGTGTACGTGTACCAGATTCAGAAAGACGGCTGCCACGTCGTGTTCGACCCCGACACGGCCGAAGAGCCAGGGTCCGACCCCGGCGACGTCGTGCCGTTCGACCCGTCGTTCCAAGGCTACGTGCCCACGCTACTCGCCGGCGGCGAGATCAGCCCCATCGTCTCCAACGACTCGTACGGCTGGCTGCTCACCGTGTACACGCCGTTGAAGAACAGCGCCGGCACCACCGTGTGCTACCTCGCGGCCGACATTTCCATGGAACAGCTCGTCGCCGACGAATCCTCGTTCCTCGCCAGCATCATCGCGCTGTTCGCAGCGTTCTTCGTGCTCATCTGCGCCATCGTGCTGTGGCTGGCGAAGTACGGCATCATATTGCCCGTGAACTCGATCTCGCGCGCGTCGAACAACTTCATGCTCGGCGACGAGAGTATACGAAGCCTCAGCGCCGACCAGATCGAGGCGCTCGACATCAGCACGGGCGATGAAATCGAGAACCTCTTCGACGCCGTGAACCAGATGTCGCAGGAAGCCGTGCGCTACACCGCCGACGCGCAGGAGAAGAGCGAGACCATTTCGCGCATGCAGGACAACCTGATCATGGTCATGGCCGACCTCGTGGAAAGCCGCGACAAGTTCACCGGCGACCACGTGAAGAACACCGCCGCCTACACGCGCATCATCATGAACCAGATGCGCCGCGAGGGCATTTACCCCGACGTGCTGACCAACGAATTCATTTCCAACGTGTACAAGTCCGCGCCGCTGCA
The DNA here is from genome assembly GCA_905234785.1 of uncultured Eggerthellaceae bacterium. GTDB lineage: Bacteria > Actinomycetota > Coriobacteriia > Coriobacteriales > Eggerthellaceae > UBA9715. Next base: position 54,271 of record CAJOIP010000028.1, read on the forward strand.
CGACGTCGGCAAGATCGCGGTGTCCGACACCATCCTGAACAAGCCGGGCCGCTTCACCGACGAAGAGTTCGAGATCATGAAGAACCACACTATCGCCGGCAAGGAGATCCTCGAAAGCGCGAAGGGCGCCGTGTCGGAGGCCAGCTACCTCGACGAGGCGCAGCGCTTGGCCGCCTACCACCACGAGAAATGGAACGGCTCGGGCTACCCGCACGGCCTGGCGGGCGAGGACATTCCCCTGTCGGCGCGCATCATGGCCGTGGCCGACGTGTTCGACGCGCTCGTGTCGAAACGCAGCTACAAGGAAGGCTTCCCGATTGAAAAGGCGCTCGCCATCATCGAAGAGGGCGTCGGAACGCATTTCGACCCGCAGGTGGCGCGCGCGTTCTTGCACGCGCAGGACAAGGCACGCGCCATCGCCGAGAAGAGCAGCGCGAAGAAAAAGGCCGAGGAAGAGAAGGCCGCAGCAGAACAGGCGGCGAAGGAAGCCGATTCCGCTGATGCGGAAGACACCGAGACGAAGCAGTGATGGACATGACTGATCACGTTGAAGCCACAATCGAAGAGACGAAGCCCGCGACCGCCTCGCACGGCGGCATCAGCATCCGCATCATCGGCGCCATCACCGTCGTGGTGGCCATTTTGCTCGCGTTCTTCGCCTTCACGCTAGCCGGCCAGGTGGCCGACGCCGAGGCCACAGCCAAAGAATACGAGGCGCGCTACATCGCCTGCAGCGCCGCCATCGACGACTTGGAAGATGCGTCGGATTACCTGACCAGCCAGGCGCGGCTGTTCGTCGTCACGGGCGACCCCGAGAACATGGACGCGTACTTCGAGGAGCTGTACACGACCGACCGCCGCGGAAACGCGGTGAACCTGCTCCGCACGAGCTTCTCCGACGACCTCCAGGTTGCCGCAGACCTCCTTCAGCAAGCGCTCGACGCATCGGACGCGCTTGCCGAGAAGGAGTTCACCGCCATGCGGCTCGCGGCTTCGTATTACGGGGTCAAGGACGTGCCCAACACGGTCACCAAGTCCGACCGCATCGAGGGCGAGCAGGACATGACGCCCGACCAGAAGATCGAAGCCGCCCGCGACATCATGCTCGGCAGCGAGTACGACCAGGCCAAACGCGTAATTCGCGCAAACGTCGAAGCAAGCTCGAACGCGCTGCTCGACGAGCTGAACGCAGAGCTCGAACGCAACGACGCGTTAATAGACAGCCTGCTGTTCGAGCTGCGCATCGCCGTGGCGCTGCTGCTGTGCGTGGTCATGGTGCTCGTGCTGGTGCTGCTGATGTACGTGCTGAAGCCGCTGAACCACTACATCAAGCGCATCGAGAAGAACGAGCCGCTCGAAGCCGACGGCTCCTACGAGTTGCGCTACCTGGCGACCGCCTACAACACCATGTACGAGGACAACAGCAGGCGCATCAAGCAGCTGCGCGAGTTCGCCGAACGCGACCCGCTGACGGGCATCGCCAACCGCAGCGGCTACGACAGCTTCCTGGCCACGCACACGCGCAACATCGCGCTGCTGCTCATCGACATCGACAACTTCAAGGAGTTCAACAAGGTGTACGGGCGCGACACCGGCAACGCCGTCATGGTGAAGCTGGCCAACGCGCTGAGCACGGCCTTCCGCTCGACCGACTTCCCCTGCCGCATCGAAAGCGACCTGTTCGCGGTCATCATGACCGACATGAGCGAGAACCTGCACGACGCGGTGTCGAACAAGATCGGGCTCGTGAACACGATGCTCGCCGACGATTCCGACGACCTGCCGCTGATCACGCTTTCGGTCGGCGCCGCGTTCAGCACCGAGGGCATGACCGACCGCGACATTTACGCCGCTGCGGAAACCGCGCTCGCGCACGCCGTCGAGAACGGCCGCAACTGCATCGCCTTCTACGGCGAGAGGAATGCGACGGTCGCAGACTAGGGCCTTCGGCCGAACCCGCTTGGGCGCATTTCGTCGCAGTCGCCGTTGAAAGCGGGACGTGGGGTCAGACGATTTCGCGGCCATTTGCACCCGGTGCGAAGCGGCATTAAACTCGACCTAACCAACGACCGAATGGAAAGCCGGCCCCATGAACAACCTGCAGGCGAACCTCTGCCTTCTCGCCGTCACGCTCTGCTGGTCGTGCGAGGTCGCCATCTACTCGGTCATCCCCGACGGCGTGAACCCCTTCGCCGCGCCCTTCATGGTGCTCATGCAGGAGGAACTCGGGTTCAAGTCGTGCGCGTAAGTGAAGCGCCTGCGCCTGACGCCACGGCTAAACCGCGTATGCGACATGGGCCCAGGTTCCCCCGGCCCGCTTCGCCTTGTTCGCAGCCGGCTTAGAACTTGTTGATGTCGGTCAGCTCGAAGCGCGGGATGCGGCGCAGCGCGATGACGCTCATGACGAAGGAGAGTACGGCGCTGCCGCCGGCGCCGACGCCCACGGCCAGCCAGTCGACGTCCTTTACGAACTCCGCCGTGGAAGGCTCCATCGAACCGACCGTGACCGAGCCCATGACGCACCCCAAGACGATTCCGAGGATTATGCCGACGATCGTGAGCACGATGGTGTCGTTGTAGATGTAGCGCTTCGCGTCGCGCACCGAGAACCCGTTGATCATGAGCACGATGAGCTCGCGCTTCTTCTCCTCGATGAACATGACGTTCAGATTCAGCAGCACGACCACGGCCATGAGCGCCGCGAGCGCCAGGTAGATGAGCACGACCGCCGACGACACGGAGGAGAACGTCGCGAAGTTTCCGTATTGGCGCGTCTTGTCGTCCGTCACCGAATCGAAGCCCTCAACTGCGCCGAAGTCGAGCTCCGAGAGGCCCCCGACCTCCTCGGCATTGCCGAGGACGGCGTTCGGGGCGAAGCTTGCGTCGAACTCGCGCTCGTAGTAGTCGCGTCCCATGACCGCCTCGTGATACGCCAGCCAGAACTCGTAGAACCCGAGGATGGGCACCTCGTGCTTCACGCCGTCGCCGGCGTCGACCTCGATGGCGTCACCCACCTTCGCCCCGAAGTGGTCGCGGTACGCCTGCGATACCCATACGCCGTCCTGCGAAAAGTCGGGCTCGCCGCCCGAAACCGGGTTCACATGGTAGACCCGCGCGAACGCCTCGGCATCGGCGGGGACGATGATGTGCAAGGCGGCAGCTGCGCCACTTGGCTCGGTCATGGCCAGGCTCTTGCGCACGATCGACGCCGCGTCGCCCCCCGCGTCCCGAAACACGTCCTCCACCGCATCGCACGCCCCGTCCGCAGAGGGGTCGACATAGGCTATGCTCGCAAACCCGTAGACGTTGTCGTACTGGCGGTCGTAGCTCTTCAGCACGTCGTCGTTCAACGTGATGGCGGTGACGATGAGGGCCGTGCAGCCCGCAACGCCCACCACCGTGCTGAACACGCGCCTCTTGTCGTTCATGCAATTATTCACGATGGTCTGCGTCAGGAGGGGCAGGCGGTTCCATACGCCCCATTTCTCGTAGAAGCGCGCCTTGGCCTCGGGCGGTTTCTCGCCGCGCAGCAGCTCGACGGCGTGCTGCCTTAAGACGCCGCGGCACGCGAGCCATGTGGCGCCCAGCACGAGCACAAGTTCGAGCGCCGTCACGCCGAGGAACTGCAGCAACCCGAAATGCGGGGGGAACGCGCCGAACGTGAACATCTTCCCCAACACGTTCGCGATGATGCCCTCCACGAGCGTGACGCCCACGAGCGTGCCGACTATGGCGCCCGCGAGCACCGCCATGCCCGCGTACAGCAGGAAGCTCGCCGTGATCTCGCGGCCGCGCAGGCCGAGCGCCTTCTTCGTGCCGATCTGGGTGATTTGCTCGTGCACGATGCGGCTGACCGCCGAGTAGCTTACGAGCAGGCCGACGATGACGAACAGCAGCGCCATGGAGAAGCTGAGGTTGGTGGTGACGCCGCCGAACACGCTAATTTCGCCGGCTCCCACGTTGCCCGAACGGTTCACGACCGTCCAATCGTAGCGTTTCATGGCGGCCAGCTGCTCTTTGGCCTTCTCGAGCTTGGGCTCGCCCTCGGCCACCTGCGCCTTGGCCTCCTCAACTTGGCGCTGCCCGTCGGCTATCTTCTGCTCGCCTTCGGCCACAGCTGCTTCGAGTTCGGCTTGACCAGCGTAGTATTGGCCCCACCCGTCGTTCAGCTCGGCCACCTTCGCATCGTATTCGGCCTGTAGGCTGTTCAGCGCCGCTTCAGCCTGGGGCAGAAACGCCTTAAGCTCCGCGACGGTGAACGAGCGGCCCTCAATGACGACCGTATCGTCGTCTTTCATCGCGGCAAGCGCGCTCGAAGCTTCCCGATACAGGCTTCTGGCCTGGGCAAGCGCCTGCTCGCCTTCGGCTTTCGCCTCTTCGCCTTCGATGAGCTGGCCGTATGCTTCCGCGAGCCTGGCCTCGCCTTCGGCCTTCTTGGCTTCCAGCTCTGCTCGACCGTCGGCAAGCTGCTTCTCGCCATCCGCAATCTGCTTCCTGGCGCCGTCGAGCGCGGCCTGTGCCTCGTCTATCTTCTTCTGCGCCTGGTTATGCAGGTCGTCGTAGCGCGATTTGGCCAACGTCGCGCCCAGATCGGCAATGTCGCCCTCGATGGCCCCAGACGCCTGCTCGTACTCGGCTCCGAACGAGTCGAGGCCCTGCAGGCCGCTGCAGCGCACGTTCACGACGGGATACCCGCCCTGATACGCGGAAGCATCGAACGCGGCAACAGGAGCCCAGGCCACGATTTCGACCGACCCCGACCCGCTCGTCGAAATACCGAACGTCTCGCTCGAGGTCGCGATGTACTCGGGGCTGTTCACGATGGCCGCAACCCGGTAGGAAGCGCCATTCAGGTACTTCATGCCATCGTTGTCTTCGACCGCCGCAGATTGGTCGTCTGTGCGAACGGCCACGTCGTCCGGGGAAGCATCGGGCTCGAACGCGATGGTGTCGCCCACGGCTATTCCGCAGGCGTCCGCCGCGGCGGCCACGACGGCCACCTCGTCGGCTTTCGAGGGAAGCTCGCCTTCCACTACGGAGAGCGTGTCTATGCGCTCCCCCATCGACTGAAGCTTCACCGTGCGTTTCTCGCCGTCGAGGAACGTCGTCTGGAACGACTGGTAACCGGCCTCGACGTCCGTTACCCCCTCGACGTTGGAAAGCTGCTGCAGGTCGGCGTCGGTCAGCCCGTAGGGGTACTGTATCTGCACGTTGTGGAACGACCCCTCGTCGAACGCCTTGCCCGCAGCGCCCTGCATGGCCGGCGCAACCCAGTTGATGCCTAAGAATATGCCCACGCCCAACGCCACGAACATCAGGATGCTGAAGAACGACACGAACGTCTTGCGGATGTTCGCGAACAGCTCTGCCAGTTGCGTCGGCTTCATGAGGCACCGCCTACCACACCAGGTCGGTCGCGTGGGCAGGGTGGCGGTTCACGGTTACCTCGTGCATGCGGCCGCCGCGCATGCGCACGACGCGGTCGGCCATGCGGGTGATCTCCTCGTTGTGGGTGACCATCACCATGGTGGTGCCCGTCTTGATGATTTCCTCCATCACCTGCAAGACCTCGATGCTCGTGGCGTAATCGAGCGCCGCCGTGGGCTCGTCGGCGAGTATGATCTTGGGGTTCTTCACGAGCGCGCGGGCGATGGAGACGCGCTGCTGCTGCCCGCCCGACATCTGGGAGGGGTAGTTGCGCTTGCGGTCGGTCAGCCCCACCACCTCGAGCGCCCGGTCAGCGTCCATCGGGTCGTCCACGAGCTCGGCTATCAGCTTCAAGTTCTGCAGCGCGGTAAGGTTCGGCATGAGGTTGTAGCTTTGGAAGATGAAGCCGATGTTGTCGCGGCGGAAGTCGGTGAGCTCCTGCTGCGTGGCATGAGAGAGGTCGCGCCCCAGGTAGGTGAAGCTGCCCGACGTGGCCTGGTCCATGCCGCCAATGATGTTGAGCAGCGTGGACTTGCCGCAGCCGCTCTCGCCCAGAAGCACCAAGAACTCGCCCTCGTACACGTCAAGGTTCACGCCCTTGAGCACCTTCGTGACCACGTCGCCGCTGCGGAACTCGCGCGTGATGTCGCGCAGTTCCATGACCACCTCGCCCGGTTGCCACGGCTCGGCGAGCCGATCGTTCTCGTCGATGGCGATGGCGGCCATCATGGCCATGATTTCCATGACGTCGGCACCCTCTTCGGTGAAGGCGCCGCCGCCGACCTTGTTCACGAACTGGATGACGCCCAAATCCTCGAACTTGCTCGAGAACGGCACGCAGATCACCGAGGTCACGTCCATGCCCGCGAAGTCGATGGCAGTCTCGACGTCCTTGAGGGCGTCGAACTCGAAGAGGCGCTCGGCCCGCTGCTGCTGGAACACGCGCCCCACCGCGCCCTCGCCCGACGCGTGGCTGCGGCTCGTCAGGTCAACCGGACCGATCCAGTAGTAGGGGTGCAGGCGCCCGTCGCCAGCCTTGTCGGCGTACCAGATGACGGCGCATTCGGCGCCCGCGTTGTCCACGATGGCCTTCAGGCCTCCCTGCAGCGCCTCGTCGAGCGTAGTGGCGTTGGCGATGACGCCCTGCACCTCGCCGATGGTCTTGAAGTATCCGAGCGTCGATGAGTCCATGCCGTGTCCTCTCCGATCCTCATGCTTCTAGCTGCTGACATTCTACCAAGTCGGAGATTAGGCGTAGCCCCAAGTGAGGAGTTTCCACTCGCCGCCGTCAGTGCGGGCGAGGTGCCAGGAGTAGTCCTCGTAGTCGGTGTCCGGCTCCCAGGCCGTGCCCTCGGCGTCCGCGCCGCTTGGCGAGTGGAAGTCCGACATGATGACGATGGCCTGCGTGAACGCGGGGTCGGCCGCCTCGCGCAGGCTGTTGCAGTACTCGAGGTCGGCTGCGCAGGTGGCGTCGTCGGTGAAGGCGAGGCGCTTCATCGTGGCACCTGTCCAGGTGTCGAACTCAGCCATGATCGCGTCGAAGGCGGCGTCGATGTCTTCCTGCGTGTAGGCCTCGGAGCCGCCGTAGTTCAGCGACAGGACATCCTCGCCGTCGGCGCCTTCGAACGCGAAAACCGCGACGTACTCGGCATCGCCGTCGACGAGCACGTCGATGCGCCTGTCCTCGGAGAACTTCCTGCCGTCCTTGTTCCACTTGACGAACTTGTAGCCCTCGTAGCTGGCGTCTTCCCGCGCCTCGATGCCGATCGTCTGGCCGAAGGCGTCGCTGACGTAGGCCGACTGCACCGGGTACTCGTCGTCGAAGGCGATCTTTTCGCCCTCATAGGCCCAGGCGATCTCGCCCACGCCCTCGGTGTTGATCTGCACGACCGCCTTCCCCTGCTGGGAAGCCGACGAGGCGCTTGCGGCTGACGACGCGCTTGCCGACGAGACTCCGGGCGCACCGCCGCAGCCGGCAAGCGCCAACGCAAGCGCGAGGGCCGCCGCCAACACGACCGCTATCCTTACGTTCTTCATGACGTTGCTTCCTTTCCGCCATGCCGCGGCCTGCCAGCCGCCGGCCCTTCAATTGACAACCTGATGATAACCCATCTGCCGAGGCGGAAAGGGAGCCCCCGCGATTCGCGCCACCCGCAGGCGCAAAACCTGCAATCTGCGACACGTCCGGGTGCAGAACCCGTAGTTTAACACATGTCCGGGTGCAAGACCCGCAATTTGGAACAGCCGATGTTCGAGATCGCGACTCTTGCACCCGGGCGCTTCCACTGCAAAATCGCTGACCAGGGGAAACGTTCCCCTGAAACGACGCAAACGCCCCAATCCGGGTGCAAAAGTCGCAATTTGAAGCATCGAGCGCACAAGATTCAGGGTTTTGCACCTGAAGGCGCGCCGCGACCCGGAGGGCAACTCGCGCCGCGGGCCGCTCGCGGCGCTCAAACGCGAGTACAGCTGCTCGCTTTCGTTCGCATCTTAGTTCCAGGCCAGGGTGTAGCTGCCGTCCGCGACATCGAGGTGGGCCTCGGCGCCCATGAGCAGCGGGTAGTTCGCGTCGCCGTGGCCCGCGGGGAAGTCGAACGCCACGGGGCATTCCAGGTCGTCGAGGTACTGCCGCGCGATCATGTCGTCCATCGACGCGAAGGTGCCGCCGCGCGAGGAACCGTCGTAGTCGTCCATGTCGGTTGGCACGTCGGTCCACTCGCCGAACACGATGCCCGCTGCGCGGTCGAGCACGCCCAGGTGCTTCAAGACTGCGAGGTAGCGGTGAGCGTGCTGCACGTCCTCGCCCACGTCCTCGAGGAAGAGGATGTAGGGCCCGTCGACCTTGGTGCAGTCGTAGGCCGTGCCGAGCACCGACGTGAAGGTCGAAAGGTTGCCGCCGATCAGGATGCCATCGGCCGTCCCCTGCTTGCCGAGGCTCGTGCCCTCGCAGGTGTAGGTGGGAAGCTCGCCTTCGAGCATGCGCCGCTCGGCCTCGGCGCATTCTGCGGGGAAATCGTCTGCGAACGCGCCGGACATGCAGGCGTGGAAGGACGGGACGCCTGCGCTCGTCCACGCCGAGTGCAGGACGGTTATGTCACTGTAGCCGATCACGGGCTTGCCCGCCTTCGCGACGAGGCCCTCCGGCAGCACGTCGGCTACCTCGGATACACCGTAGCCGCCGCGCACGCAGAACACGGCGTCGATAGAGTCGTCTTCCAAAGCCCAGACGAGGTCGGCAAGGCAGTCGTCGAGCGTGCGGTCCTGCTGCACGACGTGTTTGCCCTCGACGGGCACGTAACCCCAGTTCTCGAGCCCCGAGGTGACGGCGTCGACTTGCTCCTGAGTGGGCAATGCCGAGGGCGAGATGACGGCGACATGATCGCCTTCCTTCAGGAAGCGCACGCCGGCAGGCCCCGCTTGCCCGTCGTAGG
>CAJOIP010000029.1 GCA_905234785.1 uncultured Eggerthellaceae bacterium
GGCGCTCGAAGCAGACCCCGACATCCGCGCCATCGTGCCGCAGACGTGCTCGGAGTTTTTGGGCGCGCCGATCATCTACGTGAAAAACGACGAGCGCGAACTGTTCGACAGCGTGGCCGACCAATTGCCGCCTCACGAGACGCGCGAGCCCGAGAAGGGCAAGGCCAGCTTCGAAGTCGAGTTCGCCACCATCGGCGAGCGCGACGCCGCCCGCGACGTGCTGCGTCGCGCGGGCTTGCGTTTCCGCACGGGCAAGGCGCTCGTGCCGTTCCGCATCACCGGCAACATCGAGTGGGGAGTGAAGGCGCCGGTCATCGACGGGGTAGAGGGACTCACCGTGTGGTGCTGGCCCGAAAGCCTGTGGGCGCCCATCTCGTTCACAATCGCCGCAAACGACGCGCGCGGCCTGCCAGAAGGCAGCTGGCGCGACTTCTGGTGCGCAGACGATGCGTGCGTCTACCAGTTCATCGGCCAGGACAACCTGTACTTCTACGGCGTGGCGCAACCGGCCATGTGGGAGGCGCTGCGCCCCGGCGACATCTTCTTCCACGAACCCACCGACCATCCGCTGCGCCAGACGCGCCTCATTGCGAACTACCACGTGCTGCTCGGCAACAAGAAGGCATCGTCGTCAGGCGCGGTGAAACCGCCCACGGCCGACGAGCTGCTCGAGCACTACACGGCCGAGCAACTGCGCGCGCACTTCCTGGCGTTGGGCCTGGGGCAGAAGTCGGTCGGCTTCAAGCCGAAGGCGTTCGACCCCGACCCGGCCGTGCGCGAGGATCCGCGTGTGGCCGACCCGGCGCTGAAAGAGTCGAAGCTGCTGTCCAACGTGTTCAACCGCTTGGCTCGCAGCGTGTTGTACGAAGCCAAGCGCAACTTCGGCGGGAAGGTTCCCGTGTGCGACCCGACGCCTGCGGTGGTTCAGCGTGCGCACCAGGCGCTTTCCGATTACGACCGCACCATGAAGAAGGCCGAGCTGCATACGGTCATGACGATTTGCGACGAGTTCATTCGCTATTCGAACAAGGTGTGGGCCGACGGCATATCCGCCGCCGAGGCTGCCGACAGCGCCGATGCACGCCGTCAGGTGCTAGCCGACGCCGCCTATCTGCTGTGGGTGTGCACGCTGCTCATGCATCCTGTCGTGCCTGCAGGTTGCGAGGACATTTGCGCCAAGCTGCGCTTCGACGCTGCCAAGTTCTTCAGCTGGTCACACGACTTCGCCACGCTCGCCGAGCTCGACGCTTCCGCCGAACACGCCGTGGAAGAGCTCCCCCCGCGCTACGACTTCTTCTAAATGCGGAGAGTGATGTACGGGAGGGGAGCTGTTGCATCATTTTGCGGGAAGGTCTCCGATTGCTCCGTGCTTGCTGCAGAATGATGCACTAGCTCCCCTCCCGTGCATCATTCCCCGAGTTGGCCACCCGGCCCATTTTTCGCTACCGCGTGTGGCTTTCGTCACCATAAAACGACGGAGTTTCCATAAGGCAAGGTGAGGGCCGTATGTGCGACCGCATATGCCGCGTGAAATGGGCGTATGCCTATCATGTCTCCATAATTCAGTGGTACGCTATCAGCGCTGACTTACCGAAAACGGAGGCTTTTTCGCATGAAGAGTTCTTCTATATCGCAGCTTAAACTCACCACCATATTCGGCGCGGCTGCCGTTTCAGCCGCACTGGCCTGCACCGTTGCCGTTGCTCCCGCTCACGCCGCCACGGCGGCCGAGAAGGAAGCCGAGGCGGAAGCGGCGCTCACGCAGCTCAATGCCATGCAAGAAACGCTCGACCAGGCTTCGAACGCCTACCTTACGGCGCTCACCGACTACGAGGCCGCCATTCGCGAGCGCGATGAGACGCAGGGCCGCATCAACGAGCTGACCGACGAGATTTCCGAGATCCAAGACCGGTTGGGCGCCCGCGCCCGCGACATGTACCGCAACGGCTCCACGTCGTTTGTCGACTTGCTGCTGGGTTCTGCCAGTTTCGAGGAGTTCACGCAGAACTGGGATTTGCTGAACCGCCTGAACGAGACCGACGCCGAGCTGTCGGCGAAGTCGCGCACGCTGCGCGCGCAGGCCGAGGCGGAAAAGGTCAAGTACACGCAGCAGGCGGAAATCGCCGACGAGAAGGCGAAGCAGGCATCCGAGGCGTTCCAACAGGCGCAGGTGCTCGTGAACCAGATGCAGGAAACGTACGATTCGCTGAGCGCCGAGGCTCAAGCGCTTTACGCGCAGGAGCAGGCTGCCATGTACGCGACCGAGGGTGGTGTCGTGAACGACGATGGCACGGTCACCGACATCCAGACCGGTCAGACGTATTCCTCGGCATCGGCGTACGTCGCGGCGACGGGCAATGCCATCGTCGACCGCGCGCGTTCCATGATCGGCTCGGATTACGTGTGGGGCGGCGTCGGCGGCTCTGACGGCGGCTTTGACTGCTCCGGCCTGGTCAGCTACGCGCTTACGGGCTCGAACACGCGAGTGGGAACGTCGTACTCCATTGGCGCGATGTACAACCGCGTCGACGATCCGCAGGCCGGCGACTTGTACGTGACCGATGGCCACATCGCGGTGTACACCGGCGAGGGCACGCTCGTTCACGCCGTCGACTACGGCATCGGCGTTGCCGAGACGGAATTCCGCGCTAAGGACGGCGGCTTCTTCGTGCGCCCCGAATAAGCTTCGGGAACACCGTTACCGCAAGCCCCTCTTCGGAGGGGCTTTTTTGCGTGCCGAGTGATGCGCCGGAGGGGGGCTACTGCATCATTTCGTTTCTGGCTGCAAACTTCCAAGAGGCCTTCGCCGAAATGATGCAGTAGCCCCCCTCCGGCGCATCGCCCCAGGCCCAGCAAATCCGCTTTCGAAAGCTTCCGCCCACAAGATGTATGGTCGAGTTGCAGGAATTGTGATTAGGAAGTCGTTGTTTAACGCTCACAACTTCACAAGTGGGGGAGAGCGGCCGCACCTATGGTAGTCTCATAGTCGGCAAAACGGTATGCAAACGGAGGTCAAATGATGCAGCATACGTCGCTTCGCTATACGTTTACCCCAGCCATAGCTGTCTTCGCCGCACTCGCGGCTGTCGTCTTATGCGCCGCGCTCGCAATCGCCCCTTCCACGGCTTATGCCGAAACGGCGGCCGAAAAGCAGGCGGAAGCGGAAGAGGCCCTGGCGAACCTGAATGCCATGCAAGATACGCTCGACCGTCTGTCGGCCGAATACGGCGAGGCGCTCGCCGCGCAGGAAGCCGCCGAGGAGGCGCGCGATGCGGCTCAGACGCGCATCGACGAGATCACGGTGGAAATTGCCGACCTGCAGGACCGTTTGGGCGAACGGGCCCGCGAGATGTACCGTTCGGGTGGCGTCTCGTTCATCGAGATACTGCTCGGCGCCCGCTCGTTCGAGGATTTCGCCACCAGCCTTGACATGCTGAACAAGGTCAACGAGAACGACGCCAACATGGTCGCGCAGCAGAAGGCCCTGCGCGAGGAGGCCGAAGCCCAGCGCGCCGAATACGCCGCGCAGGCGGAAGTCGCCGCGCAGAAGTCGGCCGAAGCCGCCGAGGCGGAAGCCCAGGCCGAGGCCACGGTCGCCGAAATGCAGGCTATTTACGACAATCTGAGCGAAGAAGCCGCGAGGCTGCTCGAAGAGGAACGCGCTGCACAAGCCGCCGCCGAAGCCGCGCGTGCTGCTGCGGTCGTCGCCGAGTCCGCCGGCAGCGGCTACGACGCCAGCGCCGACACCACGGCCGTCGCATACGGCGATGGCGGCGATACGGTCAGCCGCGCGTACTCGTGCCTTGGCGCCCCCTACGTGTGGGGCGGCGTTGGCCCGTACGGCTATGACTGCTCGGGCCTTGTCAGCTATTGCCTGACCGGCGAGCACACGCGTTTGGGCACCACATACACCTTCATGGGCTGGCAGCAGGTTTCCGACCCGCAACCGGGCGACATTGCCGTGAACTGGGGCCACACCGGCATTTACATCGGCGGTGGCCAGATGATCCACGCGGCCGACTACGGCATCGGCGTCATCATCGGCCCGGTTCAGTCCGGCATGATAATAGTCCGCTGGTAGCAATCGCCGACGCGATGCAGCACGTCGAACTGTACTCAGACGGATCGTCTCGCGGCAACCCCGGACCAGGGGGCTACGGGACGATCCTTCGTTACACCGACCCGTCAGGCGAGGTGCACGAACGCGAGCTTTCGCAAGGTTACGTTGAAACCACCAACAACCGCATGGAGCTGCTCGGCGCCATCGTGGGGTTCGAAACCATCAAGCGTCCCTGCCAAGTCGACTTCTACTCCGACTCGCAGTACGTCGTGAAGGCGTTCACCGACGACTGGATTTCCGGCTGGCTGCGCCGCGGTTGGAAAAACGCGAGCAAGCAGCCCGTGAAGAACGTCGATTTATGGAAGCGCCTGATTGCGGCTGTCGAGCCGCACGACGTGACCTATCACTGGGTTCGCGGTCATGCGGGCCATGCGGAAAACGAGCGCTGCGACGAACTAGCCACCACTGCCGCCGACGGCGACAACCTCATCCCCGACAAGGGTTTCACCGCATAAGTCCCAATCTGCCACGAGACCCCCTCTCCTGGCAGATGCAACCTGCCAGGAGAGGGGGTCTCGTGGCAGGTGAGGGCTTTCCGTCACATCACGTAGCGAGAAATCGTGGAGCGCAGCTCGGGTATGCCGTCGCCTTTCAGCGACGAGGTAATCACCATGGGAACGTCGTCGGCAATCGCCAGCTGGCGCTTTATCGCGGCGCGCTGCTGCAGGCACTTCGACTTCGACAGCTTGTCGCCCTTCGTCAGAACGATGAGGTAGGGCAGTTCGGCTTCCTGCAGGAAGCGCACCATGTTCTCGTCGAGCGCGCTAGCCGGGTGGCGAATGTCGATCAGCGAGCACACCAGCGCGAAGTTGCGGTCCTGGTTGAAGTAGCCCTCGATCAGTTCGGCCCAGCGGTCGCGCTCGGCCTGCGACACCTTCGCGTAGCCGTATCCCGGCAAATCGACCAGGTACGCGTCGCGCGCGTTGAAGAAGTTGATCGTGGCCGTTTTCCCCGGCGTCTGCGAAACCTTGGCCAGGCCCTTGCGGTTGCACAGCTTGTTCAAAAGCGACGACTTGCCGACATTCGAGCGGCCGGCAAACGCAACCTCGGGCAATGTCGAAACCGGCAGCTGCTTCGAGGTGCCGTACGAGCGTTCAAATTCAACCTGTTGGAAATTCATGAATGGTAGTTTACCAAATCAGAAAACGCGTTATACTTTCCAAGTTTCTAATCACACATGCGTGTGCGACTCGGACCGCTAGTGGCCACCGAAAAAAGGCTGCGGACACCGGGGGTGACCACGCGCAGAGGACTAACGAATAGGAGTGGATATGACGAAAGTCAGTATTCAAACGCTGCTCGACGCAGGCGCCCATTTCGGGCATCAGACCCGCCGCTGGAACCCCAAGATGAAGCCGTACATTTTCGGCAGCCGCGGCGACATCTACATTCTCGACCTCAAGCAGACGCTCATCGGCATGGACAATGCCTACAGCTTCGTGCGCAACCTCGCCAAGAACGGCGGCACCATCCTGTTCGTCGGCACGAAGAAGCAGGCCCAGGAAGCCGTCTCCGATGCGGCTAACCGCTGTGGCATGCCCTACGTCAACGCCCGTTGGCTCGGCGGCATGATGACGAACTTCCAGACCATCCGCACGCGCGTCCAGCGCATGGAAGAGCTCGAGGCCATGGAAGCCGACGGCCGCATGGCGCTTCTGCCCAAGAAGGAGCAGATCCTGCTGCGCAAGGAACTCGGCAAGCTGCAGGTCAACCTGAACGGCATCCGCAACCTCCGTCGCCAGCCCGACGCCATCTTCGTCATCGACACCAACCGCGAGGAAATCGCCATCAAGGAGGCCAAGCGCCTGGGCATCCCCGTGGTCGGCACACTCGACACGAACTGCGATCCGGACGACGTGGAATACGGCATCCCGGCCAACGACGACGCCATCCGCTCGGTCAAGCTGCTCTCCGAGTTCATCGCCGACGCGGTCGTGGCCGGCATCGGCATGCCGGTGACCGCCGCCGAGATGGCCCCCGAGGCCGCGCCTGCTCCCGAGGCCGCCGAGGCCGCGCCTGCCGCCGAAGCCGAAGCCGCTCCGGCCGAGGCAGAGGCCGCCGAGGCTCCCGCCGCCGAATAGATTTCAACCCGCAACGAGAAAGGTTACCGTTATGGCAATCACTGCTGCTCAGGTCAAAGAACTCCGCGAGATGACCGGCGCGGGCATGATGGAATGCAAGAAGGCCCTCACCGAGGCCGACGCCGACATGGACAAGGCCGTCGACCTGCTGCGCGAGTGGGGCGTCGCAAAGGTCGCCAAGAAGGCCGGCCGCGCCACCAACGAGGGCACCGTCATGGCGCTCGTCGCCGACGACGCCAAGTCCGGCGTGGTCGTCGAGCTGAACTGCGAGACCGACTTCGTGGGCATGAACGAGAAGTTCAAGGGCTACGCCGAGAGCATCGCCAAGATCGCGCTCGACAAGAAGCTCGCCGACGCCGAGGCCGTGAAGGCCGACGAGGAAGTCGCTGCGCTCATCACCGACTGCGTGCACGTCATGGGCGAGAACACGCAGCTCGCGCGCGCTGCGCTCGTCGAGGGCACGGGCGTGTGCTCCTACATCCACATGGGCGGCAAGATCGGCGTCCTCATGCAGTTCGACGTCGAGGGCATCGACCCGATCGACCCCGCGTTCGTGGCGTACGGCCGCGACGTGGCCATGCAGGTCGCTGCCATGAGCCCGGTCGCCCCGAACCGCGACGCCGTCCCGGCCGAGATCGTGGCCAAGGAGATGGAAATCTACAAGGCTCAGGCCGCTCAGTCCGGCAAGCCCGAGAACATCCAGGAGAAGATCGCCACGGGCCGCCTCGAAAAGTACTACGCTGAGAACTGCCTCACCGAGCAGGCCTTCGTCAAGGATGGCGACCTGACCATCCAGACGTACACCGACAAGGTGGCCAAGGAGCTCGGCGGCACCATCAAGGTCGTCGACTTCGTCCGCTTCGCCCTTGGTGAATAAATCCGCGCCGAAACCCGAACGAGAACGGCGGCTCCTTCGGGAGCCGCCGTTTCCATATGCTATAGTTGACCAATTCTGAAACCAACGAGGAGGTTCTCATGAGCAGGGTGTACAACTTTTCCGCAGGTCCGGCCGTTCTGCCGGAGGAGGTTCTGAAGCAGGCGGCAGCCGAGATGCTCGACTACCAGGGCACGGGCATGTCCGTCATGGAGATGAGCCACCGCTCGAAGCCGTTCCAGAACATCATCGACACGGCCGAAGCCGACCTGCGCGACCTGCTCGGCATCCCCGAGAACTACAAGGTGCTGTTCGTGCAGGGCGGCGCCACCACGCAGTTCGCGGCCATCCCGATGAACCTCATGAAGAACGGCGTGGCCGATTACATCGTGTCCGGCAGCTGGTCGAAGAAGGCCTGGAAAGAGGCCAAGATGTACGGCACCGCGAACTGCCTGGCAAGCAGCGAAGACGAGACGTTCAGCTACGTGCCCGACGTCGACGCCATCCAGGTCAGCCCCGATGCCGACTACCTCTACATCTGCCAGAACGAGACGATTTACGGCACCACGTACCACAAGCTGCCCGAGACGGGCGACGTGCCGCTGGTCTCCGACGTGTCCTCCATGTTTTTGAGCGAGCCGATGGACGTCAGCAAGTACGGCGTCATCTACGGCGGCGTGCAGAAGAACGTCGGACCGGCGGGCCTGGCCATCGTCATCGTGCGCGACGACCTCATCCGCGAGGACGTGCTGGAATACACCCCGACGCTTCTGCGTTGGAAGACCATGGCCGACGCAGGTAGCCTGTACAACACGCCGGCGTGCTACACCATCTACATCTGCGGGCTGGTGTTCAAGTGGCTGAAGGAGCAGGGCGGCCTCGAGGGCATCGGCAAGCGCAACCGCGACAAGGCGGCGCTGCTGTACGACTTCCTCGACCAGTCGAAGCTGTTCAAGGGAACGGCGCGCAAGGAAGACCGTTCCATCATGAACGTGCCGTTCATCACGGGCGACGCCGACCTCGACGCGAAGTTCATCGCCGAGGCGGGCGAGAACAACATCGCCAACATCAAGGGCCATCGCTCGGTCGGCGGCATGCGCGCCAGCATCTATAACGCCATGCCGGTCGAGGGCGTGCAGCACCTCGTGAACTTCATGGACAAGTTCGAGAAGGAAAACGCGTAGGAGAATGCGCCAAGCGGGATAACCCCCGTAGGGGCGCTCTCCGAGCGCCCGTCAACGATGGCTGACGGGCGCTCGGAGAGCGCCCCTACGGTTCTCATGCAACGGTGCGACTATCTTGGTACACCGACGCAAACGAAGCGGCGTATTCTAACTGATAAAGCAAGAGCAGGAGTCATATGCCCCTCGACATCGAAACATTGAACGAACCGCAGCGCCAGGCCGTGCTCACCACGGAAGGGCCGCTGCTCGTGCTGGCTGGGGCCGGTTCGGGCAAGACGCGCGTGCTGACGTACCGCATCGCCAACATCTTGGAAACGACCGACACGGCGCCGTGGGAAATCCTGGCCATCACGTTCACCAACAAGGCCGCCGCCGAAATGCGCGAGCGCTTGGCCGGGCTGGTCGGACAACGCGCGCGGGGCATGTGGGTTTCCACCTTCCACAGCATGTGCGTGCGCATCATCCGCGCGAACGCCGAGGTGCTCGGCTTCACCGAGAACTTCACGATTTACGACGACGCCGACAGCAAGCGCCTGGTGAAGGACATCATGGCCGAGCTCGACATTGACCCGAAGCGCTTTCCGGTGAACGCCCTGCGCAACCGCATTTCCACCGCGAAAAACGAGCTCGTCGTGGCGGGCGACTTCGCCGATTCGGTGGTCGACCCGGTGGGCAAGCAGGCGGCGCGCGTGTACAAGCGCCTGCAGGAGCGCCTGCGCGCGGCCAACGCGTTCGACTTCGACGACCTGCTGCTGTACGCGTACCTGCTGCTGAAGCACCACCCCGAGGTGCTCGATGCGTACCAGAAGCGCTTCCGATACATCCTGGTCGACGAGTACCAGGACACCAACCACGCTCAGTACGAAATCTGCCGGCTTTTGGCGGCGGGCCACCGCAACATCATGGTCGTGGGCGACGACGACCAGTCCATCTACTCGTGGCGCGGCGCCGACATCCGCAACATCCTGGAATTCGAGAACGACTACCCCGAGTGCACCACCATCAAGCTCGAGCAGAACTACCGCAGCGTGGGCAACATCTTGGAGGCGGCCAACGCCGTCATCGCGAACAATATGACGCGCAAGCCGAAGAAGCTGTTCACGGCGAGCGAGCCTGGCGACAAGATCCAGGTGTTCATGGCGTCCGACGAGCGCGACGAGGGCCGGTGGATCGCGGGCCAAATCGACAAGCGCCACGACGCGGGCCTGTCGTACGACCAAATCGCCGTCTTCTACCGCACGAACGCGCAAAGCCGCATGTTGGAAGACATGTTCCTGCGCGCGGGCGTGCCGTACCGCATCGTCGGAGGCACGCGGTTCTTCGAGCGTCAGGAAATCCAGGACGTCATGGCCTACCTCACGCTGGCCGTGAACCCGGCCGATGACATGGCCGCCCTGCGCGTGGTGAACGTGCCGCGCCGCGGGGTGGGCAAGACCACCGTCGAGCACGTGCAGCGCATGGCGCTCATGGGGCAGACGACGTTCATGAACGCGGCCGAGCTTGCGGTCGTCGACGAAGAGCTGCGTCCGGCCGCCCGCCGTGCGCTCGGCGAGTTCGTGCAGGTTGTGAAGGATGCGTCGTCGTACGAGGGCGACCTGCGCAAGGTCATCGAGATGATCATCGACAAGGCGGGCCTCATCCGCGCCCTGCAGGCCGAGGAAACCGACGAGGCGCGCAGCCGCATCGAGAACATCCAGGAGTTCCTGGGCGTTGTCGACGAGTTCGTCGACACCCACGACGACGAAGACGCCGAGTTCGCGGCGCCGGCGCCGGGCGATGAGGAAGGCGCCGAGCCCGTGCGTGTGCTGCGCGGCGACTCGCTCGCCGACTTCCTGGAATGGGTGCGCCTGCGCACCGATTTGGATTCCGCGACCGACGACGGCCGCGCGGTCACGCTCATGACCGTGCACTCGTCGAAGGGCTTGGAATTCGACTGCGTGTTCGTGGCCGGCATGGAGGAATCGCTGTTCCCGCACATGAATTCCATCGGCGACGCGAAAAGCGTCGAAGAGGAGCGCCGGCTGGCGTACGTGGCCATCACGCGCGCCCGCAAGCACCTGTACCTCACGTGCGCCTCGCAGCGGCAGCTGTTCGGCAGCACGCACGTGAACCCGGTCTCGCGCTTCCTGTCCGAGATTCCCGAGAGTTTGCGCCAAACGTCCGGCGTGGGGTCGGCGGGTTTTTCCGGCACGGGTTGGGAGAAGCGCGGCAGCCGCCGCGGCATCTCGGGTTCCGGCACCGAGGCGGGCGAGGGGCGCGTGTTCGGCCGCTCCAGCGCGTTCGGCTCGGGCGAGCGCTCGCGCAACGCGCGCACGGGCCTGTCCGCCGCCGCCCAGAAGAAATCGGGCGCGAACGCGACGTTCGCCAAGGGCGACCTGGTCGACCACAAGACGTTCGGCCGCGGCACGGTGACGAAGGTCGACGGCGACACCGTCTTCGTGCATTTTACCAAGCTGGGCCAAACCAAGAAGCTGCTGAAAGACTACGCGCCAATTGTTAAAATAACGAACTAGCAACGTGCCAGCAATGCGCGGAAGGGGAGTTGTTTCCCGCGCTCCTTAACGAGCTGGCACTGCGGAGGATGTAGCCCGCAGATCTGGGAAAACGGGCATGCGCCGCTTACGCAGGCGGTCAATGAGATGGGGAGCTCGTGAGAGCTGCCCGCCGAGCAGCCGTAGGCGCAGCCCGCTTTCCCAGATTTGCAGGGCAGACAGGGGGAGTTATGCCATTGCCCACACCCATCATCGTCGTGGGTCACAAGAACCCGGACAACGACGCCATCAGCGCCGCCATCGGCTATGCGTACCTGAAAAACGAGCTCGCCAAGCGCGACACGCCAAAAGGCGAGGAGGTGCCGGTATACGTGCCTGCGCGCCTGGGCCCGCTTCCGCCCGAGACGGCCGGCGTGCTTGAGAAGTGGGGCGTCGAGTCGCCCATGGTCATCAACAACCTGTTCGCGCGCGTGTCCGACGTCATGACGCCCGACGTCATCACCGCCACGTCCGACGCCAAGCTCATCGACGCCGGCCGCATCATGCGCAAGCACAACATCCAAGCTGTCGTCATCACCGACGAGAACGGCGTGTATCAGGGCCTCGTCTCCACGCGCATGATCGCGAACCGCTACATCTCGGCTACCGACAAGCTCGAAGACGGCGCCAGCCAGATGGCCGTGGCATCCGACCTCATCGCCTCGCTCGACGAGACGGTCGAGGTCGTCATGGAAAACCAGATCCTGACTATCGACAAGGACGACCGCCTCGACGAAGCCCGCGACGACATCATGGCCCAGCCGTGGCGCGAGGCTGTGGTGCTCGACGAGGACGGCAAGCCCATCGGCATCGTCACCCGCACCGACTTGGCGCAGCACCCGCATCGCAAGGTCATCCTGGTCGACCACAACGAGGTGCGCCAGGCTGCCAACGGCATCGAGGACGCCGAAGTCGTCGAGATCATCGACCATCACCGCATCGCCGATGTTTCAACCGTGAACCCCATCCGGTTCATCAACATGCCGGTTGGCTCGTCGGCCACCATCGTCACACTCGAGTTCCGCAACAACGGCATCGAAATTCCCAAGCCCATCGCCGCCGTGCTGCTGTCGGCCGTCATGACCGACACGGTCGTGCTGAAGTCGCCGACTGCCACGCCCGTCGACGAGGAAGTCGTGCAGTACCTGGCCGGCATCCTGGGCGTCGACCCGACCGAGTTCGGCATCGAGGTCTTCGCGTTCCGCGGAGGCGACGACGACATGCCCATCGACAAGCTGGTCAGCGCCGATTCCAAGGAATTCCAAACGTCCGAGGGCACGGTGCTCATCGCGCAGCACGAGACCACCAACCTGGAATCGGTCATGATGCGCGAGGACGAGATGCGCGAGTACATGCGAGGCCTGGTCGAGTCGCACGGCTACCAGTTCGTGCTGCTCATGGTCACCGACATCATCGCCGAGGGCAGCCAGTTCCTCTGCGAGGGCAACCGCAAGATGGTCAACCGCGCCTTCGACATCGAATGCACCGGCCAAGGCGGCACCTGGATGCCCGGCGTCCTGTCCCGCAAAAAGCAAGTCGCGGCCCGCATTTTGGAGGCGTAACGAGCTAGCTGCTTTCGCATCTTCGAGAGCGTGTAGTGCGCTTTGCCGATAGCGTTTCGGAAGCGTGATCGCGCCAGCGTTCTTTTTACTGCTACCCGCGGTCTTTTCAAGTGGAAAAAGGCATTGAAGAGGCGAAGGAGCAGTACCAAGGGCGCCTGCGTACCAGCGCAGGCGCCCTTTTTGCGTGTAAGGGGCAATGGGGATACACACGAACGCGATATCGCTGCATTTTGTCAGATTGAATCGGTTTCGCGCAGTGATATGCGGTCCATGTGTATCTATTCGGCAGTATTCTGCGGGAATACGATGCACATGTGCTTCATATCCCTGCAGCAGGTTACACATGGAGTTGATATCGCTGCATGAAACGTGAAAAGTAGCGCAGCGAAGGTTCTAAGGACATGAGTCGCTCGGGGAAGCAGCGCTATACGGGCGCTGCAACGTCATCGTTAAGGCCAATGTGGAAAAGCTCTCTTCCTTTGCAGCATCCGGGCAACGCCTTTTGCGCCGATTGGAAACTTCCCCTTCATTGCCGCATTTTTTGCCATGCAATCTACCGGGATCGCAAAACCGATGCGGATGCGATGGATTCGCGTTGGAAAGCATGGAACATCCTGTCGTTTTCCCAATGTCAAAAGCAGCGATCCCAGAGCATGTCTGACATGTTTGCCAGCATTTATGCGGAACGATAACCGGCTCATGCGTAAGATTGCGCGCTTTATAACTGATGCATGGCAAAACCTGCAAACATAATCATTGCCGATGAATCCGCGTTGTTCTTTTACGAGCACATGGACATGCTTGAGCAATGCGGCATCAGAGCCGCCCGAAACAACCCTCTGGAATGCTCCGCTTCCTCTGCGGAGGAGTATGGGAGTTTCAACGTGGATCACCCTCTGTACGGAGGCGCGCCGATCTCGGTGCTCGTGAAAGAGGCATCTGAACGACGTCGGCTGCAAGCTATAACATGCCGTTGCTGCCCAGAGGAGCTTCCAAAAGGGTCGTTCTACAAGATGAGGGATGGCCTGTACATTGCAACCCCTGAATTGCTGTTCGCGCGAATGGGCAACTTCGTTTCCGTTATTCGACTCGCAGAAATCGGGATGAACTTGTGCGCGCGCTACTACATCAAACTTGACACTGGAAGGATTGACGATAGGCACGTGCTGCTTACTACGCCTGCGAAGCTCGTGAGGTATCTCGATAAGGCCCAGGCTGTGCGAGGCGCGGGAAAGGCCCGCAGAGCACTCAAATGGGTGGTGGCGAATTCAGGGTCGCCTTATGAGAGCAAGATGATGGCCCTATTTGCAATTCCGCTCTGGGCCGGCGGTTTGGGATTGCCGCTCACGCACATGAACTACGACGTCTCGGCGGGTCGGTTAGCGAACCTTACCGAACAGGGCGATTTCTGCATCGACAGCGTGAACCCGAGGCTCATGGTCGGCTTGGAATACAATGGCGAAGAGTGGCACCAAGACGCTGGCAAGGACAATCGTAGGCTTAATGCCCTCAGCGCGCTTGGATGGCGCGTTTTCGTCATCGATAAATCCGTGCTATTCGACCCAGAGCGTTCCGTCCAAGCTGCATTGCAGATTGCGAAGTACATCAACATGCGGATCCAGTGGCCGAAGAACTGGCGCGAAAAGCATCGCCGGCTTCGAAAAGAACTCGGACTCCTCGTGTGAAAGGCTTTCTATAGAGCCTTGTTGCACGTGATTTCGCATTTCGTGCAGCGATATAGGCTTCATGTGCATTGTGCTGCAGAGATATGACGCACATGTGCATCGTATTCCCACCACAGAGGCTCGGATGGATACACATGGACCTAATATCGCTGCATGAAACCGTTTCAACTTAACAAGATGCAGCGATATTGAGTTCGTGTGTATGTGCCCGCGTTTCGGCACAGTGGATTCCACGTGAGAACAGCTTGTGAACGAATTGTGGCAGGGAATGGATACGCCCGGATGCGTGGCGTTTGACAACCTTGCCAGACGCTCGTAACATTTCGCCTCGCGTCTCTTATTCGGAGACGTGTTTTCGTGCGCGTATCAGCTGAACGCACACGAAACGTCGTTGATTATAACGGCAGGTCGCGGCTGGAAAGCGCTTGGTGCTGCAAGTACTCGAAAGACGCACGTGCCCGAAACGTCAACAAAGATAAGCAGGGCGGCTTTGGACGCAAGGCAGCCCGAAAAAGTTTGAAGGAGAAGCAAGTGCCTACTATTAACCAGCTGGTCCGCAAGGGCCGCAAGAAGCAGGTCGACAAGTCGAAGACGCCTGCTCTGAAGGGCAACCCGCAGAAGCGCGGCGTGTGCACTCGCGTGTACACCACCACCCCGAAGAAGCCGAACTCGGCTCTTCGCAAGGTCTGCCGTGTGCGCCTGGTCAACGGCATGGAGGTCACGGCCTACATCCCGGGCATCGGCCACAACCTGCAGGAGCACTCCATGGTGCTCATCCGCGGCGGTCGTGTTAAGGACCTCCCCGGCGTCCGCTACAAGGTCATCCGCGCCGCGCTCGACTGCGCCGCCGTCGATGGCCGCATGCAGGCCCGCAGTCGCTACGGCGCCAAGCGCCCCAAGTAGTTATAGGTAAGTCGCGCGGGCTAGCGACTTAACCTGACTGGTCAGGATGCCCGTAGGGGCGCAGATTCTGCGCCCACACCGCAAAGCGGCGCACGCGCGGGAGGAACGACCGAGGAAGAGCCGCCAGCCTAATGGGCGAAAGGAAGCCCCGAAGCGCGCAGGAAGAAAGGAAACCACATGCCGCGTAGAGCAGCAGCAACCCGGCGCGAAGTGCAGCCGGACGCGAAGTACAACAACCGTCTTGTCACCCAGCTGATCAACAAGGTCCTGCTCGATGGCAAGAAGTCGCTGGCCGAGGACATCGTCTACGGCGCGTTCGACATCGTCGAGCAGAAGAGCGGCGAAGACGCCCTGTCCATGTTCAAGAAGGCCATGGACAACATTCGCCCGACCCTCGAGGTCAAGCCGAAGCGCGTCGGCGGCGCCACCTACCAGGTGCCGATGGAGGTCAACTCCCGCCGTGCCAACCAGCTCGCCATCCGCTGGATGGTCGACTTCTCGCGCAAGCGCCGCGAGCACACCATGAAGGAGCGCCTCGCCGCCGAGATCATGGACGCCGTGAACGGCACCGGCGCTTCCGTCAAGCGTCGCGAGGACCTGTACAAGATGGCCGAATCGAACCGTGCGTTCTCGCACTACCGCTTCTAGGAAGGCGAGATGCACATGGCTAAACAAGATCTACACGATACGCGAAACATTGGCATCATGGCCCACATCGACGCGGGCAAGACGACGACGACCGAGCGTATCCTCTACTACACGGGCAAGACGCACAAGGTGGGCGAGGTCCACGACGGCGCTGCCACCATGGACTGGATGGTCCAGGAGCAGGAGCGCGGCGTGACCATCACCTCCGCCGCCACCACGTGCTTCTGGAACTACCCGGGCGGCGCCGAGGACGGCAAGCCCTACCGCTTCCAGATTATCGACACCCCGGGCCACGTGGACTTCACGGCCGAGGTCGAACGCTCCCTGCGCGTCCTCGACGGCGCCGTGGCCGTGTTCGACGCGGTCGCCGGCGTTCAGCCGCAGTCCGAGACGGTGTGGCGCCAGGCCAGCCGCTACGGCGTGCCCCGCATCGCCTACATCAACAAGTACGACCGCGTGGGCGCCGACTACTTCCACGCCATCCAGACCATGAAGGACCGCCTGGACGCGCCGGCTGTCGCCGCGCAGATCCCGATGGGCTCCGAGGACAACTTCTGGGGCGTCATCGATCTCGTCACCAAGACCGCTTGGGACTTCAAGGCCGACGACAAGGGCATGACCTACCCCGAGAAGATGGACGCCATCCCCGAGGAATTCGTCGACGAGGTCGAGGAAGCCGCCGCCGATTGCGACGACGACCTGATGGAGAAGGTGCTCATGGAAGAGCCCGTCACCGTCGAGGAGCTGAAGGCCGCCATCCGCAAGGGCACCATCGCCTGCAAGCTGCACCCGGTGTTCGTGGGCTCGTCCTACAAGAACAAGGGCGTTCAGGAAATGCTCGACGCGGTTGTCGAGTACCTGCCCAGCCCCGTCGACGTGCCGGCCATCAAGGGCGTCAACCCCAAGACCGACGCCGAGGAAGAGCGCCCCTCCGATCCGAAGGCGCCGTTCGCGGCCCTGGCCTTCAAGATCATGACCGACCCCTACGTCGGCAAGCTCACGTACCTGCGCGTGTATTCGGGCACGCTCGATTCCGGCAGCTACGTCATCAACGCCACGAAGGACAAGAAGGAGCGCATCGGCCGCCTGCTGCAGATGCACTCGAACCAGCGCATCGACATCGACCAGATTTCCGCGGGCGACATCGTCGCCGTCGTGGGCCTGAAGGACGTCGGCACGGGCGACACGCTGTGCGACGAGGCGCATCCGGTCATCCTTGAGTCGATGGAATTCGCCGACCCGGTCATCGACATCGCCGTCGAGCCGAAGTCGAAGGGCGACCGTACGAAGCTGGAAGACGCGCTGCGCAAGCTCGCCGAGGAGGACCCGACGTTCCGCGTGTCCACCAACGAGGAAACCGGCCAGACCATCATCGCCGGCATGGGCGAGCTGCACCTGGAAATCATCATCGACCGCCTGCTGCGCGAGTTCAAGGTGGAAGCCAACGTCGGCAAGCCGCAGGTCGCGTACCGCGAGAAGGCCACCGAGCCCGCGATGAACGTCCAGGGCAAGTTCGTCCGCCAGTCCGGCGGCCGTGGCCAGTACGGCGACGTCGTCATCAACATGTACCCGGCCGAACCTGGCGAGGGCTACAAGTTCGAGAACAAGATCGTCGGCGGCGTCGTGCCGAAGGAGTACATCCCGTCGGTCGACAAGGGCATCCAGGAGGCGCTGAACTCCGGCGTGCTCGCCGGCTTCCCGGTCGAAGACGTGCGCGTCGAGCTCATCGACGGTTCGTACCACGAGGTCGACTCCTCCGAGGCGGCGTTCAAGGTGGCCGGTTCCATGGCCATCAAGGAAGCGCTCAAGCGCGGCAAGCCCGTCATCCTCGAGCCCGTCATGGCAGTCGAGGTCGAGACTCCCGAAGAGTACCTCGGCTTCGTCATGGGCGACATCCCCAGCCGCCGTGGCATGATCCAGGGCCAGGAGAGCCGTGGCAACACGACCGTCATCAGCGCGAAGGTTCCGCTCGGCAACATGTTCGGCTATGCGACCGACCTCCGTTCGGGCACGCAGGGCCGCGCCATGTACACGATGCAGTTCGATTCGTACGAGCCGGTTCCCAAGTCGGTGCAAGAGGAAATCGTCAGCAAGGCAGGCGGTAACGCTTAAAGCGTGCTGCGAAGGTAATTGGAGGAAACACAAGTGGCTAATCAGAAGATTCGCATCCGCTTGAAGGGTTACGACCACGAGATCGTGGACCAGTCCACGAAGCTCATCGTCGACACCGCCCAGAAGACGGGTGCAAAAGTATCCGGTCCTATCCCGCTGCCCACCGAGCGCAACCTGTATTGCGTCGTCCGCGGGCCGCATGTCGACAAGGATTCCCGCGAGCAGTTCGAGATGCGCACGCACAAGCGCCTCATCGACATCCTCGAGCCCACGCCCAACACCGTGGACTCTCTGATGCGCCTCGACCTGCCGGCTGGCGTCGACATCGAGATCAAGCTGTAAGGGGGTGCCGTACATGATTAACGCGATTTACGGCAAGAAAATCGGCATGACTCAGATGTTCAACGAGAACGACCAGGTCATGGCCATCACGGTCATCCAGGCCGAGCCGAACACGGTCTGCCAGGTGAAGACCACCGACACCGACGGCTACGAGGCCGTGCAGCTGGGCTTCGGCGCCATCAAAGAGCAGAAGGTGAACAGCCCGATGCGCGGTCACTACGACAAGTGGGGCGTGGAGCCCCGCCGTCACCTGCGCGAGGTCCGCGTGGAAGATGCGTCCGAGTACAAGCCCGGCGACCAGCAGACGGTTGCCGCCTTCAACGAGGTGAAGAAGGTCGACGTGACCGGCACCTCCAAGGGCAAGGGCTTTGCGGGCGTCATCAAGCGCCACGGCTTCGGCGGCGGTCCCGGCGGACACGGCGCGCACTTCCATCGCGCTCCCGGTTCCATCGGCCAGTGCGCCACGCCGTCGCGCGTCCTGAAGGGCGTGCGCCTGCCGGGCCACATGGGCTGCGACCGCGTTACCGTTAAGAACCTCGAGGTCGTGCGCATCGACGAGGACCTCAACCTCATCCTGGTGAAGGGCGCCGTGCCCGGTGGCAAGAACGGCATCGTGCGCGTGCGCATGGCCGGCGACGGCAAGAGCTGGTAAGGAGCACTAAAACATGGCAACTATCGACATCAAAACCGCGGAAGGCAAGAAGGCCAGCACGGCCGAGCTCGCCGATTCCGTGTTCGGCATCGAGCCGAACATTCCGGTCATGCACCAGGTCGTGCGCATGCAGCGTGCTTCTTGGCGTGCCGGCACCCATAACACCAAGACCCGCGGCCAGGTCCGCGGCGGCGGCAAGAAGCCGTGGCGCCAGAAGGGCACCGGCCGCGCCCGTCAGGGTACCATCCGCGCGCCGCATTGGCGTGGCGGCGGCGTGGTCTTCGGCCCGCATCCGCGCGACTACTCCTTCAAGGTGAACAAGAAGGAGATCAAGCTGGCCATCCGCTCGGCGCTGTCCGCCAAGCTGGCCGACGAGCAGCTGATCGTCGTCGACAAGTTCGACTTCGAGAAGCCCTGCACGAAGGACGCAGTCAAGGTGCTCGAGGCTCTGGGAGTTCAGGGCCGTTGCACCATCGTGGTCACCGACGAGAACGTCAACGCGTTCCTGTCGTTCCGCAACATCCCGACGGTCGACATCGTGCCGTCCGGTGACGAGAACGTCTACGAGCTGCTCGACAACAAGTTCCTCATCTTCGAGGAAGAGGCACTTCGCAAGCTCGAGGAGGCGATGGCGTAATGAAGGACGCACGCAGCATCATCATCCGCCCGATCATCACGGAGCACAGCTACGACATGATCGAGAAGAACAAGTACACCTTCGAAGTTGCGCGTGACGCCAACAAGATCGAGATCGCCAAGGCGGTCGAGGAGATCTTCGGCGTGACCGTGAAGAAGGTCAACACGCTGAACGTGAAGCCGAAGAAGAAGCGCGTTCGCTACATCGCCGGCTACACCCGCACGTGGAAGAAGGCCATGGTCACCATCGCCGAAGGCGAGACCATCGAGATATTCGCCTCGTAACGTTGCGGGTTTGTCATTCCGAGCGTTAGCGAGGAATCTCCGCGAAGCGAAACAAAGAAAGCGTCCCTTCGGGGCGCTTTCTTTGTTGTTCACGCTGGGCTCGGTTTTGCGGGGTTGGGAGATGGGGGTTCGCGCTTGTCCTCGCACGCTCGACGGCGGATTGGCTTGTTCGTTCCTGACTACATTCGCCGTCTCGCTTAGTTGCGGAATCGCGCTTACCCCCATCTCCCAACCCCGCAAAACCGAGCCCAGCGCTACGTCTAATGGCCTCGATTTCTAGTATCATTGCTTGTAATTAGGCGCGAGGGCTCGGGGCCGGGTGGTTCGGCGATGGCGAGCCGGGAGGAAAGTCAGGATGGCGTTCGTTGAGTTTCGGGATGTTTGCAAGGTCTACCAGATGGGCGAGGTCGAGGTTGCGGCTGTTTCCGGCATGTCGTTCGACATCGAGCAGGGCGAGTTCGTCGTGGTCGTGGGCCCGTCGGGTGCGGGCAAGACGACGCTTCTGAACATGCTCGGCGGCATGGATTCTGCCACGTCGGGCACCATCACGCTCGACGGGCGCGAGGTCAGCGCCTTCGACGAGAAGGAGCTCACGTTCTACCGCCGCTACGACATCGGCTTCGTGTTCCAGTTCTACAACCTGGTGCAGAACCTCACCGCCAAGGAAAACGTGGAACTGGCCAGCCAGATCTGCAAGGACCCGCTCGACGCGGCCACCGTGCTCGGGCAAGTGGGCCTCGCGCATCGCCTCGACAACTTCCCGGCGCAGCTCTCGGGCGGCGAGCAGCAGCGCGTCGCCATCGCCCGCGCGCTGGCGAAAAACCCCAAGCTTCTGCTGTGCGACGAGCCGACCGGCGCGCTCGACTACAACACGGGCAAGGCGATTCTGCGCCTGCTGCAGACCACCTGCTACGACACGGGCAAGACGGTCGTGCTCATCACGCACAACCAGGCGTTCACGTCGATCGCCGACCGCGTCATCCACGTGCGCGAAGGCCGCGCCGACGAAATCGTCCTGAACGAGCACCCCGTCTCCGCGGAAACGCTCGAATGGTAGCGCATGAAGCCGCCGGGCCCCGCTGACCAGCCTGCCTTCTCATGAGCGCGTTCGCGAAAGAGTTTGCGCGCACGATAACCCGCAAGCCGGGGCGGTTCTTGGCGCTGCTCGCCATCGTGGCGCTCGGCGCCGGATTCTACGCCGGCTTGCGCATGACCGCACCCGACATGGACATCGCGCTCGACGGCTACCTCGACGGCACGAACGCCTACGACATTCGCGTGGTCTCGACGCTGGGCCTCACCGACGACGACCTCGACGCCCTTCGCGAGGTCGAAGGCGTCGATCAGGTGAAAGGCGCGTTCGAATGCGATGTGGAAGCGGCCATGAACGGCGCCGACTACACGATGCGCTTCCATTCGCTGCCCGCATCGGCAGCGCAAAGCTCCTACGACGGCGCTTCAACCGTGCTTTCCGACGATCCGGCTTACCTGAACCGCCTCGTGCTGGCAGAAGGGGAGTGGCCGGCGGCCGATGACGAATGCGTCATCTGCGCCGACCGCGTCATGGACAACCCCTATGCCGTGGGAGACACCATCACCGTCAACATGCGCGCGGGCAGCGCCGAGGCCATGCTCGAAGAGCGCGAATACACGGTCGTCGGCCTCGTGCGCTCGCCCTACTACGTCTCGCAGGTCAGCCTCGGCACGAGCTCGATCGGATCGGGCATCGTGCAGCAGTACGCCTACGTCCCCGAAACCGATTTCAAGCGCACCGTTCCCTACACCGAAGCGTTCCTCACAGTGGAAGGCGCCGCCGAAACGTTCGCCGACAGCGAAGCGTATTGGGCACTCGTCGACCAGGCGAAAGCCAACATCGAGGCCATCGCCGACGAGCGCGAGCAGATTCGCTACGACTCACTCGGCAGCCTCTCGTCGCTGCGGTTCCACGACGAGCTGCCCTCGTACGGCGGCTTCCTCGACCTGCTGGAATACCAGCTGGAAAACCCCGCGTCGTCGCTCGACGACATCGACGGCTGCGAATGGCTCGTCATGGACCGCGACAAGAACACAGGCATGGTCAGCTTCACGTCGGACGGCGAGCGCGTCGACCACATCGCGAGCGTCTTCCCGTTCGTGTTCTTCCTGGTGGCAGCGCTCGTGGCGCTCACCACCATGACGCGCATGGTCGACGAGGAGCGCCTGCTCATCGGCACGTACAAGGCGCTCGGCTATTCGCGCCGCCGCATCATGGGAAAGTACGTGGGCTACGCGCTGCTTGCAAGCGGCATGGGCGCGCTCATCGGCATCGTGGTGCTCGGGAAGCTGCTGCCTGCCGTCATCATGAACGCGTACGCCATCATGTACTGGGTGCCCGTTGCGGGCTTTCCGCTCGACCCCGCGCTGTCGCTGCTCTCGGCGGGCCTGTGCGTCGTCATCACCCTGGCGGCCACGTGGTTCTCGGTGTACCGCACGCTGCGCGAACGCCCGGCGGCGTTGCTTTTGCCGCCCGCGCCTGCAAACGGCAAGCGCATCCTGCTCGAACGCGTCACGCCTCTGTGGCGGCGGCTGACGTTCTCGTGGAAGGTGACGTGCCGCAACCTCTTCCGCTACAAGAAGCGCTTCGTCATGACGCTCATCGGCATCGCCGGCTGCACGGCGTTGCTGCTCACCGGCCTGGGGCTGCACGATGCCATCAACGACATCATCGACGTGCAATATACCGATATCGTGCACCACAACGCCACGATCACGGTGCGCGACAAGGCGGATTCCGCCGACTGCCAAGCAATCGACGACATACTGGCGGACGGGGACCTCGTTCAGTCGGCGACGCGGGCGCATGTGGAAACGATGCTGACGAGCGGGCCGCGCGCCAGCGACAAGCGCACCGACCTCGTGGTGCCCGAAGACGCTGCCGCATTCGCAAACTTCATGACCCTGCGCACGCGCGCGGGCCACGAGCCGCTCGAACTGCGCGACGGGGAAGTGATCATCAACGAGAAGCTGGCCATCGACTTGGGGCTTTCCGTGGGCGAC
The DNA here is from genome assembly GCA_905234785.1 of uncultured Eggerthellaceae bacterium. Lineage (GTDB taxonomy): Bacteria > Actinomycetota > Coriobacteriia > Coriobacteriales > Eggerthellaceae > UBA9715. The sequence goes on from CAJOIP010000029.1 coordinate 22,652, forward strand.
ACGATCACGGCCGCCGAGCAGGACGCCATGGGCAACGCCACGTCGACCGCCTACGAGTTCACGGTGGCGGGCCTTTCCGAGGTCTACATCTACAACTACATCTTCGCGAACGCGGCCACCTACGAGCAGGCGACAGGCGAACCGCCCCGTTACACCACGTATTTCGCCAACGTGACGGGCGACCCGGCGGCTCGCGACGAGCTTGACGAGCGCCTCGGCGCCATCGACGCGGTGAAGACGGTCGCCTACAACGACGAGACCATCGAGACCTACCGCACGATGCTGCGCAGCGTCGACCTCATCGTGGTCGTGCTGGTGGTGTCGGCTGCGGCGCTCGCCTTCATCGTGCTGTACAACCTGACCAACATCAACATCGAGGAGCGCATCCGCGAAATCGCCACGCTGAAGGTGCTCGGCTTCACGCGCAGCGAAACGTGCGCCTACATCTTCCGCGAGGTGGCGCTGCTTTCCATCATCGGCTGCCTGATAGGGCTTGCCATCGGCGTTCCGTTGGAAAACTTCGTCGTGACCACGGCCGAGGTCGACCAGGTCATGTTCGGCCGCGTCATCCATGCCGCCAGCTTCATCGCCGGATTCGTGCTGACGCTCGTCTTCTCCGGCATATCGATGCTGCTCATGTTGCCGAAACTCGCCCGCATCGACATGGTGGAGTCGCTGAAATCGAACGAGTAGCGTTGGCGCCGCGGGAAGGGCAACGCACCGGCGTTTGGAACCGTCCGCGCAGGTCGCCTTCCTCGTAGGGGCGCTCTCCGAGCGCCCGCCTGCCGTGGTTGACGGGCGCTCGGAGAGCGCCCCTACGGGAATCGCCGCCACGTTACCCGTCAGCGGAGGCTACTCGCTCGATTTGCAGCTCATCGTGCCCAGCAGCACGAGCGAAACGGGAATGGCCCATGCGGAGTAGGTGATGTTGAGCGCCATGCTCCGCGCCGCGCCGATGCGGTCGATGACCTTGTAGTAGAACAGGTACGACAGCGTGCCGGTAGGTCAACAATGTTCAATATTGCAATGTGACTAATAATTATGAACACGAAGCGATTGTGCGTATATGCAGCGTTGCCTTTCCCGCGCCGTGGTCAGCTGGTATGATTCCGCTTGCGCCTTTGTGCGGCGCAATCGCACAGCGCATGTTCAGACGCGAGGGATACATGTTTTCAGCTATTGCAAGCGTGCTGCAGCTCATCATGCAGCCCTGCTACGACCTGACCGGCAACTGGTGGGTCGCCATCTTGCTGTTCACGGTCATCGTGAAGGCCGTGCTCATGCCCATGGCGGTGTGGGTGCAGTGGAACTCCATCAAGATGGTGCAGATCATGCCCGCCATCAACCGCCTGAAGGTGAAGTACTTCGGCGACCGCGAGGCCATCGGCGAGAAGCAGAACGAGCTGAACAAGCAGGCCGGCTACCACCCGCTGCTGTCGCTCATCCCGCTGGCCATCCAGATCGTCATCCTGTTCGGCCTGGTCGACGTCGTGCACTCCATCACCGACTCGGGCACGCCCGGCACGGAGTTCCTCGGCCTCGTGCCGATCGAGGACGGCGGGCTTTCGTGGGTCATGCCCGTGCTCGCGGGCCTGTCGGCGGTGCTGCTCGGCTGGGCGCAGAACCGCATCAACCCGCTGCAGCGCGAGCAGTCGAGGGCCGAGAAGAACATGACCAACGGCCTCTCCATCGGCCTGTCGCTCGTCCTGGGCGTGTTCGTGGCCGCGGGCATGGCCTTCTACTGGGTCTGCTCGAACCTGACCGCCATCGCGGTGCAGGCGCTCTGCAACGTCATCGTGAAGCCGAAGAAGTACATCGACTACGAGGATTTGGCCGCCAGCCGCGCCGAGCTCGACGAGCTGGAGTCGCTCGAGGGCGGGCGCAAGAAGAAGTGGTGGCAGCGCGACCCGCTCGCCAAGCGCGAGAAGGCCGACTACAAGCGCTTCTTCAACGTGGTGGGCAAGCACATCGTGTTCTACTCGGAGGGCAGCGGCTTCTACAAGTACTTCAAGGGCATGATCGCCTATCTCATGGACCATTCCGACACCGTCGTGCACTACATCACCAACGATCCGAACGACCAGATCTTCGCCATCGCCGAGGAGCAGCCGCGCATCTTCCCGTACTACATCGGCGAGAAGCGCGCCATCACGCTGATGATGAAGATGGACGCCGACGTCGTGGTCACGACGCTGGGCGATTTGGACAACTTCTACATCAAGCGCAGCTACGTGCGCGACGACATCGAGTACATCTACACGTTCCACCACATGACATCGCTTCCGCTGACCTCGACGAAGGGCGAGTACGAGCACTACGACACGCTGTTCTGCGTCGGCCCGCACCAGGTGGCGGAAGGCGCGGTGATGGAGGAGTTCTACCACACCAAGCCGAAGCGTCACGTCGCGGTGGGCTACGACCTGCTCGACGAGGAGATTGCGAACTACGTGCGCCTCGTGGAGGAAGGCAAGACGGCCCACGACAAGCCCGTCATCCTCATCGCGCCGTCGTGGCAGGAGGACAACATCCTCGACTCGTGCTTCGACGACATGGTGGCCGGCATGCTGGGCCGCGGATGGCACGTCATCGTGCGCCCGCACCCGGAGTACACCAAGCGCTACCGCCCGCGCTGGGAGGCGCTGCAGGCGCGCTACGCCGACGTGCCCGAAGACGAGCTGCGCTTCGAGCGCGACTTCTCGTCGAACGAGACCATCTTCACGTCTGACATCCTCATTACCGACTGGTCTACCGTGTTCTGCGAGTTCGCGTTCTCGACGCTGAAGCCCTGCATATTCATGGACACGAAGATGAAGGTGGGTAACCCCGACTGGGACAAGATGGGCGTGGAAATCGCCGACATCGCCTGGCGCAACCGCGTCGGCGTCTCGGTCGACCCCGCCAAGGCCTCCACCGTCGGCGACGTCGCCGCCGAGATGATAGCAACCCAGGACGAATGGCGCGACGCCATCGAGCAGGTGCGCTCCGAGTCCATCTTCAACCTCGGCCACGGCGCCGAGGTCGCAGGCGAGTACCTGCTGTCTGCGATTCTGGAAAAGCAAGCCGCGCGGAACAGCGCGCAAGGGTAGTGCTACAATTCATCGTTACGCGTGTAAAAACCCTTGAGGGAGGACATATATGAAGGTAGTGAAGAAAAAGGGCGAGAACGGCTTTCTCATCTACGACGCCACGGCTTCCACCCAGGAAGTCAGCCAGGCGTTGAACCAGGCGTCCGAGCAGTTCTGCCAGCAGATGGGCATCGCGCCCGTTGCGGGGAAGACGCCCGCGCAGGCCGTTTCCGAACGCCTGGGCATCAAGGACCTCGACTCGGTCATCGCATCGCAGGCCATCGAGATGCTCATCCCGCGCGCCATCGACAAGCAGGGCATCGTGCCGGCGTTCACGCCCGACCTGAAGGCCGACATGCCGTTGAAGCGCGGCCGTGCCTTCCAGTTCACGCTCGAGGTCATGCCCAAGCCCAGCTACGAGCTGTCCGATTACAGCCCCGTGAAGTTCGTGGTGCAGCCCTTCCAGCCCGACGAGGAGGAAATCGACCGCCAGATCGGCCTCATGGCCAAGGAGTATATGGTCTTCGTCCCGACCGAGGCGAAGCCGATTCACGCAGGCGACAGCTGCAAGCTGAATCTCAAAACCACCAAGGACGGCGAGGTCGTCCCCGGCCTCACCATCGATGGCCGCAGCTACACGCTCGGCGAGGACCTCATGCCCAAGGGCTTCGACGAGGGCCTCGACGGCATGGTCGTCGGCGAGACGCGCACGTTCACGTTCGAAGGCCCGGGCCTCGACGAAAACTTCAACGAGATCATGGAGGCCTACGAGTGCACGGCCACGCTGGTCGAGGTGCAAAAGGAAGTCGTTCCCGTCGTCAACGACGAGTGGATCAAGAAGAACATGCCGATGTACAAGGATTACGACGACATGCGCGCCAAGATCGGCGAGGAAATCAACAAGGAGCGCATGAAGTACTACGAGGACTACAAGCGCAACGCCGCCGCCTCGAAGCTCGCCGAGCGCTTCGACGGCAGGATCGCCGACGAGGTGTACGAGGGCGCCATGCGCGACGAGCAGCGCACCATGCGCCAGCAAGTCGCCGCCGCCGGCGTGACGTGGGACGAGTTTGTCGAGCAGCAGGGCGGCGAGCAGCAGGTTTCCATGATGATGATGATGTCGATGCGCCAGAACCTCGTGCAGGGGTACGCGCTCGACGCGTACTACCGTCACCACAACCTGTCCTACACCGACGACGACTTGAACGAGGCCTGCTTCCAGATCAACCCGCGCGATCCGAAGTACGCGCGCCGCCAGATGGAAAAGAACGGTTTGGGCTACGCCCTGCGCGAGGCTGCCGAGCGCCTGCGCGCCTGCAAGCACCTGGTCGAAACCGCCGACATCTCCATCGCCGAGCAATAGGGCATCACGTATATATGCGTCATCTCAGCGGACCGGGGTAACCCGGTCCGCCTCGTGTTTATGGGCAGGTTGTGGACGGAAAAACGGTTCTTGAAGTCTTTGCAGGTCGCACCTATAATGTTTCTTTGCGTCTGACTGTGCATAGACACACCCGGACGCGTGGACAACGGAGTCGGGGCGTTTGCCTCCTCAAGCGCCAGCCGGCAATCGCCGTCCACGAAGAACAGGGGCCCTTGGGGTACGACGAGGCGTGCGAGCAAGGGTCTAAAGCGTAGAAGCGCAGGTCAAACCGCTGACTGGCCGCGCTTCAAGAGTAGGAAGAAGTGAGAATGGGAGTCAAGCAGTACAAGCCGACTAGCCCCGGACGTCGCTTCATGATGGTTTCCGATTTCGCGGAAATCACCAGGAGCAAACCGGAGAAGTCGCTGCTCGCGCCGCTGCACAAGCACGCAGGGCGCAACAACAAGGGCCGCATCACCACGCGCCATCAGGGCGGCGGTCACAAGCGTCGTTACCGCATCATCGACTTCAAGCGCAACAAGGACGGCGTGCCCGCCAAGGTTGCCACGATCGAGTACGATCCTAACCGCACGGCGCGCATCGCGCTGTTGCACTACGCCGACGGCGAGAAGCGCTACATCCTTCACCCGAAGGGCCTGAAGGTCGGCCATATCGTCGTGTCCGGCCCCGACGCCGACATCAAGCCCGGCAACGCACTGCCGCTGGCCAACATCCCCGTCGGCACGCTCATCCATGCCGTCGAGCTGCAGCCCGGCAAGGGTGCCGCTCTGGCCCGCTCCGCCGGCACGTCCATCCAGCTGATGGGCAAGGAGGGCAAGTACGCCATCCTGCGCATGCCGTCTTCGGAAATGCGCCGCGTGCTGCTGACCTGCCGCGCCACGGTGGGCGAGGTCGGCAACGCCGAGCACTCCAACATCAAGATCGGCAAGGCCGGCCGCAACCGCTGGAAGGGCATCCGCCCGACCGTCCGCGGTACCGTCATGAACCCGATCGACCACCCGCATGGCGGCGGCGAGGGCAAGAACAAGTCCTCGGGTCGTCACCCGGTCACAAGGGCCATCGTACCCGCAATCCGAAGAAGGCTTCGAGCCGCCTGATCATCCGCAGGCGCAAGAAGTAGCGGCGAGTAAGGAGAAACAGTGAGCAGAAGTCTGAAGAAAGGGCCTTACGTCGAGCCGCGCCTTCTCGGCCGCATTGTGGCCATGAACGAGAAGAACGAGAAGGAAGTCGTGAAGACCTGGTCGCGCGCGTCCACCATCTTCCCGGAGATGGTCGGTCACACGATCGCCGTCCACGACGGCCGCAAGCACGTGCCCGTGTACATCACCGAGTCGATGGTAGGCCACAAGCTGGGAGAGTTCGCCCCGACGCGCACCTTCCGCGGCCATGCCGGCGACAAGAAGAAATAGGAGGGGTGAATAATGGAAGCTAGAGCAATCGCACGCTACGTCCGCGTTTCGCCCCGCAAGGCGCGCGTGGTCGTCGACCTGGTCCGCGGCAAGTCCGTGCCCCAGGCCCGCGAAATCCTCGCGTTCACGAACCGCGCCATCGCCGAGACCGTCGAGAAGACGCTGAACTCGGCCGTCGCGAACGCCGAGAACCTGTACCACGTCGACCCCGAGTCGCTGTACGTCAAGACGTGCTACGTCGACGAGGGCCCGACCATGAAGCGCATTCGTCCGCGCGCCAAGGGTTCCGCTTCGCGCATCCGCAAGCGCACCAGCCACATCACGATTATCGTCGCAACGCGAGAGGAGGCATAAAGCCTTATGGGTCAGAAAGTAAGCCCCACCGGTTTCCGTCTGGGCATCACCGAGGATTGGCGTAGCCGCTGGTATGCGGACAAGGATTACGCCGAGAACCTCGCTAACGACCTGGCCATCCGCAAGTTCCTGGAAAAGGAACTCGCACGTGCCGCCGTCGCTCGCGTCGAGATCGAGCGTGCCGGCGACAAGACCAAGGTCATCATCACGACCGCCCGTCCGGGTGTCGTCATCGGCAAGAAGGGCGCGGAAATCGACGCCCTGCGCAAGAAGCTGCAGCAAGTTGCCACGGGCACCGTTTCCATCGAAGTCGTCGAGGTCAAGCGCCCCGAGCTCGATGCCGTGCTCGTCGCACAGTCCGTTGCCGAGCAGCTCGAAGGCCGCGTCGCCTTCCGCCGCGCCATGCGCAAAGCCGTCCAGTCCGCGCGCAAGTCGGGCTGCGAGGGCATCCGCATCCAGTGCTCGGGCCGCCTCGGCGGCGCCGAGATGTGCCGCCGCGAGTGGTACGCCGAGGGCCGCGTCCCTCGCCACACGCTGCGCGCGAAGATCGACTACGGGTTCGCCACGGCCGCCACGACGATGGGCTCCATCGGCGTGCAGGTCTGGATTTACCACGGCGAAGTGCTGCCCGGCCAGAAGGCTCCGCAGCCCCAGCTGGAAGGCACGTCCCGTCCGTCCCGTCCGCGTCGCGACCGTCGCGACCGCAACGACCGCAACGAAAGGGGGGCGAGGTAAATGCTATCTCCTAGGCGTGTAGCGCACCGCAAGGTGCAGCGTGGCTCTATGAAGGGCAAGGCCAAGGGCGGCACCAAGCTGAACAACGGCGAGTGGGGCATCCAGGCCCTCGAAGCCGCTTGGATCACCAACCGCCAGATCGAGGCTGCCCGTGTTGCCATGACCCGTCAGATGAAGCGTGGCGGCAAGGTCTGGATCACCATCTTCCCGGACAAGCCGATCACCAAGAAGCCTGCCGAGACCCGCATGGGCTCCGGCAAGGGCAATCCCGAAGGTTGGGTGGCCGTCGTCAAGCCCGGACGCATCATGTTCGAGATCGCCGGCGTCGAAGAGGACGTGGCCAAGGAGGCCCTGCGCCTTGCCATCAACAAGTTGCCCATCAAGTGCAAGATCGTGAACCGTGAAACGGAGGGGCAGCAATAATGAAACCGGCAGAGATTCGCGAGCTTTCCGCCGAAGATCTTTCGGCGAAGCTCAAGGAGGCGCGCGAGGAGCTGTTCAACCTGCGCTTCCAGATGGCCACGAGCCAGCTCGACAACACGGCTCGCGTCCGTCAGGTCAAGAAGGACATCGCCCGTATCCAGACCGAGATGCGCGCGCGTGAGCTGCGTGCTCTGAACTAGGGCGAGGAGGAAGACAATGGCTGAAGAAACTCGCAATTTGCGCAAGGTGCGTCAGGGCGTCGTCATCAGCGACGTCAACGATAAGACCATCGTCGTGCAGATCAAGGAGCGCAAGGCTCACCCGATCTACAAGAAGATGATGACGAGCACCAAGAAGTTCCACGCTCATGACGAGAACAACGAAGCGCACATCGGCGACACCGTCCGCATCATGGAGACGCGTCCGCTGTCGAAGATGAAGCGTTGGCGTTTGCTCGAAATCGTCGAGCGTGCCAAGTAGTTCGGCACCGGAAGAAAGTTAGGTAAGTGCAATGATCCAGATGCAAACCATGCTCGCAGTTGCCGATAACTCCGGCGCCCGCAAGGTGCAGTGCATCAAGGTCCTGGGCGGCACGGGCCGCCGTTACGCGGGCCTCGGTGACGTCATCATCTGCTCGGTGAAGGAAGCTATCCCCAACGCGGGCGTCAAGAAGGGCGACGTCGTGCGCTGCGTCATCGTGCGCGTGAAGAAGGAAGTGCGTCGCAACGACGGCAGCTACATCAAGTTCGACCAGAACGCCGCCGTCCTCATCAACGAGGACGGAAGCCCCCGTGGCACGCGTATCTTCGGGCCGGTCGCCCGCGAGCTGCGCGAGAAGAAGTACATGAAGATCGTGTCTCTGGCACCGGAAACGCTGTAAGGGGGGTGCAAGATACATGGCTAAACTGAACGTGAAGAAGGGCGATACCGTCAAGGTCATCGCCGGCAAGGACAAGGGCAAGGAAGGCGAGGTCACCCGCGCTCTGCCCGAGAAGGGTCGCGTCGTCGTCGAGAAGGTCAACATCGTGAAGAAGGCGCAGCGCCCGACCCAGGCCAACCCCCAGGGCGGCATCATGTCGATGGAGGCTCCTATCAACGTCTCCAACGTCATGCTCGTGTGCCCGAGCTGCAAGGCCGCTACGCGCGTCGGCCATCGTTTCGACGAGGCCGGCAAGAAGCACAGGGTCTGCAAGAAGTGCGGTAAGGACATCGACTAACACTCCGGCCAAGCCGGAGTCATACGACCCTGAGCATTCGCCCAGGGACGCGGGGTCAGAAATCTCGCGTTTAATTCGTCGGAAAGGAAAGAAGAAATGACTCCTCGTTTGAAGGAAAAGTACAAGGCGGAAATCGTGCCGCAGCTGGAAAAGGAGCTCGGCATTGCCAACGTCAACCAGGTTCCGCGCGTCACCAAGATCGTCGTGAACATGGGTGTGGGCGCTGCAGCCGCCGACGCGAAGGTGCTCGACGGCGCCGTCGCCGACATGCGCGTCATCACCGGCCAGCAGCCGATGATCTGCCGCGCCAAGAAGTCCATCGCCGGTTTCCACATCCGCGAGGGCATGGCCATCGGCTGCAAGGTCACGCTGCGTGGCGACCGTATGTGGGAGTTCATGGACCGTCTGCTGTCCACGGCGCTGCCCCGCGTGCGCGACTTCCGCGGCATCAACCCGGAAAGCTTCGACGGCCGCGGCAACTACTCGCTGGGCATCACCGAGCAGCTGATCTTCCCGGAGATCGACTACGACAAGATCGACCGCACCCGCGGCATGGACATCACGGTGGTCACCACCGCCGAGAACGACGAGCAGGCGTTCGCGCTGCTGTCCGCCCTCGGTTTCCCGTTCAAGGCGCGCAAGGACCAGTAATTCAAACGAAGAACCTGTATCTAGGTGAAAACCGCAGGTCCTAACACCTGCGGAGAATGAGAAAGAAGGAAGTACATGGCAAAGAAATCGATGATCGCCAAGTCGAAGCGCGAGCCGAAGTTCTCGACGCGCCAGCACAACCGCTGCACGCGTTGCGGGTTCGGCCTGTGCCGCGTGTGCCTGCGCGAGCTTGCGAACAAAGGCGAACTCCCCGGCGTGACGAAGGCCTCTTGGTAGGAAACCTCAACGTTGGGTGTGCCTCCGCTTAAGGCACGGGCGCTAAGGGCGCTTGTGAACCGGAGCGCAAGGTTCATCAAGGACTAAGGAGAAAAGCAAATGACATTGACCGATCCCATTGCAGACATGCTCACGCGCATTCGCAATGCGAACATGGTGGGCAAAGAGACGGTGTCGATGCCGACGAGCAAGAAGCTCGTCGAAATCGCCCGCGTGATGGCCGAAGAAGGCTACATCACCCGTTACGAGGTGATCGACGGCGAGCCGCGCGGCACGCTGGAAATCACCCTGAAGTATGGCGACAAGAAGGCCAAGACGATCCGCGGCATCAAGCGCATCTCGAAGCCCGGCCTGCGTATTTACGCCGGCAAGGACGAGCTGCCCCGCGTGCTCGGCGGCCTCGGCACCGCCATCATCTCCACGAGCAAGGGCGTGATGTGCGACCGCGATGCCCGCAAGGCGGGCGTCGGCGGTGAAGTCATCGCGTACGTCTGGTAGGAAAGGAGCGAGAAGCTATGTCGCGTATTGGCAAAATGCCCATCACCGTTCCTGCTGGCGTGACCGTCACCATCGACGGTACGAGCGTTACCGCCAAGGGCCCCAAGGGTGAGCTCAGCAGGACGTTCCGTCCGTTCGTCACCATCGAGCAGGATGGCGACACCATCACCGTTAACCGCATCGACGACTCCCGCGACGCGAAGGCCCAGCATGGTCTGGTCCGCACGCTCATCGCGAACATGATCGAGGGCGTTTCCACCGGCTTCTCCAAGAAGCTGCAGCTCATCGGCGTCGGCTACCGTGCCGCGCTGAAGGGCAAGGACCTGGAAATGCAGCTCGGTTACTCGCACCCGGTTCTCGTGAAGTGCCCCGAGGGCATCACGTTCGAGTGCCCGCAGCCGACCGAGATCATCGTCTCCGGCCCGAGCAAGGAGCAGGTTGGCCAGGTGGCCGCCGACATCCGCAAGTGGCGCAAGCCGGAACCCTACAAGGGCAAGGGCATCCGCTACGAGGGCGAGTACGTCCGTCGCAAGCTCGGCAAGGCCGCCAAGGGCGAATAACGATTACCGTCGAAGGGATATAAGCAATGAAGAACCAGAATGCAAGGAAGAGGGAGACCGGTCTTGCGCGCCGTCATCGTCGCGTCCGCGGCAAGATTTCCGGTACCGCCGCGCGTCCCCGCATGTGCGTGACGCGTTCCAACAACAACGTGTACGTCCAGATCATCGACGACGTGGCTCGCAAGACGCTCATCGGCGTGTCGACGCTCGGCCCCGAGTTCAAGGAGACGGGCAAGAAGAGCGGCACGGTCGAAGGCGCTGCCGCCCTCGGCGAGATCATCGGCAAGAAGGCCATCGAGGCCGGCATCACCGAAATCGTGTTCGACCGCGGTGGCCATCTGTACCACGGCCGCGTGAAGGCCGTTGCCGATGCCGCCCGCGAAGCAGGACTGAAGTTCTAGAAAGGGAATAGCGATATGCCTCGTAATCAGAAACAGCAGGAATCGAACGTTCCCGAGCTTCAGGAACGCGTCGTCACCATCAAGCGCGTCGCCAAGACCGTGAAGGGCGGCCGCCGCATGCAGCTGACCGCGCTCGTGGTCGTCGGCGACGGCCAGGGCAACGTCGGCGTTGGCCTGGGCAAATCCAAGGAAGTCCCGACCGCCATTTCCAAGGGCGTCGAGGATGCCAAGAAGAACATGTTCCACGTGGCGCTGACGCCCGAAGGCACCGTTCCCCATGACATCATGGGCGAGTTCGGCGCGGGCCGCGTGCTCATCAAGCCCGCCATCCGCGGTACCGGCGTCAAGGCCGGCGGCCCGGTGCGTGCGGTCATGGAGCTCGCGGGCGTCACCGACGTCATCACGAAGTCGCTCGGCACGAACAACGCCATGAACATCGTGAAGGCGACGGCCGAGGGCTTGAAGAACATGCAGAGCCCCGAGCAGGTTGCCGAGCGCCGCGGCGTTTCGGTCGACTACATCTGGGGACGTGCGGAGAAGAAGGCCGCTGCGGTGGACGTCACCGAGCAGGCGTAAAGGAGGCTGAACAATGGCAGAGCAGAAGATGCTGCGCTTGACGCAGGTTAAAAGCCAGATCGGCCGCAAGTACGACCAGGACCAGACCCTGAAGTCGCTGGGCCTCGGCCGCATCGGCAAGACGCACGACATCGTCGACAACGAATCTGTGCGTGGCATGATTTTTAAAGTCAAGCACCTCATTGAAGTTGAGGAGCTTTAAGAGAGTTGCATTATTGGTGTCATTCTGTGCGGAGTGCAAAACGTTTCCCAGGGTTGTCATCCTGAGCGGAGCGCGAAGCGCGGAGTCGAAGGATCTCCCCCGATAGGGATGTTGGAGATTCCTCGCTCCGCTCGGAATGACATCGATGCATTGTTTAAGGCGGGATATAATCCCGAAGGAGTTTGCTGGCGAGCGAGCTGCCAGCACGGGGGAGGAACCCCCGTATAGCGAAAGGAAACGAAATGGAACTCAAAGATCTTCATCCGGCACCCGGTTCGCGTCATGCCCGTAAGCGCGTGGGCCGTGGTCCTGGTTCCGGCACCGGCAAGACGGCCGGCCGCGGCGAGAACGGCCAGCTCTCCCGCGCTGGCGGCGGCAAGCGTGCGGGCTTCGAAGGCGGCCAGACTCCTCTGGCGCGTCGTCTCCCGAAGCTGCCCGGTTTCACGAACATCAACCGCGTGGAATACGTGCCGGTGAACGTGAAGGTGCTGGAAGAGCGCTTCGAGGCCGGCGACGTCGTCGACCGCGACAGCCTCATCGAGAAGAACATCATCAAGAAGTACGAGAAGCTGGTCAAGGTTCTCGGCGACGGCGACCTGACCAAGGCCCTCACGGTCAAGGTCGACAAGGTCTCGAAGACCGCGCAGGCCAAGATCGAGGCTGCGGGCGGAAAGGTTGAAGAGCCTTGCTAAGTTCGCTTATCGACGCATTCAAGGTACCGGAGCTTCGCAAGAAGATCCTGTTCACGCTCGCCATCTTGGCGCTGTACCGCGTGGGCGCTTACTTGCCGGTTCCGGGTATCCCGTTTAACCAGTTCGCCACTGCGTTCATGGACACGAACCAGGCGAGCGCCGGTGGCGTTTCCATGACGATGCTCGACCTGTTCACGGGCGGCGCGTTGTCGAACTTCTCGGTGTTCTCGCTCGGCATCATGCCCTACATCACCGCATCCATCATCATGCAGCTGATGCAGGGCGTCATCCCGGCGGTGGGCCGCTGGGCCAAGGAAGGCGAGACGGGTCGTCGCCGCATCACGCAGATCACCCGTTACCTCACGCTGGGCCTGGGTCTCATCAACGCCATCGGCTACCTGCTGCTGTTCCAGTCCACGCAGTACGGCGTCGTGTTCAGCGACGCGGTCCCGCATTGGCTGACCAGCATCGTCATCGTGTTCACGCTCGTGGCGGGCACGGCCTTCATCATGTGGATGGGCGAGCTCATCACGCAGCGCGGCGTGGGCAACGGCATGTCGCTGATCATCTTCATCAGCATCGTGTCGCGCGTCCCGTCGGCTATCTTCAGCTCCATCAACCTGACGGCCGACATGGGCATGGGCATCGCCATCACGGTCCTCATCCTGCTCGTGGTTCTCGCGTGCATCCCGGCCATCATCTTCATGGAGCGCGCTCAGCGCCGCATTCCCGTGAACTACGCCAAGCGCGTTCAGGGTCGTCGCATGATGGGCGGTCAGAACACGTACATCCCGCTGAAGGTCAACGCTGCGGGCGTCATCCCCATCATCTTCGCGAGCTGCATCATCTACTTCCCGGCGCAGCTGGCGGCGCTGTTCAACGTGGGTTGGCTGAACGTGTTCGCCGACGCGGTCTCCACCGGTTGGTTGAACTGGATCCTCACAGTGGCGCTCATCGTCTTCTTCGCGTACTTCTACACCTCCATGGTGTTCAACCCCGAAGAGACGTCGGACAACATCCGCAGGCAGGGCGGCTTCATCCCGGGCATCCGTCCGGGCAAGGCCACGACGGACTACATCAAGAACGTCATGCGCCGCATCACGCTGCCGGGCGGCCTGTACATCGCGGTTATCGCGGTCGTGCCGTCCATCCTGTTCTTCTTCACGGGCAACCAGCTCATCCAGGCGTTCGGCGGCACGTCGATCCTCATCATGATCGGCGTTGCGCTCGACACCATGACCAAGCTGGAAAGCCAGCTGAAGATGTACAACTATGAAGGGTTCTTCAAGTAAGAACGCCTGCTACAGCGCAAAAGAGAAACCCGCCAGGATTCCTGGCGGGTTTCTTTCTTATGAAGTGGTTTTGCGCTGCTTTAGAAGTGGTACTTCACGTCGCTGAACGCCGTGTGGGGGGTGGCGCCGTATTCGGCGGCGACCTTCGAGACCGCTTCTTCCATGGCGGTCATCGCGCCGATGAGCTCCTTGAAATCCCAGTACAGGAAATCGTCTTGCGTGACGGCGGCGACCAGGTCGTGCTCGGCGCCCTTCTCGATGGGAAGGCGCAGGCTCACGCCTATGACACGCGTTTCAAGGTCGATGCGGCTTTGCGCCCATGCCTTGTGGCTCTGTTTCTTCTCCTCGGGGAGAATGGTCCTGTAAGCGGCCAGGCATTTCTCTTCGGCTTCGTTCTTGATAGCCTTCACGCGTTCTATGGCTTCATCGCCCGAGCCCTGGGGAACGGTCTCGTCGAAGGGCAGGACGAAGAATACGGTGAACTCCATCATGATGTGGGCTTCCTTTCTCGATAAGCACATCAGTCGTTTCATTATACGCCTCTGAGGTCATATCGTGTTACCTGCGGCGTCAATGGAATCTGACCCTTGTCAAAGGAGCGTTGACAACCGCTTAAGCTCATCCAAACAGCCTTAGGCACTTTGGATGCCGTTTGGTGCTCATTCGGTTTACGTGAAGGGCGCCGCTGCCACCTGCGTAGTCGGGTATCATAGGCGCATGAGCGGAATCTCCATCCCATATGTCATATGCTCCATTCTGGCGTTCGTGCCGGCCATCGTGCTGCACGAGATGGGCCATGCGTTTGCGGCGTACAAGCTGGGCGACCCGACGGCGAAAAGCCAGGGTCGGCTGTCATTCAACCCGATTCGCCACATCGACCCGTTCGGGACGGTGCTCATGCCGCTCATGCTCATGCTTCTGAACATGCCCATCTTCGGATATGCCAAGCCGGTGCCGTACAACCCGCAGTATTTCGAGAACCCGCGCAAGGGCGACCTCATCGTGGGCTTGGCCGGGCCCGCCGCGAACTTGCTGCAGGCTGCCGTGGGAACGGGTATCGCGTGGGCCGTGTGGCTCGGCGCCAAGTCAAGCATCATGGCAAGCTATGCGCTCATGACGACGACCGGCTCAACCGACCTGCTCGGCTACTTCATGTTGTATTTCTTGCCATACTACGTGCTCATCAACCTGTTCCTCATGTTCTTCAACATCTTGCCCATCCCGCCGCTCGACGGCTCGTCGATCTTCGCGTTCTTCTGCCCGGTGAAGTACCTGCCGACGTATTACAAGATCCAGCAATACGCGCTGCCGATCTTCCTCGTGGTCGTCATCCTCGTTCCCCAGGTGCTGCACGTGAACCCCATCGGCGCGTACCTCGACTTGACGGCGTACAATCTATTCGACCTCGTATTCCCGTTTTAGGACGTTATGTCGTACCGCGTTCGCACAGACAACTTCGAAGGCCCCTTCGACATCCTGCTGTACCTCGTCAGCAGGCAGCGCGTCGACATCGGCTCCATCAACATCGCTGATATCGCCGACCAGTATCTGGAGGAGATCGCGAAGGTCAGCATCGTCGACCTCGATGTGGCGAGCGACTTTCTGCTCGTGGCATCCACGCTGCTCGAGATAAAGGCCGCGAGCCTTATCCCGCGCGACAAGGATGAAACCGACGAGGAAATCGCCGAGCTCGCGCCCAACGAGGCGCGCGACATCCTGGTGGCGCGCTTGCTGGAATACAAGAAGTTCAAGAACGCCGCCGCCATGCTGGAAGGGCGCGAACAGGCCCAGGCGCGCCTGCATGGGCGCCCGTTCGGGCCCGATCCCATGTTCACGCGCGTTATGCCCGATTTCCTGCGTGACGTATCGCTCGATGCGCTGGCGCAGCTTGCGGCCGAGGCGTACGCGCGTCGCGAAATCGCGCTGCTGGAATCGGAGCACATCGCCGCCAAGCCCATCCCGGTGGAAGTGCATGTGCGCGCGCTGCATTCGCGCATTATGAACCGCAAGCACCTGAGCTTCTCGGAGCTTGTGAACGACACGACGCCCACGCCCATCGTGGTCGTCACGTTCCTGGCGGTGCTCGAGCTGTACAAGCGCTCGATGGTGCGTGTGCGCCAAGACGAGCAGTTCGGCGACATTCAGATCGACTATATCGAAGGTTCCGGCGAGCTCGTGTTCGGCGAGGAAGACGACGAATGATGCAATGCCAAGTGCTAATTTGCCTTCCTGAGCCGAATGCGAAGGATATCCAGCGCTTCCAACGGGGGAGATTCCTCGCTTCGCTCGGAATGACAGAACGGCGTTTGCCTGACGAAGGCCGAATGAAGGGACGACATGTTTGAGGGAATCGATTTAGAGCATCTGCCCGCCGCGCTCGAGGCGCTGCTGTTCGTGTCCGACGAGCCGGTGAGCGCGCTGACGCTGGCGAAGATGCTCGACGAGAACGTCGAGGAGATATCGCTCGCCTTGGAATCCCTGCAAAAGCAGCTCGAAGACGGGTCGCGGGGCATCCAGTTGCGCGAGGTCGCGGGCGGCTGGCGGCTGTACACGCATCCGGCCTACCATGAGCTCATCGAACAGTACGTGCTGTCGTGGGACACGCGCCGCATGTCGAATGCGGCTCTGGAAGTGCTCGCCATCGTGGCGTATTCGCAGCCGGTCACGCGCGCGCAGATTTCCGCCATCCGCGGTGTGACGTCCGATGGTCCCCTGAACACGCTCGTCGAACGCGGGTACGTGCGCGAGGCCGGCACGGCCGACACGCCGGGCAATCCGACGCTGTATGCGACGACGCGCACGTTCCTGGAACAGTATGGCTTGCGCTCGCCTGCTGACCTCCCCGATTTGGAAGAGTTCGCACCCGACGAGAAGACGGCGCAGCTCATCCGCGAGCGCCTTGGGGCCCCGGCTGCCGCTGAAACGGTTCCCGACGAGCGCGACTTGCCCTCGCCCGAGCAGATGGTGGCTGATGCGCAAGCGAGCCTGCTCGGCGTCGTCGAGAAGATCGATTTCGACCAACTGACGTTTAACACAGATGACGAATAGAGAAGTGGATTCTCGGCTGCAGGGTGCGGGGTGCTCGCCTACAGCTGCTCGGCGAATGGAGAAATCTGTGAAAGAATTAGGACGTTCGCCTGCGCAAGCGGCGAGCACCCCGCACCCTGCAGCCGAGAATCCGATAGAAGAAGGTGCGGGTTCAACCCGTATCGTTCCCATGAGGTTGCAGAAGTTTTTAGCCCGGGCAGGTGCTGCTTCTCGCCGTGGCTCTGAAAACCTCATGACGGCGGGGCGCGTCACCGTGAACGGGGTAGTGGTAACCGAGCTTGGCAGCAAGGTCGACCCGTGCATCGACGAGGTTGCAGTCGATGGCAAGGTCGTGCGGCTGTCCGACGGCCCGATTACGATCATGCTTCACAAGCCGGCGGGCGTCATCACCACCATGAAAGCGCAATCCGATAAGCCCATCGTGGCCGATCTCGTTCCAACCGATGAGTATCCCGGCCTGTACCCGATCGGCCGTCTCGACGCGGATACGACGGGCCTTTTGCTGTTCTCGACCGACGGCGAGTTGGGAAACGCGTTGCTGCATCCCAGCCGCCACGTTTCCAAGACCTACCTCGCGCGCGTGAAGAAGCCGCTTTCCGACGAGGCTGCCCGCAAGCTGCGCGAAGGCCCCGAGCTCGATGACGGGCCGACGCAGCCCGCCGAGGTGGTGTTCGCGGACGAGGGCCGAAAGCTCGTGCGGATCACGATTCACGAGGGGCGCTACCATCAGGTGAAGCGCATGTTCGAAGCCGTGGGCGACCCGGTTGTCAGCCTGCACCGCGAATCGTTCGGCCCCTTGAAGTTGGGCGACTTGAAACCGGGGAAGTGGCGTATCCTGTCAGATGACGAAGTCGCCGCGCTGACGCGAAGCGGAAGGGGTGAGGGCTATGGCGAAACAAGGCAGTCGTAAAGACGATGCCGATTTGGCGCTGCGCCCCGAGCCCCCTTCCAAGCGCAAGAAGGTTTCGCGCCTGAAGATCACCGGCATGGGCGTGGCGGCGCGCATCACGGCGGTGCTCGCGGCCGTGTGCATGTTCTTCCCGTGGCTGCACGCGCCGGGCATCAACATCCTCGCCGAGTTCTCGTGGATGTTCGGCCTGTACATCCAGCAGGGCGACTTCCTGTTCCCGATGTACGCGGCCGGCGAGATGGCCGAGTTCCTCGATGCGATAACCGGTGCCGGCTGGTATAGTCCCGTGTGGGCCGTGTTCCTGATGCTGTGGGGCGCGGCGGTTCTGCTGCTCGTCGTGCGCTTCTTCCAATCGGTCATCGGCCTGCGCGATTCGCGTCGGCTCATCATCAGCGGCTTCATCGCCGGCGGCGTGGCCGTGGCGTGGGCTATCGCGGTCATCTTGCTGAACATTCAGTACACGGCGCTCTTCGAGCAGAGCTTCGGCCTGACGTTCACGGTGTTCGAAGTCCCGCCCGCCGTCTTCCTCACCGCCGTCCTCGGCATCGCGAGCAGCCTTCTCGCCCGCCAAGACAAGCACCAGCCCTTCATCACCCAGTAGCAATTCTGGCGGAGTAGCTCGAGCGCAGGCGGTCCCTTCCGGACTCTCTGAGGCTGCGACGAGTGGAGGCAGAGCGGTTTTGCGAGGACTGCCTGAGCGAGCGCAGCGAGCGAGTTCCGCAGCGGCTCTGCCGTAACGAGGAGCGGTTAGCCTCAGCGTGTCCCGAAGGGCCCGCCTGCGCCCGAGCGGACGGATGGTAGAATGAAATCGAGAAACCGACGCGGGGAGGATAGCGTGTTCAAGAACATCGTCATCGTGGGAATGGGGCTGATCGGCGCCTCAATTGCGGGGGCCGTGCGCGAGGCGTGGCCCGAGGTGCACCTGACGGGCATCGACATCGACGAGCGCACCCGCAGGCTCGCCGTCGAAAAGGGCCTTGTCGACGAGGCGTACGACAACGACGGATTCGCGAAGGCCTTGGAAGGCGCGTGCGATCTCGTCATCCTGGCGACGCCGGTCGACGCCGACGAGCCGTACTTTCAAGCCATCGCCGACAGCGGCTATGCGGGCATCGTCACCGATACGGCATCCACGAAGGAGCGCGTCACGGCCATGGCAGCCGCCACGCTGCGCTACCCGCAGAACTTCGTGCCGGGGCATCCGATGTCGGGTTCGGAGGTGAACGGCATCGACGGCGCGCGTAACGACCTGTTCCAGGGCGCGTATTGGATCCTCTGCCCCGGCGAGGACACGCCGCCCGACCACATTCCCGCGCTGCACGAGCTCGTGACCGGGCTCGGCGCCCGCGCCATCATCATCGCGCCCGACCAGCACGACCGCGCCGTGGCCGTGGTTTCCCACGTGCCGCATTTCGTGGCGTCGTCGCTCGTCACGCTGGCCGCGCGCGCGGCCGACGAGCAGCAAACCGTCATGCGGCTGGCGGCCGGTGGCTTCAAGGACACGACGCGCATCGCAGCCGGCTCGCCCGACCTGTGGTGCGGCATCGCCTTCGACAACGCCGAGCAGGTGAAGGCGGGCCTTGCGGACATGCTCGACATCTTGGGCGCGTTCGCCGACGCGCTCAAAGCGGGCGATCGTGAAACGCTGACGAAGCTGCTGAAGGACGCGGCCGACGTACGCCGCTCGCTGCCGGCGGCGTGGGTTCCCTCGTCCGAGCGCCTGCTCGAGGTGCGCATTCCCATTTCCAACCACCCTGGCGCCGTGGCCGAAACCACCACGATCGCCAGCGAGGTCGGCTGCAACATCCAGTCGATCGAAATCGACCACGTCACCGAGGACCGGGCGTTCCTTTCCATGATCCTCACCGACGAGGGCGACATCGGCCAGCTTTCCGCCAAGCTCATCGGCGCGGGCTATGCGGTGTCGTTCGCGCCGCTCGAGCCGAAGGAACACATTCACGTGTAAACGTGTAATATGAGGGTAAGGCAATTTCCTGGCGTTTTGTCGTGAAGGAGAGCGTCATGACTACCATAAGCGAACCGCGCATCATCGAACCGCTGGCAGGGCCGCTCGGCGGTTCGTGCTGCGTGCCGGGCGACAAGTCGATTTCGCACCGTGCCATCCTGTTCTCGGCGATGGCCGAGGGAACGTCGCGCCTGCTCGGCGTGCTCGACTCGTCCGACGTGCGCGCCTCCATCGAAGCCGTGCAGAAACTCGGGGCGAAGGTGTCGCTCGAGAAACAGCCCGACGGCAGCCTCGCCGGCGGCGTGGAAGGGTGGGGCGAAGCGGGCCCGACGCAACCCGACACGCCGATTTACTGCGCGAATTCCGGCACGACGGCGCGCCTGCTGATGGGCGTGCTCGCGCCGTGGGACATCACGGTGCGCATCGAGGGCGACGAGTCGCTTTCGAAGCGTCCGATGCGCCGCATCACCGCGCCGCTCATGAAGATGGGCGTGGAATTCGACCCCGCAGGCGCCGAAACGCTTCCCATCACCGAGCACGGCTGCAAGAACCTGCGCGCCATCACGTACAACTCGCCGATGGCCTCGGCCCAGCTGAAGACCGCCGTGCTTCTGGCCGGCGTGTACGCCGACGGCGTCACCGAGCTGAACGAGCCGAGCGTCTCGCGCAACCACACCGAGCTCATGCTGCCGGAATACGGCGTTGAAACCACGGCCGGCGAGCGCACGGCGCGCGTGGCTGGCCCGGCGAAGATGCATTCCGCTGAAATCCAGGTGCCCGGCGACCCGTCGTCGGCCGCCTTCATCGCGTGCGCGGCCCTGCTTAAGCCGGGCAGCGCCGTGCAGATTGAAAACGTCAGCCTGAACACTGCGCGCACGGGCTTCCTCATCACGCTCGAGAAGATGGGCGCCGACGTCACCACGCGGCGCACGGGCAGCTCGGGCAAGGAACCGTACGGCATCATCTCCGCATGCCATACCGGACGCCTTCACGGCTGCGAGATTCCCGGCCACAAGATCGCCAGCCTCGTCGACGAGGTGCCGGTGCTCTCGCTCGTGGCTGCGCATGCCCAGGGCCTCACGGTGTTCCGCAACGTCGAGGAGCTGCGCGCGAAGGAATCCGACCGCCTCGACGCCATCGTCACCGGCTTGGCGCAGCTGGGCGTGGACGCATGGACCGAAGGCGATGACCTGTTCATCGAGGGCCAGCCCGACCTGAAGGTGCCGGAAGGCCTCGTGTTCGACTCGCGCGGCGACCACCGCCTGGCCATGACCTGGTCGCTCGTGGGGCTGACGGGCAACGTGCCCGTGAAGGTCACGAACTTCGACAGCGTCGACGTGAGCTATCCCGATTTCCTGCGCGACATGGAGGAGCTGGTTCGATGATCGTCGCCATCGACGGCCCAAGCGGGGCCGGCAAGTCGAGCGTTTCGAAGCTCGTCGCAACCGAGCTGGGGTTCTCGTGCCTCGACACGGGGGCTATGTACCGTTCCATCGCCTGGCAAGCCGTGCATGACGGCGTGGCGCTCGACGACGCCGACGCGCTCGGCGAAATCGCCCGCACCTACGACATCGGCTTCACGCACGAGCCCGGCAATCCGTCGCCCATCGGCGTTTCCATCGGCGGCGAGGATGTCACGCTGGCCATCCGCACAGCCGAAATCGACCGCGCGGTCAGCCCCGTGTCCGCCGTTCCCGCCGTTCGCGAGGCGCTCGTCGCCCAACAGCAGCGCATCGGGCGTTCCGGCAACTACGTGGTCGAAGGCCGCGACATCGGCACGGTCGTGTTTCCCGATGCCGAGGTGAAGGTGTTCCTCACGGCAAGCGACGAAGCGCGCGCCCGCCGCCGCGTGCTGCAGAACGAGCAGCGCGGCGTGGGTTCCACCGATTTCGACGAGGTGCTCGCCGACATCATCCGCCGCGACGAGTACGATTCGTCGCGCGCCGCATCGCCCCTGAAGCCCGCCGAGGACGCCGTGCACGTCGATTCGTCCGACATGACGATCGACGAAGTCGTCGCGTGCATTTGCGACCTGGCCCGGAAGGCCCAGGAAGGGTAATCCCCCCCGTAGGGGCGCGATTCATCGCGCCCGTCAACCGCGATAACCGGATGTGATGGATCTCATCTCAACGGCGCCAAGAAGATTCGGATTTAACATGGCCGACATTCAAAAGAACGCAATCGAAGAGCAATACGCCGAGCTGTTCGACAGCCCCTTCGGCGTCGACGAATACGACAACGGCAAGAAGCGCATCAGCCGTGTTCCCGCGCGCGTCATCGTCAGCACGGTCGCCGGCATCTGCAAGGTGCTGTACCGCTACGAGGTGCATGGCCGCGAGAACCTGTACCAGCTCGCCGAGAAGTCGGGCGTCGTGGTCATCAGCAACCACACGTCGTATCTCGACGTCGTGTTCATGTACCTCTCCATCCGCCCGAAGTACTGGCCGCGGTTCATCGCCCGCGACTCGCTGTTTGAGGCGAACCCTGCGCTGGCCTGGATTTTCGCGCACATCGGCGCGTTTCCCATCAAGCGCGACTCCGCCGACCGCACGGCCGTGAAGCGCGCGTCGCGCATGCTGAAGAACGGCGAGATCGTCTGCATCATGCCCGAGGGCTCGCGCCGCGGGAAGGGCTCGGCCAAGCCACGCGTCCACGGCGGCGCGGCGCTCATCGCGCGCATGGGTAAGGCGCCCATCTTGCCGATGGCCGTGCACAACGTCGACAAGGTGAAGGTGAAGGGCGAGCGGCTGCGCTTCCCCAAGATCACGACCGAGTTCGGCAATCCAGTCATGTTGTCCGACTTCGACTTCTTGCCCAAAGACGACCGCCTCGACGGATGCGTGTGGTACGCCCTGCGCGAGTGCTTCGCCCTGTTCCAGCACGTCGCTCCCGAAGAGGTCGACATGGTCGCGCTGTTCCCCGACGACAAGGACTTCACGCAGGCGTTCGCCGAGCATCCCATTCCGCGCCTGGCGAGCGCCGAAGTCGCCGCATTGCTGAAGTAACCGTCGTCCAAACAGCCTTAAGTCCCTTTGGATGTAATCGCTGGCTGGCAAAAGGAGAGGTTGCGCATGAACGTTGTTCTCGCTGAAAACGCCGGCGCATGTTATGGCGTGCAGCGCGCGCTCGACATGGCGCACGACGCCGCCGAGGGCTCTGGCCCCGTGCATACGCTTGGCCAGCTCATTCACAACCCCGGCGTCGTCGCCGAGCTTGACGCCGTCGGCGTGCACGTGGCCGCCGCGCCCGAAGACGTTTCCGCGGGGACGGTCATCATCCGCAGCCATGGCGTGACGCCCGACGTGCACGAGAGCCTGGCCGGACGCGGCCTGAACGTCGTCGACGCCACGTGTCCGCATGTCGCTCGCGCGCAACGGGCCGCCGCCGAGTTGGCGAACGGGGGCTGCCGCGTCATCGTCGTGGGGGAGGAAGGCCATCCCGAGGTCGAGGGCTTGCGCGCCTACGCGAAACGCGAGGGCACGAAGGTCGACGTCGTTCCGTCACCCGATGCGGTGCCCACCGATTTGCGCGCGCCCATCGGCATCGTCGTGCAGACCACGCAGCGCCGCGAGAACCTCGACGCCGTTGTCGAGGCCGTGCGCGCCCAGGGCATCGAGCCCATTGTGAAGCGGACCATCTGCTCGGCCACGCGCCTGCGCCAAGATGCTGCGGCGGACCTGGCCGGCCAAGTCGATGCGATGGTCGTCATCGGCGGGCGCAATTCCTCGAACACCACGCGCCTCGCCGAGATCTGCGAAGCAGCCTGCCCGCGCGCGTTCCACATCGAATCCGCTGACGAAATCGACCCAGCCTGGTTCGAAGGCTGCGAGACCATCGGCGTGACCGCCGGCGCTTCGACGCCCGAAAACCAAATCTCCGCCGTCGTGCAGTTCTTAAAAGCGCTGTAAGCGGGTTGTCGTTAGGACGCGCTTTCCTTGCTGCTCCCGATACGGCGCTCGGTGCCGGCGCGCAGGCGCTCGATGTTGCCGCGATGCGCCCACACCACGGTGAACCCGACGATGGCGCACAGAAGCCAACCCGGCACATCGCCCCAGAAGAAGAACAGCGCGAGAACCGGGCAAGCCAACGCGGCGGCGATGGAGCCGACCGAGACGTACTTCGTCACCACGACCAAAACGGCGAATACCGCAAGCTCAATGATGGCGCCCACCGGCCCAAACGTCACGAACAGGCATCCCACGGCAACCGCGATGCCCTTGCCGCCCTTAAAGCCCAGCCAGGGGCTGAAGATGTGGCCGTACGTGCATCCGAAGAACGCGAGCGCCGTCAGCGTGTGCACGCCCGCGGCATCGAGCCCGAACGCGCCGCCCACCCATGTGGCGACGAGGCCCGACAGCAGGCCCTTCCCGAAATCGAGCACGAACACCGCATAGCCGCCGACCTTGCCCATCGAGCGGATGGCGTTGGTCGTGCCGATGTTGCCCGATCCCTCGTCGCGCAGGTCCTTCCCATAAAACAATTTGGAAATGACCAGGCCGAACGGAATCGAGCCCAGCAAGAAGGCGATGGCGAAAACGAGTACGTATGCCATGGTCGATTAGTCCTTCTTCTTGAATTTGAAGCGGATGGGCGTGCCCACGAGGTCGAAGTGCTTGCGCATGTTGTTCTCGAGGTAGCGCTCGTAGTTGTCGTCGACGATGTCGGGGCGGTTCGCGAAGAACGTGAACACGGGCGGGCAGGTGCCGGTCTGCGTGACGTACTTCATGCGCAGGATGGCCTTGCCCTTCGTGATGGTGTGCCCCGTTTCGCGGATGTCGGCGAGCCACGCGTTCAGCTGGTTGGTGGGAACGGTCTTCGTGAAGTTCTCGTAGGCTTTGTCGATGGCCTCCCAGATGCGGTGCACGTTCTTGCCCGTGAGCGCCGAGATGGCCACGACCGGCGCGTACCCGACGTACATCATGCGGTCTTCCACGCGCTCGCGCACGTCGGCTTTGGCCTCGGGGCCGTCGACGATATCCCACTTGTTCAGCGCTATGACGAGCGCGCATCCGCGGTCGTGCGCGAACCGGGCCACGCGCTGGTCCTGGTCGGTGAGGCCCAGCGTGCCGTCGATGACGAGCACTGCCACATCGGCGCGGTCGATGGCGCGCATGGCGCGCACGAAGCCGTAGTATTCCACGTCCTCGTCGATCTGGCTCTTGCGGCGAAGGCCCGCCGTGTCGACGATGGTGTAGCGCTTGCCGTCGTGTTCGACCGGCGTGTCGATGGCGTCGCGCGTGGTGCCGGCGACGTCCGACACGATGGAGCGCTCGCCCTGGGTCATCTTGTTGGTGAGCGACGACTTGCCCGCATTCGGGCGGCCGATGATGGCGACGTTCACGCCTGAATCCTCGGCCTCGGTCGCCCGTTCCACCGCGCCCGTCTCGTGCAGCAAGCGCACGACCTCGTCGAGCAGGTCGCCCGTGCCATGGCCGTGAATCGACGAGATCGGCCACGGATCGCCCAGGCCCAGCTGGTAGAACTCGTACATATCGTCGTAGCGGTTCGGCGTGTCGAGCTTGTTCACTGCCACGAGCACCGGCTTTCCCGACTTGCGCAGCATGCGCGCAACCTGCTCGTCGTCGGCGTTGATGCCCGTGCGCGAATCGACGATCAGCACGATGACGTCGGCTTCGTGCGTGGCCGTGAACGCCTGGTTGCTGATCGACATCTGGAAGTCGTCGTCGCTGCCCATCTCGATACCGCCGGTGTCGACGACCGTGAAGGGTACGCCGTTCCAGATGGCCTCGTGGTACGAGCGGTCGCGCGTGACGCCGCGCATCTCGTGCACGATGGCGTCGTCTGCGCCGATGATGCGGTTGACGAACGTCGACTTGCCGACATTCGGCCGTCCGACGACGGCCACGAGGGGCAATGCCATGATGAAATCCTAACCCGCGATGATCGCGCTGATTTGCTCGAAGTATTCTGCAGGTGTACAGGATACCATGTGCAGGGTTTGGCCCGTTGTCTTCTCCATATCCTGCAGCGTTTGGCCGTCGAGCGTGATGCCGTCGTCGTTGAAGATGACCCGCGGAATGAGGAAGAGGCTGGTTGGGCTCGGCAACGGTTCGGAAGGGGGGAGGGGGTGCGTGCTCAAACAGTCCTCGCTTTGTGAAAATGTCCACTGGACATTTTCAGTCGCTGCGGGACTGCGCGCGTCACCCCCTTCCCCCTTCCGAACCGTTGCCGAGCTCGCAGTTGAAAGCATGCTATTCCTTGCATGCTTTATCGCTTCGTCGATGTCATCTGCGACGAGCAAGCCCGTTACGTCGACGTTGCCGCCGAAGTAGGCGTTCTCGACGTAGAGGGGCTGGAAGACGTCGGCGATGCCGGAGGAGGCGATGAGCGGGGCGAGGAATTCCCGTTGGGCGGTGCCTGCTATCATGCGGGCGACCGCGCCGCGTTCGCGCAGGGCTGCGGCGCAACGCTGGATTGCGCCGCCTGTTTCCGCCTGCTCCCATTCGTCGACGGTCGAGCGGACGATGCCGATGCCGTCTTCGAACATCGGGAAATCGCCGTAGAAGCTGGCGGGCGGAAGGTGTTCCAACAGGTCGTCGCGGTAGGCGTTGCGATAGAACTCGTCGGCGGCGTACACCCAGGGGATGCTGCGTTCCCGCAGCGCTTTTGCCTGGAAGGGCGCAACGAGGTCGAGGACCGCACGCGAAGCTTGCGCATCGTTGAAGCTGTGGTCGAACATTGTCTGGTGCTTTGTGTAACCCAGCGGCACGATGCCGATGCCCAGGATCCCCGGGCGCTCGTACGCCCAGGCGAGGGTTTCGGCAAGGGCGTCGCCGTCGTTTTCGCCCGGCACCAGCACGATCTGCGCATGGAACTCGATGCCGGCGCCGAGCAGGCGGTCGAGCGCATCCAGCCCATGTTGCGCATGCTTGCCGATGAGCCGTCGGCGCACGTCGGGGTTGCTCGCCTGCAGCGACACGCGCAAGGGCGATATGCGTTGCTCGATGATGCGCTGCTCGTCTTCAGGCGTAAGGTTCGTCAGCGTGACGAACGTTCCCACCAAAAAGCTCAGGCGGAAGTCGTCATCGCGCAGGGAAAGCGACGGGCGCATGCCGGCCGGCAGCTGGCGCATGAAGCAGAACGTGCAGGCGTTGCGGCACTGCTTCACGTCGTCGAACACGAGGCCCTCGAACTCGAACCCCCATTCTTCCCCCGGTTCGCGCCACAGTTCCACTTCGCCCGTTTCGCCATCGAGGTCGATGTAGCCGACCGTGATGGCCTCTTCGCCCGACAGCCAGCGCCAGTCGATGACGTCGCGCACCGGCGTTCCGTCGACGAACGTGACGAAGCACCCCGGCTCGAACCCCGCATCGTACGCCGGCGAGTCGACGAGCACGCTCGCAATGCGACCGCGCGCTTCGCCTACGCGCGATTGCGAGCTGCGCTCGATGTCGCTTGAGGGGTATGCGGGTGTACGTTCCATGCCCTTCATTCTAGCGGAGCCCTAAAGCTATGCGAGAGCGCGCCGCAATTCGCCACGAGTCGCACGCAGGCTTCGAAAAGCGGTTCAAGACGGCCTCAGAACAAGCGCCTTGCCCTTCAACGGCCAGCCCGTAAAGGCAGAAAACCCGTGCATTGATTCGGTATTCAGGCGTCACAGCAGGTGATTTCGCATTTCGTGCAGCGATATGGGCTCCGTGTGTATCGCTTTGCAGGGATATGAAGCACATGTGCATCGTATTCCAACAGAATATGGCGCCTGAGATACACATGGAGGCGATATCGCTGCACGAAATTGCGAAAACATGTCAACATGCAGCAATATGCGGCTTATGCGTGACTCGTAATTGCAACGGGGACGTTGCGTCAAAGTTGGAAAGGGTGCTTCTGGTTGCCCTGTTCTGGTTCTGACCTCTGCGCAGCACGGGCGCTATTTGTTGCCGCGGGTCTGGCGCCGCTTGTTTCGCAACTCGGGCGCTACTTGTATCGCTGCTCGAGCGCGAGCAGGGCGCGTAGGATCTTGGCCTGCTTGCCGGTGGCGTTCGCAACGGGAATGCGATGGGTGGGAACGATCGGCGCCAGCTTGTTTTGCCGGATGGCCGTGCCGACCGAGCGGTGACTGCCCGGCTTGTCCAGCGCTTCGGCGATTTCGGCGGCCGTGCGCGTTTCCCCGTAAGGCACGGCGCAAACTTCCGTCCACACGGTTTGCTGGAAGGCGGTTCCTGCGGCGTCCATTGGCACGTCGAATGCGCGTCGCTTGCCGGCGAGGTATTCCTGAATCTGGGTTGCGGCGGTGTTCGTGATATCCGTAGCGGCGCATGTGCCTTCGAGTTTTGCCTGGTCGAACACTATTTCGGCCACGCCGCGCTTCGTGGCGCGAATGGTGATGGGCCCGTGGACCGTGGCATACGTGAAGTACGTGGATTGCGGTTGAGCCATGCTGCCTCCCGTCATCTGCCATTATACGACTTGCGCTAGAATGAGTGTGTCAAGGGTCATCTGGTTTCTTGGGGGCGACATGTTTCAGCCTGTGAAGATTGCGCCGTCGATTCTGTCGGCGGATTTCATGAACCTGCAAAGCGATATCGAGCTCATCGAGCGCGCTGGCGCCGGTTACGTGCACGTCGACGTTATGGACGGGCATTTCGTGCCGAACCTGACCATCGGCGTGCCGCATGTGAAGCAGCTGAAGCGCATCACCGAACTGCCGCTCGACGTGCATCTGATGATCTCGAACCCGCTCGTGCAGCTTCCGTGGTTCATCGAGGCGGGTGCCGACATTCTCACCGTGCACGCCGAGGCGCTGGAAGGGCAGTGGCTCGACCGCGCGGTCGAGATGATTCACGAGGGCGGCGCGAAGGCGTGCGTGGCGTTGAAGCCGAACACGACCGTGGACGCGCTGGCAAACGTCATCGCCCGGCTCGACATGGTGCTCGTCATGTCGGTGGAGCCGGGCTTCTCGGGCCAGGGCTACATCGAGGGCAGCGAGGCCAAGGTTGCAAGCGTAGCTCAGATGGCGCGCGAAGCCGGCAACGAGGGCCTGCTCATCGAAGTCGATGGCGGCATCGGCGTGAAGACGGTCGAGCGCGTGTGCGCAGCCGGCGCCGATGTCATCGTGTGCGGAAACGCCGTGTACGCGGCAGATGACCCCGCAGCCGCTCTGGCTGAAATCGAGGCGCTCGGCAACGCGGCGCGCCTCGCTTCGCGCGCGTAATAAAGCAGGGGATGAAGGGGCGATAGTGCCGATAAGCGTTTCTGACAATTACGTGTACCTCGACTGGGCGGCCACGGCGCCGCTCGGCGAAGAGGCGTCCGAGGCCATGGCGCCGTACCTGGCGCCCGGGTTGGCGAACATCGCGCTCGGCATGAACGCGAACTCGTTGCACGCGCCCGGCCGTGCCGCGTTCGAAGCCATGGAACTGGCCCGTCGGCAGCTGTCGCGCGACCTGGGGGCATCGCGGCCGAACGAGGTGCTGTTCACATCGGGGGCGACTGAAGCCGACAACGCGGCGGTGTTGGGCATCGCCCATGCCGTGGCGGACGCGCGTCGCAAGCGCGAGGGGAAAGGCTTCGTGCCGCGCGTCGTCACGACGGCCATCGAGCACGAGGCCGTGCTCGAGCCCGCCCTTCGTCTTGCGCACGAGGGTTTCGAGGTCGCGTACGTGAAGCCCGACAAGCGC
Source organism: uncultured Eggerthellaceae bacterium (assembly GCA_905234785.1). Classification (GTDB taxonomy): domain Bacteria; phylum Actinomycetota; class Coriobacteriia; order Coriobacteriales; family Eggerthellaceae; genus UBA9715. The sequence goes on from CAJOIP010000029.1 coordinate 51,913, forward strand.
GGGTTCATCACGCACGAAGCGCTGGAAGCGGCGCTCGACGGGCGTTGCGTGCTCGTCTCGGTGCAGATGGCGAACAGCGAGGTCGGCTCGGTGCAGCCGATTGCAGAGCTCGCGCGCGTTTCGCATGCGCACGGCGCCCTGTTCCACACCGACGCGACGCAGGCGCTGGGAAAGGTTCCCGTGAACGTCGCCGACCTCGGGGTTGATGCGGCGTCGTTTTCGGCTCACAAGATTTGCGGGCCGAAGGGCGTCGGCGCGCTGTACCTGAAGGCCCGCACGCCGTTTCAGGCGCAGATGCTCGGCGGCGGGCAGGAAGACGGCCGCCGCTCCACGACGCAGAACGTGTGCGGCATCGTCGGATTTGCCGCGGCAGCTCATGCGGCGCTTGAAGCATTGGAAGCGGAATCGACCCGGCAACGTGCCATGCGCGACAGCTTGCGCAAGCGCTTGCAGGCGATTCCCGGCGTGCGCTGCACGGTCGACGTGCTGGCTGGTTCGCAGGACTATCTGCCCAACATCGTGCACGTGCTCGTCAGCGGCTACGAAAGCGAGACGCTCGTGCTGCGCCTCGACATGATGGGCTTCGGCGTGTCGGGCGGCTCGGCCTGCTCATCGCATTCGCTCGAGCCGAGCCATGTCCTGCGCGCCATGGGAATCTCTGCTGACGAAGCCTACGGTGCCTTGCGCATCTCGTTTGGGCGTTACACCACCGAAGACGACCTCGCACGCTTCGCTGAAGCGCTTGCGGGTTGCGTACACTAGCGAGCGGAACGCATACCAGGTACCGGTTCCACTCGTTCCACTGAGAAGGGAAGGAGCCTCGATGATTCCGATTGAAGACGGCAACACGAGCGAGCTGGCGAAGGTGCCGGCTGGCGACATCGCGAAAACCCGCAAGTCGCTGACGGTGGGTGCGCTGGAGCTGGCGCTGCTTGGCCAATTCCCGCGCGAGGACGCGGAGGAATGGGACCGCACGGGCCTGCTCGCGGGCGACCCCGCAGCGTTGGTGAAGGGCGTGGCCGTGGCGCTCGACGTGACGCGCGATGCCATCGCGGCGGCAAAGCGTGCGGACGCGAACGTGCTGCTGACCCATCATCCGGCGTTCATCGAGCCGCCGGCAGTGCTCTCGCCCTCGTACGCGCTGGCGCCCGCGCCGGGCGTGAACGTGTACGAGGCGGTGTCGCAAGGCGTCGCACTCATGAACTTCCACACGGCGCTCGACGTCAGCGCGGCGGCGACGCGCCTGTTGCCGAGCATGCTCAGCCTCGAATTCCAGCGCATCCTCGTTCCCGTCGAGCCGACGGGGCAGAAAGGCTACGGCCAGCTGTGCGCCGTGCGCGAAGCCGACAAGCCGTTCAAGCTGGCCCACCTGGCTGCGCGCTGCACGTCGGTGTTCGGGCGTACGCCCCGTGTGTGGGGCGATACGGCCAAACAGCTTTCGAGCGTCGTCATAGCGAACGGGTCGGCCGGCAACGTCGTCGAAGAAACGCTGTTGGCAGGCGCGGATTGCCTCGTGTGCGGGGAAGTGAAGTACCACGCCGCGCTCGACGCCGCGCAGGCCGGTTTGGCCATCGTCGAACTCGGCCATGACGTGAGCGAGCTGCCTCTGTGCGCCCTGCTGGCGCAATCGGCCATCGACGCGGGCGTCGCTCCTGACGCCGTGTTCATCTTGGACCAGGGCGATAACTGGGCCACGCCCGATTCCACGCGCATCTAGTATCGGGTGGCATGGCCGTTTCCCTTGGGCGTTTTCGCATGTCCGGGGCGCTAAATCAGCGCATGCAAGCATGCGACAAGGGTTACAATAGAAAAAGCCAAAAAGCCTGGTGGAAGGACACGCGCATGCAAGCTGAGTTCACAGACCTCGAGACCTTGCTCGAAATCCAGAAGATCGATTTGGAAATCATGCAAGCGAAGAAGAAACGCGTCGAATTGCCCCAGCGCATCGAGGTCATGCGCTTGCGCAAGAAGCGCGGCGAGATTCAAGAAAAGCTCGACCAGGTATACGAGCTGCAGAAGCGCGCCGACGGCGAGATGACCGAAGTCGAAGACGAGGACCGCTCGCTCGTCGAGAAGCAGGAGCGCGCGCAAGAGCTCATCGACGCGGCAGGCTCCGATTACCGCAAGGTCGAGTCGCATTCCAAGGAAATGGCGGGCGTTGCCAAGCGCCGCGAGACGCTGGCGGAAAAGCGCATCGAGGTCCAGGCGCAGCTCGACAAGATCAAGGGCGTGCGCGACCAGCTCGAAGGTGCCATCACCGCATCCGAAGCCGAGGAAGCGCGCCTGCGCACGGCGTTCGAAGGCGAAGACACCGCCCTGGCCGACCAAATCCGCGCTTGCACCGCCAAGCGCGACGAGATGGCGGCTTCCATAGCGCCCGATTTGGCGAAGCTGTACGCGAAGACTGCCGAGAAGACCGGCGGCGTGGCCATCGGCAAGCTGGAAGACGACACGTGCGGCATCTGCCGCACGGGCATCGAAGGCGGCCGCCTCATCGCGTTGAAGGCCGAAGCCCCGCTCGGCACCTGCCCCACCTGCAAGCGCCTGCTCGTCATCGAGTAGGGTAGTGCGCCATAGTAACGTGTCAGAAGAAGCGCTCTTCTTGCGTACATTGAGCGTATGCTTGCTGCGCTTCTTAGTCGCGGGTTTCCCGTCATCCCGAGCGTAAGCGAGGGATCTCCCCCGTTGCAATGCGGGAGATCTTTCGACTCTGCGCTCGCGGCGCTTAGCTTAGGATGGCAAGCTGCCGCTACGCTCAGCTGCGTCCATCGTGAAGGGCATTTGAAGACGGGAAAATATCTTTGATGCCGCGCGTGCGGTGTGCTATAGTTTCTTGGCTAGTTTGAAGGCAAACGGCGTTTTGCCGTGATGAAATGCAGTTATACGGAGTTGATAGCCATGTCTAAGATTTGCGAAGTTTGTGGCAAGAAGCCCTCTGCCGGTCGTAACGTCAGCCACTCGCACCGCGTGACGAACCGCTGGTTCAAGCCGAACATCCAGAAGGTCACCATCAAAGACGAGAAGGGCCATGTCCGCAAGGCCAACGTCTGCACGCGTTGCATGAAGGCCGGCAAGGTCGAGCGCGCCTAATACCTCTGCTTCACCGTACGCAAAAGCCCGCTTCGGCGGGCTTTTTCATGTTGGCCAGCCTTCGCTCATCCAAACAGCCTTAGGCCGCTTGGATGAGCCGTGAAGGAGGTTGATTGCCAACTTTAGTGCAGGTTTGGCAGGGTAAGTGCAGCTGTCTGACTAAGTGCAGTTCGCAGGCCTGTTTCCATTCGGGTTAGGCGCCGTTT